>NZ_JAFMTQ010000010.1 GCF_026126405.1 Aureitalea sp. L0-47
GATTTAGAGGATTACAGCGATGGTTCGTATGAGATCATGCTGCGATTCGATGTATTTAACAAACCAGAACGAGTACTAACACCACGATTCTTCTAAAAATAACAACATGATGAAGACTTTAACTAAAAACCTGTTTCTTTTAATTCTCACACTATTTATTTCAGGTGTGTCCTTTTCTCAAAGAGACAAGGTAGAAAAAGCCAATAAGGAGTTCGATAAATATTCATACATCGACGCCCGGGAAATATACCTTAAGGTTGTGGAAGACGGCTATACGTCTGCACAGATCTTTAAGAATCTTGGAGATACTTATTATTGGAACAGTGATTACGAAAACGCCGCGAAATGGTATCAGCGCCTTGTGAATGAATTTCCTAATGACGCAGATGCGGATTATTATTATCGAGCCGCCCAATCTTTGAAAAGTCTAGGACAAACTGAAGTTGCGGATGAACTTATGGAAGCTTACATTAGGAAAGGTGGTGACCCAAAAATTATCCAGGCCGCCAACACCAGCTTCCTGGAGTACGAAGTAGAACTTCAGAAGGTTTCTGTAAACACTGAGAATTCGGATTTTGGTTCAGCCTTTTACGGAAATAAATTGGTATACGCTTCTGCAACAAGAGTCACCGAAGGTGATAAGATACACGAATGGAACCAGCAACCTTTCCTGGATCTTTTTGAAGCGGATATGGATGAGTACGGGTTGCTATCCAACCCTACCAAATTAAATGGGGAAGTGAATACCCCATTCCATGAATCATCGGCTGTCTTTAACAAGGCTGGTAATACGATGTACTTCACAAGAAATAACTTCATCGATGGTAAAAAAGGAAGGGACAAACAAAAGACAATTCGTCTTAAGTTGTATAAAGCCACTAAAACCGGAGAAACCTTTTGGACCAATATTCAAGAACTACCTTTTAATAGTGATGATTATTCAGTAGCCCACCCGGCATTGAGCCTGGATGAGAAAAGACTATATTTTTCTTCGGATATGCCAGGAACTATCGGTATGTCCGATATCTGGTATGTTGATCTTCTTGAAGACGGCACCTATGGTGAGCCCGTAAACGTTACGGAACTAAACACGGAAGCCAGGGAATCCTTCCCTTTTATAAGTGAGAATAAGAACCTGTACTTCGCCAGTGATGGTCGTGGTGGCCTCGGTGGTTTCGACGTATTTATGGTACCACTGGGAGAGGATTGGAAGCCCGACGGAGAGATAAAAAACCTAGGAGAACCAACGAATAGTAATAAGGATGACTTCGGATTTATCCTGAATGAGGAAAAGCGTATTGGGTATGTTTCCTCCAACCGAGATGGAGAAAAAGGAAGTGTTGCCGATGAGATCTACAGAGTCCAGGAGCGTTGTGAAGTCACCATCGCCGGTACTATCACGAACGATGTAACCGGAGAAGCCGTAGCAAATGCCACTGTAACTTTACTCGATGAGAACAGTATAGTAGTGAAAACTATGACGGCCGGTGCCGATGGAAGATATTCGTTCGATAACCTTGCGGAATGTAGCTCAGTGTATATCGTTCGCGCTATCGGAGATGGCTGTGAGTATAACGAGAAACTCGTAACTACACCGAATGCTTCGGAAACTGTGATTGCCGACCTTATCCTGGAATGCGATCCTTGTGCACCTAACGATCTGGGTTGTAGATTGAAACTTGAACCGATTTACTTCGACTTCGACCGATATAACATCCGTCCGGATGCTGAAATTGAATTGGCGAAGATACTTGCTGCTATGCGTCAGTATCCCGAATTGATCATCCATATTGAATCTCATACGGATTCTCGTGGAAATGATTCCTATAATGAGGCACTTTCAGAAAAACGCGCTCAGTCAACGCTTGAATGGCTTGTGAGTAAGGGAATTGATCGTGAGAGATTATCCGCCAAAGGATATGGAGAATATCAACTTACGAACCAATGTTCAAATGGAGTTGAATGTACCGAAGAGGAGCATCAGCTGAACCGACGCTCGATGTTCATCATTCAGAATTAAGAAATATTTAACCTCACCAAAGGCGCCCAACACCTGTATTGGGCGCTTTTTTGTTGCTAATTGTTGTACTTTTGAAGCAAAATTGTGCAGGCTATGCAAGAAGAAATGGTGATCCTGGTGAATGAGAAGGATGAGCAGATAGGTCTGATGCCTAAGATGGAAGCTCATGAGAAGGCCGTATTGCACCGGGCTTTTTCTGTTTTCGTTTTTAATGATAACGATGAATTGATGTTACAGCAGAGAGCACTGGGAAAGTATCATTCTCCCGGTTTGTGGACCAATACCTGTTGCAGTCATCAACGTGATGGCGAGAGTTCGATAGAAGCCGGAACCAGAAGGTTGCAGGAAGAAATGGGATTCAATACCGAATTAAAGGAGACTACCTCCTTCATTTACAAAGCCGCATTCGACAACGGGCTTACAGAACATGAATTCGATCACGTCCTGGTTGGAAAGTTCAACAACGAACCAAAAATCAACAAAGAAGAAGTGCATTCCTGGAAATGGATGCCAATACAGGAAGTGCGTGAGGACATCAAAATAAATCCGGGGGACTACACAGCCTGGTTTAAAATAATATTCGAGAAGTTTTACCAACACATATCATCATGAGCCTAACGGTTTTCAGAAAAGCACATTTTAACGCCGCTCATCGTTTATATCGAAAGGATTGGAGCGATGAAAAGAATTGGGAGATCTTCGGTAAATGCAATAATCCTAATTTTCACGGGCACAACTATGAAATGGAAGTTGGCGTCACCGGAGAAGTAGATCCAGAAACGGGTTATCTTATCGATATGAAAATTCTAAAGGATCTCATCAAAGAAGAGGTTGAAGATGCTTTTGACCATAAAAACCTGAACCTGGAAGTTCCGGAGTTTGCGGATCTAAACCCAACGGCGGAGAATATCGCAAAGGTTATCTGGGAGAAATTACGTGCAAAATTGGATGAAAAATTCGATCTTTCGGTGAAATTATACGAAACACCGCGTAATTTTGTTCTTTATACCGGCTAGAATGAGCCAATCCAGCAACTTATACCCAATAAAATTTCATCCTATCCTAAAGCCCAAAGTCTGGGGCGGCAAGCGCTTGTCCTCAGTTCTGAAAAAGCAATCCACTGAAGAATTCATCGGAGAAAGCTGGGAATTATCTGGGGTAGAAGGTGATATATCAGTGGTTTCCAACGGACTTTTCAAAAATCGGAACCTCAATGAACTTATCGAGACCTTTGGAGGAGATCTTGTAGGTGAACGTGTGGCCAAACGATTTGGGGCAGATTTTCCGCTCTTATTCAAATTTATAGATGCACGAGACGACTTGTCGGTTCAATTACATCCAGACGACAAACTGGCTCAGAAAAGACATGCCTCTTTCGGAAAAACCGAAATGTGGTATATAGTCGATACAAGCCCTGATGCCAGGCTCATCATCGGATTTAACAGGGAGATGGATGAAGAACAATATTTGAAATACCTTTCAGAAGGAACCTTAATTGATATTCTCAATTCAGAAGAAATACAGCCCGGAGATGCCTATTATATCGCACCGGGAACAATTCATGCGATTGGTGGTGGTACTTTGTTGGCCGAAATTCAACAAACCTCGGATATTACATACAGGGTCTACGATTGGGATCGACCAGACATAAATGGAGATCTGCGAGAGCTGCATACCGAACTTGCAATGGAAGCTATCGATTATGGTATAATGGATGCAAAACGAACCTATGAAGAAAAGGAGAATGAAGCCGTATTGGTATGCAAGTCGGACTTCTTCGAAACAAACAAACTGAAATTAACATCACCTATTGTTCGAAAGGCTGCTGCTCTCGATTCATTTAGAGTGTATATGTGTATTGATGGTAAGGCGACGATTGAGGGCGATTTTACAGATGTTTCCATTGTTAAAGGTGAAACAGTCTTAATACCGGCCTGTATTGATGAGGTGCAACTAAAAACAACATCCGCCACCTTGCTTGAGGTATATATTCCATAAGTATTTGTAACTTGTAATTAATTAAATTCACTGTTATGGCAAGCGTTAGAGACCTAAAGAGAGATATTAACTACGTACTTGGCGATATCATCGAGGCAGTTTATATCTGGGAACTCACAAATCCCGACAAGGATACCAAGAAATCCGAGAAGATCATTGATGAGGCTATTGAAACCTTCGACGATCTAATAGCAAAGGTCAATGAAAAAGACGTAGAGAATGCCAAAGCACATTTCAAAGGCATCAACCAGGAATTGGAAGATAGGGGCAGGAAACTGATCGATAAGATCAACGCCCTGAGTTAAGATCACTGTGCCTTTCGATCTTCAATAAAGTCTGCCAGTTCTTTTCCGTATTTGGATTCACGAACCTTTGGAGGAAGCACACTGTATACCGTATCCAGGTATTTAATATTAGCATCAAAAACTTCACTAAGCATGAGATAAGGAGCGACTTCGTGGTCCTTTTGCTGAAGGGCATAATTTACCGTAGCTAAGTATTTACTGGCAATTAGTTTATTCTGCTGAATTTGTAAGTCTGAAATAAGTGAATCATTACCCTCTTGGGAAGCTTTGATCGATTGTTCAATAATGTCGAGGTTCCTATTGGTAAAACGGTTCACGAGATCCTTGTATTCTTCCAGTTTTCCCTGGTTCACCGAACCCGTGATCTTTACATCATTACCGAACTTCTTCAAAGAGGTTTCCAACTGTATCTCGGCGGCTTCAGCAAAAAAAGGAATTCGATCATCCAGTAGAGCTCCGTTTTCTAAACGTAAATAAAGAAAATACACCTCCGGACTAGGAATTTCCCGATTAAATGAAAATTCAGATTTTCCGTCAACTACTACTGAATCAACAGAAACCAGCGCTGTGTCTTCTATCTTCTGAAGTAATAATGTGCCTTTTTTAAGTCCTTTCACAGTACCCGTAAGCAGCATTTGGTCCTTAGGTTCTGAACAGCTGGTTAAAACAAATCCGATAGCCAGTAATAATATGATATACTTCATGTGGTATTGCTTGAAAAGTGCCGCAAAGATGCTGTTTTTTTCTGAAATATTTATACCGCCGATGCGAGTTGCATCAGGAAGGTACAGGCAACCGCTCCCAGTGTTCCGATCGCGTAGCCAAATACCGCCAATAACACACCAACTGTTGCGAGCGAGGGGTGGAATTCTGCAGCTACAATAGGGGCTGAGGCCGCTCCTCCAACATTGGCCTGGCTTCCCACGGCAAGGAAGAAATAAGGTGCCTTAATAAGTTTCGCTACTAGAATAAGTAAGCCCGCATGCATCGCCATCCATATCAATCCGATTGCGATCAAACCAGGATTCTGGAAAATTAAGGTAAGGTCCATTTTCATCCCGATACTGGCTACCAGTACGTAAATGAATACACTCCCAAATTTACTAGCACCAGCTCCTTCCAGGTCCCTCGCTCTTGTATACGACAAAATAATTCCAATAATGGTGGTTATGGTGATCATCCAGAAGAAAGGCGAACTCATAAAGCTCAACATGTTTCGGCTGAGGCCTTCAGGCATGCTGTTTACCATTGATTCAAAATAACCGCTTATATAACCGGCGCCAAAATGAGCCAGGCTCACCGTCCCAAAGGCGATTCCCGCGAGTATCATAAGATCTGAAAAGCTAGGATTACGTTCTACTTTCTTAGAGAATGAGGATACTTTTTCTTTAAGGCGTTCAATTGCTGAGGTATCCGAATTGAGCCATTTATCAATGCGGACGGCCCTGCCGATACCAATAATAAGTAGCGCCATCCAGATATTTGCTACAACGATGTCCACAAATACCATCTGTCCGAATAGCTTCGGATTGTAACCGTAGATCTCAAACATGGCAGTTTGGTTTGCACCACCACCGATCCAACTTCCCGATAGGGTGGAGAGTCCCGCCCAGATCTCATTGGTTTCTCCCGGTCCGGGTAGTGGCATAGCCGGTGCAGCAACCGTTTCCGGGGAAATAGCTCCCACAATGAGGATGGCCAGCGGCCCTCCTATAATGATTCCTGCTGTACCGGTGAGGAACATAATAACAGCTTTGGGTCCCAGGTTGAAAACACCTTTGAGATCGATACTTAATGTCATTAAAACCAGAGCTGCCGGTAGTAAATACCTACTGGACATATAATATAAACTGGTAGCTCCTTCAGTTACTTCCCCCGATTCTTCAACAGTGGTCCATTCAGGCGCAATAAGCCCGGAGGTTGTAAGCAGTGCGGGTACAAAATACGCCATGAAGAGTGCAGGCACAACCTTATAGAATTTGTGCCAGAAACCACTTTTTCTGGATGATGTGAAGAAAATGAGTCCTAGACAGACCATCAGCATACCAAAAACGATGGTATCACTTGTCAGTAGAGGAGTAGTGTCTTTAATTACTTCAGCGGCTTGTTCCTGCATGGCTATGTTAGTTTGCCTGCAAAATACAATTTATTAGCGAAATTATTCCGAAGTTAAAAATGAAGCGATTTCATCTATTAATTTAGGCATGACCGGTCGTTTGTATTCGTTGTACGACTTCTGATTTTCCAGGTCATTCCCCTGAATCTCCTTAAAAATATGGTTCATGTTCTCAATGATAACCAGTTTCGAACGCGTGTTGGCAGCAGCAAGCATCTCAGCTTCCGAAACCTGTACCTGGAGATCTTTGTCACCATTCACAACCAGGACTGGAATGTCCAGTTTTGCAATTTCCTCCTGTGGTTCGTATTTCATCCAACTAATCAGGAAGGGTTGGAGAGAAGGACGGAAGATGGAAGAGAGTCCCGGACTGTAATTCTCGGCAACACCCTTCAATCGCATATCATTAAAACTTTCCCTGGCGTTGTCTTTCAGGCCGGGTGCCTGTTTTGCAAGCTGATCCACGATCACATCATCGATCGCCTGTCCGGCCCCTGCAAGTGAGATATAGGCATCGGCACCGTTTTGGGCAGCGATCATTGCAACCAGTGAGCCCTGGCTATGTCCCAGCACAGTAATTCGATTGAAGCGTTCATCATTCTGAAAATGAGCAAGAACCTCCATGGCATCCTCGATAAAATGATCAAAATTTATCTTTGATTCATCGAGCTGTCCCATTTTCATGATCTTGGTCAGGCGCTTGTCATAACGATAGGTGGCAATATTTTTTTCGTATAATCCTTCGGCCAGGAAGCGAAGAGAATTGTTCTTTTGCATCGCCTGGTTGCCATCCCGATCTGTTGGCCCGGAACCGGGAATCATGATCACAAGTGAAGGATTCTCAGCATCAGGAAGGAGCAGGGTCCCTTCTACGAAGCTGCCAATTATTATCTCTTCGGAATTAAATGTGCTTTCTTGTGCATATACTGTGTTTACGAATATGGCAAGCAACATTATAATTAGATTTTTCATAGTCAAGAATTGGGATTTAATAAAGAAACAAACCATTTACTGTAATTATTGTTTATTCTTCATTTTAAATGTTAATCTAAAGTTACTATTAATTAACTGAATTGAAACCGATCTGTTCTGAAAGCTTGGTATCTTTGTAGTAAATACATTTCCGATGAAATACTTTTTCGTACTGATTTTTCTTATTTCGATGCCCTTGTCGGCTGCTGAAAAGCTCGATGATTGGGGTAGAACAGGACACAGAGCCACGGGTGAGATCGCTACTACCCACTTGAGCAATAAAGCGAAGAAAGCGATCGATGCCCTGTTGAATGGAGAATCGCTGGCCTTGGTCTCTACTTATGGTGATGAGATAAAAAGTAACGATCGATATGGAAAATACTGGGCCTGGCATTTTGTGAATTTTCCCTTCGGAAGCAGATACGAAACACATCCCAAAAGCGAGCGTGGAGATATTATCCGAGGGATCGATACTTGCGTCGCAGTATTGAAGAATGAAAACAGTAGCAAGGAAGAAAAGGTCTTCCATTTGAAAATGCTGGTTCATTTCATTGGTGACCTGCATCAGCCACTTCATGTTGGACAGGCCAGTGACAAAGGAGGGAACGATTTCCAGGTTCGATGGTTCGATGAGGGAACCAATCTGCACACCGTTTGGGACACCAAGATGATAGAAAGTTATAATATGTCCTATTCTGAATTAGCCGCTAACCGAAAGCGTTTATCCAAAAGACAGATCTTGGAGATCCAAAAAGGGACGGTTATAGACTGGATGTACGAAAGCAGGGCATTGTGCGAGGATATCTACGCTAATACGAAAGTAGGAGAGAAGCTAAGTTATAATTATATGTACAAGTATGTGGATGTGGCCAAATTTCAAATGCAGAAAAGTGGTATCCGACTCGCGAAAATGTTGAACGATATCTTTGGCTAACGTTTGGAGATCTTGTTGTGTGTGATCTGCTTTTGCCGGGAGCACTTGAATCGATCTACACCATCGCCTCGTAATTTGTTGTGTTTGGTCTTTCTTCCCTGAACACGTTGTCGCCACATCCGGAAGCTGGATGGTTTCATCTCACGGCGCATCAAATCGATCACCTCCTGTTCTTTTAGTCCGAATTGAAAAGTGATAGCCTCAAAGGGAGTGCGGTCTTCCCACGCCATTTCGATGATGCGGTCTATTTCTAGGACAGATAGTTCGGTTTCATTTTTCATAGCACTACAAAAATATAAAACCTGAATCTAACTACGCTTTGATAACTCTAAAGGTTAAGTTAATTCTCGGGTCATGTATTCGTTTGGATTTGGGCAGTTGATGTTTCCAGAAGTGCTGAGTGCTACCTTTCATGAGCAACAGGCTACCGTGTTCCAGTTCGAGGGACGATTTTAAGGAGGTCTCTGTTTTATGGCGAAGGTGAAATTTTCTTTTGGTGCCCAAACTAAGGGACGCGATCACCGGGTTGGTTCCCAGTTCCTTTTCGTCGTCACTGTGCCAGCCGTTGCTGTCGTTTCCATCCCGGTAAAGATTGAGTAATACGGTAGTGAAATTTACTTTTGAAACGGCTTCTACCTTTTGTTTTATTTCTGAAAGGATAGGGGGGAAAGGTTTCGGATGCATGGTAATACCTGAATAAGAGTAGGGCTTTCCTGATTCGCCGTAGAGGGCCGTTAAGCGCGGTTGGGCGTATACTTTTCCGAAGATCTTAATGTCATCCTGCTGCCAGTCTGTTTCATTCAGTAAGTGTTCGAAGTACTGGTCGGCAACTTCAGAAGAAATAAAATTGGGAAAATAGGAAACTTCCGCATCGCGCAGTGGTAGCACGATCTCATTTTCTTTTCCTTCGAATAGATTCATATCAATGTGTATTGATATACCCAGTACATCAGTGCGAATTGTAATGGTATTCTGCCAACTAGCACCCATTTCGGTAGATTTAACGAAGCTTCTTCGTTTTGAAGCATATAGACATGAGCAGGGAGGAATAACACTAGTAGACCTATTAATAGCCAGGCGGCCAGATTCTGAGTTTCAGGATTGAGCAGCATAAGTCCGAAGACCATTTCCATTACACCCGTTACCAGGACCATGGTGGAATGTGCCGGGATATAGGGCGGCATTATCTTCTTATACAGTTTCGGCTTTTGAAAGTGGAAAAATCCAGCTGCTAAAAAAATGAAACCTAATAAATACTGGTGCCAGGGTAGCATGTGTTTCTGAAAGTGAAAGTTCAGAACCAAAAATACATCAATAAAAATAAAAACCCTCCTTCATTAACACGAAGGAGGGTTTTTACAACATATAACTTCAATTATTCTTTAATAATCGATTTGGTCATTTGTCCATATTCGTTATTGATTATGAACATATAGGTCGCGCTGGCCAATTCTGAGATATCGATGGCTTTTTCAGCACCCATACCTTCGAGGTTGACCGTCTTAATTAGTCGTCCTGTCATATCGTAGATGGAAACTTGCTCCAGCTCCATTTGTTTCGGATTACTTAAGTAGACCTCACTATTTGCTGGGTTCGGATACAGTGTGATTGTTCCGAAGTTGCTAGGATCTGCTCCACCAAGGATACTTTCAACAGTAAGTTCGAAAGTACAGCAAGCTTCGTTTCCGTATTCATCTGTAGAACAAAGAGTCACAGTGTACGTACCATCTCCAAGCAATGTACCCGGAGCCGGATCCTGACTGAATATAGTCAATGGATCTGTACAGTTGTCTGTGGCCGTAGCCTCACCAGAAGCCCAGTAATCTGGCACTTCGTAGAAGAGGTTGCCAGCTCCCGGATCCACTGTCTGATCTTCAGGACAGGTCACCTCCGGTGCCAATACATCTACAACTGTTACTTCGGCTGTACACGAGCTTATATTTCCGTTCACGTCAATAGTGAATACTGTAACGGTGATTGGTGCTCCAATATCATCGCAATCAAATTCGAAAATATCCACTGCCGAAGTAAAGATTCCACAAGCATCGGTGTTACTCGCGATCACATCTTCAGGAAGTATCGCTGCGAATCCGTTTTCATCCAGTTCCACAGTGATATCCATACAAACAAGGTCCGGAGCAATGTTGTCCTCTACGGTAATAATGGCCGTACAGGTAGAAACATTACCATTCACATCGGTTACAAACAGGGTTACCATATTGTCACCTACGTCCGCACATGTGAAGGTATCGATGTCCAATGCAAGACTACCAATACCACAGGCATCGGTGGATGCACCTCCTACAAGGGCCGGATCAACAGTAACAGTACCATTTACATCCAGTTCCACAGTGATGTCCATACAGACAGCAACAGGTGGTGTAACATCCTCTACCGTTACCACTGCGGTACATGTAGATGAATTACCATAGATATCTGTTACGGTGAGTATCACGTTATTCGGACCAACATTCGAACAATCGAAAGTATCCTGAGAAACGCTTAGAGATCCGATATCACAATTGTCTGTAGATCCTCCGTCAATATCCATCGGGGTGATCATAGCCATTCCATTTGCGTCTAACTGGATAGTGATATCCTGGCAAACAGCCACTGGTGCTTCATCATCTGTTACTATAATATCGAAGGAACAGGTATTGGTATTTCCATTCACATCCGTAGCTGTAAATTCTATAGTCGTAGTTCCTACGGGGAAGACACTTCCGCTTGGTAGTCCCATGGTTTGAACTACTGAATCAATGCCGCACTCATCGATAGCGAGGGCATCAGGGAAAGTCACCGCAGCACCACAAATACCTGCATCGTTGGATGCATTTACATCCATCGGACAAATGATTTGTGGTGGAGTAACATCCACAACAGTAACAACGGTTGTACAGGTAGAAACATTACCATTCACATCCGTTACGGTAAGAGTAACCGTGTTCGGTCCAACATTCGAGCAATCAAACGTACTTGGTGAGATACTCAGTGAAGCTATTCCACAGGCATCCGTACTTCCGTTGTCAATGTCCATAGCTGTAAGACTGGCATTACCCATTGCATCAAGTAGTAACGTGAAGTCGGGTACACACATGGCTACCGGAGGTACATTGTCTTCCACTGTTACGGTCGCCGTACAGGTAGATGAATTACCACTGGTATCCGTTACTGTAAGCGTTACCGTATTGGCACCAACATTCGAACAATCGAATGTAGACGGACTAACCGATAGAGAGGCTATACCACAATTATCAGTACTTCCATTATCTATCTGAGCTGCTGTAATCGAAGCCATACCGTTAGCGTCGAGCTGTACGGTGATGTCTTGGCAAATAGCCACAGGTGGCTCGTTGTCGATCACTATCACATCGAAGCTACAGGTATCACTATTTCCGGCGGCATCGGTTACAACGAATGTGTTTGTTGTAGTCCCAACCGGGAATGCACTACCAGATGGTAATCCTGCAGTTTGCACCAATGTTAGTGGTGTATCTACGGAGTATGTAATGTTTAATACAGGTGGAATCGATGATTCTCTCGTTCCGAAACGTTTGGTAGTTCCTCCTCCTGTTGTTTCATTTCCTATGATGATCCAACCGAAATTAGTTCCCGGATTGTCCAGCATATCCTGAACATCTGAAACTAATGTAGCCGACGACCACATGTACGGTCCGTTGGCATCAACGGTTTGAATGGCACTGGATGCGGGATTAAATGTTCCACCAGGACCACCTGCCCATGGAGTACCCAACATGGCATCATCCCAGGTTGCATCGGGTGCAATTCCGGGAACTCCGAATCCACCTCCACCAGAACCAGGAGCGGTACCATTATCTGAGGCGCCTTCACCCCAATCTTCTAATACCCGGTACAGATTAAAATCTTGTGCACCGTTATTAGCTGAAGGGTGATCAGCCGTCATCGTTAGGCTTACACCTGTTATCGTAGCTCCCGCAGGAATGGTAGCAGCAACATCGAAAGCGAGTACTCCTCGATGACTCTCGTCTACACCATTCTGACCAACATACATCAGTTGACCTGCTCCGTTACTATTACCAGGAGTCTCTGCGAAGAGTGAATTGTCTTTAGAAGGACTCAGGTTTGCAGTGGCGATAGAGCCACAATTGTCCGTTGCACTAATAGTATAATTCACAACTCCACTACATAGTCCGGGATCATTATTAATCGTAATATCTGCAGGACAAGTGATTGCCGGAGGTTCAGTATCATTAACTGTGATATCAAAACTACAGGTAGCTGTATTTCCAGCTCCGTCGGTCACTACAAAAGTATTTGTGGTAGTTCCCACAGGGAATGCACTTCCCGAAGGAAGACCGGCAGTCTGAGTAACAGTTATACTTCCACCACCCGAACTAAATATTTCAAAGCTTTGCCATTGGTCTCCTGCGAAAATCCAGGCATAACCATTTTCATAGGTGACGGCATATCCAATTAATTGAGGTGTCACACCAATTGTGCTTGAACCGGCATAGTTTCCGCTTAGATCAAAGAGATGTGCTGAGAGTGTAGTTATATCATATAACATGTACTCATAGCCTGCAACTCCTGTATATCCGATTGTGTTAGCATTGTAGTTCGAACCACCGGGTTGTCCGCTAATTGCTGCAGTTCCGAGGGTGGCTCCGGTATTTCTATCTACCCTGGTAATTACACCATTTAAATAGTAAATAATCTCATTCGCGTCGGTATTTAAATCACCCTGTGATTGTGAACTTGGTTGATTCGCAGGAAGCTCATTAGTCACGCCATTTACAGGACAATCGCCTGCCAAGGTCATACTAACGACACCACCAGAGCCAAAACCGTTTCCTTCTGCCTGTCCTAAAGCCGGATTCCACCACGCACCTCTGTAGTCAAAATTGGGTACAGAGCTGCTAATTAATGCTCCGGTGGTTCCGTTAAAGCAATCCAATGGATTAGTTGTAGTTCCACCGAATACTGAATAGTATCTGTCTGCTCCCGGATTGTAAGCTAAGGAAGTTCTTATTCCCGCACCGCCTAAGGTCCCGATATCCAGAACTAATCCTGGTGAAGCATTAGCTAGAACTGAAGAAGTTGCACAATTATCGGTAGCACTAACAGTATATGTTACAAGGGCTGAGCAAAGACCGGGATCATTGCTAACCGTTATGTCCGCAGGACAAGTGATCGTTGGATCTTCGGCGTCGATAACGGTTACGTCAAAACTACAAGTTGCTGTATTACCGCTACCATCAGTCACCACGAAGGTGTTCGTAGTTGTTCCAACTGGGAAGATGCTTCCACTAGGTAATCCAGCAGTCTGAGTTGTCGTCGCACCCGAGCAGTTATCTGTACCTATAGGCGCAGTGAAAGTTACTACTGCAGAACATAGACCGGTGTCATTGTTAACAGTGATGTCTCCAGGGCAAGTGATAGATGGAGGAGTGGTGTCCTCTACCGTCACGGTATCGGAAGCACTTCCTGTACATCCGTTCGCATCGGTGAAGGTGTAAGTGATCGTGTGTGTTCCGTTACCCGATGCACCCGAATCGAAGGTATATGTCATTCCGTTTCCATCGTCTGTCACTCCAGGCCCGCTATAGACACCACCTGCAGGCGTTCCACCTCCAAGACCTGTCAATACTGTATTCGGACAAATCGCACTGGGAGGAGCAGTAAATGTTACCGTAGGTAATGCAAATACTTCCACATCATCTGAGGCACTGTTGGTACAACCATTCGCATCCGTAAAGGTATACGTTAAGGTATGAGTTCCAACTCCAGCTGCTGCCGGATCGAAGCTGTACGTCATACCGTTACCGTCGTCCGTAACTCCTGGACCGCTGTAAACACCTCCCGAAGGCGTTCCGCCTCCAAGGCCGGCTTGTACGCCTGCATCTAAACAAAGATCTGCCAAAGCTGTAAAAGTTACCGTTGGTAAAGCAAATACTACAACATCATCGGAAGCACTGTCGGAACATCCGTTGGCATCCGAGAAAGTGTAAGTAATTGTTGTTGTGCCGGCTCCTGCAGCTGCAGGATCGAAACTGTATGTCATACCATTGCCGTCATCTGTAACTCCAGCTCCGCTATAAACACCTCCTGTAGGAGATCCTCCACCAAGACCAGTTTGTGCTCCGGCATCTATACATAGATCGGCCGGGGCGATAAAGCTGACTGTTGGTGTTGCATAAACTTCAACATCATCAGTAGCACTTCCAGAGCATCCGTTGGCATCTGTAAAAGTGTAAGTTAATGTATGAACTCCAACACCTGCAGCGGCTGGGTCGAAGCTATAGGTCATTCCATTTCCATCGTCGGTTACTCCGGGTCCGCTGTAAACTCCGCCAGTGGGTGTTCCACCACCAAGACCTGTCTGAACACCTGCAGCGATACACAGGTCGGCCGGTGCTGTAAATGTTACTGTCGGTAGGGCGAATACTTCAACGTCATCCGAGGCGCTGTCACTACAGCCATTTACATCGGTGAAAGAGTATGTTATCGTATGGGTTCCTACGCCAGCTGCCGCGGGGTCGAAACTATAGGTCATTCCATTACCATCATCGGTTACTCCTGGTCCGCTGTAAACTCCACCTGTTGGAGTTCCTCCACCCAACCCAGCTTGAACACCTGCGTCAACACACAGGTCGGCTGGTGCCGTGAATGCAACCGTTGGTAAGGCAAATACCTCAATATCATCGGAGGCTGAACTGCCCCCCTGAGTATATGTAATTGTATGTACTCCAACACCAGCAGCTGCCGGATCGAAGCTATAGGTCATTCCATTTCCGTCATCAGTGACGCCGGGACCACTGTACACACCCCCTGTTGGGGTTCCACCACCAAGGCCCGCCTGTACTCCTGCATCTATACATAGGTCGGCTGGAGCCGTAAATGTCACAACTATGCTAAGCGACGCAAAAGGCACCGTTGATAAACCAGTACCATAAGCAAAGGCATGATCGTAATTAGTCGGATTCTCAAAATCGGCCATTCCAACGGGGATCGCCCGTGAGGCCGGAGTATATTCAGTCTTATCCGGGGCTACTGCCGGGAAACCGTCCACTACAAGCGCCTGCAGATAAATTCCTGATGGATCCTCTACTGCAGGTAGGTTTCCACCTGGAGTTGTTGAGTTTCCAGTGTACATCACTGAATAAATATCGTCAACACCGTTAGTAGGGTCTGTATCACTGTCTTCGTAGGCGTACATGGTTTCACCATTTGTCGCCAATGCGAAGCTCCCGGAAATAATTGTGGCAGTTCCACAGCCGTTTCCTGAAGTGTCTGAACAAGTTACAGTGAAGGTGTTCGGTGCAGTTTCAGTAATAACAATTACGTCTCCCTGATCGATTTGACCACCTGCCGGAGCTGTCCACTGCACTACCGCCTCGCCTGAAGAGAATAATAAGTTAGTATTATCGAATTCATCCTCTGTGAAATAAACTACTGTTCCGGCCGGGATGTTTTGTGCCGCGGCAAATGAGAAAGCATCGTCACTTGCACCATCATGAGCCATACCCATTATAGCTACGAGTGGATCGGATGCTGAGGTATCGTCATTAGTTATGCTTCCTGTCGCAGAATTTGGCGATCCGCCGTCATATCCTGTACCCGTATCGATCATTAATTCGATGGTTTCGGTTGGTTCAACTACAGCATCGACTACCGGGGTAACCGTAACCGCCACTGTTGTTCCTCCCATAGGGATGGTAGCTGTTCCTGCAGATGCCGTGAAAGTATCTGCTCCGGAAGTCGTATAATCGGTTGTCAGAGTTGCCGTTCCACCAACAGTGAAATTAACGGTTATCGGTGAGGCTGCTGCCGCACTTAGCGTAAAAGTATATACCATACCAACACCACTGTCTTCCACGGTTGTTGTTGGAGCAGCTGCTAAAGTCAATGTTGGATTAACAGATCCTGTAGAAATGATAATATTCGCGAATGGAACATCTGAAAGTGTAGCGTTAGCCTGAGCATTGAACCAGTTGGTTGTGTTTTGGAAATTCGCCTGGTCTACCGTTACTCCACGTTCCGGAGGGAATCGGAATTCGGTCCTGTTCGGATCTACTGCCGGGAACCCATCTACCACGACAGCGCCGGTATATACAGTTGAAGGATCTTCACCGGCTGGAATATTTCCGCCAGGAGAACCAGTAGCACCCGTATAAAGTACCGCATGTACTTCAGTCACCCCATTCGTAGGGTCGGTATCTGAATCGCTATAGGCAAATAAGCCCTCACCATTTGTTGCAGTTGCGAAGGAACCGGCAAGCACTGCAAGGGTTCCACAGGATCCTCCATTACATGTCAATGTAAAAGTATTTCCAGCGGTTTCCGTTGCAACAACCACGGTTCCTCGTGTGATTCCACCAGCTGGTGCCGTCCAGCGAATTACTGCTTCACCACTTGTTGTACTGAAAGCTAAAGTAGTGTTGTTAAATTCTTCTTCGGTAAAAAATATTTCAGTTCCTGCGGCGATATCGACGAGCGCCACAAAAGAGAAACCATCGGTTCCAGCGTGGTTCATTCCTGTTACCGCAACTGTGGGTGTTGTACTTAGCGTATCGTCATTTTCTATGGTGCCTGTGGCACTGCTCGGGCTTCCGGCTGTATAGCCAGTTCCGGGAGTGGCTGTAAGAATTACAGTCTCGTCCGGTTCAAGAGTAGTATCAAAAACAGGTACAATAGTCACGTTTGCTGAGGTACTTCCATTGGGAATAACCACCGTACCTGAAGATGCCGTAAATGTCGCCGCACCGGTAGCACCGTAGTCTCCCGGAGTTGAGGCTGTACCGCCTACTGAAAAATTCACTGTAGTTGGACCTACGGAAGCAGCACTGAGTGTAAAGGTGTAGACAATATTGGCACCACTATTTTCAGAAACACTTGCAGGAGTTCTTGTAACCGTTAATGTTGGACTTGTACAAGCCAGGGTGAAGCTATTAAAAGCTACTGTGGATAATGGCTGATTGGCCTGTGCATGCAGGTAATTACTCACATTTTCCAGATCGTCCCTACACAGTCCGTCACGAATGCCTGCTGCAGCGAACTGGTATTCAGCTCTGCCCGGATCAACGGTAGGAAATCCATCTAACACGATAGCATTCGGGTAATCCGGGGTTGGATCCAGCGCTACTGGAATTGTTCCTCCAGCACCAAAGCCTGTTTCACCCGTGTAGAATACCCCGTAGATCTCTGTTACTCCGTTTGCCGGATTGGTATCGGTATCCTGGTAGGCATAATACGCCTCACCACTAGTTCCAAGCGCAAAACTACCTCCGAAATGAGCTGCTGTACCGCAGCATGATGTTGAAAAAGTGTTAGTCGATGTCTCGTTTACGAAAATTACCGTCCCTGCAGAAACGGCTCCACTCGCCGTGAAGCGAACTACAGATTCACCAGTCGCAAATACGTTGGTGGCATTATTGTATTCGTCTTCCGTAAAATAAACGGTTTCTCCGTTTACCAGGTCCTGAGTGACCAGGAAGGCAAAACCGTCCGGAGTGACGTGATTGGTTCCTATTACAACGGCCTTTTGCCCAAAACTCACGCTTATGGCAAAAAGAGCGATTAATAGTGTAAGTTGATTAGTAATTTTTTTCATAACGGGTTACTTAGATTAATCTGGTTGAGTAATATTTTGATAATTAGTACTATAAGTCAAAAATAGATTTTCAATTTTCTATATGGTATACGTAATACTACGTAAATTCGATTTTTGGTGTCAGGTGCATAAATATGGGTTTTGCCACCCATTAGCTGGCAAATCTTTCAATTCCTCTTGTAATTTTTCAGTAAAGGAACTATCAATTGTTCCTGTAATATTATTATGATATTGAACTTCGTTGAATTCGAATTTTCGAATTTTAAATTCGTCTAACTGGCTTTCATTAAATGAATTATATCGAAGCAATCCCCTGGGGGATTCTATAGATTTGCCGTTTAAAGCGTCTTGTAGTCTTGCCATGATGGTTCCTTCAGAAGAAATACTCTCAACAATCGTGATACCTACTTCATAACCCATAAGGCTGATGATGTTAACAGGAATATCATATTGAGCTGTATAATTCGAAATAAATTCCCGCATAGCCGGGCTGCCATCATCGAATGACCAACTGGCAATGGTTTCAAGTTTCTGAATACCGTAATCTTCGGTGGCTATTGCCTCATCGGTAAGCGAGGGGTTGGCCATAATTGGGATTTTCCCATTGTAGTCTGAATTGGCAAAAGCCTTTAAAAATTTATCACCTTCTTTATAACTAAAGATTCCGTAGATAAAATCTGGTTCTTCTTCTTGTATGCCTTGAAACAGTCCTTCAAAAGTTTCCAATTTGTAATCGGCATTACCTACAAAGAACCGAGTAATATTGCCTCCCTTTGAAGTGAATCCCAGGTTAAAGGCCTCCGTCATATGGTAGGCACCATCGTAAAAGGATACCGCCAACAGACATTTCTTTCCCATATGTTCTGCGGCGTATTGTCCCGCAGCGAACGAGGATTGCCATAGATTTAATGTATGATGAAGGACATAGGGGTTACAATGTTCTTCATTATATACCCTTCCACCTAGGTCCAGATGAATAAGCGGTCGCTTGTATTGCTCCTGAAGCCTTGCTAATTGAGGTAGCAGCAGCACACCACAAAATGATAAAGTGAGATCCACATCTTCCTGAAGGATCAGTTTTTCTGCACTTTTAAGCACTTGGTCATCTGCTGCCACTCCAATATTTTCAACAATAAAAGAGGGTGATTCCTGAATGGATTCGCTTTTCGAAAAAGCTAATTTCAGACCATTCAATAAATCCATACCCAGAGTTGGGTACATATCTGACTTAGGGATAAGAATCCCTATTTTTAATCTCCCCACAATTTATTCTTTGTCGATTAATTTCTGGATGGGAAAATACCCTGTAAGCAGATCTCATAATTCAATGCTAACCAGGGTTGCATGTTGTTATGCGATTGGTTTCCTCCTGAATTCCCTGTCGAGACACCACCGAGCGATGCACCGGAAGTAGGATCCTCATTAAAGGCGTTAGCGTGATTGGCAATGATCTGCCCATTCACATTACCTTCTTCCCCGTTAGCAGAACTCACTGCAACTGTAGCAGGGTGGTTGTGTGCAGGGATCTGAAGCGTATTCAAGGTTACATTTTCTTCTCCTGATCTTTGTCCTAGTTGTCTTGGAGTGAGTCCCGGTCCGGCTGAATTACCACCAGAATGTACAACTACTCGACCGCGTAGATCGGGCAAGGCAAAAGTAGTACGGCCATCACCTCCGTAGGTAGTTCCTAAAATCGAGAATAGTGCACTATTCTGAGATATCGGCAGAAGTTGTCCGTTGCAATACGCAAAAGCCCGAATCGGGAAATTTCCCGCGAATAAGATTATCTGTCCTAAAAAGAATTCCATAATTAGTTAGTTTTTGAAAGTTATTTATGATTAAATCGAGATATTAAAGTTTATTTCCGAATTGCCATTTGATCTACTTGAGGAGGGTAATAACTTTGATCCTAAGGCCGATTGGGAATTGAAATGGTCGGAGGTAATAAATACACCATGCACATTTATAAGAATTTCTGTAAATACAACCTTGCCCTGGTGACTCACTTTGAAATAGATCCGCGGACTGGATTGTTCTTTCCGTCCGGGAATATCTGTGATAAATTTATATTCACCGGAATGGTTCGTTTTGAGTTTTCCGCGATTCCTGAATTTTAAGGAGCTCGCCGAGCGATGCCAAACTTCTATTTCCGCATTCTTTAACGGAGTTGAGCCTGAGGAATCATAGATTACTCCTTGAACCGTTACGTGATCGCCAAAAATAGTTGTTCTTAAATCGGTCTTCTCTTCTGCAAAGGGATTATATCCTTCATAAGGACAATCACTCACAAAAGCATTAATAGTATTTGAAGAAATAAAAGCTATTCCGGTTGCCGCCAAAGCAGACTTTGACATAAACAACCGACGGGAAGTCGAAATTTTCATGTTGGTTTAGTTAGTTCCTTAAAACTACATCGAAATTTTCTTTTTTTCTAATTTAATTTTTGAAATCCATTTTTTTCTTGCTGAAGCATTGTGCGAAATGTAAATTCTATATATTGAAAAAAATATTCAAAACCTGTTCCCGTACCCTTCCCATGCAACATAATAACAACCTGGTCGCGATACTGAAAAATGTCGCAGAACTGATTTTTTCTAACACGCACGCATACGTCGAACTTAAAGATGTGCTAAGCAAGTGGAAGGAATCTCTGGAACTGCATCACAAGTTGGATATGAACTCTCCCGAGTATAATGAGAATGTTTACCTGGAGGAAGGTAAAGCCATTGCTACCCGCTGGGCAGCCTTGTGTATAGAGGACCTCATTAGAACAAAAAGATTTGTGCGAGCAGTAAGAAAAGCTGTAGATGCCGTTTTGCACAAACAAGCGGGAAAACCAGCAACCATTATGTACGTTGGAACAGGTCCCTTCGCAACTCTGGTACTCCCTTTGACCCAAATTTTCTCACCATCGGAACTTCAATTAGATCTCATAGAGGTGAATACGGAAAGCTTCAAATTGCTGAATAGCACCATAGATAGTTATGGGATACGAGACTTTATAAGAAATTGTTATTGTGCGGATGCAACTCAATTCAGGGTTGATAACGATGACGTCGACATTCTCCTGGTTGAATGTCTGCAACAGGCGCTCGCACGCGAACCACAAGTCAAGATCGTGGAGAATCTCGTACCGCAATTAAAGGGTGATCTGATCCTTATCCCAGAGGACATTACCCTCTCTTTAGCCCTTGTGAACACAAAACAGCAACAATCATTTATGCACAACCTTGATTCGGAAAAAGTAATTGAGTTCTATGAGATCATCGATACTGTCTTTAGTATAAATAAAGAAGTAATTCAGAAAAATAGTATTCAGTTTAACTCTCAGACGAATTTGTTCGATGAAGAACAACTAAGAGAATACAATAGGATCTCAATATTTACAGAAATGAGGTTGTATGAAGATGAAATTCTGACCTATAACGAAAGTGGACTGACCATTCCATGGGATGTAAATGATTTCACTTCCAAGGCTCCTGTGTACGGAGTAACGACGAATTATGTCACAGGAAATGATCCCAAATTGGATATAAAACTAATCAGGACCCGTGAAACGGGCCCTGATCAATAAGGATTTTAGTTTAATTAATTCCTGGATGGGAATATTCCTTGTAAAGCAATACACATATTGATTCCAAGGAATGGATTACGAGAACCGAAGGCTTGTCCGTTACCAGCATTTGCCGTATTGAATGCTTTCAATGCAGCACCCGCTGTTGCATCCTCGTTAAACGAACCTGCGCTATCTGCGATAACCTGGCCGTTGGCAGTACCCTCTTCTCCGGCAGTACTACTTACTGGAACACTTACGCCATGTGCGTGTGCAGGAACGTTGTTAGCGTTCAGCGTGATCGTTTCCGTTCCACCTTTTTCACCCCAGCTGATATTACTCAAACCGGCACCGTTCCCCATTCCTACGATTGATCTGCCTCGTAGGTCCGGCAAGCCGAATGTGGTTCTTCCGTCTCCACCAAAGGTGGTCCCTAGAAGTGAAAATACCGCTGTATAGCTTGAAATAGATAATAATTGTCCTTCACATTTCGCCCATCCACGTGGTGCGAAGTTAAATCCGAAGGCTTGAATTTGTCCAATAAATGGTTCCATAATTAAAAAGATTTAAATGATTAACAGGTTTAAATTTCACTAGTCACTACCGTGAATATCATAAGTGAAAAAACCAATTAGTCTTAGTTATGATTAATTTCTTGAAGGGTATGTCCCTATTAAAGCGATGCACACATTAATTCCGAGAAATGGGTTACGTGATCCGAAGGCTTGTCCGTTACCAGCATTGGCTGTATTGAATGCTTTCAGAGCAGCACCGGCAGTAACATCCTCGTTAAAGCCACCTGCATGGTCGGCGATTACCTGGCCGTTGGCAGTACCTTCTTCTCCGGCAGTACTGCTTACAGGTACACTAACACCGTGCGCATGTGCAGGAACGTTGTTCGCGTTAAGAGTGATGGTTTCTGTTCCGCCTTTTTCTCCCATGGTGATATTACTCAGTCCTGGTCCGTTACCTTCACCAACGATAGATCTGCCTCGTAAATCGGGTAGCGCAAAAGTTGTTCGTCCATCGCCTCCGTAAATGGTTCCTAAAAGTGAAAATAATGCTTGATTTTGTGCAATAGGTAATAATTGCCCTGCACATTGTGCCCAACCTCTAGGTGCGAAGTTAAATCCGAAGGCTTGAATTTGTCCGACAAATGGTTCCATAATAAAGTGTTTAATTGATTATTAGTTTTTGTTTGATTCGTTCTCTCGCTATCGTTAGATCCGCAATCGAAATAATTTGTATAAGTAAATTTGGAATTATATTAATTAGTTTCAGGTGCTAAGTTATTGTGCCATGCTATATCGTGGTATCCGTATAAATACGTAAATCATAAGCATAAAAAAACCGCTGTCTTTTGGACAGCGGTCTTCGCTTCAAAAAAATGATCTCTATTTGATCATGTCGTAGCTTCTTTTAATAAACTCTGTCATATCTTCTCCTTTGAGCAAATTCTTACTCAGTTTGGCAAGATCTAATGCCTGGTTCACAAGTCGCTCTTTCTTTTTCCGGGTTTTGGTGTTTAGGATCTGTCCAACCAGTTCGTGATTGGTATTCACCACCAGGTTGTACATTTCAGGCATAGCACCCATTCCAAACATGCCACCACCGGTTTGCTGCATCTCTTTCATTCGACGCATGAATTCCGGTTCAGTGATAATGAACGGACTAGCATTGCTGTCCATGGCTTCCAACTTGACCGAGAATTTTTCAGAAGGAATAATTTCAGAAAGCATGGTTTGTAAGGTTTCTGATTCTTCCTCAGAAAGTTTCGAAATAGCCTCATCCTCCTTCTTGATCAGGGCGTCGATCGCATCACTGTCAACTCTCACAAATGAGGTGTTCTCATTCTTGCTTTCCATCTTCTGAAGCAAATGAGAAACTATAGGAGAATCCAGTAGCAAGACCTCATATCCTTTGTCCTTGGCGGCCTCTATATAACCGTGCTGAGCTTCTTTGTCGGAAGCGTAAAGAATTACAAGCTTGTCATCTTTGTCGGTCTGAAGATCCTTAATCTTCTCCTTCAATTCGTCAAAGGTATAGTAGGTGCCGTCTACTGTTGGATACAATGCAAAATCCTGTGCCTTATCGAAGAATTTGTCTTCGGTAAGCATACCGTATTCGATCACCATCTTGATATCGTTCCACTTGGCTTCAAAGTCCTCCCGGTTATCATTGAATAAACTCTTTAGTTTGTCGGCTACCTTTCGTGTGATATAGCTGGAGATTTTCTTCACAGCTCCATCCGCTTGTAAATAGCTTCGGGATACATTCAAAGGGATGTCCGGACTGTCTATTACCCCCCGTAACATGGTTAGGAACTCAGGAACGATACCTTCTACATTGTCTGTTACAAACACCTGGTTTTGGTACAGCTGAATTCTATCCTTCTGCACGTTCAGGTCGTTCGTAAGTTTTGGGAAGTATAGAATACCCGTAAGATTGAAAGGGTAATCAACATTCAGGTGAATGTTAAACAGCGGTTCCTCGAACTGCATGGGATATAATTCTCGGTAGAACTTCTTGTAATCCTCTTCTTCCAGCTCTGTGGGCTGTTTGGTCCAGGCCGGATTAGGATTATTTATAATATTGTCTACTTCAAGGGTTGGAGCAGGATCATCTTCCTTGGCATCCTCCGGCTTGGGAAGGGTTTCCGTTCTGGTTCCGAACTTGATCGGGATAGGCATGAACTTGTTGTACTTCACCAGTAATTCACGAATGCGTGCATCCTCCAGGAACTGGGTGTCTTCGTCGCTAATATGCAGAATGATCTCTGTGCCTCGCTCCTTCTTGTCAGCCTCTTCCAGTGTATAATTCGGCGATCCGTCGCAGGTCCAGTGCGCTGCCGGTTCATCTTTGTAACTCTTGGTAATGATCTCCACTTTGTTTGCTACCATAAAGGAAGAGTAGAAACCTAGTCCGAAATGCCCAATGATCCCGGCATCTTCACCGTTCTTATCCTTGTATTTTTCGAGGAATTCTTCGGCGCCCGAAAAGGCGATCTCGTTAATGTATTTCTTTACTTCATCGGCTGTCATCCCGATTCCCTGGTCGATAATATGAAGTTTCTGATTCTCCTTGTCGATCTTAACTTCAATTATCGGGCTGCCATATTCAACTTTAGCTTCTCCTATATTGGTAAGGTGCTTCAGTTTAAGTGTAGCATCCGTGGCATTGGAAATTAGCTCCCTTAGAAAGATCTCGTGATCACTGTAAAGGAATTTCTTGATGAGAGGAAATATGTTTTCTACCGAAACATTAATAGTACCTGAACTCATAGTATGTGTTTTTTATTCTGAATAATTCTAAATGATCAATCGCTCCACCTATGTCAAATAGAATACCATTTTTACTGATATGACATGATGTCACAGACTATAAACTTTAACAAACAATTTTGTTTAACAAATACTCAATAAACTTAAACATTATGTATTTTTGAATTCAAAATTAAAGGATATGTCTGCAAAGAAATCAACAACAAAGAAAGCTCCCAATAGAGATCAGGTAATCTCAGCATACATGCAATATTGCCTGGAACACGAGAAGTCTCCAATTAGCGTTTATAAGTTTTGCAAGGAGAACTCCTTTACAGAGGAGCAGTTCTATTCTTTCTTTGGTTCTTTTGAAGGACTTCAGAAGGAAATATGGAATTCATTCTTCGATAGTACCATGAAACTTCTTCACAAGCAGAAGGAATTCGAAGGATTTTCGAACCAGGAAAAGATGCTCAGTTTCTTCTTCACCTTCTTCGAAATGCTCACTGCAAACCGAAGTTACGTATTGTTCGCTTTAAGCGAGAAAAAGGACATGATGAAGAACATGGCCCAGCTCAAAGGCCTTCGGGGTCATATTAAAGAGTTTGCATCGGAACTTATAGAGATCAAAAACGATGAGAAGCAGTTCAATATACTCAAGCATCCCGTCTCTGTTTTTTCTGAAGGAGCCTGGTTACAAACCCTCTTCATTTTGAAATACTGGATGGAAGACACTTCACCGTCATTTGAAAAGACCGATGTGGTTATCGAGAAGTCGGTAAGGGCCATCTTCGATGTGTTCGAAACAACACCGCTGGAAAGTTTACTCGACTTTGGAAAGTTCCTTTGGAAAGAAAAGATGAACTAAATGAAGACGATCGACAGCATACCGACAGGGAAAATATCTCGCGCCAGTAAATTGGTGAAGACGGGAGTGAAAGTAGGAGGGAACTACCTCAAGTACTATGGCGAGAAACTGGTAAATCCGGAAACTACCAAAGAAAAACTGAACGAGAACAATGCTGCGGATATATACGACGGCTTAAAAAGTCTTAAAGGTAGTGCGCTTAAGGTCGCCCAGATGCTCAGCATGGAGAAAAACATTATGCCGAAAGCCTATGTGGAGAAATTCTCACTGGCGCAGTTTAGTGTTCCTCCACTATCGGCCCCTTTGGTGAATAAGACCTTCAAAAGATATTTTGGATTAGAGCCAAACGATTTGTACGATTGGTTCGAATCACATTCTGTTGCCGCGGCAAGTATCGGACAGGTTCACAGGGCTCAAAAAGACGGGAAGGACCTTGCCGTAAAGATCCAGTATCCCGGAGTAGCCGATAGCATTAGCAGTGACCTGGCCCTGGTGAAGCCGGTGGCTATCAAGATGTTTAATCTGAAAGGTAAAGACTCGGAAAAATTCTTCAAGGAGATAGAAGGTAAATTGCTGGAGGAAACAGATTATGAACTGGAGATAGAGCAGAGCGAATTTATTTCAAAAGCCTGCAGCACTATAGAAAATCTTGACTTCCCGGGGTACTACCCGGAATTGTCCAACGGTCGCATCATTACTATGGACTGGATGGAGGGTGATCACCTTTCGGAGTTTGTTTCCTATAATACGGATAGAGAGTTGGCAAACAAGATCGGACAGGCACTTTGGGATTTCTATATGTACCAAATGCACGAATTGAAACAGGTTCATGCCGACCCACATCCTGGTAACTTTCTAATTTCTGAAGAAGGGAAGCTTATAGCTATTGACTTCGGCTGCGTAAAGAAAGTACCCAATGAATTTTATACGCCCTATTTTGAATTGGCCGAACCGGAAAATATCAACGATCCGGAGATCTTCAGAAAGAAACTATACGAATTAGAAATTCTGCGTGAGGATGATACCGAAAAAGAAATTGCCTTCTTCTCGGAATTGTTCTACGAAATGCTAAGCTTATTTACTCAGCCTTTCCACAGCGAGATCTTTGATTTTTCAGACGAGGTCTTCTTTGGGAAGATAGCCGCGCTTAGTGACAAATATTCCAAAGACACTGAGATAAGGAAAATGAACGGAAATCGCGGTTCAAAACATTTCCTATATATAAACAGGACGTTTTTCGGACTGTACAACTTGTTAAATGATCTTAAGGCCAAGGTGACGATCAATAACTACCGAAGCTTTAAGTAATATTTAACAAACTTTGTTTAATTATTGGCAAAAAATATTAAACAAAATGATGTATCTTTACATTATAAAAGGTGGGATAGTCTATTTGCTATGAAAAAGTAACTATTTATCTTTTATTTTATTGGTTAGGTTGTTTTAGAAAGGGCGCTTGAGGAAGCGCCCTTTCATTTTTTACCGTTTCAATTGATCTTTAGTGACGATCGTTTTCTTGTTCTTCACATGTTCATCCAGCCAAACATCCTGTTCCCACAATAAGTGCAGTATACTCTCCTTAGCCCGGTAGCCGTGGCTCTCTTTCGGGAGCATCACCAGGCGTGCCGGAGCACCAAGTCCTTTCAGCGCATTGAAATATCGCTCACTCTGCAGCGGGTAGGTACCTGAATTATTATCGGCTTCCCCATGGACCAGTAGCAGTGGAGTTTTCATCTTATCGGCGTGCATAAAGGGAGACATGGTATAATAGGTTTCAGGCGAATCCCAGTACGAACGCTGTTCGCTTTGGAATCCGAATGGTGTGAGCGTACGGTTATAAGCGCCGCTCCTGGCGATACCAGCCGCAAACAATTCCGAATGACTTAGCAGGTTGGCAACCATGAAAGCTCCGTAACTATGTCCGCCAACCGCAACCCGGTTCCTGTCGATATACCCCAATTTATCAACTGCATCTATCGCCGCTTTGGCATTTCCCACAAGCTGGGCTCGGAAGGAGTCGTTTGGTTCTTCATCTCCTTCACCCACAATAGGGAAGGCTGCATCGTCTAGTACCACATAGCCCTGGGTTACCCAATAGATCGGACTTCCCCAGTAGGGGTAAATAAATTCGTTGGGGTTGCTCGTACTTTGTGAAGCGCTGCTCTTATCCTTGTATTCTCGTGGGTACGCCCATAGGATCATCGGCATTTTTTCTTTATTGGCCTTGTCGTATCCTACCGGAAGATATAGAGTACCTTCCAGGTCCAGTCCGTCGTCGCGCTTGTACGAAATCACTTCTTTATGAACATCGGCAAGACTTTTAAAAGGATTCTCGAAGGAAGTCACCGGTGTGAGTTTATCCTTTTTGTAAATATTTCTGAAATAAAAATTGGGATATTCACTCTTGGATTCGATCCTGACAAGGATCTTTCCTTGCTTCATATCGATTGCTGAATTGAGGTTTTCAAGCTTATCGGTATACTTTGATTGATAGATCCTCGAAGTCTTTCCTGTCTTCAAATCATACGAATCGATAAAAGGAAACTGTCCGTTCTCGGTATATCCATCACCCATGAGATACGCCAGGTTCTTATTCATATCGAGTACATATCGCCCGAATTCATTTCTTTTGGTCACAAAATCCCCGGGATCGCTGTAACGGTCCTGGTAGTTTCTATCGGAAATTACCTTGGGAGCTATGGATGTATTCGAAGGATTGAAGATATAGGTCTTTGTATTTCGTGTATTCCACCAGCGATCGTAGGCAATTGCGATTGATTCATTCCCCCAGTTAATACCTGAGAACCGCTGAACTGTTTTCAGAAGTAGTTGAGCTTCACCAGTGAATGGAGCTGCTACCTGGTAGACAGCATCTCGGTGATCCACTTTGTTTTCGGGATCTCCTTTGTCCAAGGCTTGTGCCCAGTATAGGGTTGCGGGTTTATCGCTTCTCCATCCAGTACTTCGTTTCCCGGTTCTTGTTGCCATGAATCCCTTTGGCTGAACTTCGTTCAGTGGCACATCATTAAAGACCATCAGTTCCTTTCCCATCTTGTCGTAAACAATTTCTTTGAATGGGAACCTGTAATAGGGAACGATGTAAGAGAAGGGTCTTTCTATCCTTGAGATAAGGATATAATTCCCGTCCGGAGAGAAACGGATACTTCGGTACATGGCTGCCGGGAGGAAGTCGGTAATATTTCCTCCAATGCTAACTTTTTTTATTTCTGAAAGCGCCAGTTGTTCGAAATTCGCTTCATCATTCGGATTTTTCAGCAGATCCTGGTAAGTGCGGTTTTGCGCCTTTTGTCCGTCACTGGTTGAAACTGTTGGTCCTTCCGGAATTGCTTCAGCAGTATTGATCAATTCTTTTCGGTTTGAAGGCAGCATTTTTACCAGTATGGCGTTGTTATCCCCAAACCATGTGATAGCGCTTCTCAAATTTGCGTTCACACTGGCAGGAGTTAGTTTCTTAACGGTGGCGTTCTCGATATCCAATATCCACACTTCGGCACCTTCCGAAGTAGTATTCAAACAGGCCACCATCTTTTCGTTTGGCGAAATACTAAAATTCGACAACCTGGGCGTAGCTGGTAGTCCCGAAACCTGTGTGGCCTCCTTGTCGCTTGCTTTTTTTACTTTGATGTTCTTATAATAATTGGTCCGGCTGCCAATATTGGTCTTAGGGTTGATCCTCAACCCGCCTAACCGCAGTTCCGGTTCCGAAAGTTCCGCGATGGATTTAAATGCATCACGGTATAACAACACTACATTCTCACCTTTAGAATCGATGAGAACAGTTGGCGCCAGGGGTGCATCTACCAGGTTAAGTATCTCGGTTGGAGGTTTCTGATAGGTTAATTTTTCCTGGGCGATCAGGCCTCCCGAAAAGACGACAAAGGCCACAAAACAAGCAATTATTTTCTTCATAATCTGGATGTCAAAGTTTGCATGAAGATACGGAAAATGTAGGGTAAAATCATACCTGATATTATGCGTGCATACTATATTATTCCGATTTTACTTTACCCGAATAAGATGAATACCTATCTTTCCCCTTGGTATAAAAAAAATTTGAATGTATACATCCAGAATTTCAGGTTTGGGGTCTTATGTACCCGAGAATATTGTAACAAATGACGATCTTTCCAAGTTAATGGATACCAATGATGAGTGGATCCAGGAGAGAACAGGAATCAAGGAACGTCGTCACATTAAGAAAGGCGATGGTAATACTACTTCGGTAATGGCCGTGAAAGCCTCCGAAATTGCCCTTGAAAGAGCAGGATTAACTCCCAAGGATATCGAGATGATCGTTTTTGCCACCCTGAGTCCGGATATGTATTTTCCCGGTGGTGGAGTGGAAGTTCAGGAAATGATGGGAATGGACACTGTTCCGGCGCTGGACGTAAGAAACCAATGCAGTGGTTTTGTTTATGCTATTTCGGTGGCGGATCAATTCATTAAAACAGGGATGTATAAGAATATCCTGGTTATAGGAAGTGAACACCACAGTGGCGGATTGGATTATACCACTCGCGGTAGAAATGTGTCTGTGATCTTTGGGGACGGGGCTGGCGCCGCAGTTCTCACTAGAAATGAGACAGGCAGAGGAGGAATACTTTCCACTCATCTGCACAGTGAAGGGAAACACAAGGATGAACTTGCATTACCAGGACCTAGCACCAGTTATTGGGTTCCCGAGATAATAGAAAAGAATCCCCAGGAAAACATACCTTATTATCCGTACATGAACGGGCAATTTGTATTCAAACATGCCATTGTTCGCTTTAGCGAGGTGATCAAGGAGGGGTTACAGGCAAATAACCTAACGACTTCGGATATCGATATGCTCATACCTCACCAGGCGAATTTGAGGATATCTCAATTCATTCAGAGGAAATTAAAACTAGGTGATGAGAATGTCTACAATAACATACAACGTTACGGAAACACCACCGCAGCTTCTATCCCTATCGCGCTTACCGAAGCCTGGGAAGAAGGTAAGATCAAGGAAGGTGACCTCGTGGTATTGGCGGCTTTTGGAAGTGGCTTTACCTGGGGTAGTGCAATGATCCGCTGGTAGACCTGAAGATATAATCAATGAAAAAGCCAACTGTGTGAGCAGTTGGCTTTTTATATGTACCTGATAAATTTATTATTGTTGAACGGCTAATTCAAATAAATTATAAAACTCTGTTTAAGCAGGTATATAATAGTAGACTAAAAAACTATGCCAAATGTTGCATGGCGCTATCGATTTTAACGCAATTATAACATATCTAAGCAGTTAACCGATTAAAATATACCACCGCTCCCTGATTTCTCATCATTATCACGACGCTTTCTTGATTTAGCACGGTATTTTCCACCACCAAATCGATATGATAATCCTACAAAAATTGTATTGCTTTCCCAGTTGAAAGCACCTACCTGGGCAAACGGTCTCTGTCCGTCGAACTGGAATTGCATGGTGTCAAAAATATCATTGTAATTCACACTAAAGGTTCCACGTCCTTCCCAAAGGTTGTATCGTGCCCCTATATTTACAAAGTACATGGGTTCTACTTCGAACTGTAGTCCTCGATTTTGCCCTCTGTAAAATCCAAAGGCCGAGAATGTGAGGTTCTTAGTAGCCTTAAAGTTGTTGAACATTCTCAAGTTCCACGCTGTGTTATCTACTTCTACCACTTCCTGAAAAATATCATTTACGGTTGGGTTATCCCCGGGATTGTTTAAGGATTCGGTAATACCCTTCTGAGTTTGCGTGTACAAGTCAAAACTGAAATTGAAATTCCACCAATTGGTTGGCCTGTAATTCGAAGATAATTCAATACCGTAAGCATCGGTGTTGTCGAAGTTATCAAAGGTAAGGATCACCTTGCTGAGGTCGGTGCGATCTACGAAGACAGCTCTGTTGATCTCATCTTCAATAGCCCTGTAAAATACACCGCCGGTGATACTACCTTTTTTAAGGTTTTTAGTATAGTTAAATTCGATAGAATTTGTAAACTGTGGTTCCAGTTGTGTGTTTCCGAAGGAGGAAATCAGCGGCGTACTCCACTCCCTGATAGGATTCACCTGGCTAAGGCCCGGACGGTCCACGCGGCGACTGTAACTCACCTGGAATTGATTTGATTCTGAAGGAGTGTAGGTTACGAAAGCCGAAGGGTAAAGTTGGATGTAATCGTTGGTAAATGAACGTACAGCATTGGTGTCTGCCTTTACTTCAACAGTCTCGAAACGTGCACCAAGCTGAACGCTCCATTTGTCAAAACTCTTTCCGTAGGTCACGTAAGCAGAGTAAATATCCCGCTTGTAGTCGAAATCCGTACTAGGAGTTGGTATCAGTTCTCCCTGTGAATTGAAGCTCTGCCCTGTGGAATTGTATAACAGCTCGGTTTCAAATAACCTTGCTTCAGCTCCTATTTCGAGCTTAGTGCTTTCGTTTAACGGATTTACATAGTCGAGATTAACCGTAAGGCGCTCCCGGTCTGTATCTACAAAATCCATGTAGTCATTGATGAGCGAGGCTCCTGTAAATTCGAAAAGTGCTTCTTCCTCACCGTTAAAGGCGTTAAAATCTGCTTCCAACTCAATATTGTGACCTTCCTTGTCGAAGTCCAGTTTGTAGTTGAAATTATACTGAGAAGAAAGGTTGTCTCTTGCCTGGAGGAAGTCTTGCATCTGATCGAACATTGGATCATCGTAAAATAAAATGTCGGTCACGCCATCCGTACTGCCATCGAAGAAATTCTGGTTGGTAAAGAAAGACAAGGTGTGATTATCGTTAAGATAAAAGTCCATACCAACCTTTACTAAGTTGGATCTCGAATCGTCCAGGAATTCAAACAGTTGTTCCGAGTTGTCATCCGGTCGAAAAATGTTACCGAAATTCTCGTTTTTTGAACTGTTATGCCCCCAGTTTCCGAAAAGGTTGATCTTACCATTACGGTAATTCATATCAATATTACTATTGAATTTGGCCTGTTCTTCGTAAGTGAGTCCTACGCTGGCATTTCCGTTAAACCCTATATTCACATTCTTGTGTAAGACAATATTGATAATACCACTCATGCCTTCCGGGTTGTATTTTGCTGAAGGGTTAGTGATTAGTTCTATTTGCTTTATGGACGTAGAAGGAATCTGTCTCAGTAGCTGAGCTACCGGAACGTTGGTTAGTTTCCCGTCTACCATGACACGAACGTTTTGGTTACCTCGAAGTGTTAGGGCCCCGGTTTGCTGGTCGACGTTAACCGAAGGTAAATTGTTCATGATGTCTGAGGCAGTGGGCCCAGCCGTCTGAAGATCTTTTCCAACCGTGATCACCTTTCGGTCCAACTTCTGCTGAATGGTAGATCTTTCAGCAACAACAGTTACCTCATCCAGGGCTGCAACATCCTCTTCCAGGAGAATACTGCCCATATCGATATTCCTATTTCCACGTTGAATTTCAATTTCAGAATTGAATGACTTATATCCTATGAATTGTATGGTCACCATACTCTTCCCCTCAGGAATATCTTCGATGGTGAAATTACCATAGTCATCGGTAACACCGCCGGTAATGATCTCTCCGTTAAGCTTCTTTACGGCAATTGTAACATAGGGAATGGGTTCTTGAAGATTTTTGTCGATCACTTTACCTGTGATCTTCCCTTTGATTTCAGAATCGGGATCGATACCCGCATAAGAAAATACTCCTAGACATAGTGCTAGCACCAGAAATAACTGTTTCATCTTTTGATTGCGTTTGGTTGTTTGATTATTATTGGTTGTGTATTGCTAAATACCTTGTATTACCTAATTAGCAATTACACGTTCCGGCGATTAATCGGAATGTTGTCCATAAGACGTTTGGGGAGAAAATGTGTTACAGAAATAGCTCAATTTTTTTGTAAAAAAAACCAAGCCCCACGACTAGAACGCGGGGCTTGAAGCTTTACTGCTATTATTAACACTAACCATCAACGTAAAATTTTCACAGTAAAGCGGAAATATTTCTATTCAATAGACGAAACCTTCAAAGCTTTGTTACACAACACCTGTTTTTTAACGTAGATTTAATACTTTTGCACTGATTTTAAAAACCAAATCACGCTATGGAGAAAACACTAGTTATTGGTGCGACAACCAACCCAGATCGCTATTCACATATAGTTATTCATCGACTTAGAGACAAGGGATACCCGGTTCAGGCCATTGGTAAGAGTACAGGGACGATAGACGATGTGAAAATAGGAACCGAGAAGCTTCCGTATGAAGATATTCACACCGTAAGCCTATACCTCAATCCTAAACATCAACCGGAATATTACGATTATATCATTTCGCTAAATCCAAAACGAGTGATCTTTAATCCGGGGACAGAAAACCCTGAGTTTTCTAATCTATTGCTCGAAAACGGTATAGAAGTAGACGTTGCCTGCAGTATGGTTTTGCTAGCGTCTGATCAGTACTAGCCCCAAGAACGTTAGGGCGCCGTTCAGTATTAGAATAAAGAATTTGAATTCGAAATTGAACCACAGGGCGCTGAAGTCGTCAACAAAATAACCGAGGATTGGAGCTGCTATGGCTACAAGGGGGACCCATTTATCCTTTACATTCCATTTGGTGAACAGGCCAAATGCGTATAAGCCTAACAAGGGGCCATAGGTGTAACCGGCAAAGATGAATAACTTCTCTATTACCGTGGCATCGGCGATTATATATTTGAAAATAATTATAACCCCCAACAACACAAAGGAAGTAGCCACATGCACACGTTTCCTTACTAAAATCTGTTTCGCGGCATCGTATTTCTTTTCGATCTCCATGATATCAATACTGAAGGACGTAGTAAGTGAAGTTAGAGCACTGTCGGCACTGGAATAAGCTGCCGCTACCAGTCCTAACATAAAGAATACGGCAATTCCGAGCCCAAGCTCAGTTTTCATTGCAATTGTTGGAAACAGTTGATCGCGAACCGCGTCGATACCGTTTTCCTGGGCATAGATCGTGAGTAACAAGCCCAGCGCCAGGAAGATAAAATTGACAATTGTGAGTACGATGGTAAACCAAAACATATTCTTCTGGGCATCCTTCAGACTTCTGCACGTGAGGTTCTTTTGCATCATATCCTGGTCAAGACCCGTCATAACGATCGCAATGAACGCCCCGCTAATGAATTGTTTTACAAAATGATCGCCACTTTTCCAGTCGTCGAAGAAGAAGATCTGTGACATATCACTTTCAGCAATAAAACCAAATACAGAGCCTGCATCTAATCCCATGTCTGCCGAAACATAGTAGATCGCAACTCCTACCGCAATGAGCATAAACAAGGTTTGCAATGTGTCTGTGAAGACTATGGTCTTGATTCCACTCTTAAACGTGTAGAGCCAGATAAGTAATATGGTTATGGAAACTGTGACCCAAAATGGTATATCGAGGTCATTAAATACAAGCTCCTGAAGAATATTCGCGACCAGGTACAGCCTGAAACTGGCACCTATGACCCTGGATAGCAAAAAGAAAGAAGCGCCGGTCTTGTATGAACTGTTTCCGAAGCGTCCCTCAAGGTAAGTGTAGATGGATGTTAGATTTAACCTGTAATACAGTGGTAGTAGGACCAGGCCGATTACGGCGTAACCCACAGTATACCCCAACACTACCTGGAAATAGCTGAACTTTGAAGCCTCCACCCATCCTGGTACCGATACGAAGGTGACACCACTCAAGGAAGCCCCTATCATTCCAAAGGCAACCAGGTACCAGGGAGAACGTTTACCCGCTTTGAAAAAGTCGGAATTGCTCCCGCCTTTATTCGTTAGAGCCGATATTAGGATGAGTACTCCAAAATAAGCGGCGATCAGGTAAATTATGTGAAGTGGTTGCATAGGTTGGTTTGAAAGTAGAACGGCCTAAAAATACAAAGATTGATTTCGATTCGATTTTATTTTTTAATACTTTTGATAGATTTTGAAAAAAATCCAAATAAGTTAAAGCTAAAAACTCTATGAAAAAGAAAAATTTACTTAGCATTATTCCCTTATTTGTATTCGCCCAACTGTGCTTTTCACAGCAATATTTGGAAATGATCGACGACGGTTCTTATCCTGTTCAGGAGGTCATCCAATCTGCTGAGGCCTATTTCGAAGGCCGCGATAAAGGACGGGGTTCCGGGTACAAACAATTCAAGCGATGGGAGTACAACGCACTGAGAATGGTAAAAGAAGACGGTTTCCTGCCCACCATTACCGAAAACCTGGCGGAATTCGAGCGCTACAACGCCTACCTGAATGAATCAGCAGGAAATCGACAGCCTATGAATGACAACTGGATGGAGCTTGGCCCAACCGACTGGAACGCAACTACCTCCTGGAACCCGGGAGTGGGAAGAATTACCGGGATAGCGATCGACCCCACAAACAACGATATCATGATAGTGGGTGCCAATACCGGCGGTGTTTGGAAAACCACCGACGGAGGTCAAAACTGGACACCGCTGAACGATTTCTTTTCGAATCTTAATGTGTATTCTGTAACCATAGATCCGTTTGATTCGGATGTTTATTATTGGGGTTCTTCAAGTGGTATCATCTTTAAATCTACCGATGCAGGGGCAACATGGAATATGATCGCTGATATGAGTAGCTCGCTCATCAACAAAATTGTTGTTCATCCTTCTAACCCGCAAATTATGTTTGCGTGTTCTCAAAATGCGGGAATATATCGCAGTACCGATGGAGGATCGACATGGTCCAATACCGGCCTGGATAGTAACGCCTATGATGTAGAGTTCAAACCAGGTGACCCAAATACGGTCTATGCATCGGGATTAAGCTTCCACAAGTCCACCGACGGAGGACTGACATTTACTACCATAGGTGGTTTTGATAGTGGTCCGAAGATGATTGGTGTTTCTCCGGACGACCCGGAAAAAGTATATGTGGTAGAATCAGATTCGGGTACCTTCAATGGTATTTATACTTCCAGCGATAGTGGAAGCTCCTTCACGGAACTTGATCAGGGAGGATTAAATTATTTTGGTTACAGTACTGCAGGCCTTGACAATAGCGGGCAGGCACCTCGTGATATGGACATAGTAGTTAACCCCAACGATGCCGACGAGGTTCACATAGCGGGAATACTCACCTGGCGATCTTTGGATGGAGGGGTTAGTTTTACCTGCACTGCAGATTGGATCCCCAATGCAGCTGCGAATGCCAACATTGGATATCACCACGCGGATGTGGATATCATGTTATTCAATGGCTCCGATCTCTACGTTGGTAGTGATGGAGGAATATACGTTGCCGAGGATACAGCAAATTTGAATGCCAATTATTACACAGACCTTACCGCCGGTATGGGAATCCGACAATGGTACAGAATAGGCGTTTCTCAAACTTCCGATGTGGTGGTAACCGGAGGCTCTCAGGATAATGGTTCTTCCTTTTACACCGCAGCAAATGGCTGGATAGACTGGCTTGGTGCCGATGGAATGGAAGGTTTTGTAGATAAGAACAACCCGAATATCATGTACGGAACTTCACAGTTCGGGCAAATGTACCGAACCGAAGATGCAGCGGCAAGCGTAATTGGTATTAACGAGCCTGGTCCCGGAAGCGGGGAGTGGGTTACACCGTTCGAACAAGATCCGCAGGATAACAACACCATATACGTTGGCTATAACCGTGTGTACAAATCGGTTACCAAGGGGGCTAGTTGGAGTCCGATTTCCCAGTTATTTTCTGGTAATCTCGACGAATTGAAGATCGCACCCTCAAACAACCAGGTGATGTATGCTTCCAACGGCAATCAATTTTTCCGAACGGAAGATGGAGGCTCAACGGATTGGACACAATTGCCTTTCCCGGGGTCAACCATCAATTATATCGCTGTGCATCCTGAAGATCCTTATCGTATAGCCGTAGCTAATTCTAATGTAAACAAAGTATATGTTTCAACAGATGGAGGTGAAACCTGGGAGAATTATAGACTAAACCTTCCAAACTTCTCCGCCTTGTGTGTACAATGGCAAAATAATGGGGGTAATGGTCTTTATGTAGGTATGAACTACGGAATTTATTATATAGACGATACCCTTACCGAATGGCAACCATACAATACCAACCTTCCGAACGTGATCATCAACGAATTGGAGATCAACTACGAAGATGGAATGATCTATGCTGCAACTTATGGCCGCGGACTATGGGCTTCACCAATGGCAGATCCGATAATACTGGGTAGAAATGACCTGGTGAATGAGAATTCTGTGTTTGTCTATCCGAATCCTGCCGGTAACGAATTGCGCATCTTTACAGGAACTGCAGCTACTGCGTCTGTACGTATTTTTGATGTTGCAGGTAAGTTGACACATAATCTGAAAGATGTAGAAAGCAAACAAGCAATTGATGTTTCCGCTTTACGTCCGGGAGTATATTTCGTTCGGATTCAGACGGAAGCAGGCACAGCAACTAAGAAGTTTATCAAGGAGTAATCAATTCCGAAGAGTTTAGGAATGCTTCAGAAATCACATGTTTCTGAAGCATTTTTTTTATCTTGCCGGGGAATCATTAACTATGGATTTTTCGTCCAAACTACTTGAAAACGCAGTCAACGAAATGGCGCAACTACCGGGCATCGGTAAACGTACCGCCTTGCGATTGGTGCTCCATCTTTTAAAGCAGCCAAAGGAGCAAACGGAGCTGCTTTCAACGGCCCTTGACAAGATGCGTTCGGAGATAAATTTTTGTAAGAACTGTCATAATATTTCCGATAAGGACCTTTGTGAGATTTGCTCGAATCCCAACCGTGATGGTCGACTCATCTGCGTAGTAGAAGACATTCGCGATGTCATGGCCATAGAGAATACGAGTCAGTACCGCGGTCATTACCATGTATTGGGAGGAAAGATCTCCCCCATGGATGGGGTAGGACCGGGAGACCTGAATGTACCAACCCTGGTGGAAAAGGTAAAAACAGCTAAGGTGGATGAATTGATCTTCGCGCTCAGCTCCACCATGGAAGGTGACACCACCAATTTTTATATCTACAGGCAGATCGAACCCTATGAGGTGCTATCAACTACCATTGCTCGTGGAATTTCGGTAGGTGATGAACTGGAATATGCAGATGAGGTAACCCTGGGTCGAAGTATAGTGAATAGAATTCCATTTGAAACCTCTCTGAAAAGTTGAAGCTCTCGGTCATTATTCTGAATTACAATGTTCGATACTTCCTGGAGCAGGCAGTAAAGAGCGTTAAAAGTGCCATCTCTTCGCTCGATGCCGAAATCATCGTGATAGACAATGCTTCTTCGGATGAGAGTTGCGCCATGATGGAGAAACACTTTCCCGAAGTGCGTTTAATTCGGAATACCGATAATGTAGGCTTCAGTAAGGCAAATAACCAGGCAGTAGCAGAAGCAAAAGGGGAATATGTCTGCATACTGAATCCAGATACTGCTGTTACACACTCCATTTTTATCAATGCGTTTCAGTATATGTCTAAAATACCTGATATAGGTATTCTAGGTGTTCGATTGATGGATGGGACTGGTAATTACCTGCCGGAAAGTAAACGAAACATTCCAACACCATTTTCTTCATTAAAAAAATTATTAGGAATAGGCAAGCATGAGAATGGATACTATGCGAATGACCTTGCAGAGGGCGATAGTGGTGAAGTGGCCGTACTTCCGGGAGCGTTCATGTTGCTAAAAAGGACCATCTATTATGAAGTTGGTGGTTTTGATGAGGACTATTTTATGTACGGAGAAGACATCGATTTCTCTTTCAAGGTATTAAAATCGGGATATAAGAATCATTATCTGGGATCGGATGGGATACTCCATTATAAGGGCGAAAGTCCGCAGAATGACAAGGTGTATCTCGATCGATTTTATGGTGCAATGCATATTTTCTACAGAAAGCATTTTGATTCGAACTTCTTCAGCAATACCCTGGTTCACTTCGGACTTTCAATTGGAAAATTCCTTCGGAAACTATCAATGAATCGATCTGGCGGTCGAATTCAGAATACAAAGGAAGCGATCATATTTACCGATAACCTGAATTTGTTACAGAAACTGGCCGGAAAGATCGAAATACCTGTGAAATCAGCTTCAAAAGCAGTACTCAATAGTGCCGACATCCACGATACAATGTTCGTTTTCGACGAGGAATATATGTCCTTTAGTCAGATATTCATGGTCATGGATGCCCAGAAAAATAAGGGGAATTCATTCCGGATCCGCCCCTCGGGTTGTAACTTTATTTTAGGCAGTGACAAAAGTGACGAAAAAGGTAGTGTTCTTCTTTTTTAGGATTTACAATTTATAACATTCAAATTTTGACTAATTTTGTGGCGCAAATCAAATGCGTACGATTCCTATGGGAAAATTTGAGTTGAAACTTCCAAAAATGGGTGAAAGTGTCGCCGAAGCTACGGTGACGAACTGGCTTAAAGAGGTAGGTGATACCATTGAGGCCGATGAGGCTGTACTTGAGATCGCTACCGATAAAGTAGACAGCGAAGTACCTAGCGAAGTGGATGGAGTATTGGTGGAAAAGCTCTTCGAGGCCGATGATGTGGTCCAGGTAGGTCAAACGCTTGCAATTATCGAGATCGAAGGTGAGGCCAGCTCCAATGTAGTGGAAGCGCCACAGACAACTTCCGAAGAAACCAAAACCGAACCCACCCCTGAAGTTATAGCGGAAGTCGCGGAACGTGTTGAGGTGGCTAAAGAAAGTACGCAAACAATTATAGCAAGTAATGGAACCCGGTTTTACTCTCCACTTGTAAAGAATATTGCTTCTCAGGAAGGAATTTCTCAAAACGAACTGGACGCTGTTCCGGGAAGTGGAAAGGACGGCCGTGTAACAAAGAACGATATTCTGGCGTATCTGAAGAGCAGATCGGGCGGTGATACCATAGCCAAAGAAGCTCCTGTTTCCAAACCAGTGGAATCTAAGCCAACACCGGTTTCCAAACCAGTAACACCTATTTCCGTTAACGGAGAAGATGAGATCATTGAAATGACCCGTATGGGCAAACTCATCGCACATCATATGGTCGCGAGCACACAAACTTCGGCTCATGTTCAGAGTTTTGTAGAATGTGATGTAACCAGGATCTGGAACTGGCGAAACAAGGTAAAGAACGAATTCCAACAAAGAGAAGGCGAGAAACTTACCTTTACTCCAATATTCATGGAGGCCGTTGCGAAAGCATTGCGCGACTACCCGATGATGAACATTTCGGTAGATGGGGATAAGATCATCAAACGCCGAAATATCAACCTGGGTATGGCGGCTGCATTGCCGGATGGAAACTTGATCGTTCCGGTAATCAAGAATGCAGACCAACTCAACCTGGTGGGAATGACCAAGGCAGTTAACGATCTTGCTGGCAGGGCACGTGCCGGTCAACTTAAGCCGGACGAGATCCAGGATGGAACCTATACAGTTACTAATGTAGGTAGCTTCGGAAGTATCATGGGAACGCCAATCATCAACCAACCACAGGTAGGAATTCTTGCCTTAGGAGCCATTCGAAAGGTGCCTGCCGTTATAGAAACTGAAGAGGGTGATTTTATTGGGATTCGTTATAAAATGTTCCTCTCACATAGCTACGATCACCGAGTGGTAAATGGTGCTCTTGGCGGGCAATTCGTCAAAGCTGTTGCGGATCACCTGGAAGCCTGGGATGTGAACCGAGAGGTTTAGTAGCTTAGTATATTAGTATTTTAGAATCTTAGTATTTTGTTATGCTGGTTTTGATACTTCAGTAAACCTCTTATTAGTTTACTAACCTACTGATTTATTCGCTCAATCTCAGAACAATATCGTCCAACTCATCATACCCGAAGATCACATCATCTCTATCCCAGATAACGGGGAATTTTATTTTTGTTTCTGAAGTGAGTTTACGTTCGATAAAACTCATGAACTGTCCGTAGAGCATGGCATCCTGGTGAATATCGATAATTCGATGTTGTATTCTTTTGTCGTCCAATTTTTCTGAAAGAATCGTGCATTTGGTGCAAGCCTCTGCCGTGAAGATCACGATCTTGCCTATCATGACCCGTTCGATATCCCGTTCAGGTGAATCGTAGGAAAAACTCATCGGACTATCTTTTTCATTCACAACCAGGTCGAAGGTATACATAGACTCCACCCCACTGAGCTCAATAAGAGTGATCATGGGGACTTCGGAAAGAGGAGGTACATTTTTGATCACGGGTTTTGAAGCACTCCTGCGATAGCCTTTCGCATTAACCATCAGGAACACATTGAGCGTGTCTTGTGTTTTATTTTCAGCAACCAGTTCAAGGCGCTTTCCTTGTTTCTTTTCTTTTATCAACACCTTTAGCCCCTGAGACCATGCTGAATGTGCCGAAAGCACCAAGATTATTAGAAGTAATTTATACCGCATAAGAGTTCCACAAAAGTAGTAATTAGTACATTTGTATCACAAATCGTGCCTATGGAACTCAATTTAACCAAACCCATCTGTTTTTTTGATCTTGAAACTACCGGAACCAATGTAGCGTCCGACAGGATCGTGGAGATTTCCATACTGAAAGTGTACCCAAATGGGAACAGGGAGAGCCATACCTGGCGCGTGAATCCTGAAATACCCATACCTGCCGGAGCGGCTTCCATTCACGGTATCACAGATGAAATGGTGGCGAACGAACCAACCTTCAAAGAATTAGCTCCTAAGGTGCAGGCTTTTATGAAAGATGCGGATCTGGCAGGATATAATTCCAATAGATTCGATATTCCCCTGCTGGCAGAGGAACTATTGAGGGCAGAGGTGGATTTCGACCTGAAGAAAGCTTCCGCGGTAGATGTGCAGACCATTTTTCACAAGAAAGAAAAACGAACCCTGGGAGCAGCTTATAAGTTCTACTGTGATAAGACGCTCGAAAATGCGCATAGCGCCGAAGCAGATACCATTGCGACCTACGAAGTCCTTAAAGCACAGCTGGATCGCTACGATGACCTGGAGAACAACATAACTTTCCTGTCAACCTTCAGTGCACATAAGAACTTTGCCGACTTTGCCGGATATATCGGGTTTGATAAGGAAGGAAATGAGTTGTTTATGTTCGGTAAGCACAGGGGTAAGAAGGTAGAAGATGTGATGGAACAGGAACCGGGTTACTTTGGATGGCTGCTCAATGCCGATTTTCCGCTGTATACGAAAAAGGTACTAACGCGAATTAAACTCAGTAAACTCAACAATAAACTCTAAACCCCTTAACGCTGTAATCATGAAGATCATCTGTGTAGGTAGAAACTACGCCGCCCATATAGAAGAACTCGATAATGAAAAGCCAAAGGATCCTGTTCTTTTTATGAAACCGGATACTTCGGTATTGCTCAAAAAACAACCCTTTTTTATTCCTGAATTCTCTTCCGATGTACATTACGAAGTGGAAATACTGGTAAAGATCAAAAAGATCGGGAAGCATATCGATAGAAAGTTTGCGCACAAGTATTATGATGAGATCGGGCTGGGGATCGATTTCACGGCACGCGATTTGCAGTCGAAATTAAAGGAAAAAGGACTTCCCTGGGAAAAAGCCAAGGGGTTCGATGGTGCGGCTGTAATTGGTAATTTTATCCCGAAAACAGCGTTTGAGTCGGTGGATAATATCGATTTCCATCTTGAAAAGAATGGTGAAACCGTTCAGCAGGGAAACACTGCAATTATGTTGTGGAAAATAGATGAGTTAATCGAATATATCTCCAAATATTTCACTTTAAAGATTGGAGATATTATCTTTACCGGCACCCCATCTGGTGTGGGGAAGGTGAATCCTGATGATGTTTTGACCGGTTTTATCGATAGCACCGAGATTTTTTCAATTAAAGTAAAGTAAATGACTAAGCATTATTCAATAGATAGTCTGCGTGAGATCGCCGGTGGCGACGTAGATTTTATGGCAGTTGTTGCGCGGACTTTCCTGGATGAAATCCCTCCGGATCTCCAGGCAATGGAAGAGGCCGTAGCCAATGACAACAAGGAGTTGGCCTACCAGTTCGCTCACAAAATGAAACCGAATCTTGAAATGTTCGGGATCGATGTGTTAAAGGATATTACTACTATCGAAGCGTGGACCAAGACCTCCAAGAATAAATCTTCCGTGGACGAAAACGTTCATAACGTTACAACCACTCTTCATGCGGTTTTTGAAGAACTCAAAGCCGATTTTGAACTGTAATAAATGCTAGCCGAAATAATCACCATAGGTGACGAGATTCTCATTGGTCAAATCGTCGACACCAACTCTGCCTTTATCAGTAAAGAACTAAACAAGATTGGTGTCCAGGTCTACCAGATCACATCGATTCAGGACGATAGGAAGCATATACTTCAAGCACTATCAGACGCCAGGGATCATGCAGATCTAGTGCTTGTTACCGGCGGATTGGGCCCTACTAAAGACGATATCACCAAACATACTTTCTGTGAGTTTCTGGATGACCAATTGATTGATCACCCTGAAACCCTGGAGAATATTCACCACATTTTCAATAAATACCTTCAGCGGGACCCCTTACCGGCTAACCTGGAACAGGCAAAAGTGCCTTCAACAGCAATAGTGTTGAAGAACGAGCATGGCACTGCCCCCGGAATGTGGATGGAAAAGGACGATACCGTATTTGTTTCCATGCCGGGAGTGCCATATGAAATGAAACATTTACTCACCGAATATGTGCTTCCCAGGGTCATCCAAGAGTTTAACAGGCCTCATATCTATCACAAGACCCTTCTAACCTATGGCATGGGGGAAAGTGCAATAGCTGAACTCATCGAACAATTCGAGAACGATCTCCCAAATGATATAAAACTCGCCTATTTGCCATCGTTAGGTCGAGTTAGGCTCAGACTGTCCACCAAAGGCACAGATCAGGAAGGGATAAAAGAACGGGTAGATAACCAAATGAACGCCCTGCACGCCCTGTTGGACGATATCGCTGTAGGATATGAGGAAGAAACGACCATTCAGCAGCGAATAGCAGCACTCCTCGAGAGAAAAGGGTACACACTGAGCCTTGCTGAAAGCTGCACCGGTGGGGCAATTGCCAAAGAAATTACTTCAATCGCAGGCTCTTCCTCCTATTTTGTGGGTAGTATCACACCTTATGAAACGAGGCAGAAAGTTAGAATCCTTGGCGTAGATGAAAGACTTATTGAAAGGCATTCCGTGGTGAGTGCTGAGGTAGCCGAGGCCATGGCCGAACGTTGTAAGACACTCTTCGATTCGGATGTTGCGATCGCGACCACGGGTATCGCCGGTCCCACTAAAGGAGATGCGCAGTCGGAGGTAGGTACCGTGTTTATTGGCATAGCTACTCCCGGGCGGACTTTTGTTGAACAATTCAATTTCGGGAAACCAAGGGAGCGCGTGATTATGAAGACCACCAATAAAGCCTTCGAATTGCTGCTAAAAGAAATTTCAAAAATCTGAAATTCTTTCTTTGTCCGAACCAATATATTTTATTAAATTTGCACCCTGTTTAAAATTATCTAGCAATGTCAAGAGTTTGTGAGCTTACAGGAAAGAGAGCAATGGTTGGAAACAACGTGTCTCACGCGATGAACAAAACAAAACGAAAGTTTAACGTTAATCTCGTGAAGAAACGCTTTTACATTCCTGAAGAGGATAAGTGGATCACCTTAAGAGTGTCTACTTCGGCATTAAAGAACATTAATAAGAAAGGAATCTCCGCAGTTATTAAGGAAGCCCGCGAGAAAGGGTTTCTGAAAAAATAATTGCCTAATCGATTAAGTCTGATAAGATGGCCAGAAAAGGAAATAGAGTACAAGTTATACTGGAATGCACAGAACACAAAGAGTCTGGAAAGCCGGGAACCTCTCGTTATATCACGACCAAGAACAAGAAAAATACTCCGGATAGAATGGAGTTGAAGAAATTCAATCCTATCCTGAAGAAAATGACTGTTCATAAAGAAATTAAGTAACCCAAAGAATCTAGAGTCATGGCAAAGAAATCAGTAGCAAGTTTGCAAACAGGTTCGAAGCGTTTAACCAAAGCAATCAAAATGGTTAAATCTCCTAAGACCGGAGCTTATACCTTTGTAGAGTCTATCATGGCTCCCGAAATGGTAAACGATTGGTTGAACAAGCAGTAAACCTCTTCGAAACACAATATAGTAAGCCACTTTTTATGAGTGGCTTTTTTTATACCCTCTGAAGTAGACTATTGTTGTTTACGATGGAGGGCTATTTTGTATCTTTGCACTCGTCATACAAGCTTTAGTGATGTATGATGGGCGTTCCGTGAAGCAAATCTAACGCTTACTTCACGACCGGGCTTTCAGCTGTATCTTTTTGTCTCAGACCCTTCGACTGCCTGCCCGTTCCGTTCAGGCGGGCGCTCAGGGAGACACAAAGGATGCCGCTTCAATCCCTAACGCGTATAATAAATTGAATTAAATGAGTTTATTTAAAAAGATATTTTCAAAAGATAAAAAGGAAACCCTCGATAAGGGACTCGAGAAGAGTAAAAACTCCTTTTTCGACAAGCTTTCCAAGGCAGTTGCGGGAAAGAGCAAGGTGGATGATGATGTTCTCGACGACCTGGAAGAAGTTCTTGTTTCCAGCGATGTGGGTGTAAATACTACTCTGAAGGTCATAGGGCGAATTGAAGAACGCGTAGCCAAGGACAAATACCTTGGAACGGAAGAGCTTAATCAGATCCTTAGGGAAGAGATCGCCGGGCTTTTAAGTGAGACCAATACAGGTGACGATACTGATTTTTCACTTCCGGAAACTGATTACCCTTATGTGATCATGGTGGTTGGTGTGAATGGTGTTGGGAAGACCACAACCATTGGAAAACTGGCCTATCAGTTTAAAAAAGCAGGTAAAAGTGTGGTTCTAGGGGCAGCAGATACCTTTAGAGCAGCAGCCATAGATCAGCTACAGGTGTGGGCAGACCGTACCGAAGTACCCATCGTAAAGCAAAAGATGGGAAGTGATCCGGCAAGCGTAGCCTTCGACACCCTTGAAAGTGCGGTGACCCAAAACGCAGATGTGGTGATCATAGATACTGCCGGACGACTCCACAACAAAGTGAACCTTATGAACGAGCTCACCAAAGTGAAGCGCGTGATGCAAAAAGTGATCCCCGATGCACCGCATGATGTGCTACTGGTATTAGACGGATCTACAGGTCAGAATGCCTTCGAGCAGGCCAAACAATTTACTGCGGCTACTGAAGTAACCTCCCTGGCAGTTACCAAACTGGACGGAACGGCTAAAGGAGGCGTAGTGATAGGGATCAGTGATCAGTTCCAGATCCCTGTGAAATACATTGGTGTTGGAGAAGGAATTGAAGACCTGCAGGTATTCAATAAATTTGAATTTGTGGATTCATTCTTCAAACGATGATCGCAAAGAACAAACTTCGGAAACTCTGGTATTCCCTATCTGCTGGTCAGCGACATACCGTTCGCCGACTTTATTACTTTCCAGCCGACTTTATAGACGGCATAAGTGGTAAGCGAGGCAAATATGTCCCGCCTCGTGGAATTGTGTACACGGGAGGAACCGGCCAACCCGAAGAGTTTGTTAATCAAGGGATCCATCAGTTAAATCTTCTGAAAGAACATATTACTTTGCAACCAACAGATGGAGTGCTGGATATCGGAAGCGGAATTGGCCGAACTGCGATCGCACTTGTCGACTATCTTGAGGAAAGTGGATATTACGAAGGTTTTGATGTTGTAGAATTAGGGGTTAACTGGTGTAATAGGAAGATCAGGAAGGATCATTCCAATTTCAATTTTACCTATGTGCCTCTCTTTAATGATCTCTACAACAATAAAGTGGCTAAAGCCAGTGAATTTGTGTTTCCATATACAAATACCCACTTCAATAAAATATTCTCCTTTTCTGTTTTTACACACATGGGAGTAGATGAAATACAGAATTACCTGAATGAATCGAAACGAGTGTTGAAAGATGGTGGTAAATCTTTATCGACCTTCTTTATTTATGACGACAGTAACGAAGAATATATTGCGAATAATGATCGTTTCTGTTTTCCTTATAAAAAAGCCGGTTACAGGCTCATGGACGAGAATGTCACCGCGGGAAATATTGCCATTCATCGTGAACTGCTGAATGAGATGATGAAGAACGCTGGTTTTTCAGAAGTAAAAGTAATTGAAGGATTCTGGAAGGACGAAGAGCGGAATCCCGCAAAGCAAGAATACCAGGACATGGTAATTTATAGTTAATTCAAGTGTAGATGCGAACCAAATCCCTTAAGAAGAATAAGATCAACGTAGTGACATTGGGTTGCTCGAAGAATGTCTACGACAGTGAGATTCTCATGGGACAGCTTCGTGCCAACAACAAAGAGGTTGTGCATGAGGAAGAAGGCAATATCGTGGTGATCAACACCTGTGGGTTTATTGCCAATGCCAAAGAAGAAAGTGTAAATACCATCCTGGAATACGTTCAGAAAAAACAGGAGGGTGAGGTAGATAAGGTTTTTGTAACCGGATGCCTTAGCGAACGCTATAAGCCAGACCTTCAGAAGGAAATACCTGATGTTGATCAATACTTCGGAACAACGGAATTGCCTGGTTTACTGAAAGCATTAGGGGCAGATTATAAGCACGAGCTCATCGGTGAACGACTTACCACCACTCCGAAAAATTATGCCTATCTCAAGATTGCCGAAGGCTGTGATCGTCCCTGTTCGTTTTGCGCCATTCCCATTATGAGAGGGAAACACAGATCCACACCTATTGAAGACCTGGTAACGGAAGCAGAAAAACTAGCGGCCAATGGAGTAAAGGAGCTCATCCTGATCGCCCAGGACCTTACTTACTATGGCTTAGACCTGTACAAGAAAAGAGAGCTGGCTAAATTACTAAAGGCATTGGCGAAAGTAGAAGGTATTGAGTGGATCAGACTCCATTACGCCTTCCCAACAGGGTTTCCAATGGATGTACTGGATGTTATGAGGGAAGAACCTAAGATCTGCAACTATATTGATATACCACTGCAACACATCTCCGATCCCATTCTGAAATCCATGCGACGTGGAACCACAAAAGCCAAGACCACAAAACTGTTGAAAGAATTCAGGGCGGCGGTACCTGAAATGGCCATCCGTACTACATTGATTGTTGGTTATCCGGGTGAGACCGAAGAAGATTTTCAAACACTTAAAGAATGGGTGCGGGAGACACGTTTTGAACGTTTGGGCTGTTTTACATATTCCCACGAAGAGAATACCCATGCCTATAACCTTGAAGACGACGTTCCCGAAGAAGTGAAGATGCAGCGTGCTAACGAGATCATGGAAATCCAGAGTCAGATCTCCTGGGAACTCAACCAGGCGAAGATAGGGCAGACCTTCAGGGTGTTGATCGACCGCAAGGAAGGCAACTATTACGTAGGCAGAACGGAGTATGACAGTCCGGATGTGGATAATGAAGTACTCATCAGTGCAGACAATGGTTATCTGCGCACCGGTGACTTCTACGATGTTAAGATCCATGCTGCCGAGGACTTCGATCTGTATGGAGAAGCTTTTGACTGAAGTCATATCGAGCGAAGCGAGAAATCTCATTAACTATGTTGAAACGTTTATTTGTTGATTCGTTTATTAGTTTACTCTTTGTCATTTCGGGCGAAGCGAGAAATCTCATCATCTTTATCATGTTCATTTCAGCTGTTCTGGCTTGTAAAAATGATCCTTCCATCGAGAATAAAACAATAGAAATTTCGGTCACTCCAATCGAAAACCCGGTTGAGGGAAATAGTTCTCTTCCAAGACTATTCAGTAATGGTGATGAGGTATATATGTCCTGGGTTGAACAAATGGATTCAATATCTATACTTTATTCCACGAGATACGATGGAACTGACTGGAACGAAAGCCATTTGGAGGAAGGGGGTACAGACTGGTTCGTGAACTGGGCCGATTTCCCGGCGTATGCCGAAAATGGAGGACGTCATATATTTAGTTATCTGAAGAAATCGGACAGTGCTACTTACGCTTATGACATCATTCTTAATCATGATTACGTTCAAATAGAAGGAGGTTGTGCCGTAGGGGTTGTAAAAGAAAATTTCAAGTTACACAGCGATACTACTAAAACCGAGCATGGATTCGTCTCCATCGTTCCTTATGGAGAGCAATCCTTCTTCGTAAGTTGGTTGGATGGAAGAAACACCTCTGCCGCTTCGCATGTTGATCATGACACACACGGTCCCGGTGCCATGACTCTTAGAGGGGCTGTTATCGACCCCAGGGGAGACGTGGTTATGGAAGCTGAAATTGATCATCGTGTATGCGATTGTTGCCAGACCAGCGCCACGATTACTGAAAACGGCCCTTTGGTAGCTTATCGTGACAGGAGTGAGGAGGAGATCCGGGATATTTCCGTGGTACGACAGGTAAATAATGAATGGCTGAAACCGCAAACGATAGGAAATGATAATTGGGAGATCGCGGGTTGTCCTGTGAACGGTCCGTCTGTGGATGCCTATAAGAACAGCGTTGGACTGGCCTGGTTCACGGCTGCGAGGGATGAAGGTGAGGTGCAGGTTGTTTTCTCCGCTGATAACGGAGCTACCTTTGGTGAGCCCATAAGGGTGGATTCGGGGAATGCTACCGGCAGGGTAGATCTCACTATGATTAGTTCTTCGGAAGCGGCTGTGATCTGGATGGAACCGGATGGGGATGATGAGGTGATCCGTTTATTGAAGGTGAATTCCGAAGGAAAAAAAGGACAGCTTGTTACCGTTTCAAGAACCAGTAGGGAACGAGCCAGCGGGTTTCCTCAAATGGAAAAGGTAGGCGATACCCTTATGTTTGCCTGGACCGATGTTTCTGATGATTCTTCCTCAATTAAAACGGCCGTCCTATCTTTGGACAAACTCTAGTCCTTGAAAAAGCTTTTTGTCATTGGAAGAACATTTCCCGAGCCAACAACTACAGCAGCCGGGCGAAGGATGATGCAATTGCTCGATTTCTTCAGAAACGAAACCTATGAGATCCACTTCGGTAGTACAGCCGCCACTACCAATTATTCAGCCGTTCTAGAGGATAAGGGGATATCAACCCATGAATTGCAACTCAATGATCCCTCCTTCGATGATTTGCTTCGAAAATTAAATCCTGATGTAGTCTTGTTCGACCGTTTTATTTCTGAAGAACAATTTGGATGGCGAGTGGCAGAAATTTGTCCGGATGCCCTTAAAATTCTAGACACAGAAGACCTTCACTTCCTCAGGGATGCTCGAAAAATGGCGGTTAAAAGTGGGATTCCCGTTGAAAAAAGTAATCTATACACAGACCTGGCCAAACGCGAATTGGCGAGTATCTTTCGTTCCGACCTCTCCCTGATCATTTCGGAATACGAGATAAACTTATTAGAAAATACATTCCAGGTGCCGAAAGGTTTGCTGTGCTACTTACCCTTGGGGTTCGAAAAAGTAGCAAACAATGAACTCCCTGGTTTTAAGGAACGATCGAATTTCGTTACAATTGGTAATTTCCAGCATGCACCTAACCTGGATAGTGTGTTGTATCTGGCTCGTGAGCTCTGGCCTGCTATCCGCAAGAAAGTCCCGAATTCAGAATTGCACATTTATGGAGCCTATGTCCCGAAACAGGTTTCCGAATTGCACGATGAGTCGACTGGATTCCTGGTAAAAGGATGGACCGAAGATGTATCGGATGTTATGAAGAATGCAAGGGTCTGTTTGGCTCCGCTACGTTTTGGGGCCGGGTTAAAAGGAAAGGTGCTGAACGCCATGTACTATGGAACACCTTCGGTGACCACTTCAATAGGGGCAGAAGGAATCTCCGGAAAACGTACCTTCGGAGGATACGTAACCGATGACCCGAAAGAGTTTGTCAAATTAGCTTCAGACTTGTACACTTCCGAAGAAAAATGGAGCGAAGCACAAAAGAGTGGCACAGAAATTCTAACCAATCGATTTAACTGGCCTAAAGTCTTGCTACCCTTTCAGAAAAAACTAAACGAACTTAGTAAGTCCCTGGAATCTCACAGGAGGAAACATTTTATAGGCCAGGTATTTCAGCAACAAACAGTGCAGGCTACCCGGTATATGAGTAAGTGGATAGAGGAAAAGAACAAGCGATGAGAACCATATTTTTATTGGCATTTACATTTTTACTGATCTCGTGTAAACAGCATGTATCCGAAGTGGTAGAAACTGATGAGACCAGGATCGAGCACCTGGTATTTTTCTCATTGAAGGACAGTGTGTCTGCAGAGGAAATTCAAAGTTTTAAGGAGCTACTAAAAACTTTAGTGGAAATTGATGGTGTTTCTGAAGTGGAAGTGAGTAGTCGTACCGATGTCGGCGACTCGCGGACACTTGATTACGATTTACTTATGGAAATCGAATTCACATCAATTGCGAACCTGAAATCGTACGCGGATCATCCATATCATCTCAAGGTTCGGGATAGTTTAATGCCAGTGCTCGCGGCACCTCCCGCCACTTTCGATATGATCCCGGACTAGCTAATACCGATTAGCCAGGTCGCTTTCTGCGGCAATATAGCCGAAGGAGGCCCAATCGTCCCCAGCCACAATGGCCTCGAAAATTTCCTTAGCTTTTTTACGCTCTCCATTGTAGAAATACCAGTTCCCAATGGCGTATTTCAATGCACTTCCCGAAGCACTGTCCTCGCCTCCCGGCTGGTATAGCGAATCAGGTTGTAAGATCCCTTTATACATCAAACAAGCTTTATGGTAGGCATCATTTTCGATGATGTCCATATCTTCCGTTATAGGCTCGAGATATTGGTCTGCAGTCTCCAGGCGTCCCATTCTCCGGTTGATCATGTAGATCCAATGGGTTGCTGAAACTACATTATCCGGATTGGAAGATGTACCCAGGCATTTTTTGAAGGCTTCCAGGGCCTTATTAAAGTCCTGGTTCAGGTAGTGTGCCAATCCGAGATGGTAATAGATATTTCCATGCATAGTGCTTACGGGGGTGTTCCGTGCATTCGGCATACCGTCAGGTTCGGTCTGGTTTTCCTCGCCCTGGATCAATTCGGCAGCCCGGGACAAGTCTTTTATTGCTTTGTCGAATTCACGCACAGATATGTACCTATGCCCGCGATGTCTCAATAAACGGGATTCATCCGGAAATCGTTTTAGCCCTTCAGAATAGACCCCGATTGCTTTTTGGTAGTCACCTTTGTAGGCCATAAATCTGCCGTACCAAATCGTGTTATCCAGATTGTTAGAGTCTTTTACGAAGGCTGCATTCTTTTCATTGAAACGGTCCATTAGTTTTTCCGAAGGAGAGGCAGACCGCAGGGTATCCCCCAGCAAACTTATCGCTTCGTAATGTTCGATGAAGTGTGTGTCCTCTTCAACCTTATTATTGTTGCAGGATAAGAGTACAATTGCGGATAGGAGTGGTAGTAATAATTTCATCAGATTCGATTTATCCCTAAAGATAGTATTTCATAAAAAACTACTAAGTTGGGTTTGCTGCATATTTTTTTGATATTTTTATTACAATCCAGTATTTAAAACAAACCAGTTATTGAAAGAGTGACTTCAGATAGTGAGTTGATTAGCTTGTTAAAAGGAAACAAGGCGAGTCGTAATAGGGCTATGGAAGCTATTTACAGAGCGAATCGGGATATCATTTGTGCCTATGTGGTCTCGAATAGCGGTACGGAAGCTGAAGCCACGGATCTCTTCCAGGATTGCATGATACAATTTTACGACGCCGTAAAGAAAGGAGTTCCTTCCGAGGATAGCGCGATATCAGCCCAGCTTTACTCGATCGCGAAATCCGAATGGTCAAAACGATTAAATAAGAAACAAATATCCGAGCCGGAAGAATCTCAATCGACAGAGATTCGGAGAGATGGTTTGATTCCGCTTACGGATGAAGAAAGGCAGGATCAGATTCGGGAGATCATAGGTTTGATGGGCTTTGATTGTAAGTATATCCTTATCGAATGTATTTATCACAAAACACCCTTGAAAGAAATTGCTTCTGAAGGAAATTTTGCAAATGAACAATTGCTGAGAAACAGGAAGTTTGAATGTTTAAAGAAACTGCGCGAACTAATGGTAGCACGCCCCGGGCTGCTGAAAATAACAGAATCCGATGAATGAAGAATTTGAAATAGAGATTGAACGTTATATCAAAGGTGAAATGAGCAGTGAAGAGGTGATGAACTTTGAGCATAGACTGGAGCACGATCCCGAATTCAAGGAATCCTATGAAGCAACGCTAGCAGCCCACAAAGTGGTTGAGGAAGCTGGCCGACAAGAACTGAAGTACAATATGTGGTCTTATGAGAACACCCCCAAGAAACAAAAGAAGACTTTTAAAATTGGCAAACGTCTAATCGTCACAATTGTCGCTTCGATCGCAATCCTAATAGGGATGTCCACATTTCTGAACATAAAAGGGAACATGTCGGCATCGGAAGTGTTCGAAGCCTACTATCAACCCTATGATCCGCCTTCGGTGATTCGCGATAACTCCGGGGGAGGTTCGGAGAACTGGAACAGGGCGGCACAGCATTATGCCGCGGGGAATTATGAGGATGCCTTGCGTTATTTTGAGATCGCTGAAGATAATATCCACTTCACCGTTGTTGAGTTTTACGAGGGTTTGAGCTATCTGCAGATGGATCATCCGGATTATTCGAACGCTTTGTATTATTTGAATGAAGTCCGACTGGAACAATCGGAGCTTAAAGAACAGGCTAATTGGTATTACGCTCTAACTTTGCTGAAAGATGGGCAAACCAATGAGGCCGAAGAAGTTTTGAAAGAGATCGCCAGAGAACGCACTTACAATCATCGATGGGCTAAAGACATCCTGAAAATCGATATAGAGAATTAATATCGGTAGCCAGACGAATCTTTAGTTGAGGTAAGTATTATTCAGATTTACTTATTCTGAATTATCCTTGTGGTTATCAGATCCTGAATTTGTTGTTATTTACAAAGAAGATACTATTTACGAAGAGTAATTTCCCATTTTCCCAAAACGATCTGAATAGCACATCATCCACGAAATAGATCACACTTCCTCTTCCCATACGTGTTTCGCCAAACACGAGGGAGTTCTTTAGGCCTGCCTTAGCCGAGTCACCTGAGTAACCACCAACACTTTCGGCTACTCCATCAATATAGCCAACGTTATAGCCATTATCCATGAAGGCGTATGAACTACTACTTCGCTTTAGGCTGAAATAAGTTTCGTCGTAACCGAATGCCATTGGATGGGTGGTATCCATGCTAACTTTGTAGATGCTTCCTGTGATGAAGTTGGTAACATTCTCACGTTCCCGTTGATCGTATGGTGTTAAGTTAGTATCCTCAGCATCTTCCTCCTCATCGGATTCGTTCCAATCCAGTGTGAAACCATCTTTGCCGGCAAAACTTCGGAGAGCACCGCCAATAGCTATTACCTTTCCACCGCCTCTTATCCAGGACTTAAGATCATCCATGGTAGAGTCGTTCATTAGTCCGCCATACCATCCAGAAGGAAGAACGAGAACATCGTAATCGTCCAGCATGCTCACCCTGAAATTTTCTGTATTCATTGAGGTGACCGGGTAGTGGAACTGCTGCTCGAAGAAATGCCAGATCGTGCCGTAGCTAAGAGAGGACGTGCCTTCACCCATTAGCACCGCGATCTTCTGGTTGTTCACCAATTTGATATCCGAAGAACCAAAATCTACACCATTATCGCTGAAACTGGTAGGTGATGCGTAGAGTTGTCGGTTGTGTTTTGTGGCAATTTCGTTCACAATTTTATCGAACTCAGGATTGGTCCTGTTATCGCTTCGGGTGATCACCAGGCTGCCCTTGTCGAATGCTTTACCGCCAAAGCTAAGATCCTTTTCAGCGAAGCGAACCCTTATATTCTTCTGAAGTAATTCAGAAAGAAAACCTGCATCGTACATGCTCTTCCAGCTACTAATGTACCCGGGAGATGAAGGTGCCTGTGAGTTGCTAATATTATAGGTGGGTAGCTCCATATTGGCAGCTACTTTTGAAGTGGATGCAATGGCTTCCAGTCCATAAGCCCGCGGTAAACTCCATGCGGTAATATCGTAGGTGAGTGGCTCGTTCAGTTTAGCATCTGGCTCGAATAAGGTTTTTACCATTTTTCCCTTTGGCTGATCTGTACTTACAACAAGTGCGCCATAGGAATTCATGCTGCCGTTATTTCCCGTTGAATATTTGTAACCGGATACTGTTCCTCCTGAGGAGAATCCATACCGGATCTCATGTTTTTTCAGCAGTTCAGTGAGGGCGTTGAGCTTATCAGCATTCCCTTTTAGCACATAGCTTTTGTACTTGAGGTTAGCATTCTGAAAGAACTTTTTGAATTCCGAATTCAGCTGTCCCGCATTTATGGAAGATACCTCTACCGTTGAAAGCGCTGTAGTGGTGTGGTGCGCCACACGGTCGATAAGTGTGAGTTCGTAGCCTTCGTCTGTGTTAATGCCCAGTCCGGCGCGTCCGTGGCCTGCCTGCTCATAGGTCATACCTATTGCACCCATGAACATTGGGTAAGTATCGCCATAACTAGGGTAAAGCAAATCAAATCGTTCACGGGTAAAGAACAACCAGCCTTCTCTGTCGAAATAACGGGCGTGATTCTTACCTACCATTTCCTGGAATTCTACTTGCCAGGGCGATACGATCTCGTGATAGGGTTGAGCGGCAGGCGCGAAATAATACGGTTCATTGATGCCTTGCTCATGAAAGTCCACATGCACATGCGGCATCCATTGGTTATAGACTTTAAGTCGGGAAGTAGTTTCAATTTGTGTGGCCCAAACCCAGTCGCGGTTGAGGTCGAAAAGGTAGTGATTTGGTCTTCCTCCTGGCCAGGGTTCGCTGTGCTCGGTGGCTTCCTGAAGTTTGTTGTAAGGTGTTGCTTTCACCTGGTTGTACCAGTTCGCATAACGGTCGCGGCCGTCAGGGTTGATGCACGGGTCGATGATCACTACGGTATTTTCAAGCCAGGCTTGTTTTTCAGTGATCAGTTTATACAGGGTGGTCATGGACGCTTCTGTACTTGAGGCCTCATTTCCGTGTACGTTGAAACTCAACCAAACTATGGCGATATCAGGATTGGCCGTTCCGTTTTCGAGTCCGATATTCTTTAAATTATCCCTTCTGATATTATCGAGGTTGGCCATGTTTGCTCCGGAAGTTATCACTGCATAGGTAAGCGGCCTGCGCTCATTTGTTCTTCCGTATTCATGATATTTCACCATATTGCTATTTGCGGCAACGTGTTCGAAATAATCGACCACATCGGAATGGCGAGAGAATTCTGTGCCTATTTCATAGCCCAGAAATTCCGAGGGAGATTGAAGTTGTGCAGTAAGGGAAACGGTAAATAAAAGAAGCAGAAACGCAGTATATCGCATCATTTTTGGTTTTGTTATAAGAGGCCTAAAGGTAACAGAAATTCTCTTTATGCCGGACTAAGGTGCTTCACTTTTAACAGGACATTCAGAAAGTTCTTCAGTCTGTGTTTTTTCGATACTGAATGAATTAACGTATTTTTAGAAATTGAGCGTTCAAAAGTGTTTATTTTTGAATGATTTTTCGTGCCTATGCCAATAGAAACCATTCCCTACCGAAAGACGGGCTATTTTTCCAAATTGATCTGCGACTACCTCGATCGGGAATCGGCATTGGATGAATTCTACCATCGATTTCCTTCGGAGTCGGAGTTTCAGGCTCAGATTTCAGAAAGAGAAAACTTCAGCAAAGAAAAAAGAGAAGTTTTGGTTGGACGATTGAAGGAGCAATACAAAGACCTGTCTGTTTCCGACGCGACCAGGACTAACATCGATTCTCTTTCCGAACTTACCACTTTCACTATCACTACAGGTCACCAATTGAATTTGTTCACAGGACCACTGTACTTTTTGTATAAGATCTTTTCTGTGATCAATCTTTCGGAACAAATGAACGAGATGTATAATGATAAACACTTTGTTCCCTTGTTCTGGATGGCCAGTGAAGATCACGATTTCGATGAAATAAACTATTTCCGCCTGCACGGTAAGAAACTTCAGTGGAATCGCGATGCCGGCGGTGCTGTAGGTGAACTGTTGACGGATGGACTCGAGAAGGTACTCGAACTGTTCAAACAAGAAGTGGGAAACCATGAGTTTGCGGAGAATATTGCGGAACTTTTTAAGAAAGCGTACTTACACCACGAGACTTTGACCGAGGCGACCAGATACCTTGGTAATGAGCTATTCAAAGAGTACGGACTTGTTATCGTTGATGGTAATGATTCAGAACTAAAGAGAGCATTCGTTCCATATGCCGAAATGGAACTTCGGGAGCATAAATCTTTTAAGGCAGTAAGCGAGACAGGTACAAAATTGAAGTCGCTGGGCTATAAGGAACAAGTGAGTCCCAGGGAAATCAACTTATTCTACATAACCGATGGGCTGCGGGAACGGATCATCGAACAGGATGGACGTTTTCATGTAAATAATAGTCAGATAGATTTCAGCAAAGAAGAGATCCTGGAGGAACTAAAGTCACATCCGGAACGTTTTTCACCTAATGCGTTACTTCGACCTTTATACCAGGAGGTAATACTACCCAACTTGTGTTATGTAGGTGGAGGAGGTGAACTGGCATATTGGCTGCAGTTGAAGGCTTATTTTGACTCTGTTGAGGTTCCCTTTCCAATGCTTCTACTTCGGAATTCTGTGTTGTTGATCAATGACAAACAACTTCAGAAATTAAAAAAACTGAATGCCTCAATAGAAGAGCTGTTCTTACCAACTCTCGAACTGGAAAATTTGCATGCTGAACGTCTTTCGGAAATTGATATCGATTTTACAAAGCAGCGCACATTCCTCAAGGAACAGTTTGCTTCCTTATATGAAGTTGCCAAGAAGACAGATGCTTCCTTTCTTGGAGCCGTTGCGGCACAGGAGAAAAAACAACTCAACGGACTCGATAAACTGGAAAAGCGCTTGTTAAAAGCCCAACGAAGGAAGTTGAACGACCAATTGAAGCGGCTTACCGATTTGCAGGAAGATCTCTTCCCGGGAGGGCACTTACAGGAACGCGAGATGAATTTTTCAGAATTTTACCTGGAGATGGGTCCGAAACTACTGGAAACCATAAAAAGCGAGCTCGATCCACTCGTTAATAAGTTGTCTGTAATTCGCCTTTAATTTTTGTAAAAAGTTATAAGCAAAAAACTTTTTTAATTTACTTTTGCCTATGCACAATACCGTCCTCATTTTAGACTTTGGATCGCAGTATACCCAGTTGATTGCAAGACGTGTACGGGAGTTGAATATTTACTGTGAGATCCACCCTTATCACCACATTCCGGAGAATATAGATTTTTTCAAAGCCGTGATCCTATCCGGTAGCCCTTTTTCGGTGCGCGCCGAGGATGCTCCGCATCCCGACCTTTCCGCAATAAAGGGCCACAAACCCCTGCTAGGGGTTTGTTACGGCGCGCAGTACCTGGCGCATTTTAACAATGGGAACGTGGCTCCTTCCGATATTCGTGAGTACGGACGCGCAAAGCTCGAGACCATTTACGACCATTCAGGCTTGTTTGCCGGAATCCCGGAAAACACCCAGGTGTGGATGAGTCATAGTGATACCATCGCCGAACTTCCCGATGGCGGCGTGCGACTGGCAAGCACAAGGGATGTTGCTAATGCGGCTTACAGAATAGAGGGCGAAGATACCTATGCTATTCAATTCCACCCGGAGGTGTATCATACAACCCACGGAAGACAGTTACTCGAGAATTTCCTGGTACACATTGCGGGAATAAAACCCGACTGGACCCCGGCGGCTTTCGTAGAGGAAACTGTGGAAATGCTTAAAGAAAAAGTAGGTGATGGAAAGGTAATCCTTGGTCTTAGTGGTGGAGTGGACTCTTCGGTAGCAGCTGTATTGTTGCACAAGGCCATTGGTAAGAACCTGTACTGCATCTTTGTGAACAACGGATTACTTAGAAAGAACGAGTTTCAGGATGTTCTGGATCAGTACGATCACATGGGCTTAAATGTAAAAGGAGTTGATGCTTCGGCACGTTTCTTGGATGCGCTAAGAGGAATTGAAGATCCGGAGGCGAAGAGAAAGGCTATTGGCGGGATGTTCATTGATGTATTCGACGATGAAGCACACCTGGTGGAAGATGTAGATTGGTTGGCCCAGGGAACTATTTATCCGGACGTGATAGAAAGTGTTTCGGTGAACGGTCCCTCGGTAACGATAAAATCGCATCACAATGTTGGAGGTTTACCGGATTTTATGAAATTGAAGATAGTAGAACCTTTGAAAATGTTGTTTAAAGATGAGGTTAGACGAGTGGGCGCCGAACTAGGTATCGATAAGAACCTGCTCGGCCGTCATCCCTTTCCGGGGCCTGGTTTGGCGATCCGTATCCTGGGTGATATCACAGAGGAAAAAGTTCGTATCTTACAGGAAGTAGATCACATTTTTATCAACGGATTACGTAAATGGGATCTCTACGATAAGGTATGGCAGGCCGGCGCCATGCTGTTGCCTATTCAAAGTGTTGGAGTAATGGGGGATGAACGCACTTACGAACGCGTTGTTGCACTTCGTGCAGTAGAAAGTACCGATGGAATGACCGCCGACTGGGTAAATTTACCCTACGAGTTTCTCCAGGAAACCAGCAATCACATAATAAACCGTGTGAAAGGCGTTAATAGAGTAGTGTACGATATCAGTTCCAAGCCTCCTGCGACCATCGAATGGGAATAAAAATACTATGAGAAAGTTTATTTTTTTTATACTAGTGATCATTGGCTCTGTTTCTGTGGCCCCAACCTACGGGCAGGAATACAGAACTCATGAGGTGAAGGCTGGAGAAACCATCTACAGTATCTCCAAACAATACGGTGTCACTGAGCAGGCCATTTATGCGCTCAATCCAGATGCAAAGAATGGCTTAAGATCGAATACGGTGCTAATTATTCCTTCGGAAAGTACTGCTGCGGTTCAAGAGAAGGTAACCTTCAAAAAACACCGTGTGAAACGTAAAGAAACCTTGTTTAGCATTGCTCAGCGATACAATATTACGGTTGATGATTTGAAGAAATACAACAAGGAATTGTATTCGCGTCCGCTAAAAAAAGGAGAGCGTATTCAGATACCGATAATAGAGATTGTTCCAACGGATAATACATCGGTCACTAACATTGAAACCAATACCAGTAATAAAGGAAAACATACTGTTCAGCCGAAAGAAACCAAATACGGTATTGCTCGGAAGTACGGAATTACCATTGCTGAACTTGAGACATTGAATCCTATGATAGGTGAAAATCTTCAAATAGGCACGGTTTTGAATGTTCCTAAAGACCCGGTGATGGAAAGCGCAACCATTGAAGATGAGAACTTCGAATTCTACGAGGTGTTACCCAAAGAAGGATTCTTCCGTTTGAAAGTAAAACTCGGACTCAGCCAGGAGGAGATTATTGCCTTGAATCCTTATGCTGAAGCCGGTTTGAAAGAGGGAATGATCCTGAAAATTCCGAAGGAGAGCGCTTCAGACGATGGATCAAAGACAGTTATCGTTAATCTAGAAGATGGAATTTCAAACTACAAAAAGAAAAAGATTGCTGTCATGTTGCCCTTCCAACTCACAAAATCGGACAGGGACTCCTTGAAGAATAATGCAGATCTTATCCGCGATAATGGTGCATTGCGTGTAGCACTCGACTTCTACAGCGGTGTTTTATTGGCCGCTGAATTTGCCAAGGACAAAGGAATCTCTGTAGAGATCGATGTGTATGATACAGAGGGTAAGTTGGACAAAGTAAGTTCGATCATTTCACGCAATGATTTCAGCGATGTTGATGCGGTTATCGGGCCATTACTTAGGAGGAACGTAGAGCGTGCAGCTTCGGAACTAAAAAGAACAGATACCCCGATATTCTCTCCATTGAGTAACCGGGAGATCAAGATTTCGGCCAACCTGTTTCAAACATTACCGTCGGATGAAATGTTGCAAAAGGCAATGTTAGAATATCTCCGGGATAATTCCGAAGGAAAAAACATCATCATTATTAGTGATTCTAAAAAGGCATCACAAAAAGCGGCTCTTCTAAGTGCAATGCCGGGAGCCAAAGCACTGACGCCGCGTGAAAAAGGCTTCTTTTACGATACCGATATCAGTTCCAAGCTGGATGCTACCCGTGAGAATTGGGTCATCCTGGAATCTGTGGATCCCGTAATTGTAGCAAATGTGGTTGGATTGCTGAATGGTATGCCTGATACGGTTACGATCCGGTTGTTCACCCTGGATAAGAACGACGCCTATAATTATCACGATGTTTCCAATTTGCATTTGGCGAAGTTGAATTTCACTTTCCCTTCTGTGAGTAAGAGTTACAACTACAAAGACAAGAATGCTTTTCTTGTGAGTTATAAAAACAAATACAATGTCCTTCCCAATCGTTTCGCGGTTCGGGGCTTTGATGTGGCCTATGACATACTTCTTCGTCTGGCGGTCGCAGATGACGTTTACGATGCAAATGACCCCAAAGTAGAAACCGAGTATATAGAGAACAAATTTCGCTACACTAAGAAGATGTTCTCAGGATATCAGAACAATGCGTTGTATATCATCAAATACAACCAGGATCTTCAATTTGAAGTTGTAGAATGAGTACTTCCAAAGTAATCTATCTGGGAGAGCTGAGAACGGAATGCGAGCACTTGCGTTCCGGCAGTACTTTCATTACAGATGCTCCGTTAGACAATAACGGTAAGGGAGAAGCCTTTTCTCCTACCGATACTGTGGCGACAGGGCTTGCGAATTGTATGATCACCGTGATGGGAATCAAGGCCCGGGATCTCGAGGTTGATATGAAAGGGGCGGTCGCCATTGTCACCAAAGAAATGGCATCCAACCCTAGACGCATTGCCAAAATAAAAGTGGAACTGTCTCTTCCGTTTGATATTTCTGATAAACACAGGAAGATTCTAGAAAATACGGGAAACACTTGCCCTGTAATCCATAGCCTGCATCCCGATATTGAAAAAGATATTCAATATAAGTGGGACCAGGTCTAGGCTCTTAACATTTCCATTTCAATAATTTCCGAATTTCTCCGTTAGGTCTTTATGAAATTTTTATTCGCAATTGTTTTAGGTGCTTTCTTTCTTATCACACCCGCGAACGATAAGGAGAAGTTTCATTGGGATCAAAACAGGCCACTTAACTGGACCGATTTCCGGGGAAGTCCCGAAGGTCCGCAGGATTTTGTTGCCAGTACCAACAGTGGCATATCCTTATCGTATTCTATCGGAAAACAGGATGGGAGATATACCTTCGATTATTCCGTTCACAGTAATTTTTATCCGAAAGATTCCTGGTATAGGCCGGAATCTGCTTCGGAATACATACTCAAGCACGAGCAAACACATTTCGATATTTCTGAACTTCACGCACGTAAACTAAGGAAAGCTTTGGCCGGACTCAGGGTAACCTCAAGTGTAAAAAGTGATGCTGATGAGATCTATCGTCAAACCGAAAGGGAGCGTAGAGATATGCAGCAGGCCTATGACGACGATAGTGATCATTCAAAGATACGCGACGCGGAAATGCAATGGCGCTTATTTGTCGCTTCCGAATTAGAGAAATATGCAGCCTGGGAATAATTCTGAATTTCCGGACAAGGCCCATCTAATCGAACTGGCCAACTACAAAATGCCTTTCGGCAAATACAAGGATGAATACCTGGTAAATCTCCCTGAGGCCTATTATGTATGGTTCAAACAGAAAGGATTTCCTCAGGGTAAACTGGGTAGATTCATGCAGGAAATGCACGAGTTGAAAATCAATGGCCTTGAAGGTCTCCTGCGGAAATTGATCCACTGATCAATTGACCTCAGAAATTGTTAATTGATTTTTCCGAATTATCCTTTGCCCTAGGTGATAAATACCTATCTTTACATCCCGTATAGATAACATCAAGGCTTCGACTTCATGGGCAATACAAAGTATATCTTCGTTACGGGAGGAGTATCATCATCTTTAGGTAAAGGAATCATTGCGGCATCACTGGCTAAACTACTGCAAGCCAGGGGATATCGTGTTACAATTCAGAAACTTGATCCGTATATCAATGTGGATCCCGGCACTCTTAATCCGTATGAACACGGTGAATGTTATGTCACCGACGATGGGGCCGAAACCGATCTGGACCTGGGTCATTACGAGCGATTTCTAAACGTACCTACTTCACAAGCGAACAACGTTACCACGGGCAGAATTTATCAGAGCGTGATCGAAAAAGAGCGCAGAGGAGAGTTCTTAGGGAAAACAGTTCAGGTAATTCCACATATCACCAACGAGATAAAAGAACGCATCCAGATTCTTGGTAAAAGTGGCGAATACGATATTGTGATCACAGAGATAGGAGGAACAGTGGGTGATATAGAGTCACTTCCCTATATCGAGGCTGTTCGACAATTGAAATGGGAGCTTGGAGACGACAACGCACTAGTTATCCATCTTACACTGGTACCGTTCCTTTCGGCAGCAGGTGAATTGAAGACCAAACCTACACAACACTCGGTTAAGACACTCATGGAGAGTGGAATCAGGGCAGATATTCTGGTTTGCCGAACCGAGCATGAACTCACAACCAATCTTCGTAAAAAACTGGCACTATTCTGCAACGTTCAGCAGGAGGCTGTTATACAATCTATCGACGCCTCAACGATCTACGACGTTCCAAATATGATGCTTGAAGAAGGATTGGACGATGTTACATTAAGAAAGCTCAATTTAACTGGTGCTCCGGAACCGGATCTTACACAGTGGAATGAATTTTTAACACGACACAAGAACCCGGGAGGTCATGTTAGGATCGGACTTATAGGTAAATACGTGGAATTACAGGATAGTTATAAGTCGATTCTCGAATCGTTTATCCACGCCGGGGCCGAAAACGAAGTTAAAGTAGATGTGGAATATATCCATTCCGAACACATTGATATGGCAACTATTACCGATGTGGTCTCTCACCTGGATGGAATCCTGGTAGCTCCCGGATTCGGTGAGCGGGGAGTTGAGGGTAAGATCGATGCGGTACGCTATGCAAGGGAGAATGATCTTCCTTTCTTCGGAATTTGTCTGGGAATGCAAATGGCAGTGATCGAATACAGTAGAAATGTTTTAGGACTTGATGATGCCAATTCTACCGAAATGGATCCGAATACATCCCATCCCGTGATCGACCTCATGGAAGAACAGAAGACCATTACCGATAAAGGAGGTACCATGCGTTTGGGCTCCTGGGCCTGTGAGCTGAAAGAAGGTAGCATAGTGGAATCTGTTTACAAAACTAAAGAAATACAAGAGCGACACAGACACCGTTATGAGTACAACGATGTGTACAGGGATCAGTTGGAAGCTGCTGGGCTAGTGGCCACGGGTATCAATCCGAATACCGGCCTTGTTGAGATAATAGAGTTGCCGTCTCACCCCTGGTTTGTTGGAGTTCAGTACCACCCGGAATACAAGAGTACGGTTGCGAATCCACATCCGCTATTCGTCGCTTTTGTGAAGGCAGCGCATGAACATTCGCTTAAATAAGACAATTTGACGTATTTTGCAGCTTCGGATGGATTATTGGATTGAGATCAACGAATTGAATGCTTTCGTAATTCATTCAGAAGAAAACAAACATAACTAAATTCGGGACTACCATTGGGGATCCGATAATTACATATGGAAGAAAAGAAATTTGACCTTAATTCCCTCATAGGGTTCGTACTAATTGGTGCCATTCTTGTGTACATGCTCTATCTGCAACAACCTACCCCTGAGGAGATCGAGGCAGAAAAACAAAAGACCGAACAACTTACGGAGGAAAAGGAAGAACCAACTAAAGATGAATCCAAGCAGGAAGTTTCACTAACCGAAGGCATACAGGAGATCGCTGCAGTAGAAACGGGTGATTCCCTGGCGCTTGAAAAGCTAAAAAACCGACTAGGGTCCTTTGCATATTCGGGAACGCTGAATTCAGCCACTGAAAATACAACGGTAATTGAGAATGACATACTGGAACTTACGGTAAGTAATAAAGGCGGTTATGTCACTCAGGCGAAACTAAAAGAGCATACCACTATAAACGGCGATCCGATCTATCTGATCAAGGATGGGAATAATTCGTTCAATCTACAGTTCAATGCTGAAAACCGCATGCTGAATACCGAAGACCTGTTCTTCGAACCCAACCTAAGCTCAAGTGGCGATAATAAAGTATTGACCATGAGGTTAAAGGCTTCTCCAAATGCCTTTCTTGAATACCGCTATGAACTTTCTCCCGGAGAATATATGCTGGGCTTCAGTATCAAGTCGCAGGGTCTGGATGGGGTGATCAACACCTCACAGCCCATGTACCTCGACTGGAACCTGAAGGGGTACCGACACGCAAAAAGTATAAGCTACGAAAACCGGTATACCCGACTCACCTATGAGTACGAAGGAGACAAGCATTCAAAGTTATCTCCTGCAGGGGAGGATGACGAACTGGAAAAGAAAGTGTCCTGGATGAATTTCCGTCAACACTTCTTCTCATCCATGCTGCTCACCGATACTCCTTTTGAAGAAGTGAATCTAACCTCTATCGATCTGGTGGAAGACGAAGAAGTCGATACAGTATTCACCAAGCAATACGGCGCCAAGATGCTGCTTACACCTAAGTCGGGAGGCCTGGACTACAATATGAATATGTATTACGGTCCAACAGATTACAAGATATTGAAAAACTACGACCGCAACCTTGATGAGGCCATGCCATTAGGTTGGGGGATCTTTGGGTTGATCAACAAGTATGTCATTATTCCGTTATTTGGATTCCTAAGTGGATTTTTACCAGCAGGGATCGCTATAATCGTTCTTACCATACTTATAAAATTGGTGTTGTCACCGGTACAGTACAAACAATATCTCTCCCAGATGAAGATGAAGATATTGAAACCCGAGTTGGATGAGATCAAGGAGAAGTATAAGGATAATAAGATGAAGATTCAGCAGGAAACCATGAAGCTTCAGAATGTGGCAGGTGCGAATCCTCTCAAAACCGGATGTTTGCCGGCCCTGCTGCAAATTCCGGTGTTCTATGCCCTGTTTACCTTTTTCCCAACCGCTTTCGACCTGCGGCAGAAGAGTTTCCTTTGGGCAGAAGACCTGTCTAGTTTCGATACCATCGCTGAAATTCCATATATCCCTTTCTACGGGGATCACATTAGCTTGTTCCCGATCTTGGCATCCATCGCAATCTTTATCTATATGCAGATGACTATGGGACAGAACATGCAAGCCCAACAACAACCGGGTATGCCGAATATGAAATTCCTTATGTATTTGTCCCCGTTGTTCATGTTAGTGTTCTTCAACAACTACGCAAGTGGACTGTCGCTGTATTATTTCACATCCAACCTGATCACCATTGGTATTATGCTTGTGATCAAGAATTTTATCCTTGATGAGGATAAGATCCATGCGAAGATTGTGGCGCTTAAGCAGAAGAAACCTAAAAAACAAGGTCGCTTCCAGCGAAAGATGCAGGAAATGATGGAACAGGCCGAAGAACAAAAGAAGAAGAAAAAACGATAGAATTAGTTATCCGCTGCACTTTTTGAAAAAGTGGTTTGGGAATTCAATAGAAACCTAAAAATTTCGTTTACAATCAAAAGTAGGTTTTCATGCGATCCATCAGTTTAATAGTTTTCTTATTTCTTCTGAATCCTGGAGTTTCTATCTCCCAGGAGGGTTACAACCAGTTTGACGATAATAATAAACGCCACGGTCCGTGGAAGAAGTATTTCGAAGGCACAACTCAATTGCGATACGAAGGACAATTCGATCACGGAAAGGAAGTGGGAACATTCAAGTTCTATTGCGACGAATGCAAGGAGCAACCCATGGTGATAAAGGAGTTTTCCTCCAGAGACAATACCGCAGATGTGAAGTACTTCACCTTATCAGGTAAGCTTGTGAGTGAGGGAAAGATGAATGGTAAGAATCGAATTGGAGAATGGCTTTATTACCACGAGAAATCCAAAGAAGTGATGTCCAGGGAGTACTACGAAAACGGCAAACTTGAAGGGAAGAAACTTACCTACTACCCAAATGGAAAAATCACGGAAGAGATCTCGTATGTTAATGGGGTAATGCAGGGAGAGAGCCTGTATTACGGTCCCGATGGAACACTTCTGAAAAAACTTCGCTATAGCAATGATGAACTGCATGGGGAGGCTATCTACTACGATGCTTACGGAAATGTGACCATTAAGGGATATTACAAAGAGGGGAAGAAGCACGGACTCTGGAAACATTACAAGGATGGAAAAGTAGTTCTTGAAGAAACCTACCCGAAACCCAATCGGAACTAAATTGTAATTTCAACTCATCTGAACCGTCTTACACTCTTAAGCGGTTTTATCGTATTTTTGCATAGAATTTATTCTGATGAAAAAACGTGTTGTTGTTGGCTTGAGCGGAGGCGTTGACTCCAGTGTGGCTGCCTATCTTTTGAAAGAACAAGGCTATGAGGTCATTGGTCTTTTTATGAAGAACTGGCATGACGACACTGTGACTATTTCCAACGAATGCCCCTGGTTGGAAGACAGCAATGATGCGATGCTTGTTGCTCAGAAACTGGACATCCCCTTCCAAACGGTAGACCTAAGCGAACAGTATAAAGAGCGGATTGTGGATTATATGTTCCGCGAATACGAAATGGGGAGAACCCCAAATCCCGATGTGCTTTGCAACAGGGAGATCAAATTCGATGTGTTCATGAAGATCGCTCTGGACCTGGGTGCCGATTACGTTGCAACTGGGCACTACTGTCGTAAAGGCCTCATAGAAAAGGATGGCGAAACCATCTACCAACTACTGGCAGGAATGGACCCTAACAAGGACCAATCATATTTCTTATGTCAGCTATCCCAGGAACAATTGGCGAAAACATTATTTCCTATTGGTGAATTAGTGAAAGCGGATGTACGCAGGATCGCAGCCGAACAGGGCCTAATAACTGCCGAGAAGCGAGACTCACAGGGATTGTGTTTTATCGGTAAAGTTCGCTTACCGGATTTCCTTCAGCAGCAGCTGGCACCTAAGGAAGGTGTGATCGTTGAGGTTCCTTCGGAATATGAGGGCTATGAGACCGATGCACCTGTTTTTACTTCAGAAGAAGAAAAACTAAAATATTTGTCCACTAAGAAAACCTATCATCCGGACGATGGAAAAGTTGTGGGTAAACACCAGGGAGCTCATTATTTTACGAAAGGACAGCGAAAAGGATTGGCGGTTGGCGGTACAGCGGAACCTTTGTTTGTTATCGATACGGATGTGGAAGAGAATGTGATCTATACCGGACAAGGGAAGGATCATCCCGGGCTATACAGACGCGGACTTTTTGTGCGCTCTGTGGAAGTGCACTGGGTTAGAAATGACCTCGCTCTTAACACCGATGAACAAATGGAAGTGATGGCAAGGATACGCTACCGACAGCCACTTCAGAAAGCAACTTTACACCAGACCGAGTCCGGACTTTATGTTATCTTTGAGGAACCACAATCAGCAATCAGTGAAGGTCAGTTCGTTGCCTGGTATCACGGAGAAGAATTGCTGGGTAGTGGGGTAATATCTTAACCAAAATTCATGAAAAAACTTGTACTTCTTGCGGTGATCCTGATAACCTACTCAGGACATGCGCAAACTCAGGAAGCATTGGTGTTTCTTGATGCTAAAGAAAATGTATCAGCTTCAATCGCCAATCCGATTAGCATTTTGACCCAGGAAGCTATCGATCGAAAAATGATGCATGACGTTTCTATAGACGAGAGAGATGTTCCTGTAACGGAAAGCTACATCACTACGTTAAAAGCCCAATCTGGTATCACCGTACATTCCAAAAGTAAGTGGATGAATGCAGCCTACGTGAGTGGAACTCAGGCTCAGATCGAAAACCTTTTGAACCTGGCTTTCGTAACCGAGATCGAATTTATGGATCCCGACTTGAATTTATTTCCGGCACCAAACCCAACTCGTGATAAATTTGAAATTGAGAATATGCAGGGACGTGTGGTATACGACTACGGTGCCGCAGCCAATCAGATCGAGATGCTTGCCGGGGATTATCTGCATGAACAGAATTTCAGTGGTGAAGGAATGATCATAGGTGTCCTGGATAGCGGGTTCCCAAATGTTGTTGGTAATCCCGCATTTTCAGAAATGATCTCAGAAAACCGACTATTAGGCACTTTCGATTTCGTTTTGGATCAGGTATCCATAGGTGGAAGCAGCACTCATGGTACAAAGGTTTTGAGTGATATGGGAGCTTTCATGGACGGTCAGTTTGTTGGAACGGCACCCAAAGCATCTTACTATCTCTTCAGAACGGAGGACGCAGCCTCTGAAAAACCGGTTGAAGAAGCCTATTGGCTGGAAGCACTGGAACGTGCAGATAGTTTGGGCGTAGATGTGGTGAATACCTCACTAGGGTACCAGGACTACGACAATCCGAATTACGATCACTCCTATCAGGACTTAGATGGAGTTACTACCCTTGCAGCCAGAGCGGCAAACCTTGCTTTTGAAAAAGGTATGCTATTGGTCACTTCCGCAGGGAATGATGGCGGAGGATTCACCTTTGTCGGAACTCCGGCAGATGCTATTGGGATCCTGACCATTGGTGCCGTCGACAGCGACGGAGTTTATGCAGGTTTCAGTTCTATCGGACCTACAGTGGATGGTCGTATTAAGCCCGATGTGATGGCCCAGGGAGCAAGTGCGGTGGTGGTGGATCAGAATGGAAACATAACTACCAATAGCGGAACATCATTTAGTTCTCCTATCATGGCCGGGGTGGTAGCCTGCTTGTGGCAGAGCAGGCCAGAGGCAAGAAATTACCAGGTTATGCAAATTGTACGGGAATCTGCCAGTTTGTTCAGTAACCCAACCGATGAGATGGGTTACGGAATACCAAATTTTGAAGATGCCTATAATGCGATGCAGGCATTAGGGATCGAAGAAGTTTTTCTGAATTCTAATTTTGCATTATATCCGAATCCCGTAGTGGATAGTTTCAATATTTCATTTCCAACTGAGATAAGTTCAGCAGTGATTTATGTAAATAGCATTACCGGTAAATTGATTCGTAAACAAAACATCTACAAGGATAATAACAAGATCGATCTGTCCAATCTGGCATCGGGTATGTATCTCGTAGCGGTTAAGTCGCAAGAACTAACAAACACATTTAAGGTCATAAAACAATAGTGGAAAACAAGATCACCCAACTCTTCAATATTCAATACCCCCTCATACAGGCAGGGATGATCTGGAACAGTGGCTGGCGCCTGGCTAGTGCAGTGAGCAATGCAGGCGGACTGGGCCTAATTGGTGCTGGTTCCATGTACCCGGACGTATTGCTGGAACACATTCAGAAGTGCAAGAAAGCAACCGATAAACCTTTCGGGGTGAATGTGCCTATGCTCTACCCAAACATCGAGGAGATCATACAGATCATTATCGATGAAGGCGTACAGATCGTATTTACTTCCGCAGGAAATCCAAAAACACATACTGCCAGGCTCAAAGAGGCCGGGATAACTGTAGTGCATGTTGTTAGTAGCGTGAAATTTGCGCTAAAAGCTCAGGAAGCGGGAGTTGATGCTGTGGTAGCCGAGGGTTTTGAAGCCGGGGGCCACAATGGACGGGAAGAAACCACAACATTTACGCTGATTCCCATGGTCAAGGAACAAATATCAGTTCCTTTGATCGCTGCTGGGGGGATTGCCAATGGTAAAGGTATGCTGGCTGCAATGATCCTTGGCGCAGATGGAGTACAGGTAGGAAGCCGTTTTGTTGCTTCGGAAGAGTCCAGTTCACACATAGCTTTCAAGAAAATGGTGGTTGAAGCCAAAGAAGGCGATACCTTGCTAACTTTGAAAGAACTGGCACCTGTCCGACTTCTGAAAAACAAGTTCTACGAAGATGTGATGAAACTCTACGAGACGAATCCAACCACAGAAGAGCTCAAGGAGTTATTGGGAAGGGCGCGGGCCAAACGAGGCATGTTCGAAGGTGATCTAATAGAAGGAGAACTGGAGATCGGTCAGATCGCCGGACTTATTCACGACATCAAACCTGCGGCCCAGATTGTAAAGGAAATGGTGCAGGAATTCGAACAGGCAAAAAAGGAAGTGGCAAATCTTTAGTGTACTAGCTAACCTCGTTTGCAGGAAAGGTCTCTATTAATTTCACTTCAGTTCAATGATGAAATCTATTTTCAGCGGGCTTGCTGTTGATGTCAAAAACTAAGCATCTTCTGATTTCTAATGAGATCTTTAAAAGTCTCTCTTTCACGAATGAGACGGGCCTCTCCATTGTGCCATAATACCTCCGCAGGCCTGAAACGACTGTTGTAATTGCTGGACATGGTAAAGCAGTAGGCTCCCGCATTGTTGAAGGCGAGAATATCACCTTCCCTGATCTCAGATATCCTTCTGTTGTTTGCAAAAGTGTCTGTTTCACAGATATAGCCTGTGACGGAGTAAAATCGCTCACGACCTTCCGGATTGCTAATGTTCGAAATCAGATGTTGAGAACCGTAAAGCATAGGACGGATCAAATGATTGAATCCGCTGTCCACTTGTGCAAAAACAGTTGAGGTAGTTTGTTTTACCACGTTTACCTGAACCAGAAATTTGCCGGCTTCACTAACCAGGAACTTGCCCGGTTCGAAAGCGAGGGTGAGTTCTCTGCCGTAGGTTTTGCAAAATTCATTGAAACGAGTACTTAGTTTTTCTCCCAATTCTTCCACATTAGTCTCAATGTCCCCTTCTTTATAGGGTACTTTGAAACCACTTCCGAAGTCAATGAATTCAAGATCGGAGAATTCTTCTGCAGCTTTGAACAGAATTTCTGATGCATAAAGAAAAACATCAATATCCAGAATGTCACTTCCGGTATGCATATGAATACCATTTACCCTCATACCGGTATTTTCAACTATTCTTTTGATAAGTGGGAGTTGGTGAATCGATATCCCAAACTTACTGTCTATATGCCCTACGGAAATATTAGTATTACCTCCCGCCATTACGTGTGGATTAATTCGTATACAAACGGGGATCTCCGGGTGCTGTGTCCCGAACTGTTCGAGTATGGAGAGGTTATCAATGTTGATTCGCACGTCAAATTTCGCCACTTTCTCAATTTCCTGCATGGAAACACCATTGGGCGTATAAATGATCTCCTGAGGTGGAACACCGGCTTCGATCGCCAGTTTAACTTCCTGTATTGAAACAGTATCCATCCCAGCACCCAGGCTGTGAAGGTATTTCAGTACAGAAATATTTGAAAGGGCCTTCACGGCGTAATGAATGCGTAGCTGTTTGACCTTCCCAAAAGCGTTTTGCAGGCGATCGTACTGTCGCCGCATTATTTCAGTATCATACACATAAACCGGACTTCCAAAGTCCTGAACCACCGAAAGAAGGTTTTGATCAATCATTATTTCTGACTTTTTCGAATGAAGCTTTAAAATTAGTAGTTACTATTTACTATTCTATTAGTTTTTCTGAAAAAATATGTGGATAGTAATCTTTAAAAACATTGGTGCAATCGCCTTTCATTTACTATTTTTGTTCTGCTGAAAAAAATAGCAAAGAATGAACTTACACGAATTTCAGGCAAAGGAGATCCTAAATAGCTTTGGTGTTGAAATCCAACGAGGAATCGTAGCTACCACAGCTGCTGAGGCTGTCGAAGCAGCAAAGAAATTAACTGAAGATACCGGCACCGGTTGGCATGTAATCAAGGCCCAGGTGCATGCAGGAGGTCGCGGAAAAGGTGGTGGTGTGAAGCTTGCAAAGAATTTGCAGGAGGTGGAACAGATCGCTGGAGAGATCATTGGTATGAATCTCATCACACCACAAACGAGTGCCGAAGGTAAGAAAGTTCACCAGGTCTTAATTACTGAAGACGTTTATTACCCAGGTGATAGTGAGCCAGAAGAATACTATATGAGTGTGTTACTGGATCGCGCGAACGGCAGGAACATGATCATGTATTCTACGGAAGGAGGAATGGATATTGAAGCAGTAGCAGAGAAAACCCCTCACCTGATTTTTAAAGAAGAGATTGATCCTGCCGTGGGATTACTTCCATTCCAGGCGCGAACAGTTGCCTTTAATTTAGGACTCAGCGGTATGGCATTCAAGAAAATGACCAAGTTCGTTACTGCCTTATATAATGCCTATATCAAATCGGATTCGTCGCTTTTCGAGATCAACCCTGTTTTAAAGACCAGTGATGACAGGATCATAGCTGTAGATGCAAAAGTTACATTGGACGACAGTGCGCTTTTCAGGCATAAAGATTATGCGGCATTGAGAGATGAGCGCGAGGAAAACCCAATGGAAGTTGAAGCAAAAGCGGTAGGCCTTAACTACGTGGATCTCGATGGTAATGTGGGTTGTATGGTGAACGGAGCCGGACTGGCAATGGCGACCATGGATCTCATAAAACAAGCTGGTGGAGAACCCGCAAACTTCCTTGATGTAGGAGGAACTGCCGATGCTGAAAGGGTAGAGGCTGCCTTTAAAATAATTCTGAAAGACCCAAGTGTAAAAGCGATCCTCGTTAATATCTTTGGTGGAATCGTGCGTTGTGATCGCGTGGCACAGGGGATTGTTGATGCTTATAAGAACATGGGGAACATTCACGTTCCTATCATTGTAAGATTACAAGGAACTAATGCCGATCTGGCAAAGGAGATCATTGATAGCAGTGGGCTTGATGTTCAAAGTGCTATCGAATTCCAGGAAGCCGCAGACAAGGTTCAGGCGGTAATGTCATAGCATTCAAAACTAAATTTTTGAAGCCCCTCCTTGAGGGGCTTTTTTGTTTTGTCGCAGTTTTAACGAGTGTTAACGAAGGTTAAGATAGCGTTAAATGCAGTTTTTATCCGTAACATAATTTTTTTACAGGCGTCTATACAGTAAATCATTCAGTCAATCAATTATTCATTAATCTTAAAACGAACAACTATGAAACGATTCAAATTGTTTTTACTAGCCCTTGGGCTTGTAGCCAGTACAACAGCATTTGCTGCTAATCCCGCACCTATTGTAGAAGGAAATCCAACTTCTAAAGAACTTAAGAAACTACTCAATGACCCTGAATTCATTGTTGAGCATGACATGCAAGCCGATGTATTATTCACAATAAATGATGAAAATGAAATCAAGGTCCTGTCGGTAGCAACCGAGAACGAAGAGCTCGTTAACTACGTGAAGTCAAGATTGAACAATGAAACTCTTGACGCCGATCTGGAAACCGGAAAACAATATGTGGTTCCATTCAGGATCAAAGCAGAGAAATAAGGTAATTTTTTTCATGAGAACCCCGGTTTAATCAGCCGGGGTTTTTTATTTTAGTGGAATGGATAAAGCTAAAAACCACGCACTGATAAGCGATCTTATTATACTTGCCAAGGCGGATGATAAGATCATGGCTTCTGAATACGACTTTATTTTAAGGATAGCCGAAAGGATGGATGTTACCAAGGAAGAAGTGGACGAATTGATAAAAGACCCTTTACCTTCTCTACCTTTAGTTTCAGAAATAGAAAGAATCACTCATTTCCACAAACTCATTTTACTAATACACGTGGATTGGGAGGCTCATCAAAAGGAAGTAGAAGTGCTTCGTAATTTCGGACTCAAACTAGGAATTCGCCCTGCAGCTATCGATAGGATCATGGCCAGGACCCAACAATACGAAAATAAGGTGATCCCTTCCGAAGAGCTGATCCAGATATTTCAGACCTATTATAACTAAATTCTTCATTACCTGTAGACTAATTGTCTTGAAATCAGACAAAAAGACAGCTGATTTATACTCTTTTCGGTCATTTTGACCTGTACTTTCATTTGGAATTTATTTTGCTATAAACAGTTAAAGTTTCAAAAACATTAAAATAAATCTATATGAAAGTAGTTAAAAGAAATACGGGATTGTTCCCTTCCATTTTCGACGAATTTTTCACCGATAATCGTTTGGATGTGCCTAATTATGAAAACTTTAGCATACCGGCTGTCAATATTCAGGAAAATTTGACGAATTTTGTTATCGAACTGGCAGCGCCCGGTTTGAAAAAAGAAAATATTGCTATAGAAGTTGAAGAAAATATTTTAAAAGTATCTTCCGAAGTAACTTCAAAAACAGAAACGGAAGATACCGAACGTAAATTCACAAGAAAAGAATTTAACTTCAGAAACTTCTCACGTTCATTCACTCTTCCTGAAACGGTAGATGTAGAAAACATTGCGGCCTCTTATGAAGATGGAATCCTTTCGGTAACCATTCCGAAGAAAGAGGAAGAGAAAGTATTAAAAAGAATGGTTGAGATTTCATAATTGAAATTTAATTTGGTTAGTTAGTTGAAAACGACCGCGTGCTACTCAATCGGCACGCGGTTCTTTTTAGAATCAATTTGAGGATTGACCAATTCCGGATGGAAATTTTAATAAACAAATATCAAATAAGCTCCAATTATTCAAAATTCAATATTGGTAGTTGAAAATTATTTGTTTTTTGTGATTTTAAATTTATTTCCTCTTCCTTCTCTTCCCACCTGTCGATTTCTCCCTCTCTGCCTGTGGGATATTGGTGGAAGAGGCTACCGCATTTTGAAGACCACTTAACTCCTCCTTGGTTAAGTCGCGCCATTCACCGGTTTTAAGATTTCCCAGCTGGATGTTCATTATTCGAGTGCGTTTTAATGATACAACCTGGTAATCAAGGTATTCACACATCCTTCTAATTTGTCGGTTCAAACCCTGGACCAGAACAATGCGAAATACAAAGCGGCTCAATTGTTCTACTTCACACTTTTTGGTAACGGTATCGAGTATAGGCACACCATTACTCATTCGCTTTATAAAATCCCTGGTGATCGGGCGATTAACCCTTACTACATATTCTTTTTCGTGCTTATTCCCTGCCCGAAGTATCTTATTTACGATATCGCCGTCATTCGTCATTAAAAGTAAGCCTTCACTAGGTTTGTCAAGCCTCCCTACATGAAATATTCGTTCTTTGTGATTGATGAAATCAACCACGTTGCCGGGTATACGCCTATCGGTGGTACAAGTAATACCAACCGGTTTGTTCAAAGCTATGTATACCAGATTCTCTTTCTTCTGAATGGACTCTCCCTTTACTCGTATGTCATCACCCGGCATTGCCCTGTCTCCAAGTGTGACTACTTCGCCATTGATAGTGACATGACCGGCCTCTATAAGTGTATCAGCCTGTCGTCTCGAACAATAACCACTGTCACTGATCGCTTTATTTATTCGAATGGAATCGGGATGATTCATGAATGCTAAATTTCGTCTTTACATATTTTACCATCCATTCGTTCAGAATGAGTCTCAGTAACTTTAAAGAGGGAAGTGAAATAATAACAATTATCCTCAATCCGTACTAATTCTACCACTATACCTCCCCAATCATTGATCTGCTTGTCAATTTCACCGAAATCCGGGTCTGCCGGATTCTTAGAGAGCACGTAGGAGCACTCACCAATCCATTTGATATCCACTTTTATGGGAACTCCTGGACTATAATATTCTTCCTGGAAATCGGAATACCTAACCAGGTCGTACCTAAACGGTTTGCCAGCTACATTACCTTCTATATAAAATGTTCCTTCTTTAAAATCAGCGCAGCTTAGTTCCTGAGCGTTCATTTTAAAAGAAAAGAGTAAGCCTAGCCCTAACAATAGTAATAACCTCATACTTCCTCTAATTGTTTCTGAAGGGACTTTATCTTATCCCTCAGCTTTGCCGCCATCATAAAATCGAGTTCTTTGGCAGCTTTTTCCATTTCTTTCCGACTATCTCTGATCTTTTTCTCGATCTGGGGTTTTGTAAGATACCGGTTTTCGGGTTCCGCCGCCAGCGTTTCCGCAGTATCAAATGAGAATCGTTCTGTTTTCTTTTTTGTTAAGGCGTTCTCAAGTGATTTTTTGATCGCGGTAGGAGTGATATTGTTCTTCTGGTTATAAGCAATTTGTTTTTCTCTCCGGTAGTTCGTGCCATCAATTGTTGCCTGCATACTCTTCGTTATCTTATCAGCATACATGATAGCCTTCCCGTTAATGTGCCTTGCTGCCCGGCCCACTGTCTGGGTCAGGGATCGATTACTCCGTAAGAAACCTTCTTTATCGGCGTCAAGTATGGCCACCAGTGATACTTCAGGGAGGTCGAGACCTTCTCGTAACAGGTTTACACCCACCAGCACATCAAACAGTCCCAAACGCAGGTCCTGCATGATCTCAACGCGTTCCAAAGTATCCACATCACTATGTATATAGCGGCATCTCACCTGGATTCGAGTGAGGTATTTGGTAAGTTCTTCGGCCATTCTCTTGGTGAGCGTTGTAACCAGTACGCGCTCATCTTGTTCAACCCGAAGCTGAATTTCCTCAAGCAGGTCATCGATCTGGTTTAAACTTGGCCGAATCTCGATGGGTGGGTCCAGTAATCCCGTTGGTCGGATGATCTGTTCCACATAGACACCACCGGTCTTTTCCATTTCGTAATCAGCTGGTGTTGCGCTTGCATAGATCACCTGGTTTTGAAGGGCTTCAAACTCCTCAAATTTCAGCGGGCGGTTATCCATTGCTGCAGGTAAACGAAAGCCATATTCTACAAGGTTTTCCTTCCGTGACCTGTCGCCACCATACATGGCATTCACCTGTGGGATGGAAACATGACTTTCATCCACGATCATGAGATAGTCGTCGGGGAAATAATCCAACAGACAAAATGGACGAGTTCCCGGCAATCGCTGATCCAGGTATCGTGAATAATTCTCAATACCACTGCAATAGCCCAGTTCCCGAATCATCTCCAGGTCGAAATTTGTGCGTTCTTCCAGTCGTTTGGCCTCCAGATGCTTGCCGATATCTTTAAAATAATCGATCTGTTTCACCAGGTCATCCTGGATATCTTTTATGGCATTCTGTAATATATCGGGAGAGGTCACGAACATATTAGCCGGGTAAATGTTGAGCCGGTCATATTTTTCAATCACCTCGTTGGTCTCGGGATTGAACGCCTCGATCTCCTCGATCTCATCACCAAAGAAATGTATTCTGAAAGCATCATCCGCATAGCCTGGATAAACATCTACTGTATCCCCTTTAATCCTGAATCTTCCATTGTGAAATTCCGCTTCGGTTCTTGAGTAAAGGGACTGCACCAGCATATGGAGTAATTTCGTTCTGGAGATGATCTGACCCTGTTCCAGGTTGATCACGTTCTTCTGAAATTCCACGGGATTCCCAATACCATACAGGCAGGAAACCGATGCCACAACTATCACATCTCTTCTTCCGGATAGAAGGGAGGAGGTGGTACTCAGGCGTAATTTTTCAATTTCCTCATTAATAGAAAGGTCTTTCTCGATATAGGTACCGCTCGTTGGGATATAGGCCTCAGGTTGGTAGTAGTCGTAATAGGAAACGAAATACTCCACAGCATTGTTGGGGAAGAATTGTTTGAATTCCGAATACAACTGTGCTGCCAGGGTCTTGTTGTGCGCCAGCACCAGTGTAGGTTTCTGAACCTGCTCCACCACATTGGCCACGGTGAATGTTTTACCACTACCCGTAACTCCCAAAAGTGTTTGGTATTTTTCACTGGAATTTAGCCCCTCAACCAGCGCCTGAATGGCTTCCGGCTGGTCTCCGGTAGGGCTAAAGTCTGAAACAATTTCGAATTTCATGAGAGCTGGGTCGTAAACGGCAAAAATACACAATTTTCAACCACCTTACAACGCCAGACCTAGCCGTTTCTTGGCTCCATTTTCATATTGATCTTGATCTCATCATCCACGATCATACGAATGAAATAGGCCTTGTCCCTGTAAACTTCGGCGTCAAACTTGAATTCGAATTCATGTTCTCCTCCTGAAACGAATGGATCGTTGTAAAGTTCCCGAACGATTCGGTCTTCATCATCGAACATGGCAATACTAATTTTAGCACCACCCAACGAACGATACTTGAATTTACTGGTGATCGCTCTTTTTATTAATCCGTCGTCATGATAGTTGGTAAGGTAGTCATCCGGGTCGTATTCTGGCACCGGGACCTCCAATAGATTGGCAACATAAGTTTTAAGACGTGTCGCCTCTTCCATATCAAAGCCACTAATGGTGTTCAGAGGTTCTTCATCGGTGATTGCCCATATTGCGTACTGCCCCAATGTGCTGTAATTCTCGCTTCGTTGGATTTCCGCAGCAAGTGTTGCAAGATCACCCGTTGCCAATGTTCCAACGGTAAAATTCGATTCGCTGTTGGAGGCGGATAAATATTGCTGCGTACACATGGCATAGACCTCACGCGAAGTCTTCTCGTTGGGTGCCAGAGTGATCATTTCTTCTTTAGTGACGATCACATCCTGAACATCCGGAGCATGCAATTGCAACCCATTTGGAATACGGACTTTTATAGGGTCCGATTTCAGGTTTTGTAATTCAACAAAAATAGGTTTGAGATAATGAGAGCTTTCAGGATTTCCTGTTATAGCTACATCTACGTACCCTTTTTCAAGGGCAACGTTCAGGTCGAAGGTTGGTTGAACTGAAGGTTTCCTGGTAGCGGCTATCGATAGCACGGCAAGAACCAGAATGATGGTGTTTTTCAAAATATCAAATAAAATTAGTTACATGAAAAACGAAGATTCAAACGAAATAGTATGAAGATAAATTCAATCTTTGGTTCTTTGACGTACGAAATGAATGCTACTTATCGCTATCATCCCATTCTCTTGTAAGAAGTAATAGTGCCCGCCGCACACCTTCATAGTACTCTTTCTCTTTGAATTTGGGTATCATGATGGAATCAATAATGATCTCGCAATATTCATCACTAATTGCCTCTTCCGTCCCCTCTCCAGTAGCAATAGCAGTTCTTCCAAGGGAGTCGGAAATAGCGATCAATAGTCCGTTGTCCTTATCATTTTTACCCACGCCCCAGTGATTGGCGATGTCGGTAGCGTAGATCATCATATTGTTGTAGGGTTGGATCTCCTTTATGGTGATAATTGCTATTTCGTTGGCCGATTGGAATTCGTATTCCTCGATAAACAATTCCAGTTCTATTTCTTCTGCTTCGGAAAAAAGATCCTCCAGGTCGGTTACATATCCAAAGGGTTCCGGAAATTCGTTAGCCCCGGTTTTAATATCTGCACATCCCGTTAACATCATAAGTACGAAAATCGAAAGTGAAAATTTCGAAACCGTGCTTATAAACAATGTGAGGTTAGGTGTCATCTCAATTCGGTGGTTTGTAGTTTTCTATGAGCATTCTTACCCGGTCCATTGAGAAGCCATGCTGATTTTTCAACTTTCCCAGTTTTGTTTCCGCTGAAGTGGATTCAGGAAGTCCAAGTTCTTTGATAAGGTAGGAAACAGGTACCTTAGTTTTGGACTGTACTTCCCCAAGTGTGAGCGATCCATTAATATCACTCTCAGCTTCCGAAATATGTTTCTCGTGCTTTGCTTCCACATTTGATTTCTTCGCACCTTCTATAGGGGAGAGCAATGGTGATACCGCTACGGCAATAATAGAAAATACGCCTACAAGGCCCAGCAGCGATCTTCTTCCGGAGGCCATTCGTTTTTTTCCTCTGATAAGGTTTACGATCCAGTTCCAGTGCAGAATGAGATGGATGGCCAGTATAGCAAGGAAACCAATGGAAGCATAGAAATGTATATCTCCCCAATCATGGCGACTCATCCCCCAGATCGATCGTGAGCCCCCGCTTCCATGGGGAAGCAGATAGTGCAGGATTATCCCCGTTGAAACCAGGAATAGAAAGAACATAAATGCCAAGCTATCGATAACGAAATTTTTCCGAGATCTTTTCATAATCCAACAGTTATTAGAACTCCATTATATTGAAGTTCAAAACGATAAAGATACAGCCGGAAGTGGGCTTAATTCATGACAGGGGTCATTGTCGGGAATAATGATGGAAATGGATTGAGAGAGGAAAAATTACCGGCGTCTTGAAGACCCTTCACCAGACCACGAGAAGTCGTTTACCAATCCGTCTGTAAACGGAATGTCAATATTCACTTCCTGGTGATCGCAGAGCTAACAGTGCCTGGCTCGTTCCTTAACTATTTATTGTCTTTAAGCTTGGAGAATCTTGCCTATTCATCATAAATAGATCCCATATGCCTGTCTGAACCGGTCATTTCCCAATGTCCCAGTGAGATCGGGATATTCCCCATGCTGTTCAGAGTATCGAAGAAGTCCTTGGCTATAAAAGCCTCGTTTTGCAATTCCTGTTGAAGTCCGTAATCGGCCATTGCCGCTTCCAACAGGTGCTTCCCGGTGATGTAGCTGGTGCCGTAGCCCGGCTGACGTAAATACAGATGCTGCTCGAAGATAAGTAGTTCTTTTTCGGTTTTCATCCAGCCTCGCGGTGTGTATTCTGAATGGATCCCACCCGCTTCCTCCATGGTCATTTCATTGGCATGGGCATAAAGCGAGCCCAAGCCTCTTGCAGCCCGCTGAGCGATCATGATATAGACGATCTCCCGGGTTCTCGGACTGTCATCATACAATCCGGCATGCATAAACATTTCTTCCACGGCCGTAGCTGTACCTTCATTTCGTGAATCGAAGATGTTGTACAGCAGAGGCCCTTTACGTATTTCACTCGAATGAGGTTCGTTCTCCATGCGAGCTAATTCAAACCAGTGGTAGAAGTGGGAGTACAAGGGTCGGGGATCATAATGCTGACCAATTCGGAAGAAATTTCGTTCTTCCTCGGGAATAAAACTTCCCAAATGTTCTCTCAGGGCTGGTTCGAGGTAGGGCTTTATCGTGAGGATATCCTGATCTTCCAGGAAATCCATCAGACTACGGGCGGCTTCTTCAGCCATCTGGTTGTATGCCTCCGGCGAATCAGCAGCTTCCATTTGTGGTAGGTTTCGGTTTCGGTGCTCTTCCAGCTTCAGTGAAGACCACGCTCTGGCAAGCTCTCTTTTCAGAATCATAACTTCGTCTTCCCATGTTAGCGGAACGAGATGAACATTCTGCATATACCAGGTATAATTATCTTTGCCAATTCCCGAAGGCCCGGTTTTCTTTTCCGCTTCACCTTCCAGCCATGTCACAAGTTTATCGGAGGCATTAATGGCATCCATGGTAAATTTCTCTAATTCTCCATCCGAAGCAATTTCAGGTCGCTCCAGAAGACCTTTCAGTACCTCACTTTGGGTCTTGATATCGCGAATTCCTGCGATCCAAAGATCCTTAGCGTTTCCGCTAAGGTTTTGTTTGGCCTGCTCGTTCAGGGCAGGGATTACTTTCAGGTCGTTGATAAGGCTCTTGCGCTCTGTTTCACTCAATGGAAATTCATAGGACCACAGCTCGGTCACAGCGTGATGTGTCGGGCCCTCATGAGCCGGGACATCACTTTTATAGGTCCAAACCGACTTATAAAAGGCGGGATCCCTAACCCAGGGTTTCAGGATATTGTGGTTGAAATCGAAACCATTCATCTCTGCCCAAACGATCATCCAGTCAGCGCGGTTGGGTATCGACCAGTTTGTCGTATCAATCGCTTTCAGTTGAGAACGCAGGTTCACAAATTCCGGCCATCTTTTTTCAAAGGTTTCCGCTGTGTAGTCGGGTGCTCCGTCTTTGGTTGGGGGTTTTTCAAAGGTCCGCCAATCGTGGAACAGGGATATCAGGTCTTCGTAGGAGTTCGAGGACTGAAGTTTATTGTTTATTGGTTCGTTGTTCGTTGTTGAATTGTTACAGCCAATAGTGAGCAACACAAGGAGAAGGAGATACGCATTTTTCATTCGTATGATGGTTGGATTAATCAAGAATTTCAGAAACACTTAAAGATAAGAAGAATGAGAAAAGTAATGGAAGAACCGCATCCCTTTATGGACGAAATTCTTGATTGCGCTCTGAATGACAGTTAATAATTGATATACACATACCCCAGGAACGCCTCCGGAAACTCCGGGTCATTTAACTGAAGCACGTAGTAATAAGTGCCCGTAGGAACGATTTGTTCTCTATACAGGAGTCCTGTGTTGGGGATACCGTTCCAGAAACCATCCTCATTACCGCCTTCGTAGATGAGGTTACCCTTTCGGCTATAGATCTTCAGGTTGAAGTTCTCGAAGACATTCAGTAGTCCGGTGATCTCAAATTCATCGTTGATCTGGTCGCCATTGGGTGAGAATCCCTGCGGAATGAAAGGCGGACAATTTTCAGTGGTGATATTGAACGAGCCTACTGTAAAACAAATAATATTGTCCAATCGCACATAAATACGCTGAGGATCGATCGAGTTCATATAATTCTCAGGATCCTGAATGGCGTTTACACCAGCTATCGCATCGGCTTCATTGGTGTAATAGGTGATCACATCATTAGGATCACCGCTGATATTTTCATTTTGCTCTGTAAGATCGAAAGTCGCAATATTGAAACCTTCATCGCAGGCCACCAGATCCGGGAGTTCGCCAATAGGAGGAATACTTCCGAAGACCGTATACGAATCGTTGTCGTTGTTGAATTCATTTAATTCCTGAACAATGCCTGTACCATCACCTACATCGTCCACCATGGCGAAAAGCAGGAATTCATCTGGTACTGAAGGACTCAAAGACAAGTTTACTGAACCTTCTTCGCTACCTCCAATAGGAATTACGTTTTGTGTTTCCGACTGGGCTATGAGTACACCGTCGATATAAAATGCGATAGGTGTATCGGCTGGAAGTGGACCTGTAGATTCCAGGTTGAACACTTCGTAGTTTATGGTAAAATCCCTGCCACGACAGGCGTATAAGGGCTCCAGGATATCAATGGTTGCATCCGGTAATGGACAATCGATCACTTCGATCTCAAAACTGTCCACCACAAAACAATCCGGGTTGGAGACCCGTATCCAGATGGTTTCGGGATTGGTTGCATTTTGATAGGCAGTTGGATCACCGATTGGGTTCACATCATTCAGGGCATCGTCTTCCGAAGTGTGATAGGTAATGGTATTTGTAGGATCGATTTGGTTGGTCGCTTCGGTAAGGTCGAAGAGTTCAACACCAACTACATCGCATAATTCAAGGTCTTCTAAACCAACTATTTCAGGAAAGACAAGTAGTTGGAAATCGATTATAAATCCATTATTGTCTTCGTTTAATTCCTGAACTACTCCTTGTCCGCTACCATTATCATCCACAAAAGCCTTCAATTCGAAGTTTCCGGGAATATCAATTGGAATACTTAGATCGATAGAACCACTTTCCGATCCACCTATAGGGAGTTCATTCACAGTTGCCGATTGTCCTATAAGCGTAGTATTGGCATAGAAGGCTATGGGTGTATTTGCCGGAAGAACATCCGTACTGTTCACATTGTATACGGTGTATTCCACCGTGATATCGCGATCACCACATTCATCTGCGCCAAAGGCATCGTCGATCTCGATAGTGGCATCAGGAAGTTCGGTATTCAGGACAGTGATCACGTTGTTGATCATTACCAGGTCCTGGGCAGAAGTAAGTGTTATAGTTGCTGAAGTATCGCCGGGCTGAATGTTATTCTCAATATTGTAGAAATCCAGGTCCATATTGAAGAGGTCGGGACTTCCCGTGAAGCTGTTTGTACTGTTGAACTGGTTGTCCGCAGGGTTAAGTGGAGGATTACTTATAATATTTCCATTTATCTGGAGCGTTTCATTGTTCGCCAGTGATGCGTCACCTTCCCAGGCTGTGAAACCTATCTTCGCTCCGTTGTTGTCCAAAACCAACAGATTATCGATCAGTATGGTCAGTTCATTGTTTACAGCTGAAACTCCTTCCAGTCCGTCGAACACGTTCACCTGGTTCAGCGGTAAGCTGGGGTCTTCGTAAATAACATTGATCGCCCATCCGGCAAAATTGGTGGTGTTAGTACAGTAGTCCGGGATCAATTCGGTTAAATCGAGTTCAGAAAGTGTATAGGTCCCGGGGCCTGTCTGGATTACCTGATCCGTAACGTCGGCATAGGCCGCAAAGTAGACGAACGGTGGATTCAATTCAAAATTAAAAACCCGTTCCGCAGTAATAGGTATGCCGTTTAGTTCGACCTCAAGATCACCTTCCCCAACTCCGGCCCAGTACAAAAGTGCAGCAATAGGGGTTTGCCCGGGTCCTAATGCATAATCTGCGCTACTTTCCGTTAGGATCTCACAAATTGCAGGAGGTGTCTGACCGGTATTTTCAACGGTGTTCATGGTATTCCCAAAGGCCAGGTAGTCGTTTCGGCCGTTAAACTGTGCAAAAAGACTGATTTCATCCTGGGCGAATAACCCAATAGGGAAGAGTAATAACCCCAAAAGAACAATTTGATGAATAACCCGGTACTGCTTCATAGCTGCCTAAAGATACAGATTTATCTGTAGCAGAATGCGCACGAACCTTACAATAAGTCGGGATTTATAAATCGCGTCTTTTCAGCAGGGCGTAGGACCAGTAAATAAAAAGGCAGGTCCAACCAATAACAATTAATACCGAATACCAAGGGACGTCGTAACTCTTGTCGAAACTCTCTCCCAATTGATTCGCAGCCGATTGTACCGCTCCGAAGCGGGTGAATGGCTCTACAATAAGATCCGACATAGCATTTAGCGGTAGGAAATTATAAACGCTTTCGAACAGGTTCAACTCTCCATCTGTTTTTACATTGATATACTGAAAAAGTATGGCTATAATTCCTTCGATCACTTGCCACAACACAAGGAACCCAAGTGCAAAAGCCGATCGTTTCACAAGGATAGCAAGGAACATACAGAAGCTGAAAAAAGCGATTAATTTCAGCAAATAAGCGCCTATATACTGCATATCGCTAAAGATGATCCCGATCTCGTTGTAGTCGGAAAAGATCAATCCAAGGATCATGGAAACGACAAACAGGAATATCGTAGAAACAACACTAAAAAGGACTACCGTTAAAAATTTTGAAGCGATGAATTCCTTTTTGCTGAGTCCGTCAATTAGATTCTGTTTTAGCGTTCTATAGCTGTATTCATTGGCAACAATGGAGACTATAACTATCGCGAAGAAGATCTTCAGCCAGGCAACGATATGCGAATTGAAGTGCCAGATAAAAGGGAAATTGAATATCCCCTGGTCGGCTACCCTGAATTTCACTCCACCGAAATTAAATTCGATGGAAACGATAAGTGCCACACAGCAGATAAGTGCAAAATATACTATGGAAATGACCTTTACGGTCTTGTTATACTTGAGTTTATGAAGTTCTATATTGAGTAGTCGTAGCATGCTAGTTAGGATTTTTAGTGATTTCAAGGAATTGTTCTTCCAGGCTTTCCTTACGTTTTACCAAATGCGATAAATTGATTCCTTTCGCATGCATCTCTTTGTTGAATGTTGAAGCATCCATAGGCTCTTTCAGGTAAGCGATAAAAGAGTCGCCTTCCCGTTTTATATTGTTGAATGCAGCATTCTGCTTCAATTCTGTTTCCAGTGCTTCCATGTCTTCGGCCTGAAGTACGAAGAAGCCGTTACTTGCTATCATATTGTCAACGCTACCGGAATACAGACTGCGTCCTTTTCGGAGGATAACAACATGGGAACAGACCTTTTCAACCTCATCCAGTAAGTGAGAGGCGAGTAGAATGGTAGTTCCTTCTGAAGCAATCCTTGTAATGATCTCGCGTATCTGGTGTATCCCCTGGGGGTCGAGTCCGTTGGTTGGTTCGTCCAGGATCAGGATCTCCGGATCGTTCAACAGGGCAGAAGCGATCGCGAGTCGTTGTTTCATCCCCAGTGAGAAGGTTCGGAATTTGCTGTCCTTCCGGGACAATAGTCCAACGATTTCCAGTTTTTCTTCAATTTTATCTTCGGAAACCCCCTTGATTTTGCAAACCAGGGCCAGGTTCTGGGCAGCGGACATATAAGGATAAAAATTGGGCCGTTCGATAATGGCGCCTACTTTTTTTAGTGCATTGTGCGTGCTTTCATTTCCATTGAACCAGCTGAAATTACCACTGGTCTTGTTAACTACATTGAGTACGATCCCGAGGGTTGTGGACTTACCACTTCCATTGGGCCCAAGGATACCATATACGTTACCTTTTTCTATGCTGAATGAAAGATTGTCCACAGCAACTAAGGGACCGAATTTCTTGGTTATATTGTTAAGCGTGAGAATTGTATTCACAGAAGATGTTTTGGTTGATAGTTATGTGTAAGACGAACCGCTACAATTTTTGTTACAAAAACGAAAAATTAAGGCTCTCAGATGGCAAACTACGAATCTCCAACCATAAAAAAGAATTAACGAGAATAGGATATTGAGATTTATTTGACAATTCGCATTGTATTTTTGATCTTTAGTTAGTTGAAATTGGCTATGAATAAATTCTCCTTTCTGATCGTATTTTTGGCTACGTTTGGTCTACAGGCCCAAAAGGACTCGACCTTTGTGGATAGCAGGCCTACCGTCTTGGGAATTAGTTTCGATTATGCGGCTTTGCTGAAGCATACAGACTTTCTACGCGAACTGGATGATTCCTATCCTGTGGCGATCCGACTGGACTGGAGCAAGCACCTCATTACTAAGAAGTCCTGGGATTTTTGTAATTGTTTTCCACGGGTAGGTGTTAGCGTTGCCTACTGGAACTGGGACAGCCCGGATGTATTGGGTAGCGGATTTAGTGCGTTAGGATACCTGGAACCATATATGCGAACTCATAAAAGAACCAATTTCTTCTTTCGGGCGGGATTAGGCGGTGTTTACCTCACAGATCCCTACGATGAAGTGAGTAATCCATTAAATCTCTCTTATAGTACAAGGTTGGCCTATTTTCTTTTGGTAGGAGCAGGTGTGAACTATCGCATTACGGATAAACTGAATTTACGACTTGCCGCCAAATACAATCATATTTCCAACGGAGGTAAACAAACGCCGAACAAAGGATTGAATTTTCCGTCTTTGAGTGTAGGTTTGAACACAAGCCTAACTCCAATAAGCTTTCCTGAAGTAAGAAAAAATGGTAAACGTGAACCACCCGAGCAGAGAAAACGAATTACCCTAACGCATTTCTCCGGATGGAGCAACGCTAATGTTGGAGATAAGGATAAGTTCTATGTGTTCGGACTGGCTGCTAACTACAGTCGATGGATAGGAGGGCGGAGTGCCCTTACCATTGGTACTGAGTGGATTGCAGATTATTCCAGGAGGGAGAAGATCAAACTGGCCGGCACAGATGATTCATTTCATCAGGGAGCCGTCCTGGCAGGCCATGAATTCTGGTTGGGTAGGGTTACGTTCAGTCAGCAATTCGGACTCTATTACTATCGTGATTTTCGAGATACCGATGATGTGTATCAGCGGTATGGTTTGACCTATGAATTCGTTAAAAACATCTTCGTCGGTATGAACCTAAAAGCCCACGGACACGTGGCCGACTTCTTTGATTTTAGGCTTGGGTATCGTTTCTGAAGTAATTTATTCCGAAGGAAAATAAAATTCCACTAGGATTTCTGCTCCTGGTTGAAGTAGACGAGATAGTAGTACATCTGCTTCTCTTCGTCCCAGCCTTTTTCCACAAAACGCTCGGCGCTTTCCGGGTTGATGAAATCCATCTTGATCTGGATATTCGTGTCCAGGTTAATCACGTTCTTGATCTTTTTCCTCGCAGCAGTTACCGCTGTATTGGCGATAGGGAAGGTGGTAAGGTCCTCTATACTGTATTTTGGAGCTCGCTCTGTTTTGTAATGCCGAAATTCCGGGATCAGTTCCGGGTTATCGATCACTTCGTTCATAAAGTTTGTCTCCTCAAACTGATCGTTCTTGGCAAAGTGGTTCACCGCACGGTTCATGAACATTACCTCTTCTTTTTTATCTTCGGCCGGGAAAACCACGTCTTTTGCGAAGTCCTGGCAGAACTTGAGATAGCGTTTCGTAAAGAAATTGTCATCGGCAAAGGTGTCTACACCGAGGAAGTTTTCCAGCCAATAACGCGTATCGTAGCGGTTACTGTCTACTGAAAGAATTTTATAACCTTCTTCCTTTTCAACGTTGAAGATGATGGCACCTTTATCGAGTTTATTCAGGCCTACTCCCTGCTGAAGTTGTGCCAGCAGCTGATTTTCACCTTCGGAAAACTGAAGGAAATCCTGTTTTAATTCAGATTTAAAAATACCAATACCATCCACTTTTTCATTGTCCAGCTGAAGCCCTTCAAGATAGGCTACATATACTTCACCGCTCTTGATATGAGGGTGCATCGATTGATCGAATAAGTACTTTGTAATTTTTTTACTCACTTCATGGATACTGTCCGGCGTATCAAAAACCGAACTCACCATATTGTAGAGGTCGTGGAACTCAAGGTCGGCTTCATGTGTAAACTGAAAATAACTCTCCTCTTTATCGCGAAACGGTTTCAGAAAGAACTCTTTCAGCAATGGAGTAAGCTCATCATCTGCTTCATGAGGATTCTCTGAGAGTAGAATTCCTTCATTCCTGCTTTTGTTACCTACTCTGTGAATTGATAAAGAAGCAATGTGGGTATTGTATAGGTTGATCATTTGGAGGTAGTAGTATTAATTTTGAAGTGTATATGTCTTAGTTCCAGTTTGCGTCAAAATCGAGATTTTCGAGATCTTCAGGGTCGAATCCCATCTCTTCATCATCGTCATCTGAACCTTCAGCGATAAACTCCTTTTCGGGTGCTTCTTCGGGAATCTGACCGTGCGCGAACATCAGGTTCGGGTAAGAGCGGCCCTCTTCTGCTTCGGCAATTTCGGCCAGTTCAACCATGAATGTCCACATACTAAGGAAGTCGTAAACGTAGATGAGACGAGTTTGGTCTTCATTCAGTAATGAGTCCAGTGAAGTTTGTGCCATGACAAGAACATCTCCGGGTTTCTCACCCATATCGAACAAAGCGATCTCTTCTCCCTGTTCCCACAATTCGTTGCTGAGGTAAAAAGAGGCCATTTCCTGACCGCCAAATCCAAACGACTGCGTTATGCTGTTGTGGAAATCCTCGAAAGTGCTTTCTCCTTCTATCTCGATATCCCGGAATACATCTTCCTGTGTGTCCAGGATCACTCTGAAACGGTAGATCATTTTAGCTTAATTTGAACTGCAAAGATACTTCTTTCCGATCTATTTTGAGAACCTGTGAAGCGTGAATGTCATAGCTGCTAAAAGGAAGAATGCCATTACCTGGTGCAGAACGCCTAGCCATACCGGTACCTGCAGGATCAGCGTAAACACTCCCAGTACGAATTGTACGATCACAAGTCCCAATAACCAATTAACACCTTTCTTCTGAAGGGCTGTTGTCGCCTTCTTTTTCGCCTTATACCAGATGGCGATAATAAAAGCTACAACTATATAGGCCAGGTAACGGTGTACAAACTGAACGCCACTTTTACCTTCTACGAAGTTCTTCCAGACTGGCGATTGTTCCATGGTTACAGTTTCGTGGATGAGTTTTCCATCACTCATTAAAGGCCAGTTATTATGGATCCAACCCGCATCCAAGCCCGCCACAAAAGCACCCCAGATGATCTGAAGCAGAAGAATAACTAATCCAAAGCGGATGAAATTTCTGAAACCCTTTTCGATCTGTTTCCGTTTGGGATAGATCAGGTCAAGGGCAACCCAAAGTGTGAAGGCAAAGGTTAGGAAAGCCGTTGTTAGGTGCATAGCAAGTCGGTAATGACTTACATCAGGTCGATCTATCAGCCCGCTTTTCACCATGTACCAGCCCAGAAAGCCCTGAAATCCTCCGAGGAACAATAAGACTATACATTTTCGAATGGTAGGTTTGGACAGTTGTTTCCGAATAAGAAAATAGAGAAATGGTACTATAAAGACAATACCAATGAAGCGACCGATGACCCGGTGTATCCATTCCCAGAAATAAATATCCTTGAATTCCTCCAGGGTCATATTGTAGTTCAGTTTCTGGTATTCGGGATATTGTTTGTAAAGGTCGAATGCTTCCTTCCACTCGATTTGATTCATAGGTGGAATGGTCCCGGAAATTAACCGGTAATTCGACATTGACAGACCTGAGTGGGTCAAGCGTGTGATTCCTCCAACCACAACCATCACGAAAATCAGTGTACATCCAATAAGTAGCCAGGTAATTACTTTTCTATTGTCCTTCATAGCCGTACTTTTTTATACTACTAGATTAGTATTTTCAATATGTTGGTAGGTTGATGTGTTAGTATTTTAGTATGTTAGATTGTTAGTAGGTTAACCCACAACCCACAACCCACAACCCACAACCCACAACATCTTACTCATCACTCATCACCCTTCACTCTTCACCTTCAATCCGATCTCTTTCCCTTTCTTCAGCATGTATTGCTTCGCAGCCTCGTACTCATTGGGAATTTCACCTTCGAGTATGGCTTCCTTTATTGCGTCTTTTATGATTCCTATTTCCCTGGAAGGTTGTATATCGAAGGTCTTCATGATCTCTTCGCCACTCACGGGTGGCTGGAAGTTTCTAATGTGATCTCGCTCTTCAACTTCCAAGATCTTGTCTCGGACACGCTGAAAGTTCTGGTGGTATTTTTTAAATCGTTTCGGATTTTTTGTGGTGATGTCCGCTTCGCAAAGTGTCATAAGGTCATCCACATAATCGCCTGCATCAAATACCAGCCTGCGTATTGCACTATCTGTAACTTCTGAAGCCAACACTATGGGCCTCGAACTCATCAATACCATCTTTTGAACGAACTTCATGTGTTCGTTAAGCGGCATCTTCATTCGTTTAAACAGTTTATACACCATCTTCGACCCTACGAATTCATGTCCGTGGAAGGTCCAGCCCAGCTTTTTATCGAAGCGTTTGGTAGGTGCTTTTCCGATATCGTGCAATAGTGCTGCCCACCGCAGCCACAGGTTGTCAGTGGCTTCGGCAATATTATCAACCACTTCGAGGGTGTGCCAGAAATTATCTTTGTGACGTTGCCCTTCTACTTCCTCTATTCCCTGAAGCGCAAGTAATTCAGGGAAAATATGATTAAGCAATCCAGTTTTCCGCAGTAAAGCAAAGCCTTTTGATGGTTTGTCTGAAAGAAGGATCTTATTGACTTCGTCTATAATCCTTTCTTTAGATATGATCTTGATCCGGTCGGCATTCCGTGTTATTGATTCCAGACTATCGGCTTCGATGGTGAAATCCAGTTGTGTTGCAAAACGGATTGCCCTAAGCATCCTCAACGGGTCATCGCTATAGGTAATATCTGGGTCTAAAGGGGTTCTAATTATTTTTTTCTGAAGATCATTCAGGCCGTTGAATGGATCAAGGAGTTTGCCGAAGCTTTCTTCCTGAAGGCTCAAGGCAAGTGCGTTGATCGTGAAATCCCTGCGATTCTGGTCATCTTCCAGGGTGCCATTCTCTACGGAAGGTTTCCTGCTATCCTCGCTGTAGCTCTCTTTTCGGGCTCCAACGAATTCCAGCTCGATTCCCGCCGACTTCAGCATGGCAGTACCATAGGTTTTAAAGATCACAACCTTTGGCTTGCCCGGTAGTAAAGCCGATACCTCGTTTGCAAGATCGATCCCGCTACCAACAGCAACGATATCGATGTCCTTGGCACTTTTTCGATCGAGCAGATAATCTCGCACATAACCACCAATAACGTAACACTCGAGATCGAGGTTACTGGCCGCTTGTGTGATCACCCGAAAAACCGGGTCTGATATGGCATTTTTATACGCTCCAGACATCTTCAGAAAAACTCTGGCAAAGTTACGATTTAGGCAGGCTGCCTACAAGATGGAACACTGTTAATTTCTCAGGACTTTCACATTGCCATCTTTACTTAGTTTGATCACTGCGGATGGTTTGCTTCCATTCTTCTTCCTGTCCCAATCTACGATATGGTCAACACCATCCTTGATTTCCTGAGCGATTTCCTCGAAATTTGAAGGAGTAGGAGAACCACTTGGATTAGCCGATGTAGAAACAATAGGTTTCCGAAACCTCTTTACCAATTCGTTGCAAAAAGTATTTCTTACCACCCGAATTCCCAGGGTATTGTCCTCAGCTACCAGGTTTTCTGCCACTCGAATAGGATTGTCGTAAACAATAGTTGTTGGTTTGGCAGCGTATTTAAGTATGTCATAGGCCACTTCAGGAACATCTTCCACAAACTGACTCAGCATTTTAAAATCGGAGACCAGGCAAATGAGGGCCTTGCTTTCGTGGCGCTTCTTCAATGCGTAGACTTTTTCGATGGCCGATGGATTCGTTGCATCACAGCCAATTCCCCATACCGTATCGGTAGGGTAGAGGATGAGACCGCCGCGTTTCAGGACAGCGAGCGCCTCTCTTACCTCATCCATCATATGTTCGTTCCTCTTGTTTTTCACGAAGTGAGTTTTTCATGTATCCGCCTCCCACTATGGTGGAAAGGAGATACCATTTCTTTGGTTTTAGCAAAAGTACGATGAAGAGATAAAACTTGATGAACAGGAACTTCAGAAATCCGAAGTTTTTCTTTGTAACGTACAGGTAGGAACGATAGGCTTCTTTGTTTATCTCCCTGGATTTGCCTATGCTAACCCCTTGATAGTGGAGTATTTTGGCCTCAGGTACAAGTACCGTTTTATAACCTGATTTCCGAAGTCGGTGACATAGATCCATTTCTTCCCAATAGAGAAAGATCTTAGTGTCGAATCCACCAATAGTTTCAAAAGCATCCTTTCTGAAGAAAAGAAAAGCCCCATTCACCCAATCAACGGTAATAGGTTCTTTGTACTCAATCTTTCGCTTCGGGTATCGATTGGGGTTGGTCTTTTCCAGGAACCCCCTTCCGAAAAGGAGTCGGCGAAAACCTTTGTTATGATCGAAGGAAGGAACCAATTGATCGTTCTCATCGTAGTTCTGTGCGGTACAAACACCTACATGAGGATGTTGGTCCATATAGTTGGTTAGAAGAGATAAACAATCGTTTATGAGGAGGGCATCGTTATTCAGAAATAGAACATAGCGGGCATTCGAATGTTCTGCTCCACACATATTCCCACCACCGAATCCGGTATTGACCTCGGACCGCATTAATTTGCATCGAGGATCTGAGGGGAAATTCTTTTTCAGGTTTTCATAGTCTTCGATCTCCGAATTATTGTCGACAACGATAATCTGGTAAGAAATGTTATCTGAAGTCATCTCTACAACAGTCCTGATACATTCCAAAGTGAATTTGGAAGTGTTATAGTTAATTAAAACGACTGCAACATCAATCATAGATAATCTGTTCAAGCGAAGACTTTTCCTTATTTTCGTTAAAAATACAATAACATATGGGCCTACGATCGAAATTTAGGCAATATCAACTGCACAGAAGACTTCCAATGGAGAAGTATATTCCCACAAACAAGCGGAAACCGGAGAAAATGTTAGATGTGGTTACTGCCTGGGCGGGATTAGAACTAATTGTTGAAGATATACTGGAACGATTTAATATAGGCAGAGACTCCTGTATAGAGTTCGGTGTGGAATTTGGATATTCTTCGGTGGTGTTTTCTAATTACTTTAAAAAAGTGACTGGTGTTGATATTTTTATTGGTGATGAACATACCGATTTTAAAGGGGATCACTACGATAAAACAAAGGCTTCTTTAGCCGAATACAAGAATATCGAATTAATAAAGTCAGATTATCGGGACTGGATCAAAGAGGATCAAAAACAGTACGATTTTGCTCATGTAGATATTGTACATAACTATAAAGAGACCTACGAATGTGGTCTTTGGGCGTCACAGCACAGTAGCTGTACTATCTTTCATGACACGGAGAGTTTTCCTGAAGTCCGCAGAGCGGTAATTGATATTGCCAAAGCTACCGGAAAGCGCGTATATAATTATCCTTACCATAATGGACTAGGAATTATTGTGTAACTCTATGGTATGACTAATAGAAGAATACTTGTTATAGCACCCTATGCTTTTGGGTATACATTTCACATCGCGAGAGCTCTCAATGATTATCCTGGTGTAAATGCATCCATACTATATGTAGATCGGCCGGCTTTTGCGTACCGAAATTTTATGCACAAAGCCAGCAATTTTATCTCCAAAACCTTCCTGGGAAAGAATCTCAAGAAAACATTCGTAAGTCAAAGACTGAAAGCGAACATTTCTGAGTTAGGAAAACAGGATACGATCTTTATAATACGTCCTGATATGCTGGATGATGAGCTATTGGGCTTTATTAAAGGTTATACAAACAAGTTCCTCGCCTATTATTACGACAGCACCCGAAGATTCCCAAGAAAAGCAGAGATTGGATCCTTCTTCGACACAGTCTATAGCTACGATAAAGAAGATGTGGCAAAATTCGGATTTCAATTTCTAACCAATTATATCTATGATGAAAGTGACAGGTCCGAATATGAATACCAGTTCTTTAATATTTCGACCTTTGATTTTCGATTTCCTGCTCTTGAGAAACTCGCGGCGTATATAAAGCAGCAGGCCTGGACTTATAAGATCCTGGTCTATAACGGAAGTGATATGCCAGCTACGAACGTTGAAATTATTACAGAACAGTTCTCTATTGAAGATGTTTCAGAAAAAATAAAAAATTGCAAGATTCTCCTGGAGATTCAGCGAAGCGATCAAATTGGACTTTCCTTCAGGTGTATGGAAGCACTCGGACATAGAAAAAAGCTAATTACTACCAATAAGGATATAGTAAATTATGATTTTTACGATTCGCAAAATATCCTTGTATTAGATGAAAACAACTATCATATACCTTCGGAGTTTGTGAATAGCCCTTATGCAGAAGTCACAGAATCAGTATTGTCAAAATATCGAGTAGAGAATTGGGTTCGCCCCATATTTAATCTTTGATCTGCAAAATTTCACTGTACACCTTTAGATATTCCAAGGCCGTTTCGTTCCAATTAAAGGACTTAGCCCTTTCGATATACCAGTTTTCGTAAAACGCCTTGTTTTCATGAAAAGCGTGCATCCCTTTTTCTAATATACCTTTCATGTATTCCGGATCGTAATGATCCCAGTAGAATGCATGTTCGCCACCAATTTCTGGTAAGGAGGTATTATTGGAGATGAATACCGGTTTTCCATATCTCATAGCTTCGATGGGTGGAATACCAAAGCCCTCACGCAGAGAAGGAAAAACAAAGGCATCACAGTGTTTTAAATAGAATTTCTTTTCGGTATCCGCTACCTTTCCTGTGAGTAAGACCCTTTTGTTCAAGCTGTACTCGTTTACTTTTTCCTTTAATCTCTCTGCGTATTCTGAAGAGTCACTACCCGAAAGCACCAAATTATAGTCGGGTAGGAGACGCAGCATTTCCACCAGGCTTATGAAATTCTTTCGCTCACTGAAGTCGCCAATGGAATACAAAAAAGGCTTCTCCGGGAATACAGGAGGCGCGTAATCCTCTGGAATATCCGTATTAGTTATCGTATTCCCATTGTGAATTACAAACTCCGGCACATTGGGAACTTCGAAATGTGCATGAGTGTCTTTCCTGGCGAATTCCGAAATATAGGTGATAGCCGTAGCTCGTTTTAACTTCTCCCTGAATTTTGCCTTTAACTTCTCCTGAAGGCCTTCGCTGCCTTCAGTAATAAAATGGATATCGTGAACCGTAAGTAAATAAGGAATATCAAAGTAAGGCTCGATCTTTATGTTCTGATTAAGGCAATGCCAGAGGTTGTACTTTTTCTTTATTCTGAAGGGTTTATGACGGGTGATCGAGCGGTATTTTTTATAACTGAATGTATCACCGAATTCTTCCTCCAGGGCATTTGTGTTTTTGGCGTGCAATACGATCTCCAATTCGGATGGCTTGTTCGCTGCAATTCCTTTGATCAGGTGATAGTTGAACTGACCGAAACCGGAGTACTTGTTCTTGATATTGTGAGATTCCAGGAATAATGTTTTCATACTGACTCGGTTGAGGGTGCAGCATCAGGATTTTCCTTCACGAAGCCGGAGAATGCAATTAAAACTATACCGAAGATGAGGTATAGTGCGAGACCGATCTTTAATCCGGGATAGCCCATAAATTCCATGAAGAATGGAGTAACCAGGCCAACAACTCTAAACATCAACCTTCCCGGCAAATACGCGATCGACAAGATTATCGCGAGGTATTTCGGATTGCTGTGTTTTGTGATCAGGGAAAGGATGGTAGGAGCCACGAAAATTTCGGCCAGGCCTACCAGTATCATTCCGAAGATAAATAGCGCCGTATTCAATCCGGATCCGTCGGGTGAGATGATCAAAACCAGGGCATAAGCTAGAGAAGCGCAAATAAATCCTATACCTATCTTCATTACCCTGTTCAGTTTAATAACCATCCAAAGGAAACCAAATACCAGGGCAAAAATGAGTACAAACCCTGAATTCATGGAAGACCAGATCCTGTTCAAGAATGATGAGGTATTTGCAGATTGCCCCACATCATAGCCTAAAACATACATGTCTCCTGCCCCAAATTCATAAAGTCCCCAGAAGAATGCAGAGATCAATATGGCTGCCCCAATCCAAATGACACGCGTACTAAAAGTGCTTGTAGCCAGACTTTTAGATTCTTTGATATCTAATTTCGGACTAAAGAACATTGATATCATCGCGCAAAGCGACAGGACTCCTCCAAGGATAAAACCAAGAACGAAGCTTTCTTCACCTAGCAGGCCAATTATCAGTGTTCCAAGAAATGCACCGATGTTTATGGCAAAATAGAGGAAAGTAAAACCACTGTCCATGCTATGCTTCCTATAATAATAGTTCTTTCCAAACAAACTCAGGAGATTGGGAGAATAGATCCCTGCACCCAGTCCTAATAATCCAATTCCCGCATAAACGGTAAATTCCATGGGCAGGCATAATACAAAGGCTCCTATGGCCTGGATTGCAGCCCCAATTATGGCAGCTATTCGATTACCGAGGATCAGGTCGCCTAACAGTGCTCCAAGAATTTCGGCTCCCACTATTGTTCCCGCTAGCCAACCATATATACCAATTGCCTGGTAATGATCCATGGCGAATACCTCACTTGTGAGGTAAAGGACCAGTAAGCCTCTTATACCATAATAAGAAGCTCGCTCCAGTGCCCTGGAGGTCATATGAATAAATGTAGTCCAGTTGTGTCCTTTCTGATTAGTGATTGCTTCCATCTTGAATTCGGTTAGTTAATCTTCCTGTACAGCAGCCACAGATTCACGTAGCGCTTGAAAACAGAAAACCCGTTGATATATGCTAAGATAAAGCCTTCTTTGCCATCAAGGATCCCGAGTCGGATGAGATATTGGTGCCAAAACCTGTAAAGCGGTCTAAAAAAGAAGTGCATTAATGTGGGGCGTTTACCCTGGTCGTATAACATTTTTGCCTGTAAAGCACTGTAGCGGTGCATTTTTGCTGTGTAATCGTCAATACCTTGATAAGTGTAATGTGGAACCCGCGATTTTAGTTTGGCTGTGGAGCCATTTACGTCTAGCACTTCATGTACCAGATTATCGTTATAACGGCAATTTTCTTTATTGAATACTCGCACTACCCAGTCGTTTTGCAGCCCGCTGTATTTTATTCGTTTCCCCATAAAATAAAAATCACGTTTTACATAAAATGCACTGGCCGAACTCTTTTGAATGGTAGTTGTAATCTCCTCGGACAGGGGTTTGGTGATTTCCTCATCGAGATCGAAGAAAACAACCCAGTCGTTCGCAGCTTTGGAAATGGCAAAATTCTTTTGAGACGAAAAATTATCAAATTTCCGTTGATGAACGGTCACATTAGGATAGGATGATGCACGGGCAACCGTTTCATCCTTGCTGAAGGAATCCACGATCACGATCTCGTCGGCAAACCACAGGCTTTTGATAAATCCATCGATATTCTTTTCCTCGTTAAGGGTAATGGCAAGAGCCGAAATGGGAATCTGGTCTTTCAAAAGGCCGCTAGTTTGGGTAAAAGTAATAATTTTACAAGGATTCCACAGCTCAGTACAATGGCAAAACTTCCAATTTTAATGTATCATCATGTTAGCACGGATTCCAGTTCCGGCCTCACCATTGGGGTATCGGAATTGGAAGCCCAATTTTCATGGATCAATGAGCAGGGTTATTCTACCTGGCATCTTAGCGAATTAAAAGATCGCACCGACCTTCCGAAGGGAAAGAACATGGTAATTACCTTCGATGACGCCTATGTGAGTTTTATGGAACTAGCTTTGCCTTTGCTTCAGAAATACGAGCTCAAAGCCACTGTTTTTGTACCCCTGGGCTTCCTTGGTAAAACGGACGAATGGAATAGTGGTGAACTACCAATAATGACTTCAGCTGACCTGGCCGCGCTAGACCCTTCCGCAGTTGAATTGAGTTACCATTCGTTTGGGCATCCGAAGTATCATGAGATTTCCTTGGATGAGGTTGCTTCCGATATGGATAAGTGTTTTGAGTTGGTAGGTAAATCAGGACTTAGTTTCAGTAATTCCCTGGCATATCCCTATGGCAAGTACCCAAGGGACAAAGGGGCTAAGGTAGAATTTGTAAACATGCTTAAAAATCGTGGAATACACTTTGGTCTCCGAATTGGGAACCGCGTTAACCGCTTTCCGTTTCCAAATCCGTTCGAAATCCAGCGACTCGATATTAAAGGGGAATACAGCATGGCTAAATTCAGTAGAAAAGTAAAATACGGAAAGTTGCTTTAGCGCAGCTGTTTGTGTAACAAGCGAAGTTTTACATATCGTTGAAAGACTCCGTAAGCATTGACCATGGCTACAGTTAAGCCTGGAATTCCATCCCGGAAACCTCCTTTCAGAATGTAAGAGCGAAAAAACCGATATCCGGGCTTTATCCAAAGGTGAAACCAGGTGGCTTTCTTACCTTTTTCATACAGCTGCTCTGCCTGGAACCATGCGTAGGACTCCTTTTTCAGGATGTAAGGTTCTAGTCCTTTGTAGGTATAATGAAGCATGTGATTCTTCAATTTCCCTATACTGCCTTCACAATGTAACTTTTCATGGACTGTACCGGTGTAATGCGCCCCTGCACGCTTCACAAGCCTAAGCACATCGTCGCTGTGATGGTAGAGGAAACGATTCATATAAAAATGCGGAAAATTGATCTTGTATCCGCTGTGCTTTGGTTGAGAAATAGTTTGCTTTATCTCGTCTTCCAGGGAATGTGTCACGCGCTCATCGGCATCCAGGAATAACACCCACTCTCCCGAAGCATGTTCAAGGGCGTAGTTCTTTTGAGCTGAAAAATTATCAAACTCCCGCTGAAGTAACTTGGTTATGTACGGTTTGGCCAATTCTACCGTTTTATCGGTGCTGAAGGAATCGATAAGGATGATCTCATCGGCAAATGATACCGATCTGAGGGCGTCTTCTATATAATCTTCTTCGTTAAAAGACGGAATGATCACCGATAGTGTACGCATAGGGCAAACTTACTAAATAACTTTATCTTTGCACCCATGAAGGCCTTAGACACGTCCATCATAATAAGCACTTATAATTCCCCCGCCTGGCTGGAAAAAGTGTTATTGGGATACAACAATCAGACCTATAGAAATTTCGAGATTGTCATAGCCGATGATGGTTCAGGGGAAGAAACCAGAACCCTGGTCGATAAAATGTCGGGCGAAGTGTTCTATCCCATAGTACACGTTTGGCATGAAGATGATGGTTTTCAAAAGTCGATGATCCTTAACAAGGCTATACAGCAGTGCAATTCACCCTACATTATCATGAGTGACGGGGATTGTATACCGCGCAAGGACTTCGTGGAGCAGCACGTGAAATTCAGGGAGGAAGGATACTTTCTCTCAGGAGGATATTTCATGCTGCCGATGGATATTTCAGAAATGATAAGCAGGGATACTATTTATTCTGAAGATTGCTTCAATGTATCCTGGTTGAAAAAACACGGACTCAAATCTTCCTTCAAAAACAATAAGCTAAGTGCTAGCGGCGCCCTTGCCAGTATCCTGAATGCTGTAACACCAACGAATGCCAGTTGGAACGGACATAATGCAAGCGGTTGGAAAGAAGACATCGTGGCTGTAAACGGATTTGATGAACGCATGCAGTATGGCGGACAGGACCGAGAATTGGGTGAGCGCCTGATGAATTATGGCATCAAGAGCAAACAGATCCGCTATAATGCCGTGGTCTTACATTTGGATCATCCCAGGGGGTATAAGAACCAGGAATCCATCGATAAGAATCGGGCAATTCGCAAGGAAACCCGGGATCAACGTAAAAAATGGACGGATTATGGAATTATCCAGAAAACAATCGCCGAATGAGCTCCGTATCGGTCATTTTGAGTACTTATAACCAGCCGGATTGGCTTGTTAAAGCTCTATGGGGATTCGAACAGCAAACTTATAAAGACTTTGAAATCATCATAGCTGATGATGGTTCGGGCAGTGAAACAAAGGCGGTTATAGATAATTTTCAGAAAAAATCAAACTTACGGATCAAACACGTCTGGCAGGAAGATGACGGCTTTCGAAAAACAGTAATTCTGAATAAAGCAATCATGGCTTCGGAAGGAGAGTATCTAATATTTTCGGATGGTGATTGTATACCGAGAAACGACCTCGTAGTTCGCCATATCGAATTGAGGAGATCCGGATGTTTTCTCTCCGGTGGGTATTTCAAACTACCTGAGCATGTCTCACAGATTATTTCAAAGGAAGATATTCAAACACAGCGCTGTTTCGACACGGATTGGTTAATTGAGAAAGGTGTTAAGAAATCTTTCAAATTGAATAAATTTAGCAAGGGCGAACTAAAAGAACGATTGTTGAATACTTTAACCCCTACCAAAGCTACCTGGGATGGAAATAATGCCTCGGGCTGGCGAAAGGATATATTGAACGTAAATGGGTTTGACGAACGTATGGAGTACGGGGGTGAAGATCGTGAATTCGGGGAAAGGCTTATGAATAGTGGAATTAAAGCTGTGCAGGCACGCTACGGACTAATAACCCTTCATTTACATCACGAACGAGGGTACGTAAAGCCTGAGATGATAGAAAAAAATAATAAGATCCGCAGGGAAACAAGGCGAAACAAAGCTACTAGAACCGAGTTTGGCATTAAGTGATCAAACTTTTTTATAAGCGCCAATTTTCCAGTACCGCAACTCCTCATCGGTAGTGACCTTGGTAAACGCCAATTCCTTCAACCTCGAATTGTCCTTAAAATACTCCCAACATCCCGTGCCTTCCCTGTATATGGAAATGATCATTATTCCTTGGTGGTTTAAGTGATCCAGCATTCTGTCCAGGACATTTTGTTTTTCCGAATCGTGGATGTAGTAAAACGCTTCGTTGAATACGATGACATCGAAGTTGCGATCCGGTTGATACTTGATCGCATCTTCGGCAATGAACTCCGCTTTAGGAAAGTTCCGGGCTTTGGCTTTTTCAATAGAAACTTTTGAAAAATCCAAACCAAGGAAATAGCTGTACTCCATATCTTCCATCCTAAGATTAAGAACCCCATCTCCACAACCAATGTCCAGGATGGATGGGTTATTCGGCCCAAAATCACGGATGTACTCTACGATCTGCTGATATCTAAAGGCCTCTTTCTCGCTCTGCAGGCTGTCCCATCGACCACTCTTGTATTGCTTGTTCCAGCGCAATTTTCGTCGCCAGTGATGAAATTTATCGATGATGTTCATACTATTTTCTGGCGTTTTTAAGATGGTGTTCCAGGAAGGGTTTTAGTTTCTCCAGAATCATTTCCGGCGTTAATTTTGAGTACAGTTCGGATGGATTCTCTTCTATTCTTCTTCTTTCTTCCAAGGTGAAACTATCGAACAGGTCAGGTTTTTCTTCCAGCAGATGGATGGAGTCATGTGTTTTTCCATCTTCGAAACTCGACCAGTGTTCCTTGTTCACATAAGGCGAATATATGGTAAAGGTAGGTTTGTATAAGGCCTTTGTAATGTGTACACTTCCGCCTTCGTTTGAAACTAATAAATCACATTGGTTCATAAGTTTTATAAAACCCCGAATAGAGTCTTCGTAAATATCCAGATTGATCTGGTCCTTACCCCTGCACAGGTAATAGATCTTATAGGCTTCGTCCTTTTGATGAGGTGCATAATTGAATAGTAAGGTCACCTTGTAATGATCCGTGATATAGTTGATAAGATCCGCAACATATTCGTATGGCATCGATTTCTGTGGTGTACTGCCTAATACTCCTAGCATGATCACCGGGTGATCAACATCCTTAAGTACGTTGTATTGTTTTTCTTCAGAAGAAAGAAAGATCTTTGGTTCATAATCCGGGTTATCCAATTCAAAGACAGAACTTATTAAATTGATTCGGTCTTCTATCGCCTTACCACAGTTTTTCGAACGCTTTTCAAGAAAACTCACCGGGTGAGTATAAAAGGGTAGCTTCAGCGTCTTGTGTGCACGTTTCAGTCCGATGCGATACTCCGCCCGGCTCGACAGGCACATCATCCGACTTTGAAATTTAGAATACGGGTCGAAGATAATGTCGAATTTCGCCTTGCGCACTTTTTTTAGCGTCTTCATCAGGTTGGGGATCTTCTTCAGCTTTTTTTCCTTCACATGAATGATCTGATCAATATTGGGATTGTTCACAAGGACCCCCGCAGTGTAATCGTAGACGAAATAGGTTACATGGCTGTTTGGGAACACCTTTTTGATGTTATTGGCGATCACAGAACTGATGAGAACGTCCCCAATTCTTTTATTCTGAATGACAAGTATTTTCTTAGGTTGCATTACCTTCGCAAAGTATCTCTTTTTTCGAAGTTATTAAAATTTGACATGGCCAAAACCTTTGTGATACATCCGGATTATAAATCAATTCGACCACAGTTGGAGGAGGCGATCAATGGATTTTCGGAGAATAAAGATTTCATTACAAAAGGAGAGCGAAATGTGATCAAGAAAGTGAAGATCGGTGATGAGTTCTTCAATATAAAAAAGTTTAAGACACCAGGTTTGTTTCAAGGGCTGGTATATCGTTTCCTTCGGAAGAGCAAAGCCAGGCGTTCCTACGAGTACGCCCTCCGACTCACAGAACTAGGCATTAATACTCCTTTCCCTGTTTGTTTTTCTGAAGACTTTTCAGCAGGATTAAAAAAGAGTTATTATATCAGCAGGCACCTGGATTACGACTTCGATTTCCGGGTGCTCAACCACAATCCGAAGTGGCCCAACAGAGATGAGATCCTGAGACAGGTGGCAAAGTTTACCTACGAATTACATGAAAACAAGGTGAATTTCCTGGATCATTCGCCTGGAAATACATTAATCGTCGATAAAGGGGAGGAGAAGTATGATTTTTACCTCATCGACCTCAACCGAATGCGTTTCGAGCCTATGTCCTTTGAAAAACGTATGCGGAATTTCCGAAGGCTTTGGTTATCAAAACACATGATCAACATCATGGCCGAAACCTATGCGAATCTTTCGAACAACACTTATGAACTTACGCATTCCCTCATGACAAAGTACAGCAGGGCATTTCAGAAGAAAGTGAATGCGAAGAAGGTGAGGAGGAGACGCAGGAATAATTAGAAATTCCAATTAACAAATATCAATCACAAATAAAATTCAAAAGGTCAATTTTCAACTTACAGCATTGGAGCTTGGGAGTTGGAAATTATTTGATAATTGGAAGTTGAGATCTGTTATTTCACTACACCGCCACGTCGTACTCTCTGAGCGCGTCGTTCAATGAAGTTTTCTTATTCGTACTTTCCTTCCGCTTACCAATTATCAATGCACAAGGCACCTGGTATTCTCCGGCAGGAAATTTCTTAGTGTAACTTCCAGGGATCACCACGGAGCGAGAAGGAACCCTTCCTTTCATCTCAATCGGTTCATCTCCGGTTACATCTATGATTTTAGTCGAAGCGGTAAGCACAACATTCGCACCAAGTACAGCTTCTTTTTCAACACGTACCCCTTCAACAACGATACATCGAGAACCTATAAAACAGTTGTCCTCTATGATTACTGGAGCAGCCTGAAGTGGTTCCAAAACACCACCAATTCCCACACCTCCACTGAGATGTACATTCTTACCGATCTGTGCGCAACTACCTACGGTAGCCCAGGTGTCCACCATGGTTCCTTCATCCACATAGGCCCCTATATTCACATAACTCGGCATCATGATAACACCTTTTGAAATATAGGCACCATGCCTTGCCACGGCATGTGGAACAACCCTGATTCCTTTTGCTTGGTAGCCTTTCTTTAGTGGGATCTTATCGTGATATTCGAAGATCCCGGCCTCCATGGTCTCCATTTTCTGAATGGGGAAATAAAGCACCACCGCCTTCTTAACCCATTCATTCACCTGCCAGCCGCTTTCGGTTGGTTCTGCGCAACGCAGTTCGCCTTCGTCGCAGAGTCGGACGACCTCTCGAATCGTGCTTATGGTATCAGGATCGGTTAGAAGGGAGCGATCATCCCAGGCTTTTTCAATGATATTTTGAAGGTTGTTCATGTTTTTTTTCAATTTGAACAAAGATACAGCCTGCCGTTAAATCCGTTGTAAATTTTAGCATACTATTTAACAAATCGGTATTTTTGCGCCAACTATGGGTCGCATTCTGGCATTAGATTATGGAACCAAACGTACAGGGGTCGCGGTGACAGATGAACTTCAGATCATCGCCTCCGGATTAACTACGGTTCCAACAAAAGAACTTCAGTCTTTTCTCGCAAAATATTTTTCCGAAGAGACCGTGGAACTTGTGCTAGTTGGCGAACCAAAGCAAAAAGATGGCACGCATAGTGCCGTAGAAGAAGAAATACAAAAATTTCTAAAGGACTTCGTAGTAAAGTTTCCTGAGATGGAAGTGAAACGAGTGGACGAACGGTACAGCAGTAAGATGGCGTTTCAGACTATGATCGACAGCGGACTTAAAAAAAAGCAACGAAGAGATAAGGCCTTGATTGATGAGATAAGCGCGACCATCATTCTTCAGGATTATATTTATTTTAGAAGTTAGAAGTTAGAAGTTAGAAGTTAGAAGTTAGAAGTTAGAAGTTGGAAGTTAGGATATAGATATTTCAAACAAGTTTATAAACACCCAACACCCAACACCGAACACTGAACACTGAACAACAAACATTAAAAGTTTATATGACATTACCTATCGTAGCATACGGGGATCCTGTTTTACGAAAGAAAACAAAAGAAATAGACTCGGACTATCCCAATTTTGCAGGCTTGCTCGAAAATATGTTCGAGACCATGTACGGTGCAAGAGGGATTGGTTTGGCCGCTCCGCAAGTAGGATTACCGATAAGGCTCTTCATTGTGGATGCTACACCCTTCGAAGACGACGACGATCTTTCCGAAGCGGAAAGAGAATACTGTTCTACCTTCAAAAAGGTCTTTATCAACGCGAAGATACTGGAGGAGGAAGGAGACGAGTGGGCTTTTAACGAAGGCTGCCTGAGTATTCCGGATATCAACGAGGATGTATTCAGACAACCACAGATCACCATGGAATATCTGGATGAGAACTTCGGAAAACACACGGAGACTTTCGACGGCATCGTGGCGCGGATCATTCAGCATGAGTACGACCACATTGAAGGAGTTTTGTTTACCGATAAACTTTCTCCACTTAAAAAACGCTTGATCAAAGGAAAGTTGGCGAATATTTCAAAAGGAAAGATCGATGTGTCTTATCGCATGCGATTCCCGAACGCGAAAAAGAAACGTTAATGCCCTTGCATAACTAAAAGTTAGGGTAGATATTTGCCGCCGTAAATTGGTAAAAAAATGAGCTTAGAGAAAATTCTTTCTATTTCCGGTAAACCGGGTCTTTACGAACTCAAAACACAAACACGAAGTGGCTTCCTGGCCGAATCCCTGATCGACGGGAAGAAGATCAGTGTTAGCGGCCGTCATAACGTAAGCTTACTCTCCGAGATCGCCATTTACACGCTTACGGAAGAAGTTCCGCTAGGAAAGGTTTTTTCGAAGATCTCCGAAAAGGAAAACGGGGGTCCTGCTATCAACCACAAGTCGTCCAAAGATGAACTGGAGGAGTATTTCTTCGAAGTGCTGCCAGATTACGATGAGGATAGGGTATATCCAAGCGATATCAAAAAAGTGGTACAATGGTACAATTTGCTCCAGAAGAGCGGTGTTACCCAGTTCACTGCTGAAGATGCTTCAGAAGAGGAATAACCGTTCTTTGTTAATCACTTTTAATAACTCTTTTTACTTCTGAATTGCTTTTAAATTAGCTTTGTTCTATGAACTCCAGAGAACAACAGTTACAGGCTTTCGATCGCTTACTCACCATCATGGATGAGCTTAGGGAGCAGTGCCCGTGGGACAAAAAACAAACCATGGAATCCCTGCGGCATCTTACCATCGAGGAAACCTACGAATTGGGCGATGCCATCCTGGAAAATGATCTTTCCGAAGTAAAAAAAGAACTGGGCGACCTGTTGCTGCATATCGTTTTCTATGCCCGTATCGGTAGTGAGACGAACGATTTCGACATAGCCGATGTGGCCAATGATATCTGTGAGAAATTGATCGCTCGTCATCCCCATATCTATGGAGACGTCACCGTGGCCGATGAAGAGGAGGTAAAGCAAAACTGGGAGAACCTAAAACTCAAGGAAGGTAAGAAAAGTGTGCTGGAAGGGGTCCCGAATTCACTTCCGGCCCTGGTAAAGGCTAATAGAATACAGGATAAAGTAGCCGGAGTTGGTTTCGACTGGGAAGAACCGCAGCAGGTGTTTGAAAAGCTGAAGGAGGAACTGGAAGAATTGCAACACGAAGTTAAAGAAGGTAATAAGCAACATATTGAATCCGAATTTGGGGATGTCCTCTTCTCCATGATCAACTACGCTCGTTTTCTGAAAGTAGATCCCGAAAATGCCCTTGAGCGCACCAATAAGAAATTCATAAAACGTTTTCAGTACCTGGAAGGGAAGGCTAAGGAACTCGGAAAATCTCTCAAAGAGATGACCCTCGCCGAGATGGATGTGTACTGGGAAGAGGCCAAGAAGAGTTAGGGTTGTTGATTCGTTGATTTGTTTATTCGTTTAAACTCACAACCGACAACCGACAACCGACAACCGACAACTAACAACTATCAACCCGCAACCCGATAACTCACATCGAACAAAACATTCATTCATTCAGTTTTAGATGGAAAAGATGATCAAACGGTCTCTCGTGATGAGTTCGGCAAACCCTGTATCTTCCTTGATAAAAGTAAGATTCTCTTCAGAATAAAAAATCACATGCGTCGGGTCGTCCTTATAATACCATTTGTCGAAATTCACCTCAGGTAGGGGATCTGTCATGCAGAAGAGTCGGCCACCGGGTTTTAATAGTCGCCTTAACATTAGAAATTCTTCCTGGGGACGGTGAAAATGTTCAATTACTTCACAGCACACTATGAAATCATAGTTTTTGTTAAGCACTTCCCTATCCGGATGAAAGAAGGGGTCGTACAATTCGATCGCATAGCCATGATCACCTAGCACTTTAGCAATCACGGGACCTGTACCTGCTCCGAAATCCAAACCAGTGGCTCCTTTTGTAAAATACTTCTGAACGGCTTCGGTAATGGGCGACACGAATTCCTGGTAACCAGGATCGTTCACGTCGTTATTGTGCGTAAGGTAGCGTTCTCTCTCTTCCGAAGGACTGGGAAAATTCGCGGGATCGCGAAATACTGTTCCGCAGTTAAAACATTCAAAGAATTTGTGTAAGCTATCCCCGAAATACGGCGCCGTACTTTCACTATGGCAAAGCAGGCAGGAAGTCATGATCAGGCGTTTCTAACTTTCTTGATACGCTTCAGTTTGGCTTTCCAAACTTCCAGCTGTTCCTTGTGTCGAGCAATGTTTTTGTGAACTTCCTGAACAAGTGGATTCGAGTCATCGACATGTTGGAAGAATCCTAAGTTATTTTCAAGTTGATTGATCTCGTGTTTGGTTTCGTCGATCTTCTTGGAAATGAAGAAATGCTCGTTCTTCAATTTGCGCTCGTCCTCCTGGGAAACCATGGTGTTGAGTTTATTCTCAAACTTGATCATCTCAGTCTCCTTCTTGTTCAGATCCAGTTTTCCAAACAACGTATCCAGCGCCTTGTTGAACTGTTGTTCAATGGATTTTTTCTTAAATGGTACACGTCCAACGCCCTTCCATTCCTTGATCTTCTCCTTGATAAGAGCCAGGTCATCTTCCTTGTTTCCACTAAGTTCGAGGGATTTTATCGCCTCAAGAAGTTTGGTTTTGGTTTCGTAATGCGCTTCTTCTTCCTTGCTGGCTGCGTTTTTCTGACTGTGCAACCTGTCGAAATAATGATTACACGCATCCTTGAATTCCTTCCAGATCTTGTCGCTCTCTTTTCTGGGCACATGACCGATCTTTTTCCAGTCGGACTGTATCTTTTTCATCAATGGAGTGACTGCTTCGTAGTCATCACTGTCTTTATTCTCCTGTGCGATCTTGATGAGTTCTCTTTTCTTTTCAAGATTGGTATACTGATCTTTCTTCTGGTTCTTATAAAAAGCGTTCTTCTCCTTATTAAAACTTCGTGTGGCTTCCTTAAAACTGTTCCAGATTTCTTTATTACTAGTCCTTGGTACTTTACCGATCTCGAAGTATTTGTCCCTTAATGCCTGAACTTTCTTTATTGCGTTCTGCCATCCCTGGTGACTTGGTTTGGCACCGGAGGTGATCTCGCTGATCTCCAAAACGATCTTTTGTTTCGCTGCGAGGTTTTCCTCGAAAGAGGACTCCATGGCTTTCATATATTCCGAACGGCGGTCGTGAATGACTTTTGTTGCCTCGCTGAATTTGTCCCATACGTCCTCCCGGTATTCTTTCGCAACAGGTCCGATATCTTCTTTCCACATTTTGTGAAGCATCTGCAGTTCCCGAAATGCTTTTGGGATATCTTCTTCCTGCTGAAGTTCTTCAGCCCTTGTGATAAGCTTTATCTTTTGCTCCAGGTTGTGTTTAAAGTCTAGATCTCGGAATTCCCGGTTGAGGTGAAGGAAGTCGTAAAAATTCTCCACGTGGTGGCGATAGGTGTTCCAGATAAGGTTGTACTTATCCCTGGGGATTGGCCCCGCGGTATGCCACCTGTCCTGTATGTCTTTAAAATGCCTGTAGGTAGTGTTGATATTCTCTTCGGCGTTAAGTAATCCCTTCAACTCCTCGATGAGTTCCTGGCGTTTTTCCAGGTTGGCGTGAAGGTCTTTTTTTAAATTTCTGAAATGCTCATTCCGCTTTTCCCTGTAATCAAAGAATAGAGAATTGAATGTCTTCTTCAGTGGTGTAGTAAAGTGGAAGTCGATAATATTTCCGCCTTCCTTTAGAAATTTTTCCTTTTCCTGTTCCAGTTCTTCATTGAACTTCGCATTGAACTCAGAACGTATCTCTTCAACATCATTTTTTATTCTTTGAACGGGCTCGGTAGCAAGTAGATCCTTTAACGCTCCAATAAGCTCTTCTTTGGACAGGGTATGGTAATCAACCGCTTCTTCCTTTTCGTGTTCTTCGTGATGCTCTTCTTCATCCGAAGACTTCACCTCGTCCTCATCATCTCCATGATCATCCTCTTCGGAATCAGCTTCCGCTTCTTTTGAGTTCTCTTCTACAACCGATTCCTCTGCAGCCGGTTCTTCAACTGTCTTTTTCTCGGTTAGTTCCTTTTCCTCCTTGGTTTCTGCCGGTGATTCCTCGGCTACCTCCTCGACAGTTTCCTCCTGTTCCGCGGGCGCATCAGTGGTAGCAGCCTCGGGTTCTTTTTCTTCGGAATTTGATATAGGAAGGTCTTCTTTTGGCAATTTTTTGTCGGACATCTGTTTCAATGTTAAAGTTCGAATATGGAATGTAAGATAGTAACTACTATGCAAACGGCAAAGCTGCCGCTCTTATTTTGGGAGAATAGTAGGGAAATTTAAGAATTCCAAATTTTCCAGGCTTTTTGGGCCTGATATTCAAGCATTTTCAGCCCGTTGCTCACCCTTGCGCCCCTCACAAAGCCACGTTTCATAAACTCTGTTTCGGTGGGATTATAGATAAGGTCGAAGAGTACATGATCCTCACCAATATACTGATATGGAATGCGCGGACAGTCTTCAACATTGGGGGAAGTGCCTATTGGAGTACAATTAACAATTAGCAGGTGATCCTCCATTATTTCCCTGTCCAGGGAATCGTAAGAGATGGAGTCGATAGACGGTGTACGAGCGACAATTTCATAGTCAAATTCCATGGCATCAAGCACATAACTGATGGCTTTGGAAGCTCCTCCGGAACCCAGAATAAGAGCTGTCTTTTCCTTAATTGGGAAGTAGTCGGCTAATGCCTTCGCAAACCCGTAGTGATCCGTGTTATAGCCAATCAACTTGCCGTTCTTGCCAAATTTAATGGTGTTAACGGCTCCGATCTTTGCGGCCTCTTTATCTATTTTATCCAGGTAGGGGATGATCTCCTCCTTATAAGGTATCGTGACATTCAGGCCTTTTAAGCCTTCGGTTTTATATGTCAATTCAGGAAACAAGTCGAGGGATTCGAGTTCAAAATTGTGATAGGTAGCCTTTCGCTTTTCTTTCTCGAATTTATTCGTGAAGAAGGCCTTGGAAAATGAATGACTTAAGTCTTTACCTAACAATCCGTATTTAGCCATGGTCCGGGGTCCTGTGTTTTTGATACCAGTCTAAACTGAGTACGAGCAGGATTCCTACAATAATAAATAAAATTGCCCAAAGGGTTTCGAACGAAAATTCTGATGGCCAGAAACGCTCATAATCCTTTATGATAGCCGATCCATTAGCATCGTACATAATGTTGCCTAACTCGTCGTATTCGAATTTCTTGGTTTTCCACGGCCAGACAACACCCAGGGAGCCAGCAATAAAACCCATTATCACGGCGTAGGTGGCGTTATGATATCTTTTAAGAACATAGGCTAGCAGGTGGGACAATGAAACCAAACCTACTAACGAACCCAGGGAGAATACAACCAGTACTTTTAGCAATTGAATGCGAACGGGATCCGATACAAAACCGGTATCGCCCTGGAACAATTCAGCGAGTGTATCAAATAAAGCGTTCACCGAGTCTACCAGCAATAACACATAATTTCCTAGTAGGATCAGGATAAACGACCCAGACAGGCCGGGTAATGTCATCCCGGACACTCCAATAATTCCGCAGAAAAAAACAAAGACCAGGTTGCTATTTTGAGTTGCCGGTTCCAGGAAACTAATACTAACACCTGCCAGGATTCCGAGTAAAAGGTAACCCAGGTACTTTCGGTTCCACTCTCCAAAGCCTTTGGCGATATAATAAATAGATCCGACTATCATACCGAAGAATGCACTCCACACATACAACTCGTAGTGTACAATGAGATAATCCAGCAATTTGGAGACACTGAAGTAGCTGATCACCATCCCCAGGATAAGCAGACCAAGAAACCGACCATTGATATACTGAAAAAAGCTATTAAATCGCCCGTTGATGAAAAGCTTAAAGGCTTTGCGGTTTATCTTCTGAAGCGAATAGATAAATTCTTCATAAAACCCCGCCACAAAGGCCACCACCCCTCCCGACACACCGGGAACTTTGTTCGCAGCACCCATTGCTAGTCCTTTCATGACTAGCCAGAATTGATCCCATAGCGAACGTTTCTCGTACATCTCAAACGGCGTTTTTATTCACTGAAATACGCTCTAATATATAGATTGTTAAGAATCCTACAAGGCAGAAAACCATAGCCCAAAGTAATTGAGCATCTCCTTCATAAGTAGAAGGCAGCACACTATTTTCAATAAACGGAACTTCTTCACCTTTATGATTTCTTCGATACTGTAACACTTTTTTCCAGGGCCATATCTTGTTAAGGGCGCCAATCATGAACCCGGTCAGCACGGCCAGAGTAAGGTTCTTATAATGTTTGAACATCCAGTTCAAGGTGCGGGAAAACACTTTCAGGCCTACGATGGCACCAATGGCGAAAACACCTATGCGAAGGGCGGCATTCCCGGCCGCTCCCCAATCTCCTTCTCCTATGCCTGTACTAAGCTGGGATAAGGTTTCCATTACCGGTGCGTAAGCACCCAGCAGCAGAAGTATAAATGCACCACTGATACCGGGAAGTATCATAGCAATTATCGCCACAAAGCCCGCAATGAATAGAAACCATGTACTGTCTGGCGATCCAACAGGTTTTGCTAACGTAATATACAGTGCGAAGGTCGCTGCCAGAACAATGGCTATTATGGTTTTCAGATTCCAACCTGTAATTTGTCTTCCAATGAAAAGTATACTCGCCAGAACGAGTCCGAAGAAAAAAGACCATACCATGATAGGGTGGGTGGCAAGTAACCAGGTAATCAGTTTCGCCAGGGATAGTATACTGACGATTACCCCTGAAAATAATGCTAACAGAAATGATAAATTATATGAGCTCCAGGCTGCTTTGAAACCTCCTCGTCTCCACAGCTTGAAAAAGCCCAGGTCCAACTTATGGATCGTCTCGATCAACTCCTCGTAAATTCCTGAGATAAACGCTATGGTACCCCCTGAAACGCCGGGGACCACATCGGCCGCACCCATGGCTATTCCTTTGGCAGATATAACAAGGTATTGCAGAAGATTACGTGAAGGCATGGAAGTTGTTTATTCCGCCAAAAATACGCAATTTACAGAGAAGGGTTCTGTTGATTCTTGATTAATTGCTGGACCGACTTCCTGCCGTAGATCGCTGGAAAGATCTCTTCGATGATCATGGCGTATTCCGGCTCAAACTTCAATGCGTTCTTAAGATGATATTCACCCTTTCCGTCCTCGTTGAGTAAATAATGAACTCCGGCAAGCCTGTATTCGATCTCAGCCGATTCCACATAGAATTCAGCAGCCTGATGCAAATTATTGATGGCTGCTTCGAATTCACCTAATTGAAGCAGGATGTCAGCTCGCGCCAACCAGGTTTCCAATTCGTAGTTTCCTAATTCAATACTTCTTCGGAAGCCGTGTTCAGCTTCTTCAAAAAGATTCAGCTTGTTGTTGATCTTGGCATATCGCTTCCAGTACAGGACGTTTTCACTGTCGATATTGATGGCTTTGTCAATATAGTACAAGGCCTTCTGATAGTTTTTGCGTTTGAAATAGAAGTCGGTAATTGCGATCCAGCCCTTATCCAATAATCCATCCTCTTCTACACATTTATGATAGAACTGAAGAGCCATTTCGCTATTCCCAAGCTTTTCGTAGCACTTCCCTATGCGCAGTAGCGCAAAGGACGTAGGGTCATCTAGTCCCAGAGTGATCGTATAGCTTTCAATGGCATCTTCATAACGCCCGAGCTTTTCAAGTACTTTTCCTTTTTCGAGGTAGGCACCAATGAAGCTATCGTCACTGATGATGGCAAAATCGAAAGCAGCCAGCGCCTTTGGGAATTCCTGAAGATTGGTATATTGTTTTCCCACTTGGTGCCAGGCTACTTCGCAGTATGGGTTTTTGTTCAGGAAGTCATTCAGATAATCAATAGCCGCTTCATGCTGCTCCAGGTAATCGAAACAGTAAATAATGTTATATAGCGCAGAATAGTCTTCTTCGTCCTGCTCCAGGCATTTCATGAAATTGTACTTGGCATTCTCGAAATCCTCAATAAACAGATATTCCATACCAATAAGGGAGAGAACATCTGCCTCATCGTTTGTTATTTCGAGGGCTTTTTGAAGTAGTTTGATCGCCTCTTTATGCTTATCCCTTCGAGAAAGGATGTTGGCCTTTTGTATGTAGATCTCCTCGTTCGATTGTTCTAGAGGTTCTAAGGTATCCAATAATTCTTCAGCAGTATCAAGTTCGTTTTCAAAAATGAACATTTCAACCTGGAATAATTTCAGGTTGGTGGAAGTAGGATGTTGTTCAAGACCGAGTTTTACCGCCTTTTTTGCAAGGGCTATCTTCCCGTTTTCAAGGTAATGCTGAATGATCTCTTCGAACTCTGCAGAGTCGAAGAAGAGCACATTGTTTGTCTTCAGCATGGATTCGAATCGGGTGAGAGAGAAATTGTTATACTCGTTAGGGCTAGAGTGCATACGCTATGTTTAACGGTTTCTTCTATTTAAAGATAGTAATGTAACTAGTGGTTCAATAGTTGTGCCGTGTTTCTTGTTAACAAGCTTATTAACAGATTTTTTAGAAATTAAAACGCTGTTAAACAAATAGTTAGGTGTTTAAATATTTCTACCTAGGTCATTCATTACCTCTGTAATTATGGCACATCCTTTTTTTATTTCCTCCTCACTGATGGTAAGTGGTGGAGTGATGCGAATGGCGCAAGGTTCAAACAACAGCCAGAAAAGTATAAGTCCGCGCCTCTGGCATTCGAGTATTACTTCGGAAGCTATTTCGGGACTGCCTACTATTATAGTGAGCATCAACCCTTTCCCTCGAACTTCATGGATTAGCCGATGTTGAAGCCTATTTCTAATTATTTTTTCCTTCTGAAGGGTCTGTGCTATGAGATCACTTTCCGTGATCTCCCGCAAGGTTGCTAAAGCGGCAGCTGCAATCACTGCATTTCCTCCGAAAGTTGTGATATGTCCCAGTTTTGGATTATCACCTAGCAACATCATGTGTTCATGAGAGCTTGTAAATGCCCCCACAGGCATACCACCACCCATTGCTTTTCCCATTACAAGTATGTCCGGGACAATTCCGAAGTGTTCAAAACCGAATAATGCTCCTGTCCGCCCGAAACCAGGCTGGATCTCGTCCAGGATTAGTAGGGCTCCCGCTGCTTCGCAACGTTCTTTTACTTTCTTGAGATAGTCGCTCTTTGGCAGTATGAAACCCGCACCACCCTGGATGGTTTCAAGTAGTATTGCGGCTGTATTTTCGGTGATCTTGGATAAATCCGCTTCCGAATTGAACTCAATAGCATGACAATCGGGCAGGAGCGGGCCAAAAGGTGTTTTTCGCTCTTCGTACCCCATAACACTTAGTGCACCGTAGGTATTCCCATGATAGGCTTTGTCCGCATATAGTATCTCCGACCTCCCCGTAGACCGCCTCGCGAGTTTAATAGCTCCGTCAATGGCCTCTGTGCCACTGTTAACAAGGTAAGTGGTTTCAAGTGGCTTGGGAAGTTTTTCTGCCAGTAGTTTTGTGAGTTCAAGAGCAGGCTGTTGCACATATTCGCCATACACCATTACATGCAGATATTTGTCCAGCTGATCCTTGATGGCTTTCACTACCCTGGGATGTCTGTGCCCTAGGCTACAGGCCGAAACACCTGCCACGAAATCGAGGTAAGCCTTACCCGAAGTGTCGTAAATGTAACTCCCTTCGGCGTGAGACACCTCCATTCCTAGGGGATGGGGTGTGGTCTGTGCCTGGTATTTTAAGAACTCTTCGTTCATATTATCCGCCACTGTCATTTTCACCTTCCGAATATTCTTTTCTCGTTTCTGCCTTTGGATCGTCTTCCCTGTTCTGAAGGTCTTTAGGATTGAGCTTCGAAGCCTCCGGTAATTCGATCTCGTCTTCTGGTACGTCTTCGAAGAACTCTCCTTCATCCTCAGGAAGGGGAATACCCTGTATCTTCGGAAGCATCGGTGCCGGTTTTCCCTTAAACAAATCTTCAACCCGCTGCAGTCGTTCATCACCTCGCCAGATAAAACCGGGGAGTTTCCTCGCATTCTCCGGGAATAAGGAAGGTGGGTACACTTTACCTTTAGCTTGTTTATTGAACCTAATTCCAACGATCTGCTGCTGTTCGAGGTACATTTGTATTGAACTGGACGTAGTGTTGTTGATCCCTACCAGTTCCTGTTTATCGTTTCTGGAGAAGTAGATTACTTCGGTGTTTTTAATGATATTGACCGTATCCAGTTCATTATTAGTGAATAGCCCTATAAGCCGTTCTCCCTTCACCTGGTTGTAACCTGCACTGTCCTTCTGAACAAGGAAGGCATTGTTAAAGACCTTAAGGCTGTCCAGTTTTTCGGTTTCCTTGTTTGAAAGGATATGGATGGTATCTCCCGTCATCTGGTTCTCTCCGGTCCAGAGAATTGGATTCCGAAGTAGCTTGGTAATACCTTCTTTCTGATTTACAAAGATGGAATCACATTTTCCGCTCGTCGGTTCATCGGGAGGCGTGCCGCGTTTGAACATTCTCGCCCTGTAGAATCCTTTAATGATCCTGTTCTCCGGTTTGCCGGTAACTCGCAAAGTATCGGCATGCACATAAACGGAATCGTTATCCCGCAAGGTAATGGCAACAGCTCTTTTTGTGATGAAAACAGAATCTTTCTCCCTGAATACTTCAGCATAGTGTCCGCGAATCACACTTCTATTTACCGTATCGAGCACTTTTATATTATTGGTCGCCGAAGCAAAGCTCTTATTCCTGTCGAAATAAATACTATCCCCATAGAGAATTCGGTTGTTGTAGTCAACACGCGAATTCTTCACGAAATAACCTTTGTCGGTTCGCGTATTGTAGTATCCCCGTTCACAGTACACGGTGCTTGTTTTTGAAACGATAGTAGATTTACCGTAGAGATAGGCGCCGCCCGTTTCAGAATAGAAATCCAGTTGCTCGCTGTTTACCGTGTACTTCGGATTTACGATCTTTACACTAGACAGGAACTGGTATTTTTTTGAATTGGCGAAATAGCGGCCTATCCTGCTGGTTAATGTACTGGCCGTATCGCGTACCGTTCCTCCGCTACGGTAGTAAGCCTGCTGCTTGATCCTGTCGAAGTAAAGGGTGTCTGTTCTAAGTGTCGTTTTTGGTTCCTGAAGTACTACATCACCACTGGCAAATGCGAACTGAGTGTTCCCGTTGTATTCGGCGTACTTGCTTCGCATTGAAACCGTATCACCCTGTTCAATGCGCACTTTTCCGTAGGCCTTTACGAAGTTGTCTTTCAGATATACATAAGCCTGGTCGCACCACATTTCAACACCTTCATGCACTATGTATACTTGCCCTGAACGGTCCTTGGTATAGATGATAGCATCCGGAAATTCCGGTTTTACCTCAAGGTAGCCGGATTCCACCGAAACCTTGGTTTTATCTCCTTCGTCCTGAGCGAAGATTGAAAATCCGAAGAGGAAGAAAAAAAAGAGTATGTAGTTTGATATCTTCAAATAGGATTCTTTAATACTAGAACGAAAATACCAACAAATATTGAGTTACCTGTGAATTGTCTGCGTTCGGTCCGGCCCAACAGAAACAATTTTGATAGGTACTTCAAGTTCCTTTTCAAGAAAATCAATATAATCGTTCAACTCTTGGGGGAATTCAGAAGGATCTCTCATGGTAGTAAGATCTTCCTTCCAGCCTTTTAGCTCCGTGTAAACAGGTTGTACATTCTCGCGCTCAATATTATAAGGAAGGTGTGCGATATCTTCTCCTTTGTATTTGTAGGCTGTACAAATCTTTAACTTGTCGAAACCACTCAATACATCACCTTTCATCATCATGAGTTGGGTCACTCCGTTCACCTGAACTGCGTATTTGAGAGCCACCAGGTCCAGCCAGCCGCAACGTCTTGGCCTTCCGGTTGTAGCTCCAAATTCTCGTCCAACTCTTCCCATGGTCTCACCGTAACTGTCGAAAAGTTCGGTGGGGAAGGGGCCACTACCCACACGTGTGGTATAGGCTTTAAAAATTCCGAAGACCTCTTTGATCCTTGAGGGGGCAACACCGAGTCCTGTGCAGGCACCTGCCGCAGTAGTATTGGATGAGGTCACGTAAGGATAGGTTCCAAAGTCGATATCGAGCAAAGATCCCTGCGCACCTTCAGCAAGGATGGATTTTCCTTCTTTCTGAGCCTGGAAGAGGTATTCTTCGCTGTCTATGAAGGTAAGTTCTTTTAGTACTTCAATGGCTTCAAAGAATTGAGCTTCCATTTCGGCAAGGTCGAATTCGATCTCTGCTTTGTAGAAATCTATCATCGCCTGATGTTTGTTTGCCAATGCGCGGTATTTCTCCTCCCAGTTATCCATTTCCAGGTCACCCACGCGAATACCGTTCCTGCCGGTTTTGTCCATATAGGTTGGGCCAATACCTTTGAGGGTGGAACCGATCTTTGCCTTTCCTTTAGACGCTTCGCTCGCTGCATCCAGTAGTCGGTGCGTTGGCAGGATAAGATGCGCTTTCCTGGATATCAGCAACTTGCTTTTGTAATCGAGATCGAATTTGGCAAGGTTATCCAGTTCTTTTTTGAAGATGACCGGGTCTATCACAACCCCGTTACCTACCAGGTTGATCGCATTGTCGTGGAAGATCCCACTGGGGATGGTATGTAAAACGTGTTTTATACCGTCGAATTCCAGCGTATGTCCCGCATTGGGGCCACCCTGAAATCGAGCGATCACATCGTAATTCTTGGTTAATACGTCGACGATCTTTCCTTTACCCTCGTCTCCCCATTGTAATCCTAGTAGTAAATCTACTGCCATAAGTATTATGAGTTTTTCCGACCGGAATAGCTTTTTGCGTCGGAAGATTTTCTATTTCCGTAGAAATAGAGTGAATGGTTGGTAATTTCGATATCGAAAACTTCTTCGATGGTTTTTTTGATAGACTGAATCCGCGGATCGCAAAACTCGATCACTTCTCCGTTGGCCAGAATCACGTGATCGTGTTGTTTGTCGAAATACGATTTCTCGTAATGCGCCTGGTTCTTCCCGAACTGGTGCTTTCGCACAAGTCCGCACTCCAGCAGCAGTTCTATGGTATTGTATAAGGTTGCACGGCTCACCCGGTAATTCTTATTCTTCATGTTGATGTATAACGATTCAATATCAAAGTGGTCGTTATGGTCATATATCTCCTGAAGGATCGCGAATCGCTCCGGTGTTTTGCGATGTCCTTTTTCTTCAAGAAATGTAGTGAATACATTCTTGACGATCGCCTGGTTATTTTGATCCGTTTTTGCAGTCATACCAAAGGAACAAAGGTAGCTATTTATGCTCTTTTTACTTTCTCTATTCCGTTTATATTTTTAATTTTTTCCACCAGGTTATTAAGAATATTCTTGTTTTTCACAACCACGATGATGTTCCCTGTAAAGATTCCATCATCACTGTCGAAATGAACACTCTTCATATTGATGTTCAAGTTGCCCGAAATCACTTTTGTCACATCATTCACAAGCCCAATGGTGTCAATTCCCGAAATCTTTAGTTCTACCCTAAAATCGCTTTGTGTGGAGTCGATCCACTTGGCCTGCATAATTCGATATCCATAATTACTCTGAAGCTGCAGGGCATTCGGACAATTCTGCTTGTGTACTTTAAGTCCTTCGTTTACAGTTAGGAAACCAAATACATCATCACCCGGAATGGGATTACAGCAATTGGCAATCTTGTAATCCAGTTTCTCTTCTTCTTTTCCGAAGACAAGCTGGTCGTACTTTTCAGTGATCTCTTCCTTGTTTACATCTTCGGGCTGACCGGGTTTACGGATTCGGTTTTTTATAAAAGACATCAGTGCATTGGAGCGTGAAGCCGCGTAGTCTTTGATCTTCTTATTATCGATGATACCTGCACCAACACGATAGAAAAGATCGAGACTTGTATTCAGTTTGAAATAGGATACAAGCTGATTAACGGTTTTTTCATCCAAAGTGATCTTCTGCGATTTCAGCTTTCTTGCCAATATCACTTTCCCCTCGGCGGCGATTTCCTTTTTCTCCTCTTTGAGCGACGATTTGATCTTGGATCTCGCTCTTCCCGTAGTAGCGTAGTTCAACCAGTTGGCCGTAGGTTTCGACTTTTCGGAAGTCATGATCTCGACCTGGTTACCACTTTTCAAAACATGACTCAATGGAACCAGTTTACCGTTCACTTTAGCGCCACGCGTATGCAGACCTACTTCCGTATGTATATGGAAAGCAAAGTCCAGCGCGGTGGCTCCCTTCGGAAGGGAATACAAATCACCCTTCGGACTAAAAACAAAGATCTCCTTGGAGTACAAATTCAGTTTGAAGTCCTCTACGAAATCCACTGCACTCACCTCCGAGCTTTCCAATGTCTCCTGAAGTTTGTTCAGCCAGCCTTCGAGTCCTATGTCTTCTTTCTCGGTATTCTTGTACTTGTAATGAGCAGCATAACCTTTCTCGGCAATTTCATTCATTCGTTCGGAACGGATTTGTACTTCCACCCATCGTCCCTGGGGTCCCATTACCGTAATGTGCAGGGCTTCGTAACCCGTGGATTTAGGTGAGGAAATCCAATCCCTGAGCCGGGTAGGATTCGGCCTGAAGTGATCCGTAACGATGGAATAGATCTTCCAGGCAATAAATTTTTCATTTTCGGCGTCACTCTTGTAAATAATCCTAACTGCAAACTTGTCGTAGACCTCATCGAAGGTAACGCTCTGCGCCATCATTTTCCTTCTTATTGAAAAAATGGATTTGGGACGTCCCTTGATATCGTAGTTCAACTTTTCTGCATCGAGGGAGTCTTTTATTACTCTGGTAAAATCCTCGATATACGCATCCTGCTGTTCCTTGCTTTCTTTGATCTTACTTAGGATATCTTCATAAACTTCGGGCTCTGTATATTTTAACCCAAGGTCTTCCAGCTCGGTTTTTATGTTGTAAAGTCCGATACGATGAGCCATAGGAGCATAGATGTAAAGGGTTTCCGAAGCGATCTTCACCTGTTTGTGCTCCGGCATGGAATCCATAGTCTGCATATTGTGCAAACGGTCTGCTATCTTAATAATGATCACACGCACATCTTCATTCAATGTGAGTAGCATTTTTCTGAAATTCTCCGCCTGAAGTGAGGCGTTCTTATCGTACGGCATCTGGGAGATCTTCGTGAGCCCATCAACGATGCGGGCAACCGTCTCTCCGAAGAGTTGCTCAATATCTGCAAGTGTATATTCTGTATCCTCTACAACATCGTGAAGTAAAGCAGCAGCAATAGATGTTGCGTCCAGCCCGATTTCGCTGGCAACTATCTTAGCTACCGCCAATGGGTGGAATATATAGGCCTCACCAGACTTGCGCCGCTGATCCTTGTGCGCATCAACCGCAACATCAAAAGCCGAACGTATAAGTCGCTTATCGGCTGCCGTTAAGTTTCGGTAGCTGATCTTGAGCAGTTCCTTATATTGTTTGGTGAGTTCCTTTTTCTCCGCTTCCAGTACTTCCTCAGTCATAAAATAAATGTACAATATTGGTTCGTAAGTACCAACAAATTTTGTGCCTCAGCGATTTTCCCAACATACAGATTTTAAGCCCTCAGGTTTCTGATTCGCTCCAACAAGGTAGGGTGAGAATAGTGGGCAAAAACGTAGGCAGGATGTGGGGTTAGGTTGCTCAGGCTGTTTTTCGACAATTTTTTCAATGCCGATATGAGCGGAGTACCTGCGTATGTCGTTTTGGCATAGTTATCTGCCTGGTATTCAAATTTTCGGGAAAGGAAGTTCATAAGTAGCCCGGTGATTTCGGAAATTGGAGTGAAAAGTATTCCGAAGGCGATCAATCCTATATGAAAAGAGGGTTGCTGTACCCCTAAGGCTTCAGAAAGAATTGGATTACCCACCAACAGTGAAAGTATCCACAATGTAAAACCGGTGGTTACTATGGAAGCAAAAAGATTGATCAGTATGTGTTTCTTCTTATAATGTCCTACTTCGTGAGCCAAAACAGCGACGATCTCCTCTTTTTCAAGGTCATTGATAAGAGTGTCGTATAGGGTTACACGCTTTTCACTGCCGAAGCCAGAGAAATAGGCATTTGCCTTTGTGCTTCGTTTTGAACCGTCTATCACGAAGATCTTTTCCAGGGTAAAACCTACTTTCTTAGCGTAGGTCTCAATTTCCGAACGGAGTTCCCCGGGCTCGAGTGCCGTTTGCTTATTGAACATAGGAACAATAAGTCGGGCATAGAACATATTCATAATAATGGAGAACAGCGTGATAAGCGCCCAGGCGTACAGCCAGAAATTCGGACCTGCAAACTCATAGAACCAGATGATCAGAGCTAGCAGCGGACCGCCAATCAAAGCAGTTAGAAACATTCCCTTGATCTTGTCCAGGATAAATGTTTTAAGGGTGGTTTTATTGAAACCGTATTTTTCTTCGATCACAAAAGTGCTGTAATATGAAAAGGGAAGGCTTAGAATGCTAGCAGCGACCGCAAAAATTCCGAAGAAAACCAGAGCGACAACAATGTTGTTTTCAGAATAATTCCTCGCCAGCTTATCAACGAACTCAAAGCCGTCCAGGAAGAAGAATAGCAAAGTAGCGACAAACGAAATACTGGATGTAAATATCCCAAACCTGAACCGTTCTTTTTTATACGACTGCGATTTTCGATAGGCTTCCTCGTCGTATACATCCGATATCTCCTCCGGTAACGGATCCCCAAAGTGCTTCGCATTAAGAAAATCCAGGATCTTGTCGATAAAGAAGTTGATTATTATAATGCCAATTAATATGTAGAAGAGAGTACGAGGTTCCAAGGATAGTATGTTAGTATTTTAGAATATTAGTACGTTGGTATTTTAGGTTTTTGGTTTTTTTGCTAACTGCTAACTGCTAACTGCTAACTGCTAACTGCTAACTGCTAACTGCTAACTGCTAACTGCTAACTGCTAACTGCTAACTGCTAACTGCT
>NZ_JAFMTQ010000011.1 GCF_026126405.1 Aureitalea sp. L0-47
CTACTTAGTTTAGTCATTTCGATATAGAATCAAGACGTTTCCGTCCCAATCCCATATACGCTGTCAATTTCAATATCTCAATGAACGTACCCCTTGCGAGGCGTCTTTTCTTAACTCAAAAAAACAGCCAACATTCAAATCAGCCGTTTTTAGCGGGTGCAAATATACAATCCCTTTTTTCATTTCACCAAAACAAAATGAAACTTTTTCGCTTCTTTTTTATTAACAATATTTAAATGCCTGAAAGCGATCTAATTAATCACATCATAAACTATTCAAAATGTGTTAGCGATAGGAGCGGCATCCTCTATAGTAAAGTAACTCACTATAGAGATACAGCGTATAGCGCGGTCCTGTCGTGAGATCCTCTACTACAGGAAACACCCTAACAATAATAAAAGAGCGAACTACTAAGATACATTAATTGCAGAAACTGGGCAAGTATTAAAACTGATTACTTATTAACAGACTTGTCGTGCCAGTGAGAGGAAAGATCAAGGTAGTTTATTTCGAAGGCTGGCTCCTGTCGTTTTAAAACATTGGCCTGGAAAGAGCGCTCCAGAATATCCTCTATCAGGTAATCTTCTTTTACTTCAAATGGCTGGTATTCTTCCTTGAGTGAGATGTCGAACATACTGGCCGTTGTATTATACCAGAAGGCCCTCCAGCCTGTTCGTAGTTCCTTTACCAGGGCAAAAGCGGTTCGACCCGTTTGCCGGTGAATGAGCTTTACCAGTATCTGCCCCTCGGTTCGTGTAAGCTTCTTAAGCTTATCGGAGAACTCCCCTTCTATGTATTTCTGAACTCGCCTGGTATATCGCTTACGGTCCCTTTTGCGCTCCAGGGTTTTCATCCTGGCATTCATAACCTGTAAGCGTTCGGACGCCAGTTTTGCAAAAGGATATACCTTGCGGGTCTTTCGCCTAAGTATCAGGTATCGCCTGCGGTCTTCTTTGGAATTGAATTCAAGCTTGTTGAGCAGTACTACTTCATCCAGATCGATATATTCCTTCGGAATGGTATCTCCTTCAATTATATAATAGAAAGTTTCTACACTATCCTTGTCAACCTGACTGATCTCTTTCAAGGTTTGAGAAAATAGTGCCTGGGAAATCAGGAGAATTCCTATGCCTAAAATTTGTCTTATTTTCATTCTTGCAAGCATGCGAATACTTCTACGCGAAAACCATTCCAAAATTACATAAATTGAAACGTCTCGCTATCTAATAAATTGCTAATTTTGGTTTTTCTGAAAATTACATTCTATGGCACGATCTATATTGAATAAAAAATCACTCGACTTCCTTGAAAAATATCTAAACAATGCCGCTCCCACCGGTTACGAATGGGACGGTCAAAAATTGTGGATGGATTACCTAAAGCCCTATGTGGACGAATTTATCACCGATACCTACGGAACAGCTGTGGGGGTTATTAATCCCAAAGCGAAATACAAGGTCGTTATAGAAGGGCATGCCGATGAGATTTCATGGTACGTTAATTATATAAGTGACAACGGACTCCTTTACGTGATCCGAAACGGGGGAAGTGATCACCAGATCGCCCCTTCCAAAGTGGTAAATATCCATACGGAAAAAGGAATCATCAAGGGGGTATTTGGCTGGCCAGCTATTCATACCCGTAGCCGGGCTAAAGAAGAACCGCCAAAACCTGAGAACATCTTTATAGACATAGGAGCAAAAGATAAAAAAGAAGTTGAAAAGATGGGTGTGCACGTGGGTTGTGTGATTACCTACCCGGACGAATTCCATACTCTGAACAAAGACAAGTTTGTATGTCGTGCCCTCGACAACCGAATGGGCGGATTTATGATCGCCGAAGTGGCTCGCCTGCTTCATCAGAACAAGAAGAAGCTCCCTTTCGGGTTGTACATCACTAACTCGGTGCAGGAAGAGATAGGGCTTCGTGGCGCACAGATGATAGCAGAGCGTATTCAACCGGATGCGGCTATCGTTACCGATGTAACGCACGACACTACTACCCCAATGATCGATAAGAAAAAACAAGGCTATGCGAAAATAGGTTCCGGACCGGTTATTGCCTACGCACCCGCTGTTCAGCAAAAATTAAGAGATCTTATTATCAAAGCAGCAGAGACCAATGATATACCATTTCAAAGAGCTGCTCTTTCCAGGGCAACGGGAACAGATACCGATGCTTTCGCTTACAGTAATATGGGTGTGGCCAGTGCATTGATCTCGCTTCCACTGCGCTATATGCATACTACCGTTGAAATGGTTCACAAAAGTGATGTGGAGAATGTAATCAAACTTATCTATGAGTCTTTACTCCAGCTAAAAAATGGGGAAACATTTAGCTATTTCGAGTAGATATTTAGCTATGATATAATTTGAAAGGCTACCCTAATGGTAGCCTTTTTTTATCTTAGCCGGCAAATAGTCCTCGTTTGTTATTCAATTCTCTTGATTTTGGAGTTTTCCTGGTCATTGTATTTACGATGTACTGGGCTATTGGCAATAAACGGCGCGTGGCTCAAAACGTACTGATCCTTATAGCGAGTTATATCTTCTACGGACTTTGGGACTGGCGTTTTCTGTCGCTTATCATAGGTAGCTCTCTGGTAGATTATATGGCCGCCCTTTACCTGCATCGATCCGATAAGAAAGGTATACGAAGATTTTGGATGGGGTTCAGCCTGTTCTGGAACCTGGGTGTGTTGTTCGTGTTCAAATACATGAACTTTTTCCTGGATAATTTTTATAGTCTATTCAACCTGGAAGTCATTCCCGGCGAATACACCATCTGGAATATCATTATACCAGTTGGACTGAGTTTCTACACTTTTCAGACACTGGGGTATACCATCGATGTATACAGAAAGAAACTGGAGCCCACCACAAACCTTTTGAATTTCCTCTGTTTCGTTAGTTTTTTCCCCCAGTTGGTAGCAGGTCCCATTGAGCGCGCAAATTTCCTGTTACCTCAGTTTATGAAACAGCGAAATTTCGATTATACCAAAGCAAAAGATGGATTGCGACAGATCCTTTGGGGGCTATTCAAAAAAATACTCGTAGCTGACAAACTGGGAATTGCAGTGTCAATGGTTTTTAATGAGCCGGAAAATTACGGGACCTCAATGATGTGGTACGCATCATTATTGTTCTTTTTCCAGCTGTATTGTGATTTTTCCGGGTATACGGATATTGCTATAGGAACGGCAAAATTATTCGGATTTAAACTAAATATCAATTTCAAGACTCCATTTCTGAGCTTTAGTGTTCGCGATTTCTGGAGGCGATGGCATATCACACTTACCAATTGGTTTATCGACTATGTATACAAACCTATTGTCTCTCGAGGAACAGAATCCAACAAACTACTTCCTGCCGTTGGTATTCTCTTCACCATGGTGTTGGTTGGTGCCTGGCACGGCGCGAACTGGACGTTCATCGTTTTCGGGCTAATTAATGGGTTGATCGTCATTGGCGAGCAGATCCCGTTATTCAAAGGAAAAATAACACTTCATAAGAAATTGAAGTCATTACCCAAACCTGTTTCACTGCTGTATTTCTATTTTATCGCCACGGTAATGTGCATGTTCTTCCGATCCGAAGATATAAGTCAGTCCTTTCTTATATTGAAACGAATGTTCACCTGGGTGCCAGGAGATTTCTCACTTTTAATTGGAGTGAAGATCATTTTCTTACTAATCATGTTAATTGCTGAAACAGCTATGCGCCATTTGGATTTTCCTTTACAAAATTTGGAACTTAAGCTTCCGAGACCTGTTCGCTGGGCAGTGTATTATTTGCTAGTATTTGGTATTATTCGATTTTATGAACCGCTTCAGGCGTTTATTTATTTTCAGTTTTAAGTATGCTTAGAAAGTTCGCAAAACATACCATCCTTTTCTTTATTCCGGTTATCATAGGCTGCGTGATATTGGAGGTTACCACTCGCAAGCTTCCCATGCGGTATACTTTTATTGCTGAACACCTTCAATCCAACAAAGATTCGATACAGGTGCTGGCATTAGGTTCTTCCCAGATGAAAGATGCACTGAATCCCGAATGGCTAGATTTCCCAACGATTAATCTAGCCTCCACCAATCAGCATCTCAATACCGACTTCAAACTGTATAAGGGTCTTAAAGACAAGCTCCCTGCTCTCACAACAGTGGTGATGGAAGTTACTTACTCTCATTTGGAGTTAAATCAGAATGACAAAGAATTCTGGAAAAACAATATATTCTTTGAATATTACAATGTAAACTGTTTTGAACGACCTACATGGTTTAAGGACCGTCTCATCTTTTTCTCCAATCCGCCTTTCTACTCCGATGCTTTATATGATGAATACCTTACAGAAAAGAACGATGCTAGTTTTAATTCCTATGGGTATAACTTAAATAATTACCAGGGGGGCTTTAAAAGCAACAATTATGATATAGAAAGAATAGAGAACCTATCGTTTAAGATTACTACAAAAGAGAATCTGAGGGTTTTCGAGTTGAACAGTAATTATTTAATAAAAATGCTAGAAGAATTTGAGAAGGACGACCTGAACGTTGTAATAGTCTCTACTCCATTTCACCCTATCTATCTCGAAAAAATGAACAAAATCATTCTCAAGCGTCGCGACAGTGTACTCAGATTTGCCAAAACAAGATTCCCTAATGTTTCCCTACTGAATTTGGAAGCAGATACAACTACCTTCAAAACCAGGGACTATATCAACCACAACCACCTTAATACGGATGGATCCAGAAAATTTACTGCTATCCTGAATGATTTTCTTCGGAAATGACCTACCCTTTTTTAAGTGTGTCGAAATAACGTTTAGCTTCCTTAATTACCTTGGGCGCCAGGATGATCGTTGCTATCATAGTAGGCAGTGCCATGATGGCGAAAAAGGTATCGATTAACTGAATCATCATATCAAGAGTAGTTGTGGCACCCAGGATAATACTGGCAATATAGATGTATTTGTAATAGGACGAATTCTTTACTCCGAAGAGGAACGACATACATTTAGTTCCGTAGTAAGAATAGGAGAAAAGCGATGAAATACTGAAAACCGCAATGCAAATTAACAGCAGATACTTCCCTATTCCCGGCATCGTCTGAGTGAATGCCGAAGCAGTTAAAGAAACCCCATTATTACTTGTTGTTTCCCATACACCAGTTACCAAAATAGCAAGTGCTGTAAGCGTACAGATCACAAGTGTATCGATAGCCGGACCCAACATAGCAACTAATCCTTCCCGAATAGGTTCATTAGTTTTGGCAGCTCCGTGCGCCATGGGAGCAGTTCCTATCCCCGCTTCATTGGAGAAGGCACCGCGCTTTATTCCTAATAATAATAATCCGCCAACCATGCCACCCAGGAATGCCTCTCCTTCGTAGAATGAGGCCGAAAAAGCATCTGTAAAAATGAGCCCAAGGTATTTAGGAACTACTTCATAGTTCATACCCAGGATCACCAGGACCATAATGAAATACAAGGCCACCATACTAGGTACTAATTTGGATGCCGTATTACTAATTCGGCTCAAACCACCCAATATTACCAATGAAGTGATTAAAACAAGCAGGATTCCCAAAGTTAAATTACTGTTCAAACCTGTATAAAATCCGGTAGGTTTCAGCACCAGGTCGTTGATAGCCTGGGTTAGTTGATTCACATTAAACACAGGCAAAGCGCCCACTAATCCTGCAACACTGAAGATGACAGCAAGAAACTTCCATTTCCTGCCTAATCCTTCCACTATAAAATACATTGGACCGCCCTGAAGTTTGCCGGCACTATCTTTTCCTCGGAACATAACCGCCAGTGAGGCCGTGAAGAACTTAGTGGACATACCGATAACGGCACTCACCCACATCCAGAAAACTGCTCCGGGTCCGCCAATGGCAATCGCAACGGCCACACCGGAAATATTTCCCATGCCAACGGTGGCCGACAAAGCTGTTGTTAACGCCTGGAAATGACTTATCTCTCCCGCGTCATTCTCATTGTCATATTTTCCTCGCAGTACTGCGATGGCATGTCCGAAATATCGAAATGGCAGAAACTTGATCCGGATGATCATGTATAAACCACCACCAATGAGTAAAATGAGCAAAGGAAGTCCCCATGCTATGGACTGCGCCTGTGAAGTCAGGCTCTCCAAATAAGCAATGATCTCGTCAAACATGCTGTGCTAATGTAAATTAAATTTTAAAATTCAATTCAAATGATTTTATTTGTAATGGAATGAACCGACTACTAACCGCATTCTTCATATTTCTAAGTTTCCAGTTGTACTGCCAGGAATTTCCTGAGGAGAAACGATCGAATTTTATATTCACGCCTGAATTTATGATTGGCTATACAACAGAGTCTAATGGATTATTCCCTGATAGAACCCTTCAGACGCAGTTACAGTTTAATTTTGGTTGGGATCATAGTTACAACCCACAGGAGTGGGCCAGAAGACTTAAGGGACCGAAGACCGGGATTTCAGTAGGATATACCGACTTCGGAAATAAGGATAGCCTGGGAGGCGCTTTTACCCTGATGCCCTTCATTGAATTCGACATATTCCGAAGTAAACGTTTACGATCACTTGTTGGAATGGGGGGCTCCTATTTCACGAAGATCTACGACGAAATTGAGAATCCACGCAATCAGGCAGTTTCTACGGATGTAGCCTGGTCGTTCAGGGCGTTTATGCATTACGACCTGTTTCAGGGGGAAAAGATCGACTGGCGTGCTGGAATTGGATACTTTCATCATTCCAACGGGCACACTCGTTTACCGAATCAGGGCTATAATTCCTTCTTAGTAAGTGTTTCCGCAGATGTTAAATCGAATGAACTCAAGGAGATTCCCCAGCTGAAAGATCCTTCTGATTTCCCAAGACGCGTAAACGATTATGTTAGCTTTTATGGGAGTTACGGGCTAAATGTATTATCACTGGCCTACAACGATAAACGAGCAGTTTATACGGTTTCAGGTGAATATGGGAAAGTACTGAACGGTATGTTCAGGGTGGGGATTGGTTTCTATTATCGTTACTACGAGCATTATTTCGATTACATCAATGACGAGGAATTCCTGGTTCGTGACGGCGAAGAGTTCGAGGAGTTTACGGATAACCCATGGTGGTATGCCTCGAATTTAGGGATTCACGCCAATGGAGAATTCACACTGAATCATATTGGTTTCAACGTACAGTTGGGGGTTAATATCCATAAACCGGCCTACGATATCGATTGGAGGATCAACCAGGGTTGGGACAATACTCCTCGTGAAATCCCACCTAATTTCATGCTGGGCGAATTTGATAGCAAGTATCGATTGAAAAAGACTCTGGCTTCGCGTATGGGCTTGAAGTACTATGTTTTCGACACCAGTAAGGAACCTGTCAACAATATTTACTTCGGATTACATATCAATGCAAATGGTGGCCAGGCCGATTTTACCGATCTAAGTATTGGGTATGTTTACAACTTCAATTACCGCGAAAGATAAAGGCCTCCCATTTCTGAAAGACCTTCGAATAAATTGCAATTATGTTTATTCAACAATCATCCTCTTAGTGTCTATTTTCTTGCCATCTACAAATAGAGAATAGAAATAAACTCCGGATGGTAAGGTACCACTACCAAAGTCGATACTGCCTTCCCCTTTGACTTCCAGCGGCAAGTTATTCAACAACTGACCCCTTGTATTACTAATTACAAGATTTGCTTTCGAATAGTTAATAGGCACATAATAACTAATCGTTGTTGTGCTGTCGAAAGGATTCGGAATATTTTGAAATAACATCGGCCTATTTGGATCGGCGATATTCTCCGGAACTCTCAACATACAAGCACAATCTTCAAGTACCTCTAGCCTTGCTATAAGATCATCTATCTGAGCTTGCTGGGCTGCATTTTCATCTATCAGAGGCTGAAGAATTGGAGACAGATCAATCTGCACGACATTACCATTTGTGATTAGTAGTGTAAGTTCATTACCATTCAAGGCAAAACCAAGAAACTGCTCATCCGTATTATCGAGGTAACCGGAAAGATCTACGGTACCTCCGTCTTCCAGAGTAAGCGTATTACCCGCCAGGGATAATTGCTGATCATCCGTTCCGGAATTATCCAGAGAAGAGAGATCTACGGCTTCAGAAGCGCCTCCTGTGATCCCAATCGTTAGAATATTGGCGGCTAGATTAGAGCCCGATATATCCTGGTTATCCGTATTATCGAGGTAGCCCGAAAGATCTACGGTAGTGGCATCATTGGTAAGGCTCAAGGTATTTCCAACCAGTGTAAGATCCTGATTATCGGTATTGTCTAGGTAGCCTGTAAGATCCACGGTATTTACACCCACACCATCACTTTCAAGAGACAATTCTAATGAGTTTCCATTCAATTGGAAGGTATCGACAAGCTGATCGTCTGTATTATCAAGATAACCGGAGAGATCCACAGTATTTACGGGAACACCATCATCTTCCAGGGAAAGTTCCAGGTCATTTCCATTTAGCTGGAATGTATCTACTGTTTGGTCATCGGTATCCACTCCAATGGCTACCCACTGCGTGCCGTCCCATGAGTACGCGAGTAAATCTTCGGTATCATAGACTATCGCACCTGCTTCAGCCACGGTTAAAGAAGCTCCAAGACTTGTTCTATCCGCATTGTTCATACGATTGAGCAACAAAGCGCGATCAGAGGCACTTAGATCGATAGATATGTTGGGATTTGATGCAGTTCCATTTATTGCGACGGTTCCGTCAGACCCTATGTCGATAGAGCTAGTGAGTGCTCCCGGACGAATTCTGAATGGAAGTCGGCCGCTCGTAGTAACATCACGGATGAAGAAATTGGTTTCATTTCCCGCAACATCCCAACGGTAGGTTCCAAATCCACCTACCTGATCGAGTCTCATAGTAGGTGTATCCTGATTGAAAACATGTAATTTTACGGCCGGGTTGGAAATTCCGATTCCAACATTACCGCCGGATTCTATGCGAAAGGCGTTAGATCCAGCACCGGCATCAACTCTGAATGCCTGATAATTTGCGTCCACGTCGTCCAGGCTAAAATAGTTAGCACCACCATTGGAAGAATCATTGAAGGTAAATCGCCAGTCATTTGAAGGAAAGCTAGCGCTGTTACTTGTATCATTAAAGTACATTCTCAGATTGTTCTCGCGTAAAATGACAGTGTCGAATCCATAGCCCTGGTTCGCTGGGGTATCAAGCCCAACTCCCAATGAGCCAACGACTTCGAGATCATCAATAATCACCTGTCTGGTTTGGTTGTCCTGATCTATCACGGGACTTTGCGCCGTTACAACACAAGATAACAGTAAAGCACCCAGTAAGGTGCATAGTAGAAGATTTTTCATAATTGGTGAATTTTGGTTATATCTTAAAGTTAGAACAATAAGACCTACCTCATCCAATAATTCGACAAAGCACCGAATACTCCGACGTAACTATGATAAATTAAAGCGTGGTATTATTTATAGAGCAGCGAGGTAGTTGAGTACATTCCTTTCGATTCGTTGCTGAATCTCAGAGACATCGGCCTTTAGAAAGGTCTCGCCGGTAATATTCTCATAGAGCTCTATATATCTTTCTGAAACCGTCTCGATATACTCATCACTCATAAACGGAACCTCCTGTCCTTCCAGTCCCTGAAAGCCATTAGAGATGAGCCACTGCCGAACAAACTCTTTGGAAAGTTGCTTTTGGGGTTCTCCTTTTTCTTGTCTTTCTGAATAGCCTTCAGCATAGAAATAACGGGAGGAATCTGGGGTATGGATCTCATCGATAAGAACGACCTTACCATCCTTCGTCTTTCCGAATTCATATTTTGTATCGACCAGGATCAGGCCTCTTTCGGCGGCGATCTCCGTACCTCGTTGGAATAGTTTTCGGGTGTAATCCTCCAACTGAACATAGTCTTCTTCAGATACAATACCTCTTGAGAGTATCTCCTCTCTTGAAATATCCTCATCGTGATCTCCTTTTTCAGCCTTGGTAGCAGGAGTTATAATAGGTGCCGGAAATTTATCATTCTCGATCATTCCTTCAGGCATAGGAACACCACATAACAAACGCTTACCGGCTTTATATTCCCTTGCGGCATGGCCACTCATGTATCCACGGATTACCATTTCCACCTTGAAAGGTTCACAGGCTACTCCTACCGCAACGTTGGGATCGGGTGTTGCCAGTAACCAGTTTGGAACCAGGTCTTCAGTATCCTTCATCATTTTAGTGGCGATTTGATTAAGGATCTGTCCTTTATAGGGTATCCCTTTGGGCATCACCACATCGAACGCACTCAATCGATCCGTAGCGATCATTACTAGAAGATCGTTCTCAAGTCGGTAAACCTCTCTTACCTTTCCTTTGTATACACTTTGCTGTCCCGGAAATTCGAAATTCGTATCCGTTATCGTATTGCTCATGAATTCCTGTTTTCTATTTCTCTGTAGGCGGAAATTATCTTTTTCACCAAACGGTGACGTATCACATCTTTGTCGTCTAGATAGACCATCCCTACTCCTTCGGTATCCTTCAGAATCAATAATGCTTCCTTCAATCCGGAAATTACCCTTCGCGGCAGATCGATCTGTCCTGGATCTCCTGTGATCATGAACTTGGCATTCTTCCCCATGCGGGTAAGAAACATTTTCATTTGTGCATGCGTTGTATTCTGCGCTTCGTCGAGAATTACAAATGCATTGTCCAGTGTTCTTCCCCTCATAAAGGCCAACGGGGCGATCTGGATAACTCCTTTTTCAATATGTGAATCGAGTTTTTCGTGAGGGATCATATCTCGCAGCGCATCGTATAATGGCTGCATGTAGGGATCAAGCTTCTCCTTAAGGTCGCCGGGAAGAAATCCCAGGTTTTCTCCGGCTTCAACTGCTGGCCTGGTTAGGATGATCCTTCTAACTTGCTTTTCTTTCAGGGCTTTCACGGCAAGAGCTACCCCCGTATAGGTTTTTCCTGTTCCCGCTGGGCCAATAGCAAACACCAGGTCATTCTTCCTGGTAAGATCAACCAGTTTCCTTTGATTGGCTGTCTGTGCCTTGATCAACTTCCCACTTACTCCATGAACGATCACATCGCCACTTCCTTCCGGAGAGGCATAATCCTCCTTGCTTTCACTTTGTAAGACGCGCTCAATAGCGTTTTCATCCAGCTTATTATACTTGCCAAAATGGTCGAGTAACATCATTAGACGGGTGTCGAACTCTTCCAGGATCTCTTCATCACCATACGCTTTAATCTTGCTACCCCTGGCCACAATCTTTAGTTTAGGAAAATATCTCTTCAGGAGGTCGATGTTAGCGTTTTGCAGTCCGAAAAAATCCCTGGGGCTAACATCGGTTAATTCGATAATAAGTTCGTTCAAAAGCGGTTTTGTTTATTAGTTTTGTACTTCGTGTAAATATAGTTTTTCTAGTCGCAAAAGTACCCTATTTTTGCGGTAGTTGTTTTAACAAAATATCAACAATTAATTACATGCCTTTAATAACCCTCACAACGGATTTCGGAGAGAAAGATCACTTTGTTGGTGGGGTAAAAGGAGCTATCTACAACGAATTGGAAGATGTGCGAATTGTTGATATAACGCATTCCATCTCTCCTTTCCATCTCACAGAGGCGGCCTATATCATACAGAATGCCTACAAAAGTTTTTCCAAGGGTAGTATTCATATTATTGGCATCGATTCGGGGCTAACGCCAGATAACAAGCATGTTGCAGTGCTTTTGGACGGACACTACTTCATTTGTGCCAACAATGGGATTATCTCTATGTTAGCTTCGGAAATTAAACCGGAGAAGATCGTTGAGATCAATATTCACGACAGGATAGAAAGTAATTTCCCCGTTCTTGATGTCTTTGTGAAAGTGGCTTGTCATATTGCACGCGGAGGAACCCTTGAGGTAATTGGCAAGAACATTTCAGAAATAAAAGAACTTACCGGTATAAAACCAGTGGTTAATCCTGAAGGGAATCTCATTATAGGAAACGTTATTTATATCGACAACTACGGAAATGTGGTGAGTAACATTACCCGAAGCCTGTTCGAAAAGATAGGAAAAGGAAGGCCTTTTAAGATACAGGCTCGGACAGCCAATTTCTCTGAAGTCTTTAATAATTATAGCGACGCTATTAATTTCGACCTGCCCCCGGAGAAACGCGAGGAGGACGGAAAGAAACTCGCCTTGTGGAATTCTGGTCAATACCTTGAACTGGCCATTTATAAGAGTAATCCTTCCACGGTGGGGAGTGCTTCTTCCCTTTTCGGACTCGAATACCGGGATACCATTACCGTTAATTTTCTTTAAAACACTTCGTAAGTATGTTCACAAGAATTGTAAAAATGGAATTCAGAAGCGACCAAGTGCCTGCATTTCTTGCTAATTTTGACCGAATAAAGAAGATGATCCGTGGTTTTGAAGGTTGTGAATTCCTCGAATTGTACAGAGACAAGCGAGATCCGGACATATTCTTTACCTACAGCAGGTGGAATGATGAAACAGATCTGGAAAAGTACCGAAAGAGTGAACTTTTCGAAGAAGTCTGGGCAACAACAAAAGCCATGTTTCGTTCTAAACCACAAGCCTGGAGCGTTGACACATTGCATAGTCTGAATTAATGATCGCCATAGTAAAGAAAGAAATACAATCTTTTTTCGGTAGCCCGGTTGGCTACCTGGTAATAGGCCTGTTCCTGGTAGTAAATGGCCTCTTCCTTTGGGTATTTCCGGGCAATTATAACATTTTTGACTCCGGTTTTGCCGACCTCGCCCCTTATTTCGAACTGGCGCCCTGGATATTGCTGTTCCTTATACCGGCCCTAACCATGCGCTCATTCAGCGATGAAAAGAAACTGGGTACCATGGAGCTGTTACTTACTAAACCACTCTCAATTCGCAGCATAGTGGTTGGAAAGTACCTGGGAACAATACTTCTCATTTGTATTGCACTATTACCAACTTTATTTTACATTTTTACTATATCCGATTTAGGCAATCCCCAGGGAAACTGGGATGTTGGGAGTACGATCGGTTCTTTTATCGGTTTGCTATTCCTTGCGGCATCATACACGGCGATAGGGATTTTCTGTTCGTCCTTAACATCTAATCAAGTAGTGGCATTCCTTAGTGGGGTGTTTCTGTGTTTTGCTTTATACTATGGATTTGAAGGTCTTGCCGAAATGAGTAACTCCTTGTTCCTTGAAAAACTGGGTATGAAATCACACTTCAACAGTGTGGCCAGAGGTGTTCTGGATACTCGTGACCTGGTCTATTTCTTTAGCATTACCGCCTTATTCCTGGGTCTAACCGTATTTAACTTCAGAAAGAACTAATGAAGTCAGGTACAAAACATACAAGGAATCTACTACTATTGCTAGCAGCCCTGGTGGTGCTAAACGTTGGAAGTTCATATGTCTACAAGCGCTTCGACCTCACGCAAGACAAGCGTTATACCCTATCGGAAGCCGCGAAGCAAACCATTGCAGAGGTGGATTCTCCATTGGTGATCGACGTTCTGCTCGAGGGTAATTTTCCTCCTGAATTCAAACGGCTTCAGCAGGAAGTAAGACAATTACTGGAAGAATTTACTGCCTATAATTCAAACCTGAAGTTCAACTTCATCGATCCTCTTGAAGATTCTGAGGATCGCCAGGCCATGCAGGCTCAAATGAAAGAATTCGGTTTGACCGCAGCCCAGGTAGAAGTTCAGGAAAGTGGTAAAGTAAGTACGGAATTGGTTTACCCCTGGGCCCTTGCGTTTTACAATGAACAAACGGTAAAGATCCCGCTACTAAAAAATCAACTTGGGAGTACTTCAGAAGAACGGATCAATAATTCCATACAGAACCTGGAATATGCCTTCGCAGATGGTTTCAGTAAACTAACAAAACCGAAAAGCAGGAAGGTGGCCGTGTTAAAAGGAAACGGAGAGCTGGATGATAGATTTATCGCAGATTTCTTCGGTACGCTGCGGGAGTATTACTTTATTGCTCCATTTACCCTGGATTCCGCAGCTGTGACTCCAAAACGCACCCTGGAACAACTCCAGGGATTCGATCTGGTAGTGGCCGCCGCTCCTACCGAGGCCTTTTCAGACAGTGAAAAATACATACTGGATCAGTATACAATGAATGGCGGAGCTTCATTATGGCTGGTGGATGCCACGGAAAACAGGGTGGACACAATTAGCGGTAATACATTTGCCTTCGGAAAAGATCTCAACCTGAACGATTTCTTCTTTAAATACGGTGTAAGGATCAACCCGAATCTGGTAAAGGATATTTACGCCGCACCCATTGTGTTGGCCAGTGGCAGCGAACGTGAGTCGCAATACAATCGTTACCCATGGTTTTACAATCCGTTGAGCAGTTCGGCGAACAACCATCCCGTAGTTACAAACATTGAGGCCGTTAAATTCGAATATGCGAGCGCCATAGACACACTGCCCAACGGTATCGACAAAACCATCTTACTTAGCACCTCCCCCATTTCGAGGATAGTTGGATTGCCTTCAGAAATAAACATCGACAAGGAAATTCCGGAAAACCTGAAAGTAATCAATGAAGGTCCTGACCCTGCCACATTTAATGCCGGAGAAGTTCCGTTGGCGGTTTTATTAGAAGGGGAATTTCCATCGGTTTTTACCAACAGGGTGAAACCATTCTCCTATTCTGAAGACAAAACCATTTCGTCACCAACGAAGATGGTTGTGATAAGCGATGGTGATGTGATCAGGAATCAGTTAGACCGTGGAAGACCTTTGGAACTTGGCTTCGACAAATGGACGCAATCGTTCTACGGAAACAAGGAATTCCTCCTGAATACGGTAAATTACCTCTTGGATGATAGCGGACTTATAAACATTCGGACCAAGGAAATTGCCATTCCATTCATGGATCCCCAGAAAACCGCCGATACCAGAACCAAATGGCAGGTTATGAATCTACTGCTACCCTTAGCATTGTTAGGCGTTTTCGGACTTTTATTCAATTATATGCGCAGGCGAAAATACGGTAGAAAAGCGTAGGGCCATTCCGCCTAAAATGTTAATAAGTTTGTTTTACCGAAAAGCGCATTTAAAATATATTTGTAGATAGGCGAAAAGCAGCCATTTACCTTTATAATTCAACCTAGAGAGACAAAATGAAATTTATTGTATCGAGTTCTTATTTATTGAAGCAACTGCAGGTTTTAGGCGGTATTATCAATAGCAACAACACCCTTCCTATATTGGATAATTTCTTATTCGATCTGGACGGTAACACTCTGAATGTTTCGGCTTCGGACCTGGAAACTACGATTTCCTCAAAACTCGATGTAGAAAGCAGTGAGAAAGGTAGTGTTTGTATCCCGGCTCGTCTGTTACTCGATACATTGAAAACCTTTCCGGAACAACCTCTTACTTTCACGGTTGAGGATAATAACACGGTTGAGATCAGCAGTAATCATGGTAAATATGCACTGGCTTACGCCAGTGGTGAAGAGTTTCCAAACCCTGTTGAGTTGAAAGACCCTTTCAGTACTACAATTCAGGGGGATATACTTGCTACTGCCATCAGTAAAACGATCTTTGCCAGTGGGAATGATGACCTGCGCCCGGTAATGAGTGGAGTGTTCTTCCAGTTCTCTACTGAAAGTCTCACTTTTGTAGCTACGGATGCTCACAAATTGGTGAAGTATTCTCGTGCCGATGTTACCGCGAATCAGACTGCGGAATTCATTATGCCTAAAAAGCCATTGAATCTTCTAAAAGGGATCCTGGCGGCCAGTGAAGAGGATGTGATTATCGAATACAACGAGAGTAACGCTAAATTCAGTTTCGATAACACAGAAATGGTCTGTCGTCTGATTGATGGTAAATACCCGAACTACGAGGCGGTTATTCCGAAGGAAAATCCCAACAGACTCACTATAGACAGAACACAATTCCTGAACTCTGTTCGACGGGTGAGTATTTTCAGTAATAAAACCACACACCAGATCCGCTTGAAATGCGCCGGTGCGGAATTAAACATCTCTGCTGAAGATATCGATTACAGCAACAAGGCGGAAGAGCGCTTAACCTGCGACTACCAGGGTGATGATATGCAGATAGGTTTTAACTCCCGTTTCCTCACGGAAATGCTGAATAACCTTACCAGTGATGATGTTTCCCTGGAAATGTCCTTACCAAACAGGGCAGGAATATTAACTCCTGTTGACGGTCTTGATGAAGGTGAAGAGATCACTATGCTGGTAATGCCGGTGATGCTGAACAACTAAAACGGATCATTCACCCGCTGTAACACCTGAGTCCAGAATGTATTGAACGAACCCTTAGGTTCACTGCACAAGTATACTTTTGTTCCAAATTCGCGGGCATTGATGTTCGAGATACTACCAATTTCTTCAATTCGAGAGAAAATTTGAGGAATGTCCTCCCCAAGTTCATCGTTGATATAGACAAAGTATTCTATGTCCGGGTTGAATTTCTCAGGAGTCCAGTAATAGAAGCTTTCATGAAAACTAACCGGTTCCGGTAGCCCGTATTTTTTACCGATGACGGCGATGGCACCGGCCTGTCCATAGTTCTCGGCATAAATTAGCGCCTTGTCCTTTTCGGGGATCCTATCATAGGCCTCGTAGGTGATCGCAGTAAGCTCTTCCCAGCCCAACATGTCGGCATAATCCTGCGGAAGGGAATGAATGGTACCATCCTCAAACCTTCTGCCTATTTCCATACCGTAGTCCTCTTCCAGGTCTTTAAAATAAGCCACCAAGCCGGCCTCGTTGTACACCGGTAGCCCCATTGGAAGCAACGGATACGTGAGGACCACTATCAGTAAGGGTACGGCTGCCCTGAGGATGGGTTTTCGAGTTATCTTTTCCATCCCCGTACAGCCGGCAGCGATCAACATAGGAAATATGCCTGCCGTGTAATAGCTCTTACCCTTCAAAAGAAATAAAATGAGTACCACCAACAAAGAACTCACTGCCAGGTAGCGATATTTAGGGTCTCTGTACAAGCGGACCATTCCAATAACGACCAGGTAAAAAACAGAGAATGTCATTAGCATTTGATCCATCAGGAACCCGGTACGGTCTACATAAACCAATTGATTGTTATTTAAAGCGGCCATATGGCCTATCACCGGGAAATTATTGGCGTATTGCCATATAAGATTGGGCAATACGATAAGCAGTGCCAGGAGCATGCCGAAATACAATGGCCTTTTCCCCAGAACATTTCGATGGGGTGAGACCAGCAGTGAAATAAGTAATGTGAAGATGAGGATGGCCACAAGATACTTGTTCATGAGCGCTATTCCGGTAACTACTCCAAGGATCAACAAGTATTTTTCTTGCTTGGTATTGACATAACGAAGGGTGAAGAAAAACAGGAGCGTCCATAAAAATATATCAATTGGGACCGGTTGGAACAAATGAAACGCCCTTAATCCTACGGGCATTATGGCAATAGCAATAGCGGTTAGAACCTGAGAATACATCCCACCCTTCAATTCACGAGCAATATTTGCCGATACTAGAACAGTTGCCCCACCAATGATAGCCGGAAATAACTTCACTGCGAACAAGGTGTTTCCCAATAAGGTTTGCATGGCTGTAGCGATCCATCCGATTAGCGGAGGGACGGTTGCATAACCGAAGTCCGGGTGATTTCCGAGAGAAAAATACAACAGTTCATCTCTGTGGTATTCCAGGTTGTTATAAACAAACAAGTGGAGTGCTATGCTAAACAGGGCAATCAGGTAAACAACGATCGTATACTGTTTTCTCATACCTAGCTGGTAATTACGATGGCTTATTTGTCAAAGTTGCTGATTTTTTTTTTTAATTCTTGATTATTGATGAATTCTTTGGTTCTTGAATCCGGTACTACGGTCCCAACAACAAAACCCCATCGGTCCAGATGGGGTTATTAATTAAACTGCAAGTAATTATGGAAACTTAATTACTTATCATCCAAAGATCGCCAGTTGTCCTTCTTAAAGACACCGCCGATAACGAGCGTGCAGAAAACCACTGCCACGCTTAATATTGCCCACCAGACCATTTACGAAAGGAATCTGATCGTTCCGAAATAGGTTGGAGGTTCACCATTTCCTGCCTTAACAGCGTTCACTATTGGGATTATAAACCCTGCAAATCCTACATAGATAAGCCCTAGAATTCCTAGTCCAAGTAATAGAATACCCGGAATACTTATGAAGGTAATGAGGATCAGTGTAAGCTGCAAATTCACGATTGCCTTACCGTGTTCATCCATGCCTACTACTTTGTCTTTTTGGGTTAACCAAAGTATTAGCGGAACAACGAGGCCACCGAAACCAGTGATATAATATAGTAGTTGCGTAAGGTGAGTAACAACCAGAAGATTGTTGTCTACACGTTTCGCGTTATGATTGATAACTTCCATTTTGATTGATTTTGATGTTGCATTTAATAAGACAGTATTTTGATTGAAACGTTACAACTATTAACTAATTCGTATTTTTGCAGCCCATGACGAATAACGATACCATAGTAGCATTAGCAACTCCTGCCGGAGCTGGGGCAATTGCCGTTATCAGGATATCCGGCCCTGAGGCGTTGACCATTGGATCATCAATGTTTCAGTCTGTTTCGGGAAAGGTACTCGGTGAGCAACCCTCACACACCGTACACCTTGGCCATGTTAAAGAAGACCAGCGCATTATTGACGAAGTGCTTGCCACAGTATTCAAGGATCCTCATAGCTACACAGGTGAAGATGTAATTGAGTTCTCCTGTCATGGAAGTAGTTACATTCAACAGGAGATCATCCAATATGCCCTCAGGAAGGGCTGTAGGATGGCACAACCTGGCGAATTTACGTTACGGGCCTTCCTGCATGGTAAAATGGATCTTAGTCAGGCAGAAGCCGTGGCAGATCTTATTTCCAGTGACAGTGAAGCTTCCCATCAATTGGCGATTCAACAGATGCGTGGTGGGTTTTCTTCGGAAATAAAACAATTACGTGAGCAGTTACTGAACTTTGCTTCGCTTATTGAGTTAGAACTGGACTTTGCCGAAGAAGACGTGGAATTTGCCAACCGGGATGACTTTCAGAAGCTGATAAGCAGAATACGAAACGTGCTGAAGCGATTGATCGATTCCTTTGCAACCGGTAATGTGCTGAAGAACGGCATCCCGGTGGCTATTGTGGGTGAACCTAATGTTGGGAAATCAACGCTGCTTAATGCCCTGCTCAACGAGGAACGAGCTATTGTAAGTGATATCGCCGGCACAACACGCGACACCATCGAAGACGAGATCACCATTGGTGGGATTGGATTCAGGTTTATCGACACTGCCGGAATACGCGATACAAGTGATGTGATCGAAGGACTGGGTATTCAGAAGACCTATGAAAAGATGGAGCAAGCTCAGGTAGTTGTATTCCTTTTGGAAGCCTCGAATTTTATCAACCAGGAAGATGCGTTGAAGGTCGAGATAAGAAAAATTCATGAAAAATATCCTCAAAAAGCTATCCTGGTCATTGCTAATAAAGCCGATCTGATCTCAGAAGGAGAAAAAGTCAAAATTCAAAACGAGCTCAATGTAATTTCGGGCGAAAGTGAGAAATCCCGGGCCCTGCTCCTTACTGCCAAGACGGGAGAAGGTGTTGAGGAATTGAAAAATTCATTACTGGACTTTGTAAACACCGGCGCACTGCGAAATAACGAGACCATCGTTACCAATTCACGACACTACGACGCGCTTATAAAGGCCCTGGAGGAAATTGACAAGGTACAACAGGGAATTGATAATAAACTAAGTGGCGATCTGTTGGCCATCGACATCCGACAAGCCCTGTATCACTTCGGGGAGATCACAGGTGAGATTTCTAATGATGAGCTGTTGGGGAATATCTTTGCTAATTTTTGTATCGGGAAGTAATGAAGCTCAATTCACTTAATACTCTTATCCTGGTTATTGCAGCTGCGATTACGATCTTTGGACTAGTAACAGGGAAATTCCTGTTCCTGTTTATCTGGCTCCCCCTCGGATTCCTATTCAGAAAAAAGAAAAGTGAGAAATAAGGTATTAACCGATACCGTTCATGGTAAGGGCAGTCGTTCCCCAGATGATTGCGGAAGAGAAGAAGATACCGATGGCGTTAGCTGTAAAGGCCTTCTTTTTTTCTATTCCGAAGAGATAAGTAGCAATACTCCCGGCATACACTCCAGTACCCGGTAGAGGAATCATCACAAAAAACAACAACCCCCAAAAGCCGTACTTCCGAATCTTGTTTCCGGAGCCATTTTTTGCCCTTCGCGCCACCCAAATAGCGGATTTTTTATACCAGGTCCATCGCAGAAAGTAATGGTTTATATTGTCCAGAAAAATCATCATGATGGGGAAAACCAATAGATTAGCCATAAAACAAGCAAAAAACACCAGGTAGATGTTCGCCCCTTGCATCATACCATAGGGAATACCGACTTTGGCTTCCCCAAGAGGGGAAACACTCCATAACATCGCTATCATTATATCTCTGAACACAGGGGCTTATTGAAGACGTGCAAATATAACGCGCATTTAGGTTAGTATGTATATATGATTTCATAAAATATTTACAAAATCAGCTATTGATATTACCGAGGAGCGAAAGTAGATCCCCTTTCTTTCGCTTGGAAACAGGTAGTGTGGTGTTAGTATCCATGATCACATATCCGCCGTCCTTGTTGATATAGCTTTCAAGGTGATTCAAATTGATGATATGAGAATGGTGTATTCGGCAAAAACCGGAAGTTTCCAGCAATTCTTCAAATTCGCGAAGAGTTTTTGCTACAGTCACCTTTTTCCCATCATTGAGATAGATGTTGGTGTAATTCCCCTCGGATTGCAGGCGGATGATACTTTCGAGTTCGTAGAGATAGATCCCTTTGGAGGTGGTATATGGTTCAGATCAACAGCGAAGCCGCTACAACTGTCAAGCGATTGATCAAAGAGTAATTTTAATTCATAATTAAACTTAATTGATCGAAAAACCCCTTCCGGATTATTGGAAGGGGTTTATTTATTTAAGTGAATATCTCCTAGAATTTGTACAAATACTGAAGCCCTGCACCGAAGGTGTCTTCGGCGAGATTACTAGTATCTGCTCCAGTGAGCAGTGTTATAACCCCGTAGGCTTCGGCATCGTAGCTCAATGAGATTACATTATACCAATAATTCAGTTTCTCCGGGAAAGGTTGGCGTAAGGTTCCAAAATTACTTGAGAAAGAAGATTTTACCATCCAGGCAAACTTTCCGAAGTAACCATTAGCCGCAAAATGATGTAATTGAACCACATCATTAATAATAGGCGTTGTTTCTTCATCTATGGTACGGTTTGCATCAAATGTAAAAAAAGGAAAACCTATTATTGTTTGCTCATAGGCCCAACCGGTTCGATATAATTTATTACTGAAATAACGATCAAACCCTGTTCCTGTGCCGCTCCCACTTTGATCTTTTGTAGTGATGAATTCATATAAAATCCTGGAAAAAATCTTCTTGTCATTAGGAGAATAACTTAAGCCCCACACACCATCAGGGAAATTCGCCAGTCGGGTTCCCGAACCATCTTCGAAGGGATGTTCGTGATAGATTGTAAAATCACCATACGTCTGGTTAAGATTGTACTCGAATAAGTAGCTGCCTATGTGGTTTCCCACCGCATTAATCTGATCACCAGGCGTATCGCCTTCATCCCCTCGCTTTGCAAAAAACACATCGATATATGTACCGAAATCGGAAGGGACTTCCCCAAAAAACTGAGAAGTTCCACCCCATTGAGCCACATGTTGAAGTTTAAACTTCAAGGTGTTATTAGTATTAATGTCCCACTTCACTGCCAGATCTTTGAAATGAACTAATACATTATCTACATAGCGATCATCGTTTAACACAAAATGAGCAATACTCCAGTCCAGGTATAATCCGTCCGCGACTCTCATCCATCCTGGTGCTTCAAGCTTCACACCGGGTAAGGGACGAGCATTTCCGGACCACAAGAAGTTTTGATTTGTAGCCGACAGACCATCCAGTTTTAATTCTTCTTTCTTCGCCCCAAGAGTTGCTTCTATCCATCGGTTGCTATAGCTGACATATAAGTTTATTCTCTGAAACTCATCCGCAACTCCATTTCGGTACACTCCACTGAGCCCTGCTCCTATCCTGTGGTTATCATTGATATTGTAGAACGACTCAACGGACGCATTGAACTGATAGTCCGACGTTGCACCAAATTGATTGTGTTGATTCGTATAGAACCAAAACGGTAAGTTCTCTTCCGAAGCAACAAAAGCACTTGCACTAACTTCACCATGGGTAACAAAACCTTGATCCTGTGCGAAAAGGGAGAGGGACAGGAAGCAGCAAAAAAGAGTAAGACGCATAAATGAACTAATTGAAAATACGTTTATGCCAGGGTTTCTTTTCCTGCCCATACACGTATCCATATTTATTTCCGTAACCGAAATTATTCTCGCTAACCCCGTTCAAGACAACTCCGATGTTCTTGAGTTTGTTTTCTCTTGACGCTTCAGTAACAAAACCAACCAGTCGTTTTTCGGTATAATCCGCTCGAACTACGTATAAGGTCATATCTGCTATAGAACTGATCAACAATGTATCAGTAACCACCATGGATGGAGCTGTGTCCACAATTACATAGTCGAATTTCGATTTGAGCTCGTTGAAGAATTGAACTGCCCGTTCCCTCATCAGTAATTCAGCTGGGTTCGGTGGTATTGCACCGGAGAGAATTATATTCAGGGAATCCAGGTTATCGCTTTTAGCTATGATCGAATCCAGGGTAACGGATTCATCGGCTATATATTCAGTAAGACCTTGGAAGGATTTATCCCTATCTGCAAGGTAGCGGTGCAATTGAGGATTCCTAATATCCGCACCCACCAGAACTACCTTTTTTCCTGTCAGTGCCAGGGTTGTGGCCAGGTTGTATGCCACAAATGTCTTTCCTTCGTTGGTAATAGATGATGTTACAAACATGGTGAAGCCCTGGTCCGTTTTCACTCCTGTATTACGTCTGTAATACTGTATGTTGGTTCGAAGTATTCTGAAGGACTCAGCAAGAATACTTCGGTCGTTAGGCCCTACGAAGTCTTGGGTGTTTTTTGAAATCTTCGGAATCTCTCCTAGTATACCTATGGATCCTAATAGTTTCTCCAGTTCTTCGCGGTTTGGAATCTTATTGTTAAAGATTGAAGTTAGGTAGATGATCGTAAATGGCAATAATAGACCCAGTACCAAAGTAATAAAATAGATCATCAGTCTGTTTGGAGATACCGGTTCCTGGCTGCTGTAACCACTGTCCACTATCTTTGCCTTAGTGGCATTCGCGGCCAACGAGATTAAGGATTCCTCACGTTGCTGTAGAAGGAAGAGGAATAATTGCTCCTTTATCGATTGCTGTCTTTCTATATCCCGGTAAATTCGTTCTTTCGCGGGAACTTCCTGAATTTTTCTGTTGAGTCTGGATTCGCCATAATTTAAATCTTTAAGTGACACCCGATAACCATTCCTACTATTCTTCAGGGATTGTAGAATTGATGCACGAAGCTGATCAATTTGGTTGTTAAGCGTTACAATTACCGGGTTCTTAGTGGTTGAAGATTTTAACAAGCGGTTTCGTTCCAACAGCAGTTGATTGTAATCGTTAACATTCACAACCACATCTTCGCTCTGTAATCCTATATTTGAAGGTAATAGTTCATTTTCATTTTCCGTTTCCATATAGTCGATCATGGTATTGATCAATTCCAGTTGAGTAGTAACACTTAGTTGCTGTTTCTCAAACTCACTGGCACTCTCTAGTATGATACCGGCTTCGGTTTGAATATCTGTAAGGCGATTGGTGCTCTTAAATTCCTCCTTGTCAAGCTCTACGGAATCGAGCTCTTTTGTAATTATATCGAGTCTCGAATCAACAAACTTAAGTGTTCTCCGAGTGATTTGATTTCGGTCATTTACCGCATCATTATTATACTCATCTATAAGTTCATTTATAAAATCTTTCCCTTTTTCGGGAATAGGTGTTGAATAGGACAGTTCAATCACATGGCTATTGAGAACTTCATTCAGTAAAGTGAGATTGTTCTGATAATGTAAAGCTAACGACTCCTCATCGGTGTATGTAACCGTTACGGTCTCCTGCTTGTATTTATTGAATATCTCAACATCTTCAAGATTGGGAAGGACAATGATACTTGCAAAGTCAAATTGAATACGATCCCCGAATTTATGTGTAGCCCGTTCTGAATCATCAGTAGAAATAACGAAAGTTTCTTCGTCCTGAATTTCGATGTTGAGCACTGGCATCGGCTTTCCTTTAAGTTCTTTTCCTGAATCAAGGAATTGAACGGTAAATGGCAGATTTCCATATAGTTCCGAAGTTTTAACATTCCCAACAGCGCGATACACTGTATTCAGTTTCAACTCTTTTATCACATTAGTTATCAAACGCTTGGATGTGAATATGGCGATCTCATCCTCTATCTTACTATTTCCATATCGAGACATGAAATTGCCGATCTCTGGAATTGCCGACAACTCAAGGAATCCACTGCTGTTCCTTTCGTCTTTGATGATCACTTTGGCCTTCACCTCATATACAGGAGTAGCGTAACGCAGGAACAGATAGCCACCGGTAAGAGTAATAAGGCAGCCTATCACGAACCAGTACCAAAGGCGTATATATACTTTTAACCCATCCTGCAGCGGATGTTCAACCGTTGTTTGATGATCGTTTGAATTCATATTAACGAGTAATGATTATCACAGCACTTAGAACAACAGTAACGAGTGATAGTAGTGCGGGTATGTCCGGGATGAATCCGGATTTCTTGACCCCTCTCAATGAGGGTTCTACATAAATCACATCATTTTGTTTCAAAAAGAAGAAAGGACTTCCGAAGAATTCCGTTCCGGTAATATCTATTTTACTTACCACTCTTTTTCCGTCTTCTTCTCGAATTACAGTAATGTTATTCCGATCACCGTCCGCAGTGAGATCACCGGCCAGTCCAAGGGCTTCAGGCAATGTTATTCTTTCGTTCTGAATGGTGTAAACACCAGGTTTACTCACTTCACCTAAAACCGTGACCTTGAAATTGAGAATACGCACATCGACAACCACATCTGTAACGTATTCGGATAATTTCGATTTCAATAATTGCTCGATCTCCGACCTGGATTTTCCTCCAACAGGAATCGATCCTAGCACTGGAAAATTTATGGTTCCTTCAGAACTCACAAGATATCCCTGGAGAGATAGGCTCTGTGAATTAACCGCATTTTCAGCTATCCTTTCTTTATTAAAGGGTGCTACGAGCAATTCATCGAACGATGATAACGAAATATGCAGAATATCATTTGGTTCGATCAAGGGTTCAAACGCTTTTTGAATTTCGCTTTGATCAAGTGCTTCAGAATCCTGAAAATAAATGATCTCTTTCTTGGTAGCGCAGGATAATAAACTACCGATCAACAGTACTAAAAACGCCCTTCTCATGTATTGGTTTAGGTTGTGTTGCATTATAAATCTTATTGACTGCACCCCTACTAATTAGCAGCTCTATGTCTTACTTTCATTTCCACTACACCTTCTTCTTTTTTACCATCCAATGCGGAAAATTCGGAATTCTCACTGATAAACTCCGGAACCAGATCTTTCAGTAGCTGGACTACCTCGTCATCTTTTCCACGTGTGGCTAGTTTGATAATATCTTTAACCCTTTTTTTCAGATCTTCAAAGCTCTCGATGGGGGTTTTCGATATCATGATCTTCGGATGATGTGTGGGCAGCGAGGTTGATGAATCATTAAGTAATTCCTCATACAACTTCTCCCCTGGCCTCAATCCGGTTATTTCGATATCGATGTCTTCATAAGGTTCCAGCCCGGATAGACGAATCATCTTTTCCGCAAGATCCAGAATTTTTACCGGTTTACCCATATCGAATACATAGATCTCTCCACCATTCCCCATAGTGCCTGCCTGAAGTACAAGCAAACAAGCTTCAGGAATGGTCATGAAATACCGTATAATATCCTTGTGCGTTACGGTTACCGGTCCCCCTTGTGAAATTTGCTTTCTAAAATGAGGAATTACCGAGCCATTGGAGCCTAGTACATTTCCGAAACGAGTTGTAATAAACTTTGTTTTAACTCCTTCCTCGTGTTGTAGCGACTGAACGTACATTTCGGCTACACGCTTCGAGGCTCCCATAACGTTGGTTGGATTAACAGCCTTATCTGTAGAAACCATAACAAATTTGTTAATCTCGTAACTGGCTGATAAAATGGCGAGATTTACAGTACCAAGTATGTTCACATAGATTGCCTCATGCGGGTTACGCTCAATAAGCGGAACGTGCTTGTATGCGGCAGCATGGTAGATCATTTCGAATTTATACTTATTGAAAAGTAAACCCATGCGGTACATATTACTAATATCCGCGAGTTCCGTAATAAAATTCAATTTCGGATAATTCTCCCTTAGATAAAGCTCTAATTCGTGCAGGGCAGATTCAGCCTGATCAAGAATAACAACCTGTTTTGGCTCGAATTCAGCCACTTGCTTAACGATCTCACTACCAATGGAACCCGCACCCCCGGTGACAAGTATAATCCTGTCATTAAGGTCATTTTTAATAAGATTGTCGTCGATTTTTATGGGACTCCTTTCCAGGAGATCCTCAATATCAAGTGGTTTTATCTGGTTCTGAATGTCCTCTTTTTTGTTCCAGGTCTCCATGTCCGGAACATTGAATATCTGGATGCTATTGTCGATGCAGTCGTTTATAATCTGGTTCTTTCGTTTACCACTCATTCCTTCACTGATAAGAAGAATTCCGTCCAGGTCCAATCCGGATATGGTCTCAGAGAAATTTCCTTTAAGTGGGATGACCGGTTTACCGAATATCTTTAGGCGCTTTGATTCTATAGATTCAGTAAGGAAACCTACTAGTATAAAAGACTTGTCCGACTCGGTTGTAAGTGCTTTCCCTAATGAAATCGTTCTGTCGTCCAATCCAACGATGGCAACGCGCTTCTTCATTTCCCCTCTGGCACTATTTCGGAGAAATTGATAACTTTCTTTAACCGCTATTCGGAACAGCAACATCACGGTAAACGATACCAGCATATACAACAATATGGAGGTGGTAAGGAAAATCCGTTCCCCCTGGATCATATCAAAAAAGAAATTAAAACCAAGTAATGTGAGACCTGTAAACAGGGCAGAAAATGCCAACTTCAGAATATCGGTGAAGGTGGAATGACGAATAATCCCTGAATAATTTTTGAACACAAAGAAGAATACAATTTGTACGGCTAAGATTATAGCCGCTTCGCCCGGTAAACTTATATAACCCTTGAAATTAATTGGTGTACCAAGGATGATCAGGTATACAAGCACCATTGAAAAGATCGCCAGAAAAATATCGATGAGCAATACGATCCAGCGAGGAAGATAACGCTGGTCAAGTATTTTCAACCCGTTATCACCACGATATAGGTTGTTTAAGATGCGATTGGGGGTCAGCACTTCATAGATTTTGAACAAATATAACTAATATCTACAGGAATTGGGACAATGCGGTCATAATCCTTTCTTTTTCAACACTATCTAGGTTCGATCCGGATGGTAGACACAACCCTCTTTGAAACAGATCTTTGGCTATATTCCCACCATAGTACGGAGCACTTTCAAACACCGGTTGCAAATGCATTGGCTTCCACAAAGGCCGTGATTCTATCTGTTTTTCATTTAGAGCCAAGCGTATTTCTTCTGAAGTGAATCCTGTAATTCCCGGATCCACAGTGATACAAGTAAGCCAGTGATTGGAAAAATGATCCCTGGAAGGTTCCGAAAATACCTTAATACCGTTCTTGTCTTGAAATAATTCAGAATAAAATGCATGCATGGATCTCCGAAGTTTGACCCGTTCATTCAACACCTCCATTTGTCCTCGACCTATTCCAGCACAAATATTACTCAAACGATAATTATAACCAATCTCCGAATGCTGATAATGAGGCGCTTCATCTCTGGCCTGAGTAGCCAGGAAGATGGCTCGATCTATGTGTTCCGGATCTTTAGATACTAACGCACCACCCCCCGAAGTTGTTATGATCTTATTTCCATTGAATGATAGTATCGCGAGATTCCCAAAGGATCCACAATTCTGTCCCTTATAGGTGCTTCCAAGTGCCTCGGCGGCGTCTTCAATGATTGGAATATCATAGGCCTTCGAGATACTTCTCAATTCGTCAACCATATAAGGCATCCCATACAGGTGAACCGCTATTATCGCTTTAGGTTTCTTTCCCTTCGCAATTCGATCTTTTATAGCAACTTCCAAATGTTCGGGGCTCATATTCCAGCTTTCTGGTTCACTGTCTATAAAAACGGGAGTGGCACCCTGGTACACGATGGGATTGGCAGATGCAGAAAAGGTCATACTTTGGCAAATCACTTCATCACCCTGTTCTACTCCTAGTAAGATTAACGCCAGGTGTAAAGCCGCTGTACCGGAGCTTAAGGCGGCTACGAGGCATCCCTCACCCAGGTAGGTTTCCAAATCACTCTCGAAACCCGTTACGTTAGGTCCCAGCGGTGCCACCCAGTTCGTGTCGAAGGCCTCCTGAACATATAATTTTTCCTTACCTCCCATATGTGGTGAGGATAGGTATATTTGTTTTAAACTCATCTGTTTAAGGGTTTTGCCGGCATACCGACGGCAGTTGTATTGGCAGGAATGGATTTAGTCACTACAGCTCCAGCTCCCAATATTACATTCTCACCAATACTAAGGTTATTGATAATTTTCACCCCGGTTCCGGCGTAGACACATTCTTCAATTTCCACCTGCCCACTTATATTCACTGCAGGCATAAAGGAACAGAAATTCTTGATAGTGACATCATGGCCAATTGTACAAGCCAAATTCAGAGTAACAAACTCTCCTAGAACTATATCACAAGTTAAGATCGTCGCATTTGAAAGTATACAACCTTTCCCCACTGAGATATTGGCCCCATTTAATGATACGTTCGGATGTTTCAATACAGGAAAATCAAATTCCCTGAGTTTATTCACCACACGTTTTTTAGTTCCAGGGTCTCCAATGGCGAGAGCAAGGGCTGCGTTGGTATAGCCTTTCCGCAACACATCAACGCCTCCCAGAACTGGACTTCCGTTTATTATGGTACCTTTCTCAACACCATCGTCTACAAATCCAATTATTCGATATATTGATTCTTCTCTGTTTATATCGTTAATAAGCTCCTTAACTTCTCTTCCAAAACCTCCGGCTCCAATAATAATAATATCCTTCATATCAATTTCCCTTAAATCTAGTCGTTGTGGCCTGCCCTTCGCTTGTTATTCCCTCTCGTTTAAAAATTTTCTTTATCGTGAGTAACAGAATCTTAAGATCTAGAAGTAACGATTGGTTTTTTACATATTCAACATCCAATGTCAATTTCTCGGCCCAGGAAATAGCATTTCTACCGCTAACCTGTGCCAGCCCTGTGATTCCGGGCCTCACAAGATGACGCTGTTTTTGCTCGTCATTGTATAAATCAAGATATTCCGGAAGTAGCGGCCTTGGCCCAACAAAACTCATATCTCCTTTTATTACATTCAACAACTGCGGTATCTCATCCAGTGATGTTGTCCGTATAAACTTACCTATACTCGTTAGCCGGTCTTTATCACTCAATAATTCCCCCTTGTCATCTGTTTTGTTATTCATTGTTCTGAACTTAACAATGGTAAATAACTTTTCCTTCTTGCCTGGTCGTATCTGAAGAAAAAAGGGACTGCCTCCCTGAAAAATGAACAATAAGATTGCAATAATTAGAAAAATGGGGGTCATGCCGCAAAACAAGAGTGTGGCGATTGTTAAATCGAAAACTGGCTTAATCAGTTTAGCGTACATGATCCAAAATTACTAAAGATTTGCTTGTTGTCGTTCATATTCAGCCAGGATAGTATTCCACATTTTCAGACGATCATACCTTTCCACGATGCGCATTCTGGCATTGTTTTTTAATTCTTCTGAAAGTTTTTTATCCTGAAGTAGTTGCTGCATACTGCGATAGATAGATTCAGCATCCTTCACAGGGACGAGTAATCCATTTACCCCGTTCTCGATTATTTCATTACAACCATTGATATTCGAAGCGATCACGGGCAATTCCATAGCTCCAGCCTGCATCACAACATTAGGAAAACCTTCCCGATAACTTGGAAATACCATGAAATCACTAAGAGCCAGATAAATACGAACATCAGCTTGATATCCAGTACACATTATAGAAGAATGCTCATTAACTGTTCTCTGAGTATTAGCCGAAACAGGATCGAGATCATTCTCAAAAGGTCCTACGAGCAGCAATTTGCAATTATCCATTTCCTTAGCAAGTAGCTCGAACGCCCTTACCAATTCATCAATCCCCTTATCCTTCACAATTCTACCAATAAAAACGAATACAGAATCATCGCTTGAGATTCCCAATTCCTCCCGCTTTGCCCAAATTTGCTCTTTGGTAAAATGCTGTGGAGAAAAATAGTCACAGTCTATACCATTACTACTTCCTTCACCCAATACTTCAAGTTTGGAAGCTGAGCAAAATCCTTCTTCGACTATAATTTCTTTTAGACCTCTAGAATTAGGCAAGACTTTGGTAGAATAAGAATAGGTTTTCTTCTCTACAACATTCAATATTTTGCGTTTGAAGCCGCTGGCCTCCATAAGCGGGAGTCCAGCTACTGTATGCAGCCTTATTGGAACTCTAGCCAATCGCGCCGCCATCATACCTACTATTCCAGCCTTGGGTGTATGAGTATGAACTATTACGGGTTTTTCCTTCTTTAGAAACCGATAGAGCCTGTATACACAATAAAGATCCTTTAATGGTGTTATTTTCCTGGTCATTGGCAAATGATAGGTTCGAACTCCCTCTTTATTTCCATATGCATTCAATTGCTGTTTACAAGACGAAACGGCAATAACATCAAAATAGTTAGACATAAATGCAAGTTGTCCTTCCAGAAGTTTCTCCAGAGAGATGGGCACCGTTGTGATTCGCACCAATTTCCGTTTCATACTTCAGAAGTTTCTTGATTTATTTTCAACGCCGAGCTTTCCACTGTTTCGGGATTACTTTGAAGTTGTTTTGTACAATAATAGAAAAACAGCAGCAACAGCCAGACTGGTAATCTTCTCATAATATCCCCTCCCATAGCGTAGGTAAGAATTGGGATACTCCCTGCCACAAGGGCCATGGTTCCAACCAGGCTTCTTGCAATATCATATCCTAATTTAAGAATTAAGAAAAGTCCAACAATGCCGCTTTGGAGGAATACCGTAAGTAGCGTTTGATGCGAATCCCAGAATTGTCCGTTTTGATAAATATGTGCTCCCGGCCCCAGGCCAATTATCGGCGACTTAAGGCTCACCTCAATGCCTTTCTGGTACAAAGAAGATCTACCCTCCTGCAGGTCTTCAGCCCTAAACAATCCCCATAACATATCATTGATGAACTCAAGATTTAAAAGTGCTATAATAATAAGTGACACAAAGATCAATACACTTACAGGCTTTCGATAAGAGGGTTTTAAACGCTTTACGGCCATTACTCCAAAGTATAGCGCCATTCCTAACAACAAGCCTGCAATAGCCTTGAATGAACCTGTCTGAAAGGTCAGAAACGAAAAAAGCAGAATTAATAAAAATGTTAGCAGCCTTATTCCGCGTCTTTTTTCGTTTTCCAATACCAGTAGTCCCACAAAAGTCATTGGTGCCAGAAACATAGCGACATGGTGTAAGTTATTTGCAAGAGGCGAGAACCGACCGTAATAATTCAGTGGCAATCCGGCGATGGAATCTGTGACTCGGTTTAGCAAAAACAGTATAAAAAAAAGTATACCGGAAAACAGGTAGACATGCTTGAGCAGGTTATAGAAGTTTAGCTTACCACTCTGATAAAGATTCTCGATAGTAACAGATGTTAGAAAAATAAAGAGGTAGGCGGTTAGATCGAAGAATATAACCTCGTTAGGTGGTGTTTTTGAAATAGGAAACAAAAAATTGTACGTCAATCCCAGGAAGGAAACGATAATAAAAATAAACCAGAATCTGGAGAACCTAAGCCCTACAGAAAGGTTACTAATATATCCCGAGGACAGACCAACTAAAAACAGCAGCATCACACCTAACTCTCCAACGCCCAAAACCCCAAGACGTAACATCGTAAATGGCGTTAGCAGTACCGAAATCAGTAATCCAATTTCAAATGTATTTAGGCTCCAGCTACGCATTAATTTGATCGCTTACACTTTTTCGGTATAATCTGGCATTTCGTCTTGCTGAAAGAATCATTCGTATCGATTTAAAATTCAGACGTTTAATGTACCAATTGATATCTCTCTTTTTTCGCCTTTCAGTTAAATAGGTTTCAAGTAGCGAAGATCGCTTTGAGATATAAGAGTGTTTATCTTCTCGTAATGCTTCTGAATACACCCGTATCTTTTCCATGATCTCTGGCGCATTGAGTTCCATTTCTTCCTCACCAGCAAATATGGGAATTACTGAATGTCTTATTAATTTATGATCATCTATCTCCAATTCAAGGATAAAAGACTCCTTATTATTCCGAGTTTGTTTTACCAGCGGTAGTTTGGACTTACTTGTGTAGACATCATCGAAACAAAAGTTTCCAAGACTATAAGCTATTAGGCTATCGTTTACCAATTCTATACCCTGTGCCACATGTGGGTGATGCCCATAAAAAATAAAAGGACTGATACCAGAGAGTTTCCTGGCAAATTCAATATGATCGTAGTTTGGGAAATTTACATGCTCCTGGCCACAGTGAACACTAAATATTGACACATACCCCCTTCTATTGTTCTCTTCTAAGAATTCAGCTGCTCGTGAATATTCTAATTCATTTATTCCGCTCTGTGATGCAGATGCAATGCCAAGTGGATTCGTTGAATAGCAACAGAAACCACCGAGTGCAATTCTCACACCAGCTTCATCAAGTACTACTTGCTTATTATCTATACCGAAAAATCGGATATTATGCTGATCGAGTAATTGCTTAGTATATTCGTAGGATTCCTCACCGTAGTCGAAAATGTGGTTGTTTGCGAGGTTTACTGCATCCACGTTGAGGTATTTCAGCAATTCTATATTCGCGGGATCCGAGCCTATATAAGCAGATTTATATCCAAATGTTTTATGGTCCTCGGTAATAAAAGGCGTCTCGAAATTCCCAATAACGAGGTCGTAGGACTTCAGTTTTTCAGAAACCTTCTCAAAATAATCGTATAGGGACGGATTGTTCGGTAAGGAAAACCTTCCGAAAAAAGCAATATCACCTAACAATGCTACCTTCATACCTTAGCTCTACAATAGTTCTTTATTAGAGAAAATTTTCCGCTTGACTCCCTTGGAATCGTATCAACTTTTTTAATTTCTATCTTCATAGCTGATCCAAATCTGTAACGCAACTCTTTAATTATCTTTTCCTCATCCGCTGCTGTGTAGATTGCAGAGTCCACTTCTAATAGTACCTCGATGTGCATTAGATCGTGTTGAATGAACTGCATCTTGATAACGCTATTCGGGTTACCTTTTATAACATCTGCCAGGTGACTGAGACTCACTTTGAAACCGGAGTCGTTATACAAGAAATCCACTTTCCTGCCATCTATTCTGGCTACCAGAGGATGTGAGTTTCCACAAGAGCAGCTACCCGAGTCAAATGTAATAATATCTCCTATGTTATACCGAATTAGCGGTGTTCCCCTTGTAAAAAAAGAGGTCACAACCATTTCGCCCTTTTCATTACGCTCAATTACTCCCGTATCCAGATTACAATGTAAGGAACCATTGATGCATTCGGTGATAAAAGGTGCTCCCTCTGCCGAAGCGTACTGATCGTAAACAGGCGAGCTGAACGCTTTCTCTATAGTATCCCGATGGTGCTGAGTAAGACTTTCCGAAGTAGTAAATATGGCTTTTGGTGTGAAGTTAATCGTTGAGCCCGTCCTGATGATATATTCTGCTAGTTCATAAATAGCCGATACGAATCCGTTAATCACATCTGGTTTATACTCATTCAGGTTTTTAATGTATGCAGGAATAGTATCTTGTGAAATATGGAACGTTGAATATAAACGTTGCCGATAAGAGTAATTGTTCCTCCAGTACCTGCCCGATTTTTTGCCGTGAATTAACGATCTACCACTAAAAGTTGCTTTCCGGGATTTGAAAGGATTTACACCAAGTCTGAATTTAAATGCGTCCAAATAGGCCATTCGGGTTTGCATATCCTCTTTAGTGAATAAAACTTTCAATGATTTACCCGTCGTTCCTCCGGTGAATGAAACCACAGCATCCTTTTCTTTTATAGTATAGATCTTGTCAAGGTTAGCACGAACCATCTCCTTATCTATCACAGGCAATTTCTTCAGATCTGAAATAGAATTTATAGTACTTAGATCAACATCCTTGTACAACTCCCCGAAAAAAGGGCTGTGGGTTACGGCATAGTCAAGGAAATCGCGCAAGGCTTCTATCTGCAGTTCTCTTTCTGTTTCTATTGAGGTATAGTCTTTGTTCAGAAAATATTCCAGTTTTTTCCTGTATACAGTCCCATATCTCTGCCGGTATATCAGATATCCATAGGTTGAGATCACAAGATCCTGTGCCCAGACTGGTAATATTTTATAGATCCTTTTAATCATCTATTATTGACTAATTCTAATCATTTACGTAGTACACCCATATTTTTCCGGTAAAAGTAAAATGTCAATATCGCCATAAGCAATGATGTACCCAGCATGATACTGATCGCACCGTAAATATCAAACAATGGAACTATGGCCAATGCTATAAGGAAAAACAGTATGCAGCTATACAGTACTATGTTCTTATAAACCACTTCCTTGCCGATCAGCATAAGGAAATTCGGTCCGTACGTAAAACGAATAAAGATAAACATTACCATCGGCGCAAGCCACATGAAATATTCCGAGATTACCATCTTATCGGACCCGTACATGAATTCGATGATGATATCTGCAAAGAAAAACGCACCTAGTGTAAGAATAGCACCCGACGCTAGCATAATTTTACTGAAGCCACCATGTTTACTGATCTTCCTTGATAAGTAGGGCAAAAAGGTGTTAGAGATCAGAAGGCCAAGAGAATTCAGGGCGTCGATCAATTTCGTTGCGGAAGTGTAGATCCCTAAGACATAATTCGAAGTGGTTATACCGAGAAGGAAGGTGGTCGTGGTCGTGTAAAGCGTAGGTGAGAATAAAGAAATGAAAGCATGGCGCCCTACTACAATGACACCTTTCATTTCAGAAATGCTGGATCGAACTAATTTTACCTTGAAAACCGAATGAATCAACCAGAAGGAGATCAGAGTACTCAACGTCATTGCGAACGCATTGAGAAGAGGAACTAACAGGTAATCTTCAGGATTTTTCACAAGAAGTAATAAGGATATCAGGAACATTACTCTTGTGGAAAGATTGATGAAGGCTATATATCTCATTTTTTCCATTCCCTGGAAGAACCAAGACGGAAATAGTGATTGCATGGCGACAAAATAAAAGGTGTATACGTGAAGCAACCAATCCTCTCTCAGACCTGGAACCAGCAATAAAATGATTACCAGCATTACCGAGCTAAGCAGGAGAAGAACCATAGCCACCGAAAAGTATTTACTGTATACCCGGGAAAGGGTATTTGCGTTTGTGCGAGATCTGGCTATGTCCCTGACAGCAGTTATGGAATAACCATAGTGGATCAAGGCTCCAAAGTACATAACAAAAGCAAGAGAAAACTGAGTAAGTCCAAAGACATCGATACCCAACGTACGTACCAAATAAGGGAGAATGAATAGAGGAATCAGTAGGTCGAATCCCTTAACAGAAACAAGTGAGATAAAGTTGGAAATCAAACGTCTGTTATCATCCTTCCTCAATTGTCCCAAAAACTTTCTAATCATTTTGCGGTTTCCTTAGTGCGCTTTGCATGGGAGTATTATCTCCCGAAAGTGATACAGAAATATAATGCTACCACGAATACCGTCCTAAATTATCATCCCCGCCGCAACTGTTTCGTGAGTAGCATCGTCGATTAGAACAAAACTACCCGTAATACGGTTATCGCGATACTCATCTATCATAAGCGGCCTTGTGGTCCTGATCTTAACCCTACATATATCGTTCATGTGTAATTCCTTATCCTCCGTCTCACGGTTATAAGTGTTGATATCGATCTTGTAAGTAACTGCCTTGATCATGGCTTTCTGTTCGTTCGAGGTATGCATGATGGTATACTTCGCCCTCGGTTTTGCCGAGTCGTTATGCAACCAACAGAGCATAGCATCGAATTCCTGCAAGGCCTCGGGTTTATTATTCGTGCGAACGATCATATCACCCCGACTCACGTCAATATCATCCTGAAGACTTATGGAAACCGACATAGGTGCATACGCTTCTTCCAGCGATCCTTCTATGGTGTCTATCGACTTAATTACCGAAGTAAACCCGGAAGGCATCACGGTAATTTTGTCACCAGGTCTGAAAATTCCGCTCGCTACTCGTCCGGCATAACCGCGATAATCGATAAATCCTTCTCGTTGCGGACGCAAAACCGTCTGAACTGGGAAACGGGCGTCTATTTTGTTAAGGTCACTACTAATGTGCATATGCTCTAAGGTGTGCAGTAACGGCGCCCCTTTATACCAATCCATTTTCTCGGATCGATTAACTACGTTATCCCCATTCAAAGCGCTGATAGGCAAAAACTGGATATCCTTGACATAGAGTTTAGAAGAAAACTCCTCGAATTGCTGTATGATGTTCTCGTACACATCTTCTTTGTATTCTACAAGATCCATCTTGTTGATACAAACAATAATATGAGGAATCTGCAATAGTGAAGCGATAAAAGCGTGACGCTTGGTTTGCTCGATTACTCCATTTCTGGCATCTACTAAAATAATGGCCGCATTTGCCGTTGAGGCCCCTGTTACCATGTTACGGGTATACTGGATATGCCCGGGAGTATCAGCAATAATAAATTTTCGTTTCGGGGTGGTAAAGTATCTGTAGGCAACGTCTATGGTGATCCCCTGCTCGCGTTCGTCTCTTAGACCATCCGTAAACAAAGCAAGATCCACGCCTTCATGTCCTTTACGTTTACTTGTGGTCTCCACGGCCTCAAGCTGATCTTCAAATATCGCCTTACTGTCGTAGAGCAATCTCCCGATTAAGGTACTTTTACCATCATCTACGCTTCCCGCGGTCGTAAATCGCAGTAATTGATTGTTATCGATCTGGGTTGATGCATTCATTATTTTATGCTGAATTTAATTCTACCGTTTGTTTGTTTTATCGCTTCGGACTAAAAATACCCTTGTCGTTTTCTGTCCTCCATGGCGGTCTCACTTCGCTTGTCGTCACTTCGATTACCGCGCTCGGTCTGCTTCATTGCTGAAACTTCTGCTACGATCTTCTCTAATGAGTCTGCATCACTTTCAATTCCACCGGTAATCGTTATATCCCCCAGGGTTCTGAAACGTATCTTTTTAGTTTCTATGGTTTCGGTCTCTTCCAATTTCAAATGTTCCGAAACCGGGATCCACGACTGCTGTCGCCAAACTACCTTTCGCTCGTGAGCGTAGTACAGGGAAGGGATACTTATGTTTTCTCTAAGGATATAATTCCACACATCCATTTCGGTCCAGTTACTTATTGGGAAGGCCCTGAAATGTTCTCCTTCAAAATGTTTCCCATTCAGGATGTTCCAAAGTTCGGGTCGTTGATTCTTCGGGTCCCATTGTCCGAAATCATCTCTATGCGAAAAGAATCGCTCTTTAGCTCTCGCCTTTTCCTCGTCTCTGCGTCCTCCACCTATGGCGCAATCTACCTTGTGTTCTTCAATTGCGTCTAGCAAGGTGGTTATCTGAAGTGCGTTCCTGGTAGCGTTTTTTCCTTTCTCCTCAGCTACACGCCCTGTATCGATGGATTTCTGAACGGATCCAACGATCAACTGCACTCCATGACTTTCGATAAGATCATCCCTGAATTTGATGGTCTCCGGGAAATTATGCCCTGTATCCACGTGCATCAATGGAAAAGGGATACGCGATGGATAAAAAGCCTTCTTCGCCAGGTGGGTAACCACAATGGAATCCTTACCTCCCGAAAACAGGATAACAGGATTTTGAAATTGCGCCCAAACCTCTCTTAAAATATAGATGGCTTCCGACTCCAATTCGTCCAGGTAATTCAAATAATACTTACTCATGCTACTTAACCAATTTGGTTTTAATATGTTTTACTATTTCTGAAACGGCCTCTTCAACCGTATATTGGGTGGTATCGATCTCGATATCCGGATGCTCAGGAGCCTCATATGGTGCGTTGATTCCTGTAAAATTCAGAATCTCCCCTGCCCTTGCCTTGGCGTATAATCCTTTCACATCCCTGCGTTCACATTCCTCCAACGGCGTATTTACAAAGATCTCAACAAAACTCTCCGCACCTACAATATTTCTTATGTTCTCTCTGTCGACTTTGTATGGTGACACAAAAGCTGCCAATACAACTAGTCCGGCGTCTACCATCAGGTTAGCAACTTCAGCGATCCGTCTGATATTTTCAGTTCGGTCTTCGGGGGAAAAGGTAAGATTATTATTGAGTCCTTTTCTCACATTATCACCATCCAGGGTATAGGTGTGTATTCCTTGATCTACCAGGTATTTCTCTACAGCGTTTGCGATCGTTGATTTTCCAGATCCCGACAAACCAGTGAACCAAAGTAAAAACGACCGATGACCCTTAAGAGCCGTGCGGTCTTCTTTGTTAATACTGAATTGATGTGGAATGATATTCTCCTGCATTATCGTTTCAATCGTTTAAGAAAATAATTACGAATACGCCCCAATGGCAGTCGCAACCATAAACGCTCGTGTAAATAATAAAGTACAAATTTAGTAAATAGCTCCGTTAGAGCTATAAAAAGAGCAATTTCATCGAATTTTTCCAGTATGGCCCCGGAAATAACAAAGGTCATGGAAGTAGCCACTACGCGCCATGAGATCGATTTATAAACCGTACTCAACTTGGTTACTACTGCTCCATCGCGGAATCGTTGCCATATTCTCTCGTGTACATAGTACACCAACAATTTCAGTAGAAACTCAACAGCTCCAATTTTAAGTGCATTCTCTAAACTGCATTGTCCGAATAAACAGGTGATAAGCAAGGCAACAAGAACGGTATCCGTGGTCGCGATAAAGCGCCAGGAAATACCTTTCAAAATGCTTCGCAAATGCGATTCCTGTTTGTACTTAACCATAGTTAGATAGTAACCAGAAAATAGGGATTCAAAAGGTTTTCCTTGTTATATCGCACAGGTTCTCCGGTAGCTTCCTGCAAAACCTTTACTCCAGCAGCTTCACAAATTGCTTGACCGGCAGCTGTATCCCATTCCATAGTAGGCGCATAACGCGGGTAAATATGAGCATTCCCTTCGGCGACAAGACAGAACTTCAACGAGCTTCCGCGAGATACTATCTCTACCGATTTGTTCTCTTCGATCTTCTCTATAAAAGAACGAGTGTCGTCATTAAGATGAGACCGACTCCCCACAACCTTCACAGGAGGGTCCATTGATTGAGCTGGCGCTAAGACCTCTGAAGCATCGATAATGGTATCAATTGCTTCTGAAGGATCTTCTATGTGTACCTTTCTGGCAGAACCTTCAAAAGAAAAATATAACATCTGTTCAACTGGTACATAAATGACTCCCAGAATAGGACTTCCATTTTCAACCAGGGCGATATTTACAGTAAACTCTCCATTCCTCTTTACAAACTCCTTGGTCCCATCCAGAGGATCGACGATCCAACATTGGGTCCAGTCTTTTCGCTCTTCAAATGAAAGTTGTTTGTTTTCTTCGCTTATAATTGGAATTCCTGTTTCAACGAGATAGTTGTTGATGACCTCATTTGCATTTTTATCCGCCACCGTTAAAGGAGAATTATCCCCTTTGATCTCGACGTCAAAATCGGTCGCATACACCTTCATTATTTCTATGCCTCCATCAATGGCTGCACGAAGGGCAGTGTGAAGATTGGTTTTCATGATTAGGGCCGTTTTTCAAGTGGACAAAGCTACAACAAATAGGGTAATATTTATCATATTTCCCTACATATTATACCTTCACAAATTCGCATTATCTTTGACTTCGTGCTATGACTAATCTCGATAAAATATACAAGTTTGTTTTACTTTCTTTGATTTCGGTAAGTGTGACCAACTGCCAGAATTCAGGAAAAATGAAAACTATTCATTCATTGCCTGGAATCATGAAAGAAATTAGTGGTTTCGAATCTGCTGAAGGAGAAACAATATTGTGGAGTATAAACGATTCCGGAAACGACCCCAAAGTATACGGCTACAATCCAACTACTAATAAGATCGACAAAACCATCCGGGTTGTTAATGCCAAGAACGAGGACTGGGAAGATTTGGCGATAGACACGGAAGGAAGTATCTACATTGGCGATTTCGGGAACAATAGTAATAAAAGAAAGAACCTGGCTATTTACAAATTGAGCTCAGAAGCAAAGAAAGGTGGAAAATACAAAGCGGAGAAGATTTCCTTTCGTTATGAGGATCAGAAAAAGTTTCCACCCAAACGATCGAAAAGAAACTACGATGTGGAAGCTTTTATTAGTTTCAACGACAGTCTTTACCTATTCACCAAGAATCGCAGTTCTAAGTTCGACGGCACAACAAAAGTATACAGGCTGCCGGACACACCGGGCGAAGCAATCGCTGAATTAATTGGAAGCTATAAAACCTGTTCAAAGAAATCAACATGTATGATAACCGCAGCTTCAATCAACAGGAGTAGGACTAAAATTGCACTTTTGAGTCATGACAAGGTATGGCTGCTTTCTGAATTCGAGGGAGATGATTTCTTCGGGGGGAAAATTGAACAAATTTCCCTTCAACATGATTCACAGAAAGAAAGCATCTCTTTTAAGAACGATTCCACCCTTTATATTGCAGATGAACGCGTGAGCATCTATGGAGGTAATATCTACGAACTAACCCTTAAATAAAAAAGCCCCTCCAGGGATGGAAGGGCCTAAAACTAACCAATATAATCCCTTTTTATGAAAAAACTTCTTACACCGTTTTAAACACTATATCAGGATTACGGGAGCAAAGTAACAACAGTTTCGAATGGTTTAAAAACTAATTGTGTTTAAGAAAATGGGTTTTCGCTCAACAACAAAATATATGGGATGAAAGTGGTCGTTCATCGATGAAAAGAATACGTTTATCATAGGCTTACTCCAAAAACAAAAGAAAACCGAAGTCCGTCATCGCTATTAAATACTCCGAATTGACCAGAGATCGTATCTATTGCATTAATAATAAATCCTCCACCCGCACTATCGTTCCATGTATTGGAATCCTCGCCGTCGATCCAGACTCGTCCTATATCATACCCCCCGAACACACTAAGTTTTAACGGTAGCAGACCTGTATTGAATTTCACCAATTTATATCGAAGATCTGTACTTAATGCCAGGGCTCTTTCTCCACTAAAACGCTCTGTTCTGAAGCCTCTTAATCCTGTGTTGGCACCTAAAACAGCCGCCTGGTAGAACTCGAATGAATCCCCAATATTGACCTGTCCCTGTGCCTGGGTGCGCAGTACCAGCTTCCTGTTCCTGGTAATCGCGTTGTAAAATTCCAGCGAGGGAATGATATAACCAAAGGTTCGATCGCTATCTTCCAGATTGGTGGTTATCCCCGTTTTCAGTTTGAAGAACATCCCTCTGGTGGGAACTACTTTCACATCGTAACCAGCATAACTATAAGTTACATCAATGGTTCCAAAATATCTGCGATCATCAAAAAACTCATTATCGGAAATTTCCTGGCTTATGAAACGGTCGTCTGTGGGCTCAACTTCAATTGCCTCCATCTGCCCTGTAATTTCAATCCGACTTCCGTAATGTCCTTCCTTAACAGCTCCTAGCCTCGCACTGCGTATGGAGGTTTTTACCCTGTTAAAGTCCATGCCTAATTCATCGTCCGGATTGCCTGTTTCATTACCGAAACCAAAAAAGTTACGAGTAAAATTTTCAGATGTAAACCTACCTCCCAAAAGTACGTTCCATTTATTAAGGATATTGGCAAACTCGCCCGTATACTGAAGGTCAAAACCCTCTGTTGCAAAGAAATACCCGCCTCTCAGACTGTGTTTTACCTGGAAAGGATCGTTCTTGAAGCCCTTTACCGCACTGGTAATGCTCAGTCCAACCAACATACCATCATCCGGATTAAATCCAATAGACGGGATAAAATTGGTCACACCGTCAACGTACTTATCATAGCGGTAGATATTGTAGCGATAATTATCCCGAAGGTTGATATTGGCACCGCCTCGTTGAACAATGGTATTCGGTTTCGATTTGTGATCGTAAACCTTGACTTTTCTCCCGTTCTCGATGGTATATTTATCATTGTTCTGACCACCAATTATTCGAAGTCGGATGGGGTTATTTGGTTTTCCGGTCACAACTATCTCATCGTCATCGTCCAATCCATAGACCCAAATCTCTTTGGTTTCAGCACTATAAATTTTTCTCTTTTTGAATGGCGGCCTTACTTCTCCATCCTTGATACGGGAAACCGCAATCTCCGTGAAATTGTCACCGCGCTCAATATGGATATGGTCATCCTTGTCCGTCGCAGTGATAATTACAAGTTTTGAAAGGTATTCATAGTACGCATCCGCTACTTCTTCTAGCTGTTCCCGCCTTGATTTCAATTTCTTTTTTATGTCTTCTGAAGTCTCATCGATCACTTCAGGAGGTAATTTATTAAAGGCAATATCGATTACTTCATCGTTTAGTTTATTACTGATGAAACGCGCCTGCTCCAACCAAACTTCTCTTCCTGAATTTTGAGTGAAGGTTCTGTCTATTTTCATCCCGGCTAAATTGATCCACCTGTGATCCTTAAAGTCTCCATTAAACTCCTGGAATTGTTTTGTACTGGGAATGATCAGTTTCATAAAGTCCAGCAAGGCCCCGTCATAATTGGAAAAAACCTGATCTCTGTCCCTGGGGATCGGACGGTAAACCCGCTCATCATCCGAAATATCGAAACGCGACCAGCGCCATTGGTCCTGGTGCCTGTCCCAGTCTCCCAGCAACATGTCGAACAGGCGAGCACGGATAAAGGCTTCTTCGTCTATTCTGTATTTTTCGTCATCGCGTAAATTTTCAAGCACATCCGAAGTGCTTTCAATCGAATCTGGTTTGCCAAAGGATTCAACATCCAGGAACCCGTCATCGGGACGTTCCTCAAGTATGTAAAGTTCGTCTCCGAATTCGTCATTGTAATCGCCTAATGCCTTGTGTTTCGGCATATAGAACAGGACGGGATTGGTATGGTAAACACCAATGGCTTCGGAAAGGTCCGGAACCACAAATCCGGCAAACGGATGACTGGAGGTATAGAAGTCTAAAACCGCTTCTTCGGTAAGTGTTTCCCTGAAGTCCTCTTCTACATAAGTATCTTTGAAAACAACGGTCTGCAGGAATTGCACGGCACTTTTCTTCACGGCTCGAAGTGCAAAATTACGGCCCTTTGGATCTACCAGCCTTAATGATCGTGTTTGGTGTCCTCCTCCCTTTCTTTCAACAGTAAAACCACCGTAAAAATCATCCAGGGTTTTAACCGGAACTTCTACTTCCGTACCATAAATATGTCTGTAATGATCCCCCCAAAACCATTCATATCTGCTAGAAACTTCGGTGCTGCTTTTCTCGTATATTGAGGCTTTTATAGTTTCGGGAAATTCATCGGGTAAGCTTGATACATCATAGTGTTTTTCAGGTGGATAGACTTCAGTAGTAAACATATGGGTTGGCTTACCACCTGCCGAATCGTAGAATGAGACCTTTGAGCTTCCGTCTTTAAATATGTCAAGCACGGCAAACCCTTGTTCACCACTTACAAATTTAGCACCATTCCCAAGATTGACAGGGGCTCTCTTGGCTCCCGCTCCTGAAACTATTTGCTTGACACCGTTGGCTTCAATATACTGCAATGTATGCTCGTGTCCCGAAGTAAAAACTACTTTATCGTTACCCGCTGCCATTGTGATTAGTCGCTGCATTAGTTCGTTATACCTGTTGTTATATCGATCCTGTGGCGATACTCCTCCTAGTGATCGCACTAGTGTCACCAGGCTTGCAAGTCCGGGAAGCGGGATTGTGTTACCCTTTGCGAAAATGTGTTTATTGAAGTTGAAATAACCACCATGAAGCCCGTAGGTAATAGCGGGATGATGCATTGCGATCACAACCGTTTTATTGTTGTTATCTTTAAGTTTGTCTTCAATTTCAAGGAAAAAGCCTTTTCGTGTTTTTATATCGCACTCATCGTTGATCGTGGGGTGTTTGTCCCAGTCGGTAATGTACCATTGCGTATCGAGAACAATTAACGCAACCTTGGGTGAGATCTCAAAGTTCTCTACCGGACAGCCGTTCTCGGGTTGGAACACTTCATTGTTCTTCAACTTATCCTCCAGGTATTCTTCCTGTCTTTTTAACCCTCCCAGTCCTTTACTATACCAATCGTGGTTACCGGGAATAAACATTGATGTACCATCGAACTCTTTAGCCAGATCGATCTGCACATCTATACGGTGTTCGGCTTCTTTCCGTTTTTTGTGCTTTTTTTTCGGTAGGCCTTTTTCGTATATGTTGTCCCCTAAAAAGATCAGATGGTCTTCGCTGGTATCGCGGTCGTCAATTAAATTTTCCAGAGCGGCAAGTGCATCGGTGGTTTTATCGGGTTCTGCACCTCCGGCGTCACCAATCAGGTAAATTCGTTTTTCAATATTAGAATCGGATGGTTTTGATGGTGCTGTGGGTTCTTCAGAAAGGTACTTTGCCTTATAGCTTCCACATCCAAAAAGAGCAAGTGTAAGTAGTAAGCTTATAATTCGATTAAATAGGCACATATTACGAATCGCGATGATTATTTTAGTATTTTGTTGAATTAAAGATAAGACCTATGAACGACATTATTCAGGCGACTGATGATTATGTATTGAATTTATTCAAGGATAAGCTTCCAACTTCCTGTCTTTATCATAATTACACTCACACCAAACGTGTATTCAAAAGTATTAATGAGATCATTGAGAACTCTGAAGTAGACGAAAAGGAAGCGCATATATTACAGCTCGCGGCCCTTTTGCACGATTCAGGATATATAACGCATACAGATGGTCACGAAGTAGAAAGTGCCCGAATAGCCCGGGAATTTTTGAAATCTCAGGATGTCGATAAGAATATAATTGAAGAAGTTGAAAAATGCATACTCTCCACAAAATTTGATATTGAGCCTAATAATCACCTTGAGGAAATGATCAGGGATGCAGATGCATCGCACTTCGGTAAAGATTATTTCCAGGAAGCCAGTGAGTTTTTACGCCAGGAATTAATTGCCCAGGATATAAAGAATTACAGTCCGAAAGAATGGCGGAACGAAAATATCAGGGTGCTAATTGAAGATCATCAATTCTACACCGAATACGCCATGAAGAACTGGCAACCCGTTAAGGAGCAAAATCTTGCCAAGCTTATAAAAACTCGAAAAAAAGAGAAAAAAAAGATCCGAAAAGAAAAAATAAAAGCCGAATTAAAAGCGAAATACAAGGATGCCAGCCCTGAAAGAGGAATTCAAACTTTCTACAGGGTTGCCTTGCGAAACCATATAAAACTTAGCGACATTGCCGATACCAAGGCGAATATACTTCTATCGGTAAACGCAATTATCATTTCCCTGGTCCTGGCCAATCTCTTGTCGAAGCTTGACACTAACCCCTTTCTTATTGTTCCATCGGCGATTTTTGTGGTCTCCAGCACTATTAGTATGATATTGGCGGTAATCGCAACTCGCCCAAATGTAACCCGCGGTGAATTCACCGAGGAGGATGTAAAGAATAAAACGGTTAACCTTACTTTCTTCGGAAATTTTCATAAAATGGAACTATCGCAATACCAATGGGCGATAGAAGAATTGCTTAAGGACAGGGATTACGTCTATTCATCACTTACCAAGGACCTCTATTTCCTCGGTAAAGTGCTGGATAGAAAATATCGCATCCTGAGATGGACTTATACGATCTTCGTTATTGGGATTATTGTTTCGATCATCGCGTTTGCAGTATCATTCGGCCTCTCGGAACAACCTGTTTCGGTGGATACCCTGGTGAACTAAGACTTGATTTGTTCCATCAGATCCTCATACGTATAATACTCTTTCTTGCTATCTTTTGTTCGTTTTGAATAAAGGACATTCACACGGATCGCCTTGAGACCAGTTACACCCTGGAGATCTTCCAATTCAAATATCTCAACATCCGAGTCCAGCAATTTCTTGTGCTGAAGGAAACTTATGTATTTTAAGTATTCCTTTTCATCTTCACGTTGAGAGTAGATAATGGTAATTTTTCCCGGTTGAGTTATTCGTTCGTCAGTTCCTTTAATATTGGCTTTATCTACACGTTTTTTAACTACCTCATAGCGGGCATTGTATGTTCCGTCAACATCAAATCGTTTCTCATCCATTCGGAATCTCAGCGATAAAGAGGTATTGAAAACCAGTATCATTGAAGAAACATCCAGTTTTACGGGTAAGTGCTCCTTAAGTTGATAAAAGTTATTCTCCATCTCGCACATTACCTGTAGTTGCCACAATCGAAGGTTGTACAGGTAAATTTTGTTGAAACTGTCCCTCTTAGTGATCGATTCTCCAATATAGAGGTTGTGCTCTACCCCGTCGGTCTTGAATCGCTCGTAATAATGAGGATACATTTTCTGTGCTTCTTTCTGTTTGACATCAAGAACTCGCGCCATATTCTTATTTACGAGCGTCACAGAATCATCGTATTCCTTTCGGTGCTTATAAATAAATCCTTTGGAGTCGTCTACTTCTTCGTAATACTCCTGAATTAACGCCGACAAAGCCTCGTTTTTCTTTGCCAAATGATCGTACAGAGGAACAATCTCATCTTTGAGAAAGCTCAATACACGACGTTCTGTATCAACTTCGAAGTGGGTTTTGATCTCCTCCTCAAATTTTTCAATTCTATAATTCAACTGCTCGTATATAGGCAGCGATTCCAGCTTCCAGATTTTCTTAATTATTTTCTGAACATGCTGTAACTGGAGTATAAGATCATGTTGTGTCGCGTAGTTCCTGGCCAGAGATGATCCCTTAATATCGATTTGCCCGAAAAGAGGGTACACATCATTAAATACGATCTCCCTGAAAGATGAAGGATTATCTTTTTTGTACTTAGACCGGATAACTCTTTCCGCTTCTTTTCGGAACTTCCAATGAACCGAAGGGTGAATCGAGGTACATTCATTTTGAATCAAAAGTTCAATCTCATTGGTCTCGCGTTCTACAGACTGCTTAACGGAATCTACCAGGTAAGGTAAAATATCATGTAGCTTGTTGGCATTGATGGAATTCAATTCCTGGGCGTTTGGCGAAACGATCTCCATTACACCCAATAATTTACCCTGACTCACCAGTGGAGCAATGATTGCGCTGCCTATCTCCTGTTCGTGCAGGGTTCGGTACAAAACATTCTTTGGATAGAGCTTATGAAACTTAGGAACGTCGGAAATCGAATAAATCTCATTCTTCTCAAATAGTTTCTCATAAGAATTCGAACAGAGTGACTCCTTACATCGCTCGCTTACCTTCCCGTTGAGAATATAGCTCATTGCATTTTCATGCATCGACGGACTTTGAAAAACAGCTTCATCCTGGTTATACATGGCGTAACCGAGTTCGAGGGACGGTAACCCAAAGATCGAACGAACGATATTCCTGAAATCAGCCTTTAGGCTATCATCCTCCTTTGAATCGATGCCAATTAGATTCTCTTTAAAACTAGACAAAGAAACGTCCATGGTAGCATCGAACATATTGGCTATTACAAAACCTTTGAACACCCAGCTATTTGGTGGGAACTTCTCCTTCCATAGCTCAATATTTTCAAAATTATCTATGAGTTCGGCTACATCTTCAGGTGTAATGTCGATAGCCTTGTCAGTTTTCTCAATATCAATATAATCGCCGTTATACAAAACCTTATAGTGACGCATCACGCCATTCGTGTCCGGGATATCGTAATAGAATGGCCTTCGGAAATCAACTTTATAACCGTAGTAGGCATTTAAAATAATGGAACATCCCATAATGTAGGCCTCGTTTTCATCGAAATTGTTCAGTTGGACTTCGAAGTCGTCACCTGCATGAGCCATGATATTCTTGAATCGCTCCGATGATCTGAAGATCACAAAACGATAAGGGATGGAAGCAATTTTTATTTCGTTGGATCCCAGTATATCTGCAAAGAAATCTTCCAAAACCATATCCACTTGCTTTTGGTACTTCGTAAGTGCCTCTTCAGAATCAAAACCTTCCGATAAGACCGGAAAATCTTTTGCTAGTTTGAGAATGTCCTCTGCCCTTGCCCGCTGAAGGGTACTCATAGAATCCAGTCTGCTTCGATACGATTCAAAGAGCTTTCGAAAACTTACTTCAATCTTGAGTGGAAATTGAGGTGTGGTAGTTTTATCTTTCATTATCAGTTAATTACAGTTCAAAGTTAAACAAATTCAATTTTGTCTCGCCTTTCAGTACAACAATTAACAATTATTTGAGTACTCAATTTTTGTAGCGAAAAAAATACGGCTATTTTTGTAGCCAAACTTTCATATATGAGACGATTATTTGCCCTAATCATTACAGTTTTATTTGTTTCCTGTGCTACAGACTCCGATTCTTATAAAATTGATGGCACTGCGGAAGGTATGGCCGATGGTACTCAGATCTTTGTGTACAACCTTGAAGATAACAATCAACCGGTGGCCGTAGATACTCTTACCATACAACAAGGAAAATTTAGTGCTGAATATCCGAAGACGGACAAATTGATGCTCGGATACCTTTCTTTTCAAAATCCGCAAGGATCTGTGGTCTTCTTTCCCGAGAATGAGGACTTAAAAGTAACAGTATACAAAGACAGTATACAAGCTAGCTATGTGAGCGGAAGTCGGCAAAACGACATGTACCGCCAGTATGGAGCCAAAATAAGGGAGATCAATGGGCAAAAGAGATCGCTCGGACAACAATTTCAGCAGGCCCGAAGGGAACAGGATAATTTACTTGCCGTACAGATCCAGCAACAGAATGCCCAGCTTGTGCAGCAAGAAACTGATTTCAAGCTGAATTTCATTCAGGAGAATTCCAATTCTATCTTCTCATTGATGGTAGCAACTGAAATGCTTAAAAGAAAGGAAATATCTTCGGCCCAGGCATCTGATTTCGCCGATGCACTTCCACCAAAGACAGCAACCTCTAAGCTTGCTGCTGAACTGAAAGCTACGATAGAAAACATGAAAAAGGCGGACATCGGTGGAACCGCTCCGGATTTCTCTGCTCCTGATCCTTCAGGAGAAATGCTTTCGCTGAAAGAAACCTTGGGTAAATACACGATTATCGACTTCTGGGCATCATGGTGCAAGCCATGTCGTATCGAAAACCCTAATGTAGTGCGTGTATATGAAAAGTACCATGATAAAGGACTTAACATAATTAGTGTATCCTTGGACAGAGCTGGTCAGAAAGATCGCTGGCTAAAGGCAATTGAGGATGATAATATGGATTGGTTCCACGTATCTAACCTGAAGTTCTGGCAGGACCCCATTGCTCAAATGTACAATGTGAAGTCAATTCCGGCTACCTTCCTGCTGGATGAGAATGGCAAGATCATCGCAAAGAACCTTCGAGGTCCGGCACTGGAATCTAAGATCGCTTCCCTGCTAGGGCCTTAACTACTGCAATTCGAAACTTATATAGATCATCACCCGGATTTCCATTTCACCGGGTGCCATGGTTTGTTCACCTCCGGCTGAGGCATCCATAGCCATTGCCCCACGATAAAGAGGGGTTGGTGGTGAATAACTCACGTTTTCTCTTATCGATACCGCCTTACCTACCTTTTGGTCAAGAACGCCAGCGTATTCTTCGGCCTTCATTTTAGCATGAGCTACTGCCTTTTTTCGCGCTTCCGCCTCTAACGAGGCCCTTTGGGAGGATGAAAAGGAAATTCCATCGATTCGGTTAATACCACTGGTAAGCAATCCATCCATAATAGATTCATACCTTCCAAGATCGCTAAGCTTTACGGATATGGCCTGGTTTGCTGAAAAATTATAAGATTTGCTATTGTAATCGTAATTCTTGCTAAGCCTTATGTATTCCGTCTTTATGTACTTTTCCTCTATCTTTTCCTTCTTCAGAAACGAAAGTACCTCGTTCACAATTCGGTCGTTTTCTCTTTTTAATTCCCTGGCGTCATTCCCGGTATTTTCAACCCGGAGGTTGATGGTTACTTCGTCCGGTACCACCCGTACAATTCCTTCGCCGGAAACATCCACGGTGGGCTGAATACTATTTTGAGACATAAGTGTTGTAGATAAGATTAAAATGAATATTGATAGTGTTGTTTTCATGAATTGGGTTGTTTCAGATTTTTCCAAGTTTGTGCAATACAAACAGTAGAACTATTGGTATTGCTAATATCGCCACGATCCATAAACTGGTTTCCAGCAGCGAAGGTGCGAAGGCGATTGTAAGCACATATCCGGCGATCGCTCCGCCAAAATGTGCGTCGTGACCTATATTACCTAATCTTGATCGCATACCGTAAATTGAATACAACAAATATGCCAGACCAAATACCCAGGCTGGGAATTGAACAGGAATAAAAAAGAAGCCTAAACGCATATCCGGGTAGAACAAAATAGCAGAATACAATATCCCCATGACCGCTCCACTGGCACCAACCGCGCTATAGTGAAACTCGTTCTTGTGAAAATAAAAGGACAAAAGATTACCGACCAGTAAACTGGCGAGATAGATCAAAACGAACTTGGTCACACCTACAGAACCTATCACCACATTGGCAAAGAAGTATAGCGTAAGCATGTTGAAAAGCAAGTGGGAATAGTCTACATGTAGAAACCCGGAAGAGAACATCCGGATCTGTTCTCCCCTCCTTATGCCCGCAATGTTGAATTTATACTTCTCGAAAAAAGAAAAATCGCTAAATCCTTTAAGAGATATCAGAACGTTTACCGCAATAATGGCAATAGTTGCGGGATGTATGTTTTGCATATTGACTAATGAAATCGATTCGTACTTACAATGCAATAAATTTAGTTAGTTTTGCGCTAAATATACCTATGCATCAACTGGTTTATCTGTTAGTATACCCAATTCTTTGGTTCACATCGCTGCTACCAATGCGACTGTTGTATATAAAATCGGATATTCTGGCTTTTATTGTCTATCGCATTGTAGGTTATCGAAAAAAGGTGGTGCTGGACAACCTGCAACTGGTATTCCCGGAGAAATCAGAACAAGAACGAAAGAAGATCGCAAGGAAGTTCTACACACATTTATGCGATATTATCTTCGAAACCATAAAGTATCTCACTATTTCTGAAAAAGAAGCTAGGAAACGCTTCAAGTATATTAACCTGGATCTTATTGAAGATTTATATGCAAAAAACAGAAGCGTATTATTGCTCTGCGGACATTATTCCAGCTGGGAATGGAGTGGTATTTTGAAAAACCAGATACAGTACAAAGGACTTGGGGTATACAAGAGATTACAGAACAAAGCAGCAGACAGGCTCATCCGAAAGATTCGCGGACGCTTTGATGCCGAGATCGTTTCCAATCGAAAGATCTACGGAAAACTGTATCGCTTGTCCAAAGAAAACGTTCTAACCTTAACTTTAGTCCTGGCCGATCAGACTCCGAAACCCGGTGCATTCAAACACAGGGATACCTTTATGGGTATCGATGTTCCTGTTTTTACCGGTTCCGAAGAAATTGCTAAAAAACTGGACTTTGCTTCGGTTTACCTAAAAGTAGTGAAGGTGAAAAGAGGATTTTACGAAGCATCTTTTGTACTCTTAGCTGAAGATCCAACCAAATATCCTGATTATACCATCACGCGTGCGTTCCTGGATGAGATCGAAAAACAGATACATTCCGCTCCGGAAAATTATCTATGGTCTCACAAACGATGGAAACTTCGAAATTAGAGGTCGAACCAATCGGTGCTTAAGGGAGAATAAGGCTTTTTTGCTTCATCCTTATGTGTAAACCTTCCTTCGTGAAATTCGTAGTCCTTCGCCCATTCCACACAATTTTTAGCTAATTCGATCAAGCTATCACAAACGTACTTGATCTCCTCGTTTGAAGTTGTAGGGTGTATAGAAAACCGCACCCAGCCCGGCTTCATTAGCAAGTTGCCTTGCGTCATAGTGTAGATGATCTTGTCTGATTCGTCATGATCGATACCCAGCAAATAATGACCGTAGGTTCCGGCACAGCTGCACCCTCCCCTGGTTTGAATACCGTAGCGGTCGTTCAACATTTTAACGATCAGATCGTGATGCATCTCACCAATAAGGATTGAGATCACCCCTAATCGTTCTCGGTGCTCCCCGGCAAGTATGGTAATATTAGAAGCTTCCGATAATCTGGTAAACACATAATCCAAAAGCTCCTCTTCGCGCTTAAGGATATTCTCAACGCCCATTTTTTCCTTTAAACGAATTGCTAAAGACGTTTTTATTACTTGTAAAAATCCGGGAGTACCTCCATCTTCCCGTTCTTCAATATTCTCTATGTATTTGTGCGTTCCCCAGGGCGTGGTCCAGTCTACCGTACCTCCTCCGGGACAATCAGGAACCAGGTTGTTGTAAAGTTTCTTGTTGAAGATCAATACTCCGCTGGAACCCGGCCCGCCTAGAAATTTATGCGGAGACAAGAATATGGCATCAAGCGATTCCTTTGGATCTTCAGGATGCATGTCGATATCGATATAGGGTGCCGAACAGGCAAAATCCACAAAGCACAAACCGTTGTGTTCATGCATCATTTTCGCTACCTGGTGATAAGGCGTTTTTATTCCCGTCACATTGGAACAGCTGGTGACGGAAGCGATCTTTATTTCCCTTGATTTGTATTTCTCAAGCAGCACTTCCAGGTTTTCCATGCAAAACAAGCCAGTCTCGTTACACGGAATCACTTCAACCGTAGCGATGGTCTCCAGCCATGAGGTCTGATTACTATGATGCTCCATGTGGGACACGAACACCACCGGACGGTCTTCTTCTTTAATGGTAAGTTGATCCTTAACCTGCTCTGGTATCTTGAGGCCCAGGATTCGTTGAAATTTATTTACGGCCCCGGTCATGCCCGTCCCGGTTGTAATAAGAATATCATCCTCCCCTGCATTCACATGCTTTTTTATTATATCCCTTGCATGGTGGTAGGCATGTGTCATCGTAGTACCGGTAACTGCAGTTTCAGTATGGGTATTGGCTACATAAGGCCCGAAGGTATACAACAACTTATCTTCAATAGGCTTGTACAACCTGCCGCTGGCGGTCCAGTCGGTATATACAATCTTCTTTGTGCCGTAAGGTGATTCAAAAGTTTGATCTAATCCCAGGATATTACTTCGGAAGGGTGCAAAGTACGCCTCCAGTTCTGAAGATATTATTTCCTTTTCTTTAAGCATTTCGGTCTGATTGCTATAAATGTAACAAATCTTATCGATTCGCCACTTCCTGTATTTCGGCTATAAAGGTATCGGCTATGGTATCGGCGATCTCCTGTGACTGGGCCTCACAGTAGATCCTGATAATAGGTTCGGTATTGGATTTACGGAGATGCACCCAGTATTCAGGGAAGTCGATCTTCACCCCATCTATAGTATTGATCTCTTCGGAAGCGTATCGTGATTCCATTTCAGACAAAATCGCATCAACATCCAGTTCCGGAGTCAATTGAATCTTCTTCTTACTACTGAAATAAGCCGGATATGTCTTCCGAAGTTCACTTACCGTGCAATTTAATTCTGCCAGGTGACTAAGGAACAAAGCGATCCCTACAAGGCTGTCACGGCCGTAATGCAGATCGGGATAGATCACCCCTCCATTGCCTTCACCTCCAATCACAGCATTGGTGTCCTTCATCATTCGAACTACATTTACTTCTCCAACCGCACTAGCTGTGTAGGTGCCTCCGTGTTTATTTGTAATATCTCTTAAAGCACGAGATGAAGACATATTTGAAACTGTATTGCCGGGAGTCCTGCTAAGGACATAGTCCGCAACTGCAACTAGTGTATATTCCTCACCGAACATCTCGCCTTTTTCATCGATAAATGCCAGTCGATCTACATCTGGATCCACTACAATGCCGAAGTCGGCGTTCTCGTCTAGCACCTTCTCCATAAGATCTCCGAGGTGTTCTTTTAGCGGTTCCGGGTTGTGAGGAAAATGACCTGTTGGTTCACAATACAACTTAACCGGATGCACCCCTAGTCGCTCCAGTAATAATGGAACAGCGATTCCTCCTGTTGAATTCACTCCGTCAACAACCACCCGAAAATTCGCTTTTTTAATAGCTTCGGTGTTTACTAGAGGTAATGCAATTATTTCGTCGATATGAATATCGATATAGGCTTCATTCTTTGTGATTCTTCCTAAATCATCAACTTCAGCAAAAACAACCTCTCCTGAAGATGCCAGGTCAAGGATCTCTTGACCCGCTTCAGCATTGAGGAATTCGCCGTTCATATCGAGCAATTTAAGTGCGTTCCACTGTTTCGGATTATGACTGGCAGTTAGAATTATCCCGCCATCCGCATGTTCCAGTGGTACAGCTACCTCAACCGTTGGTGTAGTCGATAAACCAAGGTCAATAACATGAATTCCAAGACCAACAAGAGTGTTCATAACCAGTTCCTGGATCATCGCCCCTGAGATACGGGCATCACGTCCCACTACCACCCGGTAATTCTCTTTATTTCGTTGTTTCTTTATATAGGTTCCGTAGGCCGCCGCAAAGGCTACGGCATCGATCGGTGTAAGGTTTTCTCCTTGCTTACCGCCTATGGTTCCTCGTATTCCCGATATGGATTTGATTAGGGTCATCCTTTTGAAAATTTGTCACAAAGATACTTTTTATACCGTATAATCGTCTTAGGTTTTTGTAAATTGTCGGAATGAATTTCCTGGCCCATATATACCTTTCGGGAGATGATGAAGGGATCATATTAGGCAACTTCATGGCCGATAGCATAAAAGGCAAGAAGTACCTGAAATATCCACCCGATATTCAGAAGGGTATTCTGCTACACAGAGCTATCGATAGCTATACGGATGCCCATCCGTTGGTTCGTCAAAGCGCCAGGCGACTTCGTGAAAACTATCGCCACTACAGCGGTGTCATTGTGGACATTCTTTACGATCATTTCCTGGCAAAGAACTGGAATTTCTACCACGAGCAGCCCTTGACCGATTTTGTGGATGACTTCTACTGCCTTTTGCGGGACAATTTTGAATTGTTGCCTATTCGGGTAAAGCGTATGATGCCATATATGATCGCCGACAATTGGCTTGTGAGCTATGCTAGCATCAAAGGAATTAGTAAGATTCTTTCGCAAATGAATGTCCGCACCCAAAATAAGTCAAGAATGAACTTCGCCGTAGTGGAACTCGAAGAATATTACGATGAATTTGAAGAAGAATTCACTAACTTTTTTGCAGATCTTATCGCCTATTCCCAAAACAAACTGAAAGAACTATGAAGCGGTTACTGCTCTTACTCTTTATACTCACCCTGATAAGCTGTAAAACCGAAACCGAAAAACCACGGCAGGAGTTGCCGGTTCAGGGTTTGGTTGTTGAAAATGCGATGGTAGTATCGGCACGGGAAGAGGCTTCACGTATCGGTATTGAGATCATGCAAAAAGGAGGTAATGCGTACGACGCTTCGGTGGCTGTCCAACTTGCCCTTGCTGTGAGCTATCCGTACGCAGGAAACCTGGGAGGTGGCGGATTCATGGTGTATAGAACTCAGTACGGTGAACTGGGAAGTTTTGATTTCAGGGAGAAAGCGCCATTAGCAGCAACACGTGATATGTATCTGGACGAGAACGGTGTTTTTCTGAAGGATCTCAGTAAGAAAGGAGGCCTTGCGGTGGGCGTTCCAGGGACTATTTCAGGACTATTTGCCATTCAGGACAAGCTGGGTATCTTGCCTATGGAGGAAATACTTCAACCTGTTATCGACCTTGCCAATAATGGCTTCGTGGTTACGAAAAAACAGGCAGAACGCTTTGAAAAGTACAAAGAAGAATTTGAAGCAGTTACTGGAGAACCCTTCCTGTTTACGGGTGATATTAAAGAAGGTGATATTCTAACCAATCCGGCACTGGGAAATACACTGAGCAGAATTTCGGAACACGGGATTTATGAATTCTACAAGGGAAAAACAGCCGAGATATTAGTAGATTATATTCAGAAAAAAGGTGGGATAGTAACCATGGAAGACATGGCCATTTACGAAACCAAATGGCGGGAGCCCCTCGTTTTCAAGTATAAAGACCTGGATGTGATTTCGATGCCCCCTCCTTCAAGTGGTGGCGTTTGTCTGGGACAAAGTCTGAAAATGCTCGAACGGTTTCCACTAAAAGAATTCGGACACAATTCAGTGAAAGCTATCCAGGTGATCACCGAAGCAGAACGCAGGGCTTACGCGGACCGAAGCTACTACCTGGGTGATCCGGATTTCGTTGAAATACCCATAGATTCTTTACTTTCTGAAGGGCATCTGACCCAGCGAATGGAAGATTTTTCTTTCGATGCCGCTACCCCTTCAGAAAAAATAAAAACAGCTATCATCCATACCTACGAAAGTGATGAAACCACGCATTTCTCGATCGTAGATCAATTTGGGAATGCAGCTTCGCTTACCACCACCTTAAATTCAGCTTTCGGTTCAAAATTGTACGTAAAGGAACTCGGTTTTTTTCTGAACAACGAAATGGACGATTTTAGCGCTAAACCCGGGGAACCTAATATCTACGGGCTTACGGGTGGAGAAGCAAACGCCATTGAACCCCAGAAACGAATGCTTAGCTCTATGACCCCTACCATCGTGGAAAAGGACGGGGAACTTTGGATGGTTGTTGGAACCCCCGGGGGTGCGACCATCATTACTTCTGTACTACAGGCCATTCTGAATGTATACGAGTACGATATGCACATGCAGCAGGCAGTGAACGTGCCGCGCTTTCATCATCAATGGTTACCGGATGCCATCCGATATGAGAAAGGTAGGTTTCCGAAAGAGTTAATTCAGCAATTGGAGGCACTGGGATACCCGGAAAACACAGACGTTGACCCTATCATTGGAAAAATTGACGCAATCCTGATACTCCCCGATGGTTCTATGGAGGGAGGAGCAGATCCACGAGGGGATGATAAGGCCATTGGCTATTAATGATTTGTAAGAAAAATCTTTCCGTTAATCGATTATACGAGCATCTTATCGAATTGTAGGTAAATTACTACATCTTGCCGATTAATTAGCTATTTTTGATATAGTTATTAACGTTACTAATTAACATCGCAAACTTCACGGAGTGGCGCGTATTTACTGCGTTTCACCCCACTAAATTATAGCGTTCTGCCCCCGCTATACCGCCCCATTGCGATTCTTATGTATGAGAAAGCGATCTTTCTTTCGGGATTTGTATGCGGTTATTCCTCTTATTTTTAGCGGCCTGCTTTGTATTGCCTTAATTTTCCTGTTACAACAGAAGGTGATAGCGACCCCTGCATTTGTACAAACGCTCACCGATTTCTCAACGATCTTTATTAGTATTAGCGGTTTCCTTTCAGCAATTCTCATGGTGTATTTGGCCTGGTCTTCGGTGTCACTGAAGTCCACCAAAGAGCTGGTTATCGACAAACTGGCCCAGGTGACAGAACAGATGCACTATTTCAGAAACATCATCGACATACTTTACCGATCCAAAATGTGGCTTCCCGGACTTAGGGAATACATAGACGATGAGTTTGAAGGACTTAATTTCTTCGAGGTAAAGGAATTTTACAAAGGGAAGTCGAAACTGGCTATCGAATTCCTGCAGGAAAATCATAACTACCAGGATACTGAAAATCTATACCTTGAGATGAAGTCTCTGCTAATGACGAGTCCCAAAGACAAGAAGATCCCCGAGAACATTGCCTACCCAAAGGTATACGAACAGGGTATGGTTCAGAAATGGCTGGAGCACAAATGCGGTTCCGGATTGTGGTATTACTTCGGATATAAATACGGCGTTTTCAAAGAAGCTTTAGACTACAATGCTGTATTCGAACGTCACCAGGAAAAGGTGATGACCCTTGCAAATTCTATCGATAGCGAGTACTTTGAAGATTCTTCCTTCAACGAAGTGTTCTTCTCTAAACTGGGTGAATACATGACCAAAGAGGTAATCCCTAAACTCTTCCAGTTCCAGGATAAATCGAGCAGAAATGTCCCTGGTATGATGCGCTATCTCTACATTATCTTTCTGCTATTGGTCTTATTCGGACTCCTATTACCAATCCTCGTACTACTCTTCGAACTGCCGGTGATCGCTCTTATTGGAAGCTACGCCCTCGTTATCAGCACCATTTTCTTTATCGCTACCACTTTCTACCAGTTTATTTTTAGGGATACGAATAGTTAATTCCTGATTTTAACTATTTATTGATTCCCTTGATTCTTCTGATTTCCGTTCTATTTAAGTACTTTTGCAAATTATGGTAAAAACGGACGATTTTATTGAAGTTTTAGGCGCCAGAGTCCATAATTTGAAGGACATCGATGTTCGAATTCCACGCGATAACCTGGTGGTTATCACCGGTCTTTCCGGCAGCGGTAAATCGTCCCTGGCCTTCGATACCATCTATGCCGAAGGGCAACGACGTTATATTGAAACCTTTTCCGCCTACGCTCGCCAGTTCCTCGGTAACCTGGAGCGCCCGGATGTAGATAAAATTGACGGCCTCTCCCCTGTTATCGCAATAGAACAAAAAACTACCAGTCGTAGTCCGCGATCCACAGTAGGTACCATCACCGAGATCTACGATTTCCTGCGTCTCTTTTTTGCACGTGCCAGCGACGCATACAGCTTTAACACCGGCGAGAAAATGGTGAGTTATAGCGATGAACAGATCAAACAGCTTATCATCAAGGAATTTGATGGAAAGAAAGTAAGTGTCTTAGCGCCCGTTGTCCGCTCAAGGAAAGGACACTATCGCGAATTGTTCGAACAGATCGCCAAGCAGGGATTCCTGAAAGTACGGGTAGACGGCGAAGTACTGGATATCGTGAAAGGAATGCGTATCGACCGTTACAAAACACATGATATCGAGATCGTGATCGACCGACTCAAGATCACTGAAGCAAGTGACAAGGACAAACGACTCACAGAAACCATACTAACGGCCATGTACCATGGCGACGATGTACTGATGGTATTGGACAATGAAACGGAGGAAGTGCGTTACTTCAGTAGATCGCTGATGTGCCCAACCTCCGGTATCTCCTACCCTAACCCGGAACCTAACAACTTCTCGTTCAATTCCCCAAAAGGGATGTGTCCCACCTGTAAAGGCCTTGGAGAACTGCACAAAGTGAACATGGACAAGATCGTTCCGGACCCAAGCCTGTCCATCAAACAAGGCGCCCTGGCACCTCATGGACCTCAGAAAAGCAATTGGGTGTTTAAACAACTGCAACTCATAGCGGAGCGCTTCGATTTTAAACTTAGTGATCCCTTCGATTCCATCCCCAAAGATGCTAAGGACATGATCTTTAACGGAGGAAACGAGAAATTTGAAGTAGCATCCAAAACACTGGGCATCACACGCAGCTACAAGATCGATTTCGAAGGTGTGGCTACCTTTCTTCAGAATACCTTCGAAGCCAACGAATCCAAATCGCTGCGACGATGGGCAAAAGAATATATGGACAAGATCCCTTGTCCGGATTGTGAAGGCAGCCGACTTCGGAAAGAGTCGCTTTACTTCAAAGTGAATGGCAAGAACATTGCGGAGCTGGCGCACATGGATGTGGTAGAGCTAGCGGAATGGTTCGAGGACCTCGAAGATCACCTCAGCGAAACACAATTAAAGATCGCTTCAGAAATAATAAAAGAAGTTCGTAACAGATTACAATTCCTTGTGGATGTGGGTCTTACATACCTTGCCTTAGACAGAAGCTCTAAGTCGCTTTCAGGAGGGGAGGCGCAGCGAATCCGTCTCGCAACACAGATAGGATCGCAGCTTGTAGGAGTGCTTTATATCCTGGACGAACCCAGCATAGGGCTTCACCAGAGGGACAATCACAAACTTATTCAATCACTGATCTCCCTCAAAGAAATTGGGAATTCTGTGATCGTGGTGGAACACGACAAAGACATGATCGAGCATGCCGATTATGTGATCGATATCGGACCGGCAGCAGGACTGCACGGAGGAGAAATTGTTTCGGAAGGCACACCAGAGGAAATTCAAAAACACGATACCCTTACATCTGCATATCTCAATGGTAGCAAGGCGATTCAAATTCCAAAGGAAAGAAGAAAAGGAAACGGGAAAAAACTAAAGCTCGATGGAGCCACAGGTAATAACTTAAAAGATGTGTCCATAAGTCTGCCACTAGGCACCATGATAGGCGTAACAGGAGTCTCTGGCTCGGGAAAATCCACTTTGATAAACGAAACGCTGTATCCAATCCTCAACGCACATTTCTTTAATGGGGTTAAGAAACCCTTACCGTTCAAGAAGATCAGTGGCTTGAAGCACATCGACAAGGTGATCGACATCAACCAGTCTCCGATTGGTCGTACACCGCGATCCAATCCGGCTACCTATACCGGGGTGTTTTCCGAGATACGATCCTTATTTGCTAAATTACCCGAAGCACAAATTCGAGGTTACAAGCCAGGTCGTTTCAGTTTTAATGTGGCCGGTGGACGATGCGAGACCTGTAAAGGAGGCGGACTAAAGGTGATCGAGATGAATTTCCTTCCCGATGTGTACGTTGAATGTGAAACCTGCCAGGGAAAACGCTTCAACAGGGAGACGTTGGAAATCCGATATAAGGGCCATTCGATCTACGACGTACTGGAAATGACTATTGAGGTAGCTTGTGACTTCTTCGAGCATATTCCGAAGATATACAGAAAACTAAAGACCATCAAAGATGTAGGCCTGGGCTATATTACCCTTGGGCAACAGTCTACCACGCTTTCGGGAGGAGAAGCCCAGCGTATCAAATTGGCTGCCGAACTTTCCAAGAGAGATACCGGAAACACCTTCTATATCCTCGACGAGCCAACTACAGGTCTCCATTTTGAAGATATTCGTGTGTTGTTGCTGGTGCTGAACAAACTGGTAAACAAGGGAAATACCGTACTCATAATTGAGCACAACCTGGACGTTATAAAAACGGTGGATCATATCATCGATATAGGTCCCGAAGGAGGAAAAAAAGGTGGTGCCATTATGGCCGTTGGAAGCCCGGAAAAGATCGTAAAAGACAAAAAAGGCCACACGGCGCATTTCCTTAAAAAAGAACTAAATTAGATGCATATTTGCAGTCATGAGAAGTGAAAGTAAACATAAGAATTGGAATGAAGTTAAAACGAATGATTCCTGGGCGATCTTCAAGATCATGGGTGAATTCGTAAACGGGTATGAAAAACTGAGTAGAATAGGACCCTGTGTATCCATATTTGGATCTGCGAGAACCAAACCCGATCACAAATACTACAAGTTGGCCGAAAGCATCGCCAAGAAGATCACCGAACACGGGTACGGGATCATTACAGGTGGAGGCCCGGGTATCATGGAAGCCGGTAACCGTGGGGCGCACCTTGCGGGTGGAACTTCGGCGGGACTAAATATCGACCTACCTTTCGAGCAGCACGATAACCCATATATCGACAGTGATAAGAGTATTGATTTCGACTATTTCTTTGTTCGGAAAGTGATGTTTGTGAAATATTCACAGGGATTCGTGGTAATGCCCGGTGGTTTTGGAACCCTGGATGAGTTCTTCGAGGCCTTTACGCTTATTCAAACCCATAAGATCGAACGTTTCCCCCTGATCCTTGTAGGGACTGAATTCTGGACAGGCCTAATGGATTGGATCCGGCAAACCGTTCTGCTGGAAAACGGCAATATCAGCCCTGAAGATCTGGACCTGGTGCACATAGTTGATACGGAAGATGAGGTGCTGAACATACTGAACGAATTCTACAACAAGTACAATCTCAGTCCGAACTTCTAATTTTCCAACCTTCCATGATGATACTGTTTCCCTTCTGTTTGCGTATACTTGTAAGCAAATGGGGCATTGAATTTGTGGTTATTGAAAAAAAGATTGTTATAAAGTGGGGTTTTCCCTCCTCTCATTGTTTCATATAAAACTGGTATAGCTTCGTGAAGCTAAGGTCACTCGTACATATTATTGTTATGGTTTGCTTCGGAATTGTTTCTGCTGAAGCTCAGCATGCGATATCCATTGAGACTGAGTTGATCCCAGGCGAAAAAAAGCTTAATAATTCCCAGGAAGTAGTGTATGTAAATACTTCAGATCAAATTCTTTCTGAAATCTACTTCTTTGACTGGGCCAATAGTTTCGCCTCAAAATCAACCCCCCTCGCGGTTCGATTCGGTGAAAACTTCAACGATTCCTTTCATTTCGAAAAAGAAGAAGAACGCGGTAAAACGGAAATATTCAGTATTACAAATTCGAGCAACGAAACCCTCGAATGGGATCGGGGCTCCGAGATCGATATTCTGAAGGTTACCCTGGACCGTCACATCGCTCCGGGAGAATCATATACTATCAAATTTCTCTATTCGGTAACACTTCCCTACGATAAGTTCACACGCTACGGAAAAACGCGCGAAGGTAATTTCAATTTACGTTATTGGTTCCTCTCCCCTGCCGAATTCAACGGTGAATGGCAGGTGTACAGCAATAAAAACACGGAAGACCTCTACCTGGCTCCTTCCGATTTCAGGATCAAGGTAACGACACCTTCAGCCTTCAAACTCACTACGGACATGAATGTCCTTACCGAAGGTATTACCGGTAGCAAAAGGATCTCTTATTTACAGGGGAGTAAGAGGATGCGAGCGGAACTATTCCTCGAGAAAAGGCTTAATTACGAAACCATAGTCACGGACAAACTGGAGGTGGTCACCGACATGAAGGACAGGAAGGTGAGTCCCGCCATGCGGGCACTTACCGTGGACCGTATCACACATTTTCTCGACGAGAAATTGGGTCCCTACCCATTTCCAAAACTGGTGGTTAGTGAAGTGGAATACAGGAACAATCCTGTCTACGGCTTAAACCAACTGCCGGATTTCATCAGTCCTTTTCCGGATGGTTTCGAATACGATATGGAGTTGCTGAAAACGGCCACCGCCAATTACCTCGAGAATACTATTGTGTTGCACCCCAGGAAGGATTACTGGCTGTATGGAGCACTTCAGATCTACCTGATGATGGAGTATGTGGATACTTACTATCCCAATATGAAACTCATTGGGACCTTGAGTAATTTTTGGATCATTAACTGGTCGCATGCATCCGACCTGGAATTCAACGACCAGTACCCGCTGCTCTACCTGAACATGGCCAGAAATAATTTACATCAGCCACTCAACACACCAAAGGACTCTCTTACCAAATTCAACAAGAATATCGCAAACGCATATTATGGTGGAGACGGGCTTCATTACTTATCGGATTACCTGGGGAAAGAACCGCTGCAAAAAGCGATATCGGAATTTTACAAAAACACTGTTCATCAAAAATCCACTTCAGATAATTTCAGGGAGGAACTGAAAAAACAAACGGATCTTCCGGTAGATTGGTTCTTCGACAGCTACGTGAATAAGCGAACAACTATTGATTTTAAAATAACAAAGGTTGAAAAGCGAGGTGATTCACTGGATGTTACGGTAAGAAATCGACGTGAAAACAACATGCCTGTGTCGCTCTACGGTGTGAACAAGGATAAAACAATATTCAAAAAGTGGCTACCTCCTATTAAAGACACCGTGGTTGTTCGCGTTCCGGCAGCCGATGTTCGAAAGCTTGAATTGAATAAAGAGGCTAATATACCGGAGTACAACCGGAGAAATAATACGAAGAACCTAAAGGGACTAATCAACCGACCAATTCAATTCCGGCTGTTCCAGGACGTGGAGGATCCTAAATACAACCAGCTGTTCTTTATGCCAGTTTTCGAGTACAATTTATACGACGGCCTTACTGTGGGACCGAAATTGTACAATAAGACAGTACTACCAAAAGGTATACATTACAAGGTAGAGCCACAATATGGTTTTGGATCGAATACGCTGGTAGGGAACGGATCGATAAGCTACACCCAACTATACAACGGTAAACTCTACGCAATGCGTTTCGGATTAAGTGGGAGTTATTTCTCTTATGACACCGGCTTATTCTACCGTCGTTTTACTCCATACATGACGCTTGCTTTCAGGCAAAAGGATCTTCGAAAAAATGAAAAGCAATATATCAACCTAAGGAATATTAATGTTTCTAGGGATTTCAACCCCAACGATCCCGACCAGGAACCGAATTACAGCGTACTGAACCTCCAATACGTATTCTCCAATCCGAACCTCATTCATTACTTCAGAAGTGTAATCGATTATCAGATCTCAAAGGATTTTTCGAAACTTGCCGCCTCGTTCGAGTATCGCAAGCTCTTCAAAAACAACCGTCAGCTAAATTTAAGGTTTTACGCAGGTACCTTCCTGTACAACAACTCTCCGAAGGACGATAATTTTTATAGTTTCGCTTTGGATCGCCCTACGGATTATCTTTTCGATTACAATTACTACGGAAGAAGTGAGGATACAGGACTATTTAGTCAGCAGATCATCATCGCGGAAGGAGGTTTTAAGTCGAAATTAGAACCTGCGTTTGCCAATAGCTGGATCGTGACAGCCAATGCAAGCACAAATATCTGGAAATGGATCTATGCGTATGGAGATGTTGGTCTAGTGCACAACCGCGGAATTGGTGGTGGTACGGAGCCTGTTTTTGACACAGGGGTTCGATTAAGTTTGGTCGCCGATTACTTCGAGCTTTTCTTTCCTCTTTATTCCAATCTTGGATGGGAACCCGGCCTGGGGAATTACGACCAACGAATCAGGTTTATTGTAACTTTAAGTCCGAAAACCCTTCTCAGTCTCTTTACACGTGAATGGTATTAATTTATTCTGAATGAGCTTCTTAAACGACTGGCGCATAATAATTCTACTCTGTCTAACTTTAGGCCTAGCCCCCTTTTCTCCTGAACCGCATCTGTGGGGAAAACTGAAATGGATAGCTGGTGGAGCAGTGGGAATGAAGCCAATGGACTGGTTCGATACACTATTCCATTCCTTGCCATTCTTATTGTTGATACGCTTAATTATTGTGAAGTTTTCAAAAAAGTAAATTTATTCGGTGAATTTGTTGATGAATTCGCAACTTATTAGCATTTATCCCCATTGTGAGTTTCGATGCTTTTTACTACTTTTGCCTTGATCAATTTTCGATAAATGCAAACAAATCCTGACACAGATAAGAATCTTTCTTTTGATGATTTCAAAGCTGAAATCCTCAACGACTACAGGATTGCGGTAACGAGCAGGGAGTGCAGTTTACTGGGACGACGCGAGGTATTAACCGGGAAAGCGAAGTTTGGGATTTTCGGAGATGGAAAAGAAGTACCTCAATTGGCCTGGGCCAAGGCCTTCAAAAATGGAGACTGGCGAAGCGGATATTACAGGGACCAGACTTTCATGATGGCTATCGGAAAATTGACTATCGAGCAGTTTTTTGCCGGTTTGTATGCCCATACGGAGATCCAAGCAGACCCTATGAGTGCCGGGAGGCAAATGGGCGGTCACTTTTCCACTCACAGCCTGAACGAGGACGGGAGCTGGAAAGATCTAACTACTCAAAAGAACAGTAGTCCGGATATCTCACCTACTGCCGGGCAAATGCCTAGATTGCTTGGATTGGCACAGGCCTCAAAGTTATTTAGGAACGATCCTGGATTGAAACATCTATCTAACTTCTCTATAAACGGGAATGAAGTAGCCTGGGGAACTATAGGTAACGCAAGTACAAGTGAGGGTCTTTTCTGGGAGACAATTAACGCTGCCGGAGTACTGCAGGTACCGATGGTGATGAGTGTATGGGATGACGAATACGGAATTTCTGTGCATGCAAGGCATCAGACAACCAAAGAAAATATTTCAGAGATACTCTCAGGATTCCAAAGAACCGAAACTGAAAACGGCTATGAGATCATTCGGGTGAAAGGATGGGATTATCCGGAGTTGATTGAAACCTATAAAAAGGCCGGAGCCATTGCTCGAGAAGAACATGTGCCGGTCCTTATCCATGTTCAGGAACTCACACAACCACAGGGGCATTCTACCAGTGGTTCTCATGAAAGGTACAAAGGCAAAGAGCGTCTCGAATGGGAACGCGAATTTGACTGTAATACCAAAATGAGGGAATGGATGATAGCCAGTAACATTGCTACAACGGAAGAGTTGGAAGCAATGGAAAAAGCTATAAAAAAGGAAGTGCGAGATGGTAAGAAGGCTGCGTGGCAGGCATTTATCATGCCGCAACAGAAAGAGCAGCAGGAGGCATTAACCCTCATTTCTAACCTTGCGGAGAATTCTCCTAACCGCATTTTTATAGAAAAGATTAAGAAAGAACTTGAAGCCGAGAAAGAACCTCTGCGAAGGGACATTATGGCTACGGCGCGAAAAGTATTGCGTTATGCCGTTTCTGAAAACACTCCTGAAAAGCGTCAGTTGCAGGATTGGATCAATAACTATTTCGATATTATTCAACCGAAGTACAGTGCTCATTTGTACTCTGAAGCACAGAACAATGCAACCAATATTGCGGAAGTACCTCCCTCCTACGATGACAATGCTTCCGAAGTGGATGGACGTGTAGTACTTAGGGACAATTTCGATCATATCTTCAGTCATATCCCGGAGACACTTGTGTTTGGAGAAGACAGTGGAGAGATCGGTGATGTGAACCAGGGGCTTGAAGGATTACAGGAGAAGCACGGAGAGCTACGGGTTTCAGACACCGGGATCAGAGAGGCTACTATACTTGGACAGGGTATTGGATTAGCTATGCGTGGGTTAAGGCCTATCGCTGAAATCCAGTACCTGGACTATGTGATGTATTGCCTGCAGATCATGAGTGACGACCTTGCCACGGTTCGCTATCGTACCATGGGCAAACAGAAAGCACCGTTGATCGTTCGTACGAGGGGTCACAGACTCGAAGGAATTTGGCACAGTGGCTCACAAATGGCTGGTTTGATCCATCTCTTGCGAGGCATGTATGTACTGGTCCCCAGAAACATGACCAAAGCGGCAGGATTTTACAATACTTTACTTGAAAGTGACGAACCGGCTATTATTATTGAATGTTTAAATGGTTACCGCCTGAAAGAGAAAATGCCGAACAATCTCGGCGAATTCCGAACCCCGATCGGTGTGGTGGAAACACTTAAAGAAGGAACCGACATTACCCTGGTTTCCTACGGAAGTACACTGCGGGTAGTGGAAGAAGCTGCACGGGACCTTCAGCAGGTAGGAATCGATGCAGAGATAATTGATGTACAATCCCTGCTACCCCTGGACCTCAACCACGACATGGTGGAAAGTGTGAAGAAGACCAACAGGTTACTGGTAGTAGACGAAGATGTTCCCGGAGGTGCTTCGGCCTATATACTTAATCAAATTCTTGACGAACAGGAAGGATATCAGTACCTGGATAGCAAACCACAAGCACTTACAGGAAAGCCACATAGGCCCGCTTATGGCACTGACGGAGATTACTTCTCTAAACCTTCGGCAGAAGATGTTTTCGAAAAAGTATACGCCATTATGAACGAGGTAAACCCATCTTCATTTCCGGCGTTAAGATAATCCCAATTCCCACTTAACAGAATCATAAATAGTTATTATTCAATAACTTAATTCTTTATTTTTAAGTAATCTAAATAAAACAGGATTACTATGAAAAGAATTATACTTATTAACCTGTTTCTAACCCTACTCACGATCCCTCTGGCTCATTCACAAATGGGTCGGTTTCACAAATTTTCATTAAACGACAATGAGGTTCCTTCCCAGGTAATTGAAAGTCAGAACAAACATTTCCCAAACGGATTTGTAACGAATTGGTTCCGATACTCAAACTTACCTGAGGGTAATAGTACCGGAAGCTATTACATATCGAATTTTCAGTTTGAAGGTTCCAATAGTTTCAAAGCGTACTATACTGATGAAGGAAGGCTTGTTTCACACGTGAAATTCCTTCCCAAGTTTGCGCTACCCGAACAACTGGTAGAGAACGTAGGCAGCACTTATCTCAATACCAGGATTAAATCGGGAGATTTGATCAAGCTCTACGATTATAACATGGAAGTGTACCGCTTGCGGATTAATATCGAAGGACTTTTACAGTATGTATATTTCGACAAGTACGCCAGGATGCTGGAAGGTGGAAATCTACCTTTCGAAGTAATGACGCTTAATTAAAGTTTTAAAATAATTTTGATTTAATGGAATTTGTTCGATATTTACAGAGTAAACAAGACACAAAATCAAGTTAATGTTCGGTTTCAATCTAAATAATAACAATAATAACGGTATACCGTAACAAAAGCTTGTCGCGATATATAGCCCGTCAGGTTTTTGCACCTGACGGGTTTTTTTATTTGAAATAGTAAACTTTAATTCAAGTGATAGAACAACCCGCCTTCGCTAAAGCTTCGGCGGATCAACCAATTTAATAAGACCTAAAAAATAAAATTATGTGTGGAATTGTATGTGCCTTCGAACTCAAGCAACCGTCCGAACAGTTGCGCCCTCAATTATTAGCCATGGCGAAAAGAATTCGCCACCGTGGACCTGACTGGAGTGGGATCTTCAGCGACGATAAAGCCATCCTGGCTCATGAGCGTCTCGCCATTGTTGATCCTACTTCGGGAAAGCAACCGCTCTATTCAGAAGATAAAAAACTAATCCTCGCCGCTAACGGTGAGATATATAATCACAGGGAATTAAGGCAACCCTATGAAGGCAATTACAATTTCCAGACACATTCCGACTGTGAGGTGATACTCGCACTCTATAAAGACAAAGGTCCTTCATTTATTGACCAGATGAATGGTATTTTCGGGTTTGCATTGTACGATGTGGAAAATGATGCTTACTTCATCGCCCGCGATCACATGGGAATCATCCCTCTTTACATGGGTTGGGACAGGCATGGAACTTTTTATGTTGCTTCTGAATTGAAAGCACTGGAAGGTGTTTGCACGAAGATCGAACTCTTTCCTCCCGGTCATTATCTGTATAGCAAGGAAGGTGAGATCAAAAAATGGTACAGCCGTGATTGGATGGACTATGAAAACGTAAAAGACAACGAAACCTCCATCGAAGAGTTGAGAGATGCGCTGGACGCCGCGGTTCACAGACAATTGATGAGTGATGTACCCTATGCCGTTTTACTTTCGGGTGGCCTTGATTCGTCCGTTACCTCTGCCCTTGCGGTGAAATATGCTGGAATGCGCGTTGAAGAAGACGACAAAGCCAAGGCCTGGTGGCCTCGTTTGCACTCCTTCGCTATCGGGCTGGAAGGTTCGCCGGACCTCGCAGCAGCGCGAAAAGTTGCCGATTACCTGGATACAGTGCATCACGAGATCGTATTTACCATACAGGAAGGCATCGATGCCATTCGAGATGTGATCTACCACCTGGAGACCTACGACATTACAACGGTTCGCGCTTCTACACCCATGTATCTAATGGCGAGAGCGATCAAGGCTATGGGAATCAAGATGGTACTGAGTGGTGAAGGAAGTGATGAGATCTTTGGTGGCTATTTGTATTTCCACAAAGCGCCCAGCCCGGAAGAATTCCACAAAGAAACTGTCAGGAAACTGGATAAACTTCATCAATACGACTGCTTGCGAGCTAACAAGGCACTTGCCGCCTGGGGTATTGAGGGACGTGTACCTTTCCTAGACAAAGAGTTCATGGATGTGGCTATGCGACTCAACCCAAAAGATAAAATGATCACCGAAGAACGCATGGAAAAGTGGATCCTTAGAAAAGCTTTTGAGGATATGCTTCCCGAAAGCGTGGCATGGCGCCAAAAGGAACAGTTCAGTGACGGTGTGGGATATAGTTGGATCGATACCTTAAAAGAAATGGTAGACGAAAAGGTAACGGATGAGCAAATGGCGAACGCTCATTTCCGTTTCCCAATTCAGCCGCCAACCAGCAAAGAAGAGTTCTTCTACCGCTCCATATTTGAAGACCATTTCCCGAGTGATGCCGCTGCGTTGAGTGTGCCTTCGGTGCCTTCGGTGGCCTGCAGCAGCCCGGTAGCCCTGGAATGGGATGAGAGCTTCAAGAATATGAACGATCCGAGCGGACGTGCCGTTGCGAAGGTCCACGAAGAGGCCTACGAAAAATAGAGGCTAAAATGGTTGTCAGGCTTATCCGGTAATGTGATACCCTCCGTCAACGTGCCGGATCTCACCGGTTATGCGAACATCCGGCCTGAACAAGTGTACAACTTCAGTTGCCAGATCTTGCGGATGGGCATTACCCAATGGACTCATGCGATCTGAGATGTCGACGTCAGACTGGTTGAGTGTTGCCGTACCGGCCTTGCTACCCATATAAGTGGAAAATCGTATTGCATTGACCCTGGTGCCGTTCTTTCGACCAAGTTCATCGGCTAATTCTACGGATATTCGTTCGAGGGCAGCTTTCGCAATACTCATATTCCTATAGGGGTGGAAGGTCACTTTTGAGGCAGCTATATAGCTTATTGAACAGATCGAGCTTCCCGGTTGGAGTACATTGTATTTTAAAAGGTAATGTGCGATTCTGATAAGAGAATATGCAGATACGTCCATCGTATCGCAAAATTCGTCTCTTGTAACTTCGAGAAGAGGTTTGACTTCCTTTTTTCTAATGGTCTTATCCATCGCTATGGCGTGGAGGAATCCGTGTAGCCGAATTCCGTCCTTTTCATAATTACGCGCAAGGTCCTCCATGTTTTCTTCAAGAGTCACATCAAGAATGTCAACCCGGGTAGTATCTCCTAATTCTGTTTTTATCGAAGCTTTAAAGTCTTCAAAGTTAGTGTTCAGGAATGCCTTTGCCCTATCAGACAAATTCGAGTGAAAAGCACTTACACCCAGACCTGTGCAAACCACTTTGCCTCCCTGTTTTATTATTTCTTTTGCCACGTACATGGCTAACGAACGATTATCGGCGATTCCGGTAATCAGAAATGTTTTGTTTTGAAGCATAGTATGATGATTAATTTACCACTTATATAATGCTGAACCCCATGTCCAACCTGCTCCTACCGCAGCGAATAATACGAGGTCACCTTTGTTAAACTCATCATTTCGATGGTTTTCATCAAGTAGTATCGGAATGGTTCCACCGGATGTATTAGCGTATCGATCCATATTGGTCTTCACCTTTTCGAAAGGCATTCCGATCTTCTGCGCAACCGCCTTTAGAATTCCTATACTCGGCTGGTGTGGTAAAAGGAATTTAATATCACCAATACTATAGTTGTTCTTCGCGAGGATCTTTTTAATTGATTTCGGGACAACATTTACCGCGGTCTTAAATACCTCCTTCCCATTCATTTGAAAAAAGTGTTGATTCGATCGCAAAGTATCATCAGATGCAGGTTTTTCAGAACCACCCGCGGGTATTGTAAAATGATCCTTACCCGTTCCATCCGTATGAAGCAGAAAATCTACAAAGCCCTTATCCTCATCCGTTTCCGATAAAACAAGTGCTCCCGCTCCATCGCCGAAGAAAACAGAGTCCCTTCTGCTCCAGTCTGTAATCTTAGAAAAAGTGTCGGCTCCAATGATGAGTACGTTCTTGTACATACCTGATTTGATAAATTGAACCCCGGTAGATATTGAAAAAAGGGCACCGGAACAAACGGCCGAAAGATCGAAAGCCACAGCATTGGTCGCTTTTAATTTTTCCTGAACAAAACAGGCACAAGAAGGTGCAGGACGATCGGGCGTGGCGGTAGCCACAATAATTAAATCAATATCCGATGGTTTCAGATTTGCATTCTTCAGTGCTTTCTTTGCTGCCATATAGGCCAGGTCACTGGTTGTCTCTCCATTTGCAATACGCCTTTCCTTGATACCAAGAGTATTGTAAATCCATTCATGGGATGAACCAACCGATTCAAAGAACTCATTCTTAACTACGTTCTTGGGTGTATAGGACCCTGTACCTTTTATAAAAGCATTTTTCATAGTGAAATAATTAAGCTCTAAATGTGCAGATTTTATTGAAAGTGAAGAACATAATTTTCAATAAGTTGACTGAAATTAGCGAGTTGCGAAAAATTATGGGTCTTAATTATCAGATTGATAATATTGGACATATTAGAGGTATCGAAATTGAGAGATTCTTATTAAAAATTCTATGTATTCATCAATTTCAACCCAAAAATCAGATACATTTTGTCAATAATTTCTGTTAAAACGGAAGATAAACACATAAAATGAGTGAAACTGATTAAAAAAGCGACACGATGGGTAAGGATAAAATACATCAGAACACCAGCTTGTCAAGAATTATTATCTGCTTTACAATTCTTTTTCGTCACTGGATTTTTCACTGCGGTTCTTTATTGAAACCGACAAAGCCGATGCTACAATTCCTGCAGGAACTGTCACTATTCCGAGTCCAATGATCAGAATACAGAAAGTAAAGATCTTTCCCCCCATTGTAACCGGGTAGATATCTCCGTATCCAACGGTTGTAAGAGTTGCAATAGACCACCATAAGCTATGAAAGACGGAGGCAAATTTTTCCGGTTGTGCATCATGTTCGAAATAGTAGATGCCGAAAGCCGATAAGAATAACAGGATGAGTGTGATGATTATAAATAAAATGATTTCTTCCCTTGCGGCCAAAGCTGCGTTTCGGAAGTGCATCATAGCCGTGTTGTAACGTGCAAGCTTCAGGATTCGGAAAACACGGAAGATCCTGAAGATACGAACCGATCGTAGATCGACCCCAAAACTTAGATAGAATGGTAAAATGGCCAGCAGGTCGATAATCCCGTAGAAACTGAACACGTAACCCAGCGGTTTCTTTGCAAAAATCAGCCGCAGTATATATTCAATAGTAAAGATCACAACACAAACCACTTCGAAATACCACAGGTATTGCCTTGTTTGAGTATCCAGGTCAGGCAGGGTTTCAATGGAATAGGCAATTAAAGACAGGATAATAAGAACCTGTATGAAAATATCGAAGCGTCTACCGTTCCTACTATCAATATTGGTAATGGTTTGGCGAAGGTTCATTTGGCTGGCGTTTTAAGAATATAAACTTGGATCTTTTTAAGAGTGGAAGCAGAAACTTTCTACGGTAACCACTTCTTCTCGAAATTTGGTTTTCGCTTTTCCAGGAAGGCATCACGACCTTCTTTAGCCTCGTCGGTCATATAAGCGAGTCGTGTGGCTTCGCCTGCAAATACCTGTTGTCCAACCATTCCATCATCGGTTAGATTCATAGCGAATTTCAACATTTTGATTGAAATGGGTGATTTCGCCAAGATCTCCTGTGCCCATTCGAAGGCAGTGGCTTCCAGTTCATTATGAGGCACTACAGCATTTACCATTCCCATTTCAAATGCTTCCTGGGCACTGTAGTTCCTTCCGAGGAAGAATATTTCTCTTGCCTTCTTCTGCCCTACCATTTTTGCCAGGTAGGCACTTCCGTAGCCGCCATCGAAACTGGTTACGTCGGCATCGGTTTGTTTAAAGATGGCGTGTTCTTTACTCGCCAAGGTCATATCGCACACCACGTGTAAACTATGTCCGCCACCCACAGCCCAGCCTGGAACAACGGCTATAACTGCCTTCGGCATGAAGCGAATCAGTCTTTGTACTTCCAATATGTTCAATCGGTGGTACCCATCCTGACCTACATACCCCTGATGACCTCTCGCACTTTGGTCTCCACCACTGCAAAAGCTGTAAACACCGTCCTTAGGAGAAGGACCTTCGGCCGATAATAAAACTACACCTATACCAGTATCTTCTTGTGCGTCGTTAAAAGCGTCCAGCAATTCCGAAGTAGTATGCGGTCGGAATGCATTTCTTACTTCGGGGCGATTGAAAGCGATCCGTGCTACTCCATCGCATTTTTTATAGGTGATATCCGTATATTCCTTGGCCGTTTTCCAGTTCGGTGTGCTCATATTTTTTATTTTTATCAAAGATAAAACTAATTCTTTTCAAATCTCGTTCACAATAGAGACCTCAACCTTTCAGAAATAAAAACTCAGACATGAAAATCCTATACTTTTTTCTAGCAATATTAATTTCAACAACATTAGCTGCTCAGGATCCTTATAGCTTCAGCACAGTGATCGACCTCGAGACTACTCCGGTTATCAGTCAGGGTAATACTGGAACCTGCTGGAGTTTTTCCAGTACCTCCTTCCTGGAATCGGAGATCATCCGCTTAACAGGTAAGCAAGTCGACTTATCAGAAATGTATACGGTACGAAATACCTATCCAAAAAAAGCCGAAAATTTTGTGATGCGACAGGGAAAGGCCCAATTCAGCGAAGGTGGACTCGCGCATGATGTGATGAATTCGGTACGGGATTACGGACTGGTTCCACAATCTGTCTATTCAGGGTTGTTCGAAGGGCAAGCAAGTCACAATCACGCCGAACTTGCTGCCATTCTCCGCAGCATGGTAGAGACTTATGTTGACAATCCCGGAAGAAAACTCAGTAAGAAATGGGACGATGCTATCGAAGCTGTCCTGGACGTGTACATGGGTGAAAATCCTTCAACATTTAACTACGAAGGCAAGCAATACACGCCAATGTCTTTCCTTGAAATGACAAAGATCGAACCCAATGATTATGTCACTATCACTTCCTTTACTCATGCTCCCTTCTATTCTGAATTCATTCTGAATATTCCTGACAACTGGAGCTATGGCCGTATGTATAATGTACCGCTTGACGAAATTATTGAAAGCATCGATAATGCTCTTCAGAATGGTTTCACCGTTGAATTGGATTGTGATGTGAGCGAGCGGACCTTCTCCTCTAAGGATGGAGTTGCTATCGTTCCGAAGGACCCTGAAAATACACTGAAAGCCCTAAGACACCTCTATCCCGAGATGAACATTAGCCAGGAGTATCGACAGGATGAGTTTGAGAATTTCACTACAACAGACGACCACCTCATGCATATTACAGGAATCTTGCGCGATCAGAATGGAACGAAATACTACAAGGTAAAGAACAGCTGGGGAACGGATGAACGAAGAAATGCCAACGGAGGCTATGTATATTTCAGTGAGTCCTATATGCGACTAAAAGCCATCAGTATCATGATTCACAAGGATGCTGTACCAAGGGCAACAGCCAAAAAGTTAAATTTCTAAAAAATAAGTATCGCTTCGGAATCATTTTTGATAGTTTTGAAATCGTGATGAAAGCAATTGTCTACATTCTATTGATCTTCCCTCTATGGTTGATGGGTCAGAGCGACTTCGATACTCGTTATTATACGATCAGTGAAGAGTCCCTTCCCTCGGTTGAGGAATTATCAATCGTGAACTTCGATCTGCCGCTGTCTCAAAAGAAAACCGATTTCAAAAGTTACTTCAATATCAAAGTTGATAACTACCGTTCGAACGTAGACATGGTGGGGGCCATCGAAGACCAAATGCAACCTTCACCATCCTTTGTTGATGTTGGTGAAATTCAGTCGGACTTTTACGGTTCTGGTGCCACTCCAAATTACCGCTCCGATGGAAAGACACGTGTAAAGAATACCGTATACCGTGAGATGAGAGGACTTACACTACTCGACCCATGCCCTCCATTCGGGGTTTGTGCACGCTGCGCTCCGTTTCGCGTTGGCAGAGGTTTTTAGACTTCCTTCTACTTATATCTCCAGCTGGAAAGGTCTGCACCTGGAGGTGCTGACTCCAGAATTCGTTTCATGATCTTAGGCAGGTACATGCTGTTGTATTGGAGTCTGGATAAATGATTAGGTAAATCCGGGTTCCCGTTCCAGCAATGTTCATCTCCGTCACCATATGTAACTTCCCCATCGTAATACGGATCCGTGGTGCTTTCCAGGAAATCTTCCATGAGATAGACCGCATTGTTGAGATAATAGTTGTCCATATCTCCACAGTAAATATGGATCTTTCCTCTCAGCTTCTCTCCCACCTTATCCCAGTCGCGCTCAAGTATGTATCGCAGATCGTAATTCTCCTTCCAGTAATTCGCCACGTCATGATCTATGTCGCCTGAATATTTATCCCAGATTCGTTGTGGATAACCGTCCTCTCCCTGAGGTGAGTAGGTTGCTTCCCAAATATCAAATTGCTGACCCGATCTTGATTTATCACCCAGAACAAGCTCCAGGTGATTGTAATCCTTTATCGTAGTACTGATCTGACCCAGGTTATTCCGCCGCCCCGGAACTTCGATCTTTCGGTGTTCACTTTCATAGTAGTAGGCGTTCTTGTCTTCATAGATATTCGTTAGGCAATACGCACGGAAATCGATCGGGTCCGGACAAGCCGCAAAACAGCCGTTATATTCATCAGGATATTTTACCTGTACAGCCAGGGATTCCCATCCACCCGTAGATCCACCGTAAAGGAATCGTGACCAACCTTCTCCTATACCCCTGAACTTCTCCTCAATAAAAGGAATGAGCTCGTAGGTAATGGCATCACCATAAGGACCTTGCGATGCTGAATTCACCGCGTAGCTATCGTCGTAATAAGGTGTTGGATGTTGGATTTCAATAATAATAAACCGTGGAAACTCTTCACTGATCCATCGTTGATAGAAATTATACGCTTCCTGTTGCTGAATGATATTATACCCTTCAACACCAAATCGCTCCGAATATACCGGCTCGGTATTTGGATCGGGAGGCGTAGTGCGCCAATCGCCGAAGTCGGACGGAAAATGTCCGTGAAAAATCATTAATGGATATTTGGCTTCAGGATGTTCTTCGAATCCCTTCGGAAGTAAAACATGAGCGCCAAGGTACATATCTCTTCCCCAGAATTCGGATAGTTTTTCCGACCTCATCTTGACGTGCTTAACCCATTCGGTATCTTCCGGTTCTTCGATTGGTGGTATCACCTGGTCTATGGTAACGGACAGGTTGGACACCCCTTCCCTAAGATCTAATTCAACCGGGATATTGTAGATATTTCCGGGGGATCGATTCCATTGCTGCCCCTCTCCATTGTCCATCGGTAGTTTTACAGTATGTCCTGTTGATAATTCGAAGGTTTCATAGACGTGCAACAAGGCCTGCACCTGATAGGCTCCATCGGGCACATCCCCAAGGCTTTCGAATGGATAGCCGAAATCTTCAGCTGTAAAACTTACCACCTCACCGGGTGTCATCCCTTCTACAGTCTTTCCAAAGATGAGTTGCGTATTTAAACCACTATTGATCTGAAACCTGGGTTCTGCGTCTTCATTCGAAGAAAGCATAAGGAGTAGTCTGCCATCAACCTCATTCATGTCGAGGCTTTCAGATAATTTCACTGAAATGGTCACCGAATCAGATCCGGAGGAATTACAACTAATTATTAAAGCAGCGGTGAGAAGAAGTAGGATGAATCTTTTCATGAGAAGAGTGTTGGTTTCTCATAAAAATACGAATTCTTAAATGATCCGTATTCCGTCTTCTTCAATTGAGATAAGTTTCTTTTTGTACAAGCTGCCTATGGCCTTTTTGAAACTCTTTTTACTGATACCCAGTTCATCCTTTATCAATTCGGGGTCCGATTTATCATGTAACGGCATGAAACCGCCGGCTGCCTCTAACTCTTCCATCACATATTGTGCATTCGGCTCGATACTTTTATATCCGGGTGATTGGAGAACCACATCCACTTTATTGTCATGACGAACCTTTTTCACATAGGCTTTCAATCGATCTCCACTGCGGATGTCTTCAAAAATATCTTCTAAATAGATAAGCCCATTATGGATTCCGTTGATGATCACATTTGCCCCTTTTTCCGTTAGATGGGTTACCAGGATATCTATTTCGTCAAATTTTTTAACGGTCAGTTCGGTATTGTCGAGATAGCGTTTTGTTTTACTTGATCCAGTAAGCCTATTGGTCTTATCATCCAGGTACATGTACACTATATACCAATTGCCAACTTTCATGGGCCTCGCCTGTTCTTTAAAGGGAACGAAAAGCTGTTTTTCAAGTCCCCATTCCATAAAGGCCCCGAACTTATTTACGTCACTACAACGCAAATAAGCAAACTGGTTTAACTGAATCTCCGGTTCGAGTGTAGTTGCGACCGGGCGTTCCTCGTGATCGAGATAAACAAAGGCATCAATGGAGTCACCAACTTCAAACGATTCGGGTTTGTATTTATGAGGCAACAACACTTCATCACCTTCATCATTCCCGAGATAAAGTCCGGGCTCTGTTTCCCTGAGGATAGTAAGTTGTTGGAATTGGCCAAGTTGTAACATGGCTGCAAAGTTAGTTATTTAAGAACTCAAACGACACTTGTATTTTGGAATATATTGCTTAATTTCACGCGAATGAATCTGACCAATCCCCACAACCTCGCAGCATCGGCTCCACTTAATCATGTGCTGGAAACAGACCTTATTACCGTTTATTATTACGATAATATAGTTGTTGCTGAAGCCCGGGAAGGGGTTACGCTTTCATATAAAACCGGCTTTTCTATATTGGTAAAAGGCTTACGCCATATAAACATGAAGTCATTTGTTTATATTTCAAACAGGATCAATTCCTATGCCCTCAACCCAAATGATTATGTCTATTTAGAGAAAATTCCCACACTAAAGGGTATCGGAATTGTCGCACCTACCGAAATTGGCAAGAACAACGCAGAATTAGAACTTAAGTTCTTCAATAAGCCTATGGAGATCTTCGATTCAGTACCCGATGCATTTCATTGGGGAAAGGAAATTTTACATTCTCAAAAAGGCTAAATTCGTTCACTTTTCAGGAAATATCTTTAAACTAAACTTCTTGAGCTTTTGTAGCTCATCGAATTGTTTTTGTATTTCATCGAAAATTACGGCTTGTCACCCTCATACGTTTTGCGAGTATGAAGTATTTTCCTACTTTCATAGAAATTAACAAAAAAAGCCCCCGCTTATGTTATCAATTCTCCCCAAGAGTGAGCCTGTTATAGTTACTCCTTTATCTCAATCACCACGAAAGATTCTCGATACGGAATTAGGTAAAATTTTTATCTATGATAACCTGGTGATCATGGAAGGTAAATCAGAAGTTGTAATGACAATTAAAACGGGAATGTCTATTCTCTTAGATGTTGTGAAGGCGGTTGGCTTGAGACCCGTAGTTTACATCTCCAACAGGGTAAATTCTTATGCGGTAGACCCAAATGACTATAAGTATCTTGAAATGATACCACATCTAAAGGGGATCGCCATAGTGTCGCATAATGACTATGGGTACCGAACAGCGAAGTTAGAAGAGAAATTCTTTCGTAAACCCTTTAAAGTTTTTAAGGATCTGGAGCAAGCAAAGCAATGGGCAGATTATGTGGTAAAGGGCCGGATTATCGTATAAAGTCGAAATATCCCATTAGAATCTCATCGTTAATCTCTGCCGGTGTAAATATCTCCAGCACTTTTGGCTTATCAGATTCAGCAAAGAAATCAAGCAAACACTTCTCTATTCCCTCATTGTCATGTGCTGATGCGTACGACAAATTATACATCTCACATAAATTTTTCGCATTCAAATGATGAGTTGTTTCGAAAAATCTTTCAAAATGCACCGCTTCTTTGGCTCTCGGCAAGATTCGGAATATCCCACCTCCCGAATTGTTGACAATAATGATCCTAAAATCCTTTGGGATGTACTGATTCCACAAAGCATTACTATCGTAAAAGAAACTTAGATCACCGGTAACAAAAACCGTTTTGAGCGGCGAACCTACTGAAGCTCCAATGGCCGTACTAGTACTGCCATCGATACCACTTGTGCCGCGGTTACAATACACCTTGACGGAGGGATCTGTTTCAAACAATTGAGAATATCGAATTGCAGCACTATTTGCTATCTGCAGCATATAATTTTCCGGAATTCTTTTAAATACAGTCTCATAGGTGGTGAAGTCGGAATAAGGAATCTCTTTAAGGTAGTCTTCATGTTTCGCCAGCCTGTGCTCTTTCACCTTAAGCCATTTATCCCGATAACCATTTGCCGGTGGATTTACTTCGGAAAGTAGACTTTCAAAGAAAGGTCCTGGACGCATTTCAATATGCTCCGTAAGTGAAAAATAGGTGTCGTATGCTTTTTTCGGGTCTACATGCCAGTGATGTTCCGGATTGTATTTGCGAAGAAAGGCCTTTATCCGTTTTGAGATCACCATTCCTCCTATAGTTATGAGTACTTCAGGTTGCAATTCACTGAAACCTTGGTCATCCAGGGAAAAGATCAACTGGTCTATGGCCGGGAAGTATGATGAGTGATGAGTATTGGAGGTTGTTTCCGTAAAAACGATTAGTTCAGGATCTGCTGCCAGCTGGTCTATAACCCCTTGAGGCAAGGTCTCCGGCGACATAACTCCCATTATGATCATTTTACGTCCTGCACCTTCCCAAATACTCCGAAGCGAATCAAAATCAGGAAGTACATCTTCACTAATTCGGGCAGGCACATGCTGCGGCCGAACATCTAAATCTGCAACTTTTTCATACAGTGGTTCGTTAAATGGTGCGTTGATGTGCACCGGCCCTCGGAGCTCAATTGCTGTGTTAAGTGCTATATTGATCTCTGTCTCATTTTTGATCTGCGCATCCTCTCTGTCCTTACAATTGGCGCTGTAGAGAATATGCCCCTCAAAAACGTTTTCCTGTTTAATGGTCTGCCCATCCCCTACTTCTACAAGCTGTTCAGGTCGGTCTGCGCTTATCACAACAAGGGGAACATCGCTGTAATAGGCCTCGGCAACAGCCGGGTAGTAGTTGAGTAAGGCTGAACCTGAGGTACAAACTATTGCTACCGGCTTTTTCAGTTGCTGCGCAAGGCCCAGCGCAAAGAAGGCGGCACATCTCTCATCAACTATGCTGTAAGTTTTAAAACCGGGATGTTCTGTGAATCCAATGGTAAGCGGAGCGTTCCGGGAACCCGGAGAAATAACCACATGATCGATCTCTTTAGCGAGGCACAGCTGGGTGATCGTCTGTGATAGGCGCTTGCTGGAATAATTCATCGTCGCAAAGGTACGAATGGCTGGGTAGATTTTAAAGAAACTGTGAAAGTAGTTTCAACATGGTTTGCTGCTTGTTGCAGGTCTCTTCCCATTCGGCTGTGGGATCAGAATCCCGTGTAATTCCTCCTCCGGCGTAAATAGTGGCAATGTTATCCCGAATTCGCATGCATCTTAAATTCACATAGAGGTCGGTTTGCCCTTCTAAAATAGCTGTCGGACCAAAAAATCCCGTATAATATTCACGGTTGTAGCCTTCCTTTTTCAAAACGAAGTCCAATGCTTCCTCTTTCGGAGATCCACATACGGCAGGTGTAGGATGCAGAGTAGTCGCCAGGTCCCACCAGCTGTAGCCTGATCTTAGTTCTCCTTCGATATCGGTTCTGAGATGTTCCAGACTTCCGGCCCGAGAGCTGCGTACTTCTGAAATATCTATTGTTTCGGAAAATGATTCCAGGTCGTGGGCGATCGCATCAGTCACTACTTGCTGTTCGTGGTATTCCTTGGCGGTCCAATCGTATTGTTCTTTTAAATTTGCCGAACGGGTACCCGCCAGCGACATTGTCTTGTATTGGTTGTTAGATACTGTAAGCAGCACTTCGGGAGTGGCGCCAACCCACAATCCGCTTTTGGGGTGAAACCATGCATAACGAAATGCATTTACGTTTTTTGTAAAAAGTTGTAGAAGTAGTTCGAGCAAATCGAAATTAGTGAACGACACATTCTGCTTTCGGCTCACCACTACTTTTTCAAGTTCGGAGGAATTGATATGATCTATAGCCTGTTCAACCAGTCTTATGTGGAATTCTTTCTGCCTGGAATTTAACTTGATCTCATCAAAATCTTCCTCCATCTCTGATTTCTCAGTGCCCGTAGTAAGCATATCGCATTGCTCCAAAGGAAGGAACAGGGTTTTCAATTCCGAAGAAAATGGGGCAAAAATAAATCCTCTAGCTCCTGGCTTATACTCATGTCTTCTATTATTTCTCTGAAATATTCCCGATAGTTCTAACGATCCCGGAGAGGCATAAACCACGAATGGGCATTGCCTGGCGTAATTCTTTAGTATAGCTTCTCTGAAGACCTGCTGCATCCGTTATTTCTTATTCAGCGTGATAGTGGTAAGTTTAACCATGGAGATCAATTCGTCATTTTCGTTTACAATGGGGATCGACCATAATTGGGTGGTCCTGCCTTTATGAAGAATCCTGGCCTTCGCATATACATACCCCTCTCTGATTCCCTTAACGTGGTTAGCGGAAATCTCGATACCGCGTACCGCCACTTCTTTCCCATTCAGGAATATTAATGCCGCCGCGCTACCCACACTTTCCGCCAGGGCTACTGAGGCACCCCCGTGTAGCACTCCATCTGGCTGATGCACTCGTGAGCTAACAGGCATTCGAGCCACAACACCCTCATCGGACACATCGATGTATTCGATTTCCAATGTTTCCATAAGCGTATTTTTACATATCGCGTTTAAGGCTTGCAGCATTTCTTCCTTGGACTTGTTCATACTATTGATTTACATTTGCAAAAATACAAAACGAACAACAGAATGGCACTGGAAAAAAGGGTTTCGTACCAGGCATCAAAAACCTATAGCACACTTAATGATTTCACTAAGGAGACCAGGAACGTTTGGCTTGTATTTCACGGAATGGGATATCTAAGCAAATACTTTCTTCGATATTTTAAAAGTCTGAACCCTGCGGAAAATTATATCATCGCACCCCAGGCGCCGTCTAAATACTACATGGGTCCCGAATTCAAACATGTTGGTGCCTCCTGGTTAACCCGCGAAGATACCCAAGCGGAAACCAGGAATGTCCTGACATACGTCGATGAGGTGTGGAAAACAGAGTGTAGAGACCAAGAATTCAACTTCATCATCCTGGGGTACTCTCAAGGCGTATCCATTGCAACCCGATGGATGGCGAGCAGAAAGATTCAATGTGATCATCTCGTTTTACATTCGGGAGGAATTCCCAGGGAATTAAGGTCGTCCGACTTCGATTATCTATCCGTCGAAACCCCTGTTACGTATATCTACGGTGACAATGATGAATACATCGATGAAGCCAGGAAGACTGAACAATCCCTGTTAGGAGGACAGTTGTTCGGAGACCGACTCAATATCGAAGTCTTCGATGGAATTCATGAGGTTAACACGGATTTCTTATTGAAATTGTCAGAAACCTTATAAAAAATTGTGCATTTCGTCGAATAATTTTGCTCGTTACCGTGTTTATCGTTTTATTTACGCAATTATTGTAAGTATATTCTGATAAACATTATGAAAAACGTCATTTCTTTCCTGGGTATGATACTACTGATATCAGCGGTTCATGCACAGGTTGCCCCAGCAGAAAGACAAGCCCTTCTTGACTTTTACCAATCTACAAACGGAGATCAATGGATTCACTCCTGGGATATCGAAAAACCTGTTGCCGAGTGGCAAGGTGTTACCGTTGAAGACAATACGGTTACCGGTATCCGACTACTGTTCAACAACGTAAATGGAACACTGCCGGAATCTATTGGCAACTTGAAAAACCTCCGTATACTAGAGCTTTCGTTCAATAAATTGTCCGGAGAACTCCCGGAATCACTTGGTAATCTTACCAATCTTGAATTGCTTGCCTTCAACAGTAATATTCTGCACGGTGAGATTCCTGCATCAGTTGGGAATCTGAAAAAATTAAAACAACTGCATTTGAGCAGCAACTTCTTGACGGGACAGTTACCCGGATCGATGATATATTTGAAAAATTTAGAGGTTTTCAACGTATTTGACAATAAACTTTCCGGGGAACTTCCGTCAGGGTTATCCCAGATCAATACCTTGAAAGAAGTTGTAATAGCAGAGAATGATTTTACAAATGCGCAGCAATTCTCATTTGTTGTTATGTCAAACACAGCGCAACTCAATTTTAATGAGAACGGTGTTGTACCAGCTGCTAAATCTGTGATCGCTATTGAAACAAGCGACGACAACTAAAAAATTATAAGTCAGTATTTTAAGTGTAGCGGCCCAATCGGGTCGCTTTTTTTATCTTTTATTTTAGCCTATATTTAGGTGTACTTAAACCACACCTATGAAGACACTACTACAATTTTTCTCAATTTTATTTATTTGCTCAGGGACTTTTGCACAGATAACCTTTACACCCGCAATTATTGATAACGCTCAGCCCACTGCGAATGCCGCTAATACGGTTACTACAGGCGATTTTGATGGGGACGGTGATATCGATCTGGTAGGAGGAGCGTTTCAGTCGGATTATTTTTCCATCTATTTTAATGACGGTAGCGGTAATTTTCTTCGGAATACAATAGACAATGGAGCCACAGCTGATGGCGCCAGGTTCGCGACCACTTTCGATCTGGATGAAGATGGCGACCTGGACATCCTGGCTACTTCTTCCGTAGCGAACGCATACCTCTGGTACGAAAATGATGGTACGGGTTTATTTATAACAAATGTAATAGATAGTTCCCCTCTTTCTGATGAGGCCTATACCATTGATGCTGCCGACTTCGACGATGATGGAGACATGGATATAGTGGGTGGAGCTAATAATGGAGACGCACTCGCAATCTTTGCGAACGACGGAAATGAGAACTTCACGCTATTTGCCGAATTGAGTGTAGGTGACAACCGTACGAACGGTGTTCGTGTTGCCAAAGTGAGTGACCTGGACGAAGACGGTGACCCGGATATCGTAGTGGCTGCCTTTGTGGGAGATACTTACTCATGGTATGAAAATGATGGCTCGGGAATCTTCACACCTCATACCATAGACGACACCCCTGATGCCGACGGGGCTACCGCACTCGATATTGGTGATCTGGATGGTGATGGAGACCTCGACATTGCAGCCGGAAGTAATAATGCGAATCAGTACCTGTGGTATGAAAATGACGGCAGCGAGAATTTTACTGCGAACATCATAGACAATACCTCCTCTTACTCAATTGGTCCGCGCGGACTATCGCTGGTCGATCTTGAACAGGATGGAGATCTGGACATTTTAGCAGCAGCCATAACATCGGATGCCTTTGCATGGTATGAAAATGACGGAAATGGCAACTTCACCGGTGCTATTATTAGTATTGATCAAACCTACAGTAATGGTGCATTCGCCATAACTTCTGCCGATATGGATGGTGATCTTGTGGACGACATTGTTGTGGCCGCGAATATCAGCGATGCATTTTCCTGGTTTAAAACTGAAGGAGTTATTATCCTGGGGAACAACGCAAACGCACTTGAAGGCCTTGCCTTCTATCCGAATCCGGTATCTGAAATTTTACGTGTTGTAATTCCTACCTCACTGGAAGTAACAAAAATTTCAGTCTATGACAATTCTGGTAAATTACTTTGGAATCGGAACGGGAATTCAAACAGCGAAGCTCAGATCGATATGTCGGTCTTCGCTACGGGCATGTACCTGATACAGATTGAAGGTTCCGAAGGAAATATTTCAAAAAAAGTCATTAAACAATAATTTTTCTATTGTTTTACCACTGAATTTCAGCTTGGAAGGATAAAAATCCTTCGAGCCATCACTACTCTAACGTTGTAGTAGGTTTTGGGGTCAAAAAGTCCCTAACTAGGCGATGTTTCCTATATTTACGTCGTAAAAAATCAATTGAAAATGTATAGCCAATCAAGGGTTGTTATCGAGAATATAAATCCACTGATCAACTGTGGAGAGTTTCCCCTTAAAAGCGTTGTTGGAGAGACTGTTCCGGTCTCAGCAGATGTACTTGGTGATGGCCATGATATAATAGCCGCCTGTCTCTGTTTTAAGCATGAAAAAGAACGCAAATGGAAGGAAGTTCGAATGTATCACACTGAGAATGATAACTGGTCTGCCTCCTTCCCGGTGGACAAACAGGGATTCTACGAATACAAACTACAGGGATGGGTGGATCACGCCCTGAACTGGCAACACGGAATTGGCAGGAAATTAGATGATGGCCAGGACGTAAACAGCGAACTGCTTGAAGGCGCCCAACTTCTCGAAGAGATCATTCCTATGGCTACAAAGGAAGAAGTCAACTTCCTGAATGACTGCATCACTTCCTTCAGGTCTACCGGGGCCTACGATAAAGCTGTGGAAATAGCCAGGTCTGAAGAGCTCTATAATATCCTTGTTAAGTATCCCGTAAAATCATTGCTGAATGAAACTGCTGTATTCAAGGTCTACGTGGACCGACTGAAGGCACGCTTTAGTACCTGGTATGAGTTCTTCCCCAGGTCCGCTTCCGAAGAAAAAGGAAAGCACGGAACATTTAAAGATTGCCTGAAACTACTCCCAAGAGTAGCCGAGATGGGATTCGACACCCTCTACTTCCCTCCCATTCACCCAATAGGAGAAGTGAATAGAAAAGGAAAGAACAATACCACCGAAGCAAAAGAAGGCGATGTGGGATCTACCTGGGGTATAGGTTCAAAGCACGGCGGACACAAAGACATTCATCCTGAACTGGGTTCGGTAAAAGACTTCAAAGAAGTTGTAAAAGCTGCGGAGAAGCTTGGGATTGAAGTGGCCATGGATTTCGCCTTACAGGCAGCGCCGGATCATCCCTGGGTAAAAGAACATCCGGAATGGTTCAAATGGCGGCCGGACGGAACCGTACAATATGCCGAGAACCCTCCGAAAAAATACCAGGATATCCTTCCTATTTATTTCGAAAGTGAAGACTGGAAGAGCTTATGGCAGGAAATGCTGGATACAGCACTTTACTGGGTGGAGGAATGTGGCATCAAGGTTTTCCGGGTGGACAACCCGCACACCAAACCTTTCTATTTCTGGGGTTGGCTCATAGGTGAGTTAAAGAAAAAACATCCGGATGTTCTGTTTCTTTCTGAAGCATTCACCAAGCCCAAAGTAATGCATCAACTTGCGAAGCAAGGGTTTACACAGTCGTACACCTACTACACCTGGAGAAACTCCAAGCATGAGCTTATTGAATACATGGAGGAACTCACCAAGACGGATCAACGGTATTTTTTCCGGCCCAATTTCTGGCCCAACACCCCTGATATAAACCCCTGGTCGCTTCAGGGTGGTAATGAAGCCATTCATTTGTCGCGTTATTTCATGGCTGCTACACTTAGTTCCAATACAGGAATTTACGGCCCGGTTTTCGAACAAATGGTGAGTGCGGCCTTACCGGGACGTGAAGAATACCTGGATTCTGAAAAATTCCAGCTACGGCATTGGGACTGGAATGCTAAGAATAAATTGACTACTTTGATATCGAAGATCAATCACATCCGAAAAGCACAGCCTTCACTTCAGCAAACAAACAACATAGAATTCCTTTCAGTGGAGAACGAACAGTTACTGGCCTATTATAAATACAGTGACGACCGTGAAGACGAAACACTAATGATCGTAAACCTGGATCCATACTACACACAGAATGGCTGGGTTCAGTTACCGCTTCATTCGCTGGGAATTCACGAAGGACAGAATGTGAGTGTCACAGACCTCATCACGGGAAGTAGTTATAATTGGGACAAGGAATGGAACTTTGTGGAATTGCACCCCGCATTGCCTTTCCACTTGTTTAAAATCAAAAAATAATGGCTAAGCTGGAATCGTCCAAAACCAAGAAAAGACCGAATTTCGACCTCCCCTGGGAAGCCTTGATGGACAATGAGGATTTTGTATCCATGTTTCTTTCTGAAGTACTCGAAGAATACATTCAGAAGCAAAGATGGTACGGAGGGAAATCCAGTAAGCTGAAATACATCGAACTCACCGAATACTTTCGTATACAGCGAAACGAGGAGATGTACTACGGCCTTATCCTCGAAGTGAATTTCAAAGAGGCTTTTTATCAGCATTACTTCATCCCTATCGCCTTTGTAACAGACGATGAGTACGCGCAGGACGACCGTATATTGCCCATTAGCATCCAGGGCCAGGAAGGCTATATCATTGACGCTATAAACCTTGATGCCTTCAGGAAAGTGGTTTTCGAACGAATCCTGAATGCCAGGCCCAACGATACCACAAGAGTACAATACCATAAAGGTGAGCGCTTAACCGAAACCGAATTCAAATCCTCCCGTAATATGGGCATGGAACAGAGTAACACCTCGGTTATCATCAACGATACATGCGTGATCAAGTTCTTCCGTAGAATCTATGCCAATAAGAACCCGGATTTTGAGATGTCGCAGTTCCTTTCAGACAAAAAAGGTTTCGAAAATACACCGGCCTATCTTGGAAGTTTGAATATCATCGACACAGACAACTCTGTAATCACCATTGCCCTAATGCAGGAAATGGTTGAAAACAAAGGAGATGCCTGGGAGTATATGCTGGATAAACTAGATAAAGTTTTCCATAACCTGAGCGAAAAAGGAATTGACATCGACAGGCTCCCTTCCACAGAAATGTTTAATAGACTTCCACTCAAGGACGTACCGCATGAGATCATCGATTGGGCCGGACTGGATATCTTTCTGAAAATGCAGAAACTGGCGCAGCGTACCGCTGAAATGCATATCACACTGGGATCGGAATTTGAAGATAACAATTTCACTCCACAGCATTTTAATATGGATTATGAGGTTTGGTTGAAAAACCGACTACTTTACCAATTCCAGAACCGACTTAACACGGTGGAGAACAATATGCACAAACTGAAGGGTGATACGCTGAAACTCGCCAAGCAGTTCCTGGAGCAAAAGAACGAGATCCGGAAGCGTTTCCTGGCTTACGACTGGACCAAATTGAAGGGTGAACGAATTCGCGTTCACGGTGATTATCACCTTGGACAGGTATTGGTGACAAAGGGCGATTTCTATATTCTCGATTTTGAAGGAGAACCGGAAAGTACTATTCGCGACCGGGTAGTAAAACAACCTCCGCTAAAGGACGTGGCAGGAATGTTCCGCTCCTTTCACTACGCAGTTTACGCCACGATTTTCAACAACAAAGATTCTTATCCGTTCGCAATAGAACAATTATATAAAGCAGGAGAATGTCTTTACAGGTATTTCATAGGTGTGTTCCTGGAGACATACACCAACCTCATACAGGATGCAAACCTCAACATAGGATACAACCAGGAACGAGTTTTTATGCTGAAGTACTCCATGCTGGAAAAAGCAGTATACGAACTGGGTTATGAAATGAATGCACGTCCGTTATGGGCGATCATCCCTTTAGAAGGGATCAATTCAATAATGAATGAAGACTAAAATATATGAATAAGGTTATTTCCCACAGTTTTTTCACTGAATTCGATATTGACCTTTTCAAGGGTGGAAAACACTTTCGGCTCTATGAAAAATTGGGTGCGCATCTCACAGAAGTAGATGGACAAAAAGGTGTCTATTTCGCCGTGTGGGCACCATCGGCTAAAGCCGTTTCAGTGATTGGAGATTTCAATTACTGGATCGAAGGAGAACACCCTCTTAATGTTCGCTGGGATGGTTCAGGTATCTGGGAAGGCTTTATTCCAGGAGTTCAGAAAGGTTCTAAATACAAATACAAGATACATTCCAATCACGGAGATATCAAAACAGAAAAAGCCGACCCCTTTGCGGCACGCTGTGAACATCCTCCAAACACCGCCTCCATTGTCTGGGATACCAGCTACAACTGGAAAGACGACAAATGGATGAAGAAGCGGAAGAATATCAACCGACTCGACAAACCCTTCTCTGTGTACGAAATACATTTGGGAAGCTGGATGTTCAACACTGCTGAGAACAGGCCGCTTACATACCTGGAATTGGCTAAAGAACTTACCGCTTATCTCAAGAAGATGAATTTCACCCATGTGGAATTCATGCCGGTGATGGAATACCCTTACGATCCGTCCTGGGGGTATCAGTTAACGGGTTATTACGCTCCTACATCAAGGTTTGGTAAGCCCGAGGACTTCATGTTCCTGGTGGACGAACTACACAAAAACGACATAGGTGTGATCCTGGATTGGGTTCCCTCCCACTTTCCGGAGGACGCCCACGGACTTGGTTTCTTTGATGGAACTCATCTTTATGAGCACCCGGACATGCGAAGAGGTTATCACCCGGATTGGAAAAGCTTGATCTTCAATTATGGAAGAAACGAAGTGCGGGCTTTCCTTATCAGCAACGCTATCTTCTGGCTGGACCGCTATCACGCGGACGGCCTACGAGTAGACGCTGTGGCGAGTATGCTTTACCTGGACTATTCACGTGAAGACGGTGAATGGGAACCAAATCAGTTTGGCGGCAGGGAGAACCTGGAGGCAATATCATTTTTCAAGGAATTGAATGAAGAGGTGTACGGAAGCTTCGAAGGTGTGCAAACCATAGCCGAAGAATCTACCTCCTTCCCTATGGTTTCAAAACCAACCTATCTGGGTGGATTAGGATTTGGAATGAAATGGATGATGGGCTGGATGCACGACACCCTGGAGTACTTCAAAAAAGAACCTATATATCGTAAGCACCACCAGAACGATATCACCTTTAGTATGACCTATGCATTTACGGAGAATTTTATGCTTGCGTTGAGTCATGACGAAGTGGTTTACGGAAAACAATCCATTCTCGGTAGAATGCCCGGGGATGAATGGCAGCGGTTTGGCAACCTGAGGCTACTGTACAGCTATATGTTTACACATCCCGGAAGCAAATTGTTGTTTATGGGAGGTGAATTCGGTCAGCACGAAGAGTGGGACTTCCAGCAAAGCCTGGACTGGCACTTGCTTGAGCACGACAATCACAAGGGAATTCAGTCGTTGGTGGCCGCTCTCAATGATTTATACCGAAAAGAACCTGCTCTTCATCAAAAACAATTCACCGGTGTAGGATTTGAATGGATCGATTATAACGATGCTGAAAATTCAGTGTTGGCGTATATCCGAAAAGGTGATAAACCAAAAGACGACCTTATCATTGTTGCGAATATGACCCCGGTGCCACGAGAGAATTATCGAATTGGGTTACCGGCAAGCGGAAAATACAGGCTTGTATTCAATAGCGACGATCCCGAATTCGGTGGAAGTGGTTATAAGATCGCCAAACAATATACTTCCGAAAAGGAAGAATGGCAACACCGGATGCAATCTGTGGTGCTAAATCTACCTCCATTGTCAGTAATTGCCCTTAAAAGGGTACAATCCACTAAAAAAAGTTAATGAAAACGTTTTCGATTGTTGATTACTTTTCCGAAAAGGAAACGAATTGATATGAAACATATCGAATCTTTTAATTTCATTTGTAAGTCACAATTTCATCTAGGCGTATGATTACGAATACCGAACTGGAACAAAAAGGAAATCAGTTTCCGTCCCAAATAAAAAGCTTTGTAAAAAAGAAAGATAAATTCCTTATCACTACCGAAAACGAGGTGCTCCTGCAGATCACTGTTGTTCGCGATAGTGTACTGCGTTTCAGATATGCTCCCAACGGTAGTTTTCCAAAGGATTTCTCCTATGCGATCTCCGAAAAAGCAGCGACAGGGTATAATCATCTGGAATATTCAGAAGAAAAGAACAAATACGTAATCAGAACCTCCAAACTTGAGCTTCATATAGACAAAGCCAACTTGCGAAAGTCGATCTACGACATTAACGGTAAGTTAATCAACCAGGACGAGGTTGGGTTTCACTGGGAATACAGCTACGAACACGGTAGTGATATCGTAAAGATGAGCAAGACCGAACCTAAGATGGAGTGTTATTATGGTTTGGGTGACAAACCCACTCATTTCAACCTTAAAGGGAAACGCGTTCAAAACTGGGTAACGGATCAGTATGCCTTCGGAAAGGACCAGGACCCTTTGTACAAGGCAATTCCTTTCTACATAGGACTACACAGCGATGTGAGCTACGGGATCTTTTTCGACAATACCTTCCGTAGCTTTTTTGATTTTGGGCATGAACGAAGAAACACCACCAGCTTCTGGGCACAGGGAGGAGAGATGAATTATTATTTCTTTTACGGTCCAGAAATGCGAGATGTGGTAACAAGTTACACCGATCTTACAGGTAAGCCCGAACTCCCACCACTATGGGCCCTGGGATATCACCAAAGCAAATGGAGCTATTATCCAGAAGAAAACGTAAGGGAGGTAGCAAAGAAGTTCAGGGAGTTACAGATACCCTGTGACGCCATCTATCTGGATATCGATTATATGGAAGGGTTCCGATGCTTTACCTGGAATAAAGAGTATTTCCCCAACCCAAAAGGCATGGTAGACGACTTGATGGAAGATGGTTTTAACACTGTGGCCATTATCGATCCGGGAATTAAGATCGACAAAGACTACGATATTTACAGGGAGGCACTGGAAAACGATTATTTCTGCAAACGTGCGGACGGTCCGTTAATGCGTGGTAAAGTATGGCCTGGTGAGTGTAATTTCCCCGACTTCACCAACCCGGAAGTACGAGAATGGTGGAGCGGTTTGTATAAGGAACTCATTGAGGACATTGGTGTAAGAGGTGTGTGGAACGATATGAACGAACCCGCAGTGATGGAGGTTCCAACAAAGACGTTCCCACTGGATGTACGCCACAATTTCGATGGGCATCATTGTAGTCATAGCAAGGCACACAACATCTACGGAATGCAGATGGCAAGGGCGACCTATCACGGGGTAAAACAATTTACTTACCCTAAGCGACCTTTTATTATTACCCGTTCGGCTTATTCCGGTACTCAGCGATACAGTTCGTCATGGACAGGAGATAACGTTGCCAGTTGGGAACATTTGTGGATCGCGAATCAGCAGGTGCAACGCATGGCGATCTCCGGGATGTCTTTTACTGGTACGGACATCGGTGGTTTCGCCGAACAGCCTACAGGCGAATTGTTCATTCGCTGGATACAGATGGGAATCTTCCATCCGTTTTGCCGTGTACACTCTTCAGGAGACCACGGAGACCAGGAACCCTGGTCATTCGATGAGAATGTCACTAACATCTTCAGAAAGTTCATTGAGATCCGTTATAAACTGCTCCCTTACATCTATACGGCCTTCAGGCAATACGTTCAGGAGGGTATTCCTATGGTGCAGCCTTTGGTTTATTTCGACCAGGAGGATCATCAAAATTACTATCGAACCGATGAGTTCATGTTTGGATCTCAGTTACTAATTTGTCCTATACTCGAAGCCAATTCCAAAGGCAGACGAATGTATGTTCCCCGCGGAAAATGGTATAATTACTGGACGTATGAAGTAGTTGACGGCGGAAAGGAAATCTGGGTGGACGCCGATATCGATACCATCCCGGTCTTTGTGAAAGAAGGAGCCATTATTCCTAAGTTTCCGGTACAGCAATATGTAGGCGAAAAAGAATTCGACGAGATCGAACTGGAAGTGTATTTTAAAGAAGGGAAGGAAAAATCGGTGCTTTATGAAGATGCCCACGACGGCTACGACTACAAGAAGGGTCGATTCAGCTACAGAACCTTCAAACTTACAGGGCATAAGAATGAGTTGATCATTCAGCAACACAAAGAGGGTAAATACATGACGCCCTATACCAAGTTCAAATTAGACCTAAAAAGACTTCCTTTTGAAATAGGCTCCATCCAGGTGGATAACCAGGAAACGGGACTTACTGAATTGAAGGTGAACGGTAATACTTCACTGGTGGTGGATAAGAATTTTACCGAATTGCACCTTATTGGCAAATAGCGTATTCATGAGATAATTAGAATGCGGACTCGAAAGGGGCCGCATTTTTTTTGAATTACGTAGCTTTATAGGCATTAAAAACCAACCTATGAAGATCTTCCGATTTCTATTTGTATTACTGCTAATTACTAATCTTTCTGTTTCCGCCCAGGATAATGAGGGTGAAAAACCCAAAACCGCCGACCAGGAATTCAACAATCTCAAATGGCGAAACATTGGCCCCTTCCGGGGTGGCCGAAGCGTAACTTCCACCGGGGTGGTTAAACAACCCGGGGTTTGGTATATGGGAAGCACCGGCGGTGGTGTTTTCAAAAGTACCGACGATGGAATCAGCTGGAAGAATGTCTCCGATGGCTTTTTCAACACCGGAACAGTAGGTGCCATAGCAGTTTCAGAATCCGATCCCAACATTGTGATCGTTGGTATGGGTGAGCATGCCGCCCGAGGAGTTATGACATCCATGGGTGACGGAGTCTACAAATCGGATGACGCGGGTAAAACCTGGAAACACATAGGACTGGATTACACACGACATATTTCCGACGTCATCATTCATCCTACAAATCCCGACATTATCTATGTGGCAGCGCAAGGTGCGCAGTACGGACCCTCAGAAGACCGCGGGGTATATCGTTCTATGGACGGTGGGAATAACTGGGAAAAGGTTTTATATGTCGATGAAAATACGGGAGCCTCTTCCCTATCCATGGATATGCACAATCCTAGAATATTATATGCCGCCATGTGGCAGCACAGACGCTATCCGTGGACGATGGAAAGTGGTGGGGAATCTTCAGGTCTGCACAAATCCACCGACGGAGGAACTACCTGGGAGCCCATGAATGCTGGTATTCCTGAATCCTTCGGAAAGGCGGGTATCTCGGTTTCCCGTGCGAATCCCGAAAGAGTGTATGCCGTGATAGAGGCCGAAGGTGAGAAAGGCGGTGTTTACAGAAGTGACAACGCCGGTAAAGTATGGAAGCAGATCAATAAGAATCGAGTGAATATTGCCCGCTCCTGGTACTATATGGAGATCTTCGCCGATCCGCAAAACGAAAACATTGTATACGTGCTCAATGCACCAGTTATGAAGTCGATCGATGGAGGAAAGTCCTTCTCCGCTGTTTCCACTCCGCATGGGGACAACCATCACTTATGGATCCACCCGGAAAACAACCAGGTGATGATCAATTCCAACGATGGTGGCGCGAATGTTTCCAACAATGGCGGACGTTCCTGGAGTACACAGCGAAATCAGCCCACGGCCCAGTTCTACCGTGTAACCACCGATAATTTATTCCCCTACAATGTGTATGGTGGTCAGCAGGATAATTCGGCTATTGCCATCGCGAGCAGAACAAGAGGTGGCGGTATTGGTTGGAAAGACTGGTATTCGGTTGCGGGTTGTGAAAGCGCCTTCCTGGCTTTCGATCCGGATAACCCCGTAGAAGTTTATGGAGGCTGTTACCAGGGTATTATCGATCGCTGGGTAAAGGAAACCGCTACAAGTAAACCGATCAATGAATATCCCGAGCTCGGTCTTAGCAAAGCACCGGAGGACGCCAAATATCGTTTTAACTGGAATGCTCCTATCATTAGCTCGCCTCATGATAGAAATACTATCTATCATGCGGGAAACCGTGTATTCAAGACTACAGACGGAGGATTATCATGGTCTCCTGTGAGTCCGGATTTAACGCGAAACGAAAAAGACAAGCATGGACCCGGAGGCGGTCCATACACCAATGAAGCCGCGGGAGGTGAGAATTACAACACCATAATGTCTTTTGTGGAATCCCAGCACGAGAAAGGCAGCATGTATGTAGGTACAGACGATGGGCTGGTTCATTTCACAAGAGATGGAGGGGCGAACTGGACGAACATCACACCAAAAAACCTGGGAGAGGGAATCATTAACAGTATTGAAATATCTCCTCACGACCCTGCAACAGCTTATATAGCCGTGATGCGATACAAGTCCATGGATATGAAGCCATATATCTACAAAACCAGCAATTATGGGCAATCATGGACAAAGATCACTGATGGTATTGAAGGTGAGCACACTTTTGTAAGAGTGGTAAGAGAAGACCATAAACGCAAAGGATTACTGTATGCCGGAACAGAAACCGGCCTGTATATTTCCTGGAACGACGGTGCGAAATGGGAACCATTCCAATTGAACTTGCCCGTAGTACCTATCAACGATCTAACCATTCGTCATAATGACCTGGTTGCAGCTACTGCAGGCCGATCTTTCTGGATACTCGACGACCTGGGAGCCATTCAGAACAGGGATAAAAAAGAGGATGCACTTATCATTTTCAAGCCGAAAGACACCTACCTCTATTTCGGAGGAATGAGTAATAATCCTACTATTGGTAAGAACCCTCCTTCTGGTGTGATCTTCGATTACTATATCAAAGAAGCGGTAGACAGCATTCCAGTGACCCTGGAAGTACTTCAGAATGGAAAAGTGATACGCAACTTCAGCAGTGAAAAGGAAAAGGATTTCAAGACCTGGCCAGGTGGGCCGGCAAAACCTGCCGTACTGCCCGCAAAGCGGGGGTTCAATAGGTTTTTCTGGAATTTCAGAAGAGATGACCTACCTGCGGTTTCCAAAGTATTTGTCTTTGGAAACCTGGGCGGTTCTCATGTTGGACCAGGGACTTACACTTTCAGGATGAAGCAGGGTGATGCTATTTCAGAAACAACATTCAGCATAAAACCGGATCCGAATATTGGAGCTACAGCGGCCGATTTCAACGAGCAGCAACAAATTCTCACGGAAATTGAGGCCATAGTAACAGACATGCACGAATCTGTGAATCAAATGCGCTCGGTGAAGTCGCAGTTAAAATCACACAAGAAATTATTGAAAGACAACGAGAAGGCCGAAGCCCTTGTTGAGCTGGGTGATTCACTAAGTAAACGAATCACTTCCTGGGAAGAGAACATTATTCAGGCTAAGCAAAAGACCTTCCAGGATGTAATTAATTTCAATAATAAACTAAATGCGGAGTTATTATTTCTGAAAGGTTTTATAGAAGGACCTATGCCAAAAGTGACGCAGGGATCGAGACAGCGATTCAACGACCTTAAAAACGACTGGACGACCTACGAAAAGGAAAGAGACGCCATTATCGATGAAGAAATGGCCGATTACAACCGAAAGTATAAGGCGCTGGAACTTCCTGCCATAATTATGAAAGAAGAATAACTAGAGACCGGCTATCTATCGTTCCTTCTTAATTTCCGCTGTATCTTGTTAATGGCAGACTCAATAGACTTCTCGGGCTCTATCAGGTTGTAGGGCCCCCAGAAATCGGGGTCTTTGAAGCCAGATACCTCATCGCTCATAATGACTGTGGGTTTCAACCTTTCCCTGTTTCGAAGTCGGGCTTTGGTGGTGTTCACTTCCCAGTCGGTTACGGCCATTTCACTGCTCAGGGTATACACGGAATTAAACAACTTTCCTCGTTTTTTAACCTTAAACGACAGGTCAACATTGCCATAGCCATAGTACCATTTACCATCCTTTTCACGATAGTCCACGCGATACGACGCTCGCAATGGTGTGACATCTATATCCCTGGGCTTCTTTTTTACGAACATCTTATTTGCCTGCCCCTTCATATCGGTAAGGTTCAAACTGTAAATAGCACTGCTTAGGGCCAGGCTTTCCGAATCGATAAAGAGACTGCCGTAGTACCTCGGCACATCGATCTCTTCTTTTTGTTTGAAATTGACTACATAAACAGGTTTGTCATTCACCGTAGATGGAGCCCCAAAACTAAAATCATATTCATCTATCATGATGGGTGTGAAAATGTATTCCGGGTATTTCATGATATCCAGGTATAGCGTAGAATAAGGTCCTCCCTGGAGTTTTAACGCTACGGTATCCAACCTGCGGTAATCGGTGCTTTTCCGCGCCTTATGTAGGCCTATATTGTCTTTTTGAGCCGAAGTATACGGTTGTTTATACACGTTTACCACCGCTTCGGTCAGGGATACATTTCGGTTTCGTTTCTTTATAGTTTCCCGATAGAAAGCTGTCATCACGGCGGCTTGTTTCATATTGTTCTCTTTCTTCTTATCAAATACCGCCCTTACCAAGGCCTTGGCGCTCTTAAAGGTAGAAATATTGATTTGCGATAATTCGGTAACAACCGGAATGAGTTGTATTCTATTTTTTTCTGAAGTGAGCTGGCTTAGAGGAATCCGCTTGGTTTCGTAACCCAGTAATGAGAATACCATTGCATCGATACCGCGATCGTTCGGCACCTTGATTGTAAAAGCACCTTCATCGTTGCTAATACTTCCGAGGTTGGTCTTAGAAAGTTTAATGCTTACGGACACCAGGGGATCGTTCGTTTCGCCGTCAACCACAGTGCCGCTGTATTCGGTGAAGTCCAGTACCTGGGTAATTCCACTGGTTGGTATCATTATATGCAAAACCACGAGAAGTACAGTTGCGAGGGTAATTCGGATTGTCTTCATAGCATTCGGATTTATCCACAGACACTAAGTTGAAATCTGTGGCATCATTGACTTCTAAATTTACGAAAATTAGCAGTTACTATTTGCTTTTCTTAGGTTAATTCAGAATAAAAAAGCGGCAGATCCCTTCTTCATATTTGCAACTTACCCACCGAACCCCTACCTTTTTAAAAACATCAAAAAGGGTATTATGAAAAAGCTACGTAAAGAAGATATCAACCAGGAGGTTTTCGACCTCTACGACGACTACGCTCATAATAAGCTAGGGCGAAGACAATTCATCGAAAAATTGTCGATATATGCGATCGGTGGTTTAACGGTTCCAACACTGCTGAGCTTTATAATGCCTGATTACCTTAATTCTATTTTGGTACCTGCCGATGATCCCAGGCTCTATTCAGATTATATCACCTATCCTTCACCCAAGGGAGGTGGCGATATTAAGGGGTTGCTCTCATATCCCAATGATGCCGAAACACAACTTCCCGGGATCATCGTGGTTCATGAGAACAGAGGTCTGAATCCATATATCGAAGACGTAGGTCGAAGAGCTGCTGTGGAGGGATTCATAAGCCTGGCACCGGATGCGCTTTCACCTTTAGGCGGTTATCCGGGGAACGATGATGATGGGAGAACTATGCAGCGGCAGCGGGATAAGAACGAGATGCTGGAAGACTTCATTGCAGCTTTCAACTTTCTTAAATCTCATGAGAAATGTAACGGCTATATAGGTGTTGTGGGCTTCTGTTTCGGAGGTTGGATCTCGAATATGATGGCGGTGAAATTACCAGATTTGAAAGCAGCCGTTCCTTACTACGGCAGACAACCTTCTGCTGAAGAAACCAGCTCTATAAAAGCACCATTGCTTATTCATTATGCCGAATTGGATAAACGTGTCAATGAAGGTTGGGCTAATTATGAGACAGCGCTTAAAAACAATGGAATTGATTACCAGGTTCACTTTTACCCAGGAGTTAACCATGGATTTCATAACAACTCCACGCCGCGTTTCGATGAAGCCGCTGCGGCATTGTCATGGGAACGCACTATATCATTTTTTAAAGACAAACTGAAATAGTGGTTGACCCATGAATATTAGAATTCTTTCTCTAGCGGTGCTCTTGAGTTTAACCAGTTGTAATAATGACACTTCCATGCCAATATCCATAGATCTCCAGGGCCATCGCGGTTGCCGCGGACTCATGCCTGAAAATACCATTCCGGGTTTCCTTAAAACCCTCGACATTGGGGTAACTACCCTGGAAATGGACCTGGTTATTTCAGCAGATAAACAGGTCGTGGTCTCCCATGAACCTTTTTTCTCTCATGAGATCAGTACAGCGCCAAATGGAGAAGTTATTTCTGAAGAGAACAAGCGAAGCTACAATATGTACCAGATGACCTACGACAGCATTGCAACTTTTGATGTAGGACTGAAACCTCATTCTCGCTTTCCGAAGCAAAAAAAGATGGAGGCAGTGAAACCTCTTTTCTTAGACGTGGTGAAGGAGGTTGAACACTATGTTATTCAGAATGAAATCTCCAAGCCATTTTACAATATTGAGATCAAACGAAATCCAAAATACGACAACATCTATCATCCCAACGGACAAGAATTTGCCGAATTAGTGGTGAGCGCAGTAGCTATGAGTGGAGTAAAAGAACGTGTTGTGATCCAATCTTTTGATCCGGAATCACTACAGATAGTTCGAAAAATAGACCCCGAAATACCTCTGGTTCTGTTGATTGAAAATAAACTAACTCCTGAAAAGAACCTGAAGAAACTGGGATTTACTCCGGCGATCTACAGTCCGGCACACGTCCTGGTAGATGCATCCCTGGTAGAATTCTGTAAGTTGAATAGTATGGAATTGATCCCGTGGACGGTTAACGACAAGGATGAGATGAAGCGATTGATCGACCTTGGGGTTGATGGCATCATTACAGATTACCCGGATATTCTTAATAAGATGTTGGACAATTTAAGCGCCACACGGAAATAGTTATTACCTGCGTCTACGTCTTGATCTGTTGCCGTTCTTAGAGTTTTTAGGGGATGAATTTCCATCATCTCGGGAATTTCTCCGGCCTCGCTGATTTTGAGCTTTATTCGCGAGTTTTTTATCGTTTACTTCCTGAAGTGTTTCAGTTACTTCAAATCCCGGAATTACCTTACTCTCTAATGTTCTTCCCAATAATTTTTCAATTCCCTTTTGGTAATCGAATTCATCTACACTCACAATGGAGATTGCTTCACCCCCGGCTCCTGCCCTTCCGGTTCTTCCAATTCTATGAACATAATCCTCAGGTATATTAGGAAGTTCATAATTGATAACATGAGGAAGTAAAGGAATATCAAGTCCGCGAGCCGCTATATCTGTAGCTACCAAAACCCGGACCGTACCCTTCTTAAAACCTTCCAAAGCCATAGTTCTGGCTCCCTGACTTTTATTTCCGTGAATTGCTTTAGAATGAATTCCAGCCTTACCTAATTTCTGACTCAATCGATTGGCTCCATGCTTGGTACGCGTGAAAACAAGTACCTGTTCCCACCCTCCATCAGTGATCAATTTCGTGACCAGTTTGGTTTTCTTTGACTTGTCGGTTCGATAAACGATCTGATCCACCGTTTCGGCTGTAGTATTCTCCGGGGTAGCTTTTACCATAACCGGGTTTTTCAGGAATTTTCCGGCGAGTTTTTTGATCTCTTTCGAAAAAGTTGCGGAAAATAACAGGTTTTGCCGTTTTACCGGTAACTGGGCAAGTATCTTTTCAATATCCCGTAAAAAACCCATGTCCAGCATACGATCTGCCTCATCCAAAACTAAAACCTCAACATGAGATAATGAAAATACTTTCTGGTTGTGAAGATCCAATAGTCGGCCAGGGGTTGCAACCAGTATGTCCACGCCTTGCTTTAAGGTGCGGATCTGAGGATTGGCATTAACGCCTCCAAATACTACAGTAGTACGAAGGTCTGTAAATTGTCCGTATTGTTTAAAATCATCTGTCACCTGGGCAGCAAGTTCTCGCGTGGGTGTCAATATCAATGATCGAACCCGGCGCCGCTGCATTGGACTTTCCGAAGATAATTTCTGAAGTATAGGTAATGCAAAACCAGCAGTCTTGCCCGTTCCTGTCTGTGCCGAAGCAAGAAGGTCCCGTCCTGATAAAATTTGTGGTATCGCCTTCACCTGAATAGGGGTTGGCTCCGTGTATCCTTTTTTGCTAATAGCTTTTAGCAGGGCAGCGGATAACCCGATTGAATTAAATGACATATAGTATTTTGTGAAAAGACAAAAATCTATTAATGCCATTTCTTTATTAGCTGCAAAGGTACGCTATTTAATTCCATGGCAGCATATCCGGATAGGTAAATCCGTACCCACTTAATTTTAAGTATCTTTCATTCATAGAATAGTAATTAAATGAAATATTTTTTCGCTCTTTGCCTGTCCTTATTTATACTTAATTGCCAGGAGAAACCAACCGAAGCACCCTCAGAGGACGGTAATACCTGGGGCTTTCCCTATTTTGAAAAAGTAGGTGAAGTAAACGAGGTATGTTTTGTGGAAGGTCTGGTAAACTACAAAGGAAAATACTTCCTCTACTATGGTACAGCAGATTCGAAGATCGCAGTGGCAGTGTACGATCCCGGCAGGGAATGAATTACCAATTGAGGCTGTAACGTTCGCAAATAAAACGTACTTAACAGGTAAACAATTAACCTTAGATGAACTATAGACATTACTTTTTCGGTATCATACTGGGTGTTTCAATTGGTGTTTCCCTGGGTGTGGCATTAGACAACATTGGGATTGGAATCGCCATAGGAATGGGTGTAGGTGTGGCCCTCGGAATGGCCTTTGGAACGGTCAATAAGAAGAAAGAAGAAGAAGACGAGGATGAATAAGGCGAATACCAAGCGAATTTCTTTTAGTACTTTTATAGGACTTCCTCTTGGAAGTTCATGAGAAGTATATGGCCAACCAACCTCAGCAAAAGATCTATTACCACATTGTGATCCTGGTGATGGTGATCTTCTTCGCGATCTCTTTTATCACTAATATTCTGAATTCCATCATCATCGATGTGAAGCAGAGTTTCGATCTCAGCCTGAGCCTGGCCGGGCTCCTCCCCTTCTCTTTTTTCATTGCATACGGGGTGATGTCCATCCCTGCAGGATTCCTTTCAGAAAAATACAGCGACAGGACGTTGCTTTCGGTTGCCTTCGGAATTATCATCCTGGCATGTGCTGTGTTCACGATCTTCCCCGGCTATATTGTTTTCAGTCTTAGTTTGTTCTTCCTGGGTTGCAGCATGGCCGTGTTGCAGGTGATCATCAACCCAATGCTACGTGCGGCGGGTGGTGAAGGACATTTTGCCTTTAATTCAGTGCTGGCGCAATTGGTTTTCGGACTGGCATCCTTCGCGAGTCCCTACTTGTACATGTACCTGGTAAATTCCGAAGAAAACAAAGACGTACTTGCCGAAATGCTGCGAGGACTTGTCCCTGCCGAACTACCCTGGGTATCCCTTTATATTGTCTTTGCCATCCTTGGACTTGTATTATTCCTCATTGTAAGAGCCACGCGCTATCCCGAATACACCAAGAAAGAAAGTGAACGTTCCGGTGATCGATCCTCCTATATGAGTTTGCTGAAGAACAAATGGACCCTTCTGTATTTCCTGGGGATTTTTTGCTATGTGGGAACTGAACAAGGCATAGGGAACTGGATCTCGGGGTTTCTTCAGGAATATCATTCCCTGGACCCTCAAACCATTGGGGCCAATACGGTTTCTAAATTTTGGGCAATGCTCACAGTGGGATGTTTGCTCGGATTATTTTTACTGAAAGTATTCGATAGTCGAAAGATATTGATCGGATCGGGAATTGCCACTATCGCCTGTTTGATCCTGGCGGTAACTTCCTCATCAGAAATCGCACTGCTTGCATTTCCTGCCCTGGGCTTCCTGATATCGGTAATGTGGTCCATCATTTTTTCGCTTGGCCTCAATTCGGTTAAGGAGCAGCATGGTTCGCTTTCGGGGATTCTTTGTACCGGGATAGCCGGAGGTGCGGTCATGCCCTTATTGGTTGGCTTCCTCGGAGATATGATCAATCTGAAAATTGGAATACTATTCCTTATCGTCCCTTTACTATTCATCGTTTCCATTGGCTTCTGGGCAAAACCTTTGGTAAATAATACTACCTTTAAACTGCAAAAGAAATCGGAAACATGAATGCAGAATATATAGGAGTAGATCTTGGCGGAACCACTTTCAATGCAGGCCTTGTTCACAGCGGAATGTTATTAGAAGAGACAAGCAGGAAAATTGTTAGTAATGCATCTTCAGAAACCATTCTAACTGTTTTAACCGATGCTATTGAAGAAATTCTCACTGAGGATGTGAAAGGTATTGGCGTTGGGGTTCCCGGGATCGTTGACCCTCAAAACGGTATGATCTACAATATTCAGAATATACCGGCCTGGCAAGAAGTACCGCTGCAACAGATTTTACAGGAAGAATTCAAGGTTCCGGTAGTATTGAACAACGATGCCAACTGTTTTGCACTTGGTGAGAAGCAATTTGGTAAGGGAAAGGAGTTCAGCGATTTCATCGGACTGAGCATAGGTACCGGACTGGGTATGGGAGTTATCATCAATAATTCATTGTACAGCGGTGTGCTATGTGGCGCTGGGGAGATAGGAATGTTACCCTATAAAGAGGGTTTAGTTGAAGAATATACAGGCAGTTTCTTCTTTATCAGAGAATATGGAATTTCGGCCAAAGAAATGCACAAAGAAGCCCTGAATGGTGATCGCAAAGCGATTCGGGCCTTTGAGGAATTCGGGACTCACCTTGGAGAAGCTATCAAAATGATCCTCTTTATGTATGCCCCCCAGGCAATCATAATGGGTGGCTCCATTGCTAAAGCACAGCAATTTTTTGAGAGTTCCATGCATGAATCTATTCGGAAATTTGCCTATCCGAAGCAAATTGAACAATTGAAGATACTAACTTCTTCCCATCCGAACCTACCGATACTAGGGGCTTCAGCCTTGTGCCTGTAAGGTGATTCCTTCACTTGGGAAATCTCTGCCGAGGCAAAGCAAATTTTTTGTATCTTTCTGAATACTAACCAATTATAATCCATTATGAAAGCATTACACTCATGGGTTGTACTGTGTGCTATTTTCCTTTCCTTTCCTTTATTCGCACAGTCTCCGGCTACTTTAGCTGAACTACTCGAACGCAAGAATCAAACCACACACAAATGTGTTACCGCTGTATTCTCTCCAGAGGAGATTGATCTTCTAAGAGCCCATTATGGGCGAAGGACAGACGTGCCTGTTACCCAAATGCGTGTTGGAGGATCGGATATCTTCGGAATTGAGAATTCTAGTGAGACCTATGGAAAATTCAATAAAGGTAATCCTGCGGCCTTTACTCCTATTGCAAACTCCCCTATCACAAATCCGAATTTCGAAGGAGCTGGCGCTGTAAACGGAAATGGTTCCAAGGCCTACGTGGTAGATAACGACAATAATATTTATTCACTAAACCTTATCTCTGGGATTTACACCCTGCTTGGAGCCCTTACGGGAATTCCACCTGGTGAAAGTATCACTGGCCTTGAATTCGACCCCACAGATGGATTGCTCTATGCGTTGTCGACGAATGCTGTTGTTACTACCTTGTTACTCATAAATTTGGTAACCATCGCGGCCACGGTAGTTGGGATAACGGGTATGACACTTGGAATTGCCCTGGCTATAACAGTTACAGGAGCGCTATTTGCCCTGGACATTGATAATGACAGTATATGGAGCATCAACAAACTAACTGGTCTGGCCGTGCTGATCGGAGCAATTGGTTTCGATGCGAATTTCGGACAGGGAATGGCCTTGAGTTATGTAGCCGGAGTGATACTTTTAGCCGCTTTTAATAATACCGTTTTCGATTCGGAACTAAGAATTGTCAACACCGTTACGGGGCTCACGACACTGATTGGGATAATTTATGTTGTAGCTACATCTCAATTTGCGTGGATAGGAAACCCAGACCCTGACCTCTCTGTGGCTGATAATCTCAAACGTTTGTTCAATTTATATCCTAATCCTGCCGGGGATTCGGTCTATATACAGGCTGATGAACGTATAGAAAGCATTTCGATATTTGATATGTTTGGACGAAGGGTAATGTACCAGCCGGTGGATGCACTTACTTCCGAACTGGATATTTCCTACTTAAGCAGTGGACAGTACGTGTGTTCCGCGGTAGTTAATGGTAAATCCGGGATTTACAAGATCGTAAAGCAGTAATTTTTTTCATATACTTCTTTTAGGAGGTAGCCTTTTAGGAGGTTGCCTCTTTTTCATTTCTGAAGAACGGACCTTTGCATGACAGTCGGTTAACTTTTTTTACTATCTTTAAGAGACAACTACACTAAACCAATAATGACAATATGAGTTCATCCGAATATTACTTTGAATTGTCCGCCAATGGAGAGCAAACCTCTTTTGAAATGGTGGACGGAGTCTCAACGGAGCCCGCGTTAAAGCATGCATTACTACCTGGGGACCATCCCTTCAAATACCGACTCCCTTCCCTGCCTAAGTCGGATCGCATCATACTAAAAAAAGGAAAAGCCCAACCAGGCTCCAGGATTATGGAGTGGTTTGGAAGACCAAATGAGGATAATGTGGCTCCGGAAAAATCCCGTGTGATTCTTTGTTTAAAGGATTCCAGCGGTAAGCCCTTGATGGAATGGACGCTTCACAATGCCTATCCTATGAGTCATCATACACAAAAAGTAGATAGTAAGCTTCCCTCTACGGTGATCGATGATCTTGAGGTGGGCTATTCTTTCTACACATTTTCGAAACGATAATTCAACTAAAACAACTAATCATGAGAAGTATTCTTAAGCGAATAAAGCCAGCTTTCGGCTTTGTTCTTATTTCAATCGTATTTATATCCTGCACCCAGGGTCCCACTGATGTTACAGAGGAAATTCGCAAAGCGAACGAAGAATTTATCGCAGCATTTAATGCGAATGACGCCGCAAGATTAACGGCTGTTTATACTTCCGATGCAACCATTCATCCTCCAAATAGTGAGTCTATTTCCGGAAGCGAAGGCATAGAAGCCTATTGGAAAGCAGGTTTTGAAATGGGTATAAATAGTGGTGTTCTTACAACTATCAAAGCCACTGGTTACGGTGATACAGCTGTTGAAGAGGGTACATTCGTGATCAATGCAGTAGACGGTTCCACAATCGACAAAGGCAAATATATTGTCATTTGGAAAAAAGTGGACGGTGTCTGGAAATACGATAAGGATATCTGGAATAGTAGTCAACCTCTACCGGAACCCGAAATGGAGCAGATGGCGGAAGAGTCGGCTTCTGAAGAAGCTGCAGAGTAAGCAGGAAACACATACTCCCGAGCATCTAAGTCGGTATAAAGACAAAGGTCAACGTTGTTATTGCCAACTTTTGGGCTTTCAAATTGCTGCAAAATGCTGCAATTAGTCATATGCTGTTATTGCCCCGTTTCAGGATTCCTGAATGCGTGACCGTTGAAAACCCGAAGTTTTATTAGTATCTTCCACAGCAAAATTTGCTAAAGCCCATATTATGCGATCTATCTTTACCTTACTCCTTTCATTAGTATCAATTTCCACATTTGCACAGCTAAGCTTCATGCACCCGGCTCCGGATGCGCCCATTGCCAACAGGGGTGTAGTTACTCCTATTACAGCTGGCATTGCCTACCAGGGCTATGACGAATCTCAGGCCTATTTTGGTGAAGGTGAATACGAGATATTCCTTGACAATGTTGACGGAATTCTGGACCAGCCCATCATAGTACTGGATGGTTTTGATCCCGGGGATGGCAGGGATATAGCAGGCTTGTATAACAGCCTTAGTTTTGGCGGAGAAAATATGGCTGATATACTGCGAGATGAGGGATATGATATAGTAATTCTGAATGCGCCACAATACAGCACCGGAGGAAAGAATATAGACGGAGGAGCCGATTATATTCAGCGCAACGCCATGGTGTTGGTTGAACTGATCAATGAAATGAACGATCAGAAAGTAGGTGATGCCGAATTGGTAGTTCTTGGCCCAAGTATGGGAGGTTTAATTGCCAGGTACGCTCTGTCTTATATGGAACAAAACAGCCTGGATACTGAAACACGACTTTATATCTCCTTCGATTCGCCGCATCGTGGAGCAAATATTCCGATAAGCCTGCAATACCTAATTAACTATTTAGCTCGAGAGTTCGGCAATGCCGAAGCACTTGCCATCGTTGAGAGCGTACTGAATTCTCCTGCAGCCAAAGAAATGCTGTACGACCATTATTTGAGTCATTTACAAGCCGGTTCCGACTTCCTCCAGGACCCGAACAAACTATTACCCGACGGTGCCCCTAACTTCAGAGACGCCTTTCAATCGGAGTTGGATGCCCTTGGGTTTCCGCAAAATGTGAGGAATGTGGCAATGGTGAATGGGAGTTCGCAAGGCACGACTACCGGGAATCCAGGTATGCTTGTGGTGGATACCACACTGGAGCTAAGTCCGGGTGTAACCGCAGATATAGTGCTCCGTTTCACCCCGGAAGCCGGTTTAACGAATAATGTAACCAGTATGGACAGCTTCCTTATAGGAATTCCGCTAAACAGCTATGCAGCAGATGCTGAGGGCTTTTCGTTTACTGATGGTGTTGATGCCTCTCCAGGAGGTACATCCGTAATTTCTGCCGCACTGGGTGGTGGTGGAGCTACCAACCCTGTGATCGTGGCGTTTATTGACGCATTGAACCAGGATGAATTTTCCTTCATCCCGGTGATCAGCGCTTTGGCGATCGACAATGAAGATGATTGGTTTGAAGCTCCGGACATAGGAGGAATTCACTCCTCCCCTTTTGCGAATACGTTTATCCCATTGGTAAATGAATCTCACGTGGAAGTAACTGCTGCCAGTGCCCAGTTTGCATTGGACGAAATACGCGACGGTTCACTGGGTGTTTCCGAAGTAAACCGCGGTGAGAGATACAGGTTGATGCAGAATCCCGTTGGAAGTGAGATCGTAGTTCAACTAAATAGTTCGGGCGCTTTTGGTAATGTTGAAATGAGCATCTATTCTTTGTCCGGCCAGCAGCTTTTTTCTGAAACTTATCAGAACCCTTCAGGACAAATTCGTATTCCCCAGCAAATGGCCAGTGGGATCTATTTAATGGAGATAAAAGATGAGTTTGGAGCGATCCCATTCAAAATTATCGTTGATTAAAGAACATTCCTTCAGGGTTTATATCGTACTTTTTCTCCTATGACCAGAATTAAGCTTGCAAAACTTCACGGTCGACCCGAGATTTTCCACTCCATACAGGGCGAGGGTAAGAACATGGGGCAACCCAGCGTCTTCATCCGTACTTCCCTTTGCAATTTACATTGTATCTGGTGTGATACCGATTATACCTGGAACTGGGAGAATACACGTTTCAAGCATAATAATGATTCCAGGCTGGGATACAAGAAGTTCAAAATGGAGGAAATGATCCACGAAGCCACCCCGCAGGAGATCGTAGGGATCGTTGAAAAAACCCATTGCAGGAATATCGTTCTCACAGGTGGTGAACCCATGATGCAGCAAAAGGAACTAACAGAACTCATGGCAATGTTCCACAAGAATTCAGGCGATTATTACTTTGAAGTAGAGACCAACGGAACCCTGATACCAGAAGATCCTTTCGACTCCCTGATACACCAGTACAATGTCTCCCCTAAGCTCAGCAATTCCAATAATTCGCGGAAACTGAGAGAGAAACCGGCCGCGCTTTCCTTCTTTGCCCGATCTGCAAAGTCGAATTTCAAATTTGTTATCTCGGAAGAAAAAGACCTCGAGGAGGTGCTGGAAATAATCAAACGATATAACATCTCTCCGGAAACTGTCTATCTCATGCCGGAAGGAATCAATCCTGAACAATTAAAACAGCGGCAAGTGTGGTTGCTGGAGGTATGTAAAAAATATAATTTTAAGTACACGGACCGACTTCACATTCGGATATTTGGTGATAAAAGAGGCGTGTAGACCTGGCGTTGGAGCGGTGACAGCATACAGATATTCAAACTTTAAAATAAATACGACAACTGCCTTATACCTTGTCCATCTTTAAATTGTTAATTTTGATTAAACTTCAGAAATCATGAAAATAAAGATCTCCTCAATCCTTATCCTTGCCATTCTCTCTTTCTCAGTAAAGGCTCAAAGTGGTAAAGAACATATACAATCTGCCAAGAAAGCGTTTACTATCTATAAAATTGATAACAGCAATGCGGCCAAATTTGTTGAAGCAACAGACAATATAGACGCAGCAATAAATGATAGTGAAACTACCAATGAAGCTGCTGTATGGCTACTTCGTGGAGATATCTACAACGAGATCGCTAATCAGAAAGTTATAATTCGTCAGCTTGGTTTCGGAGATGCATCAAAACTTCCAAAACGGCAATACCCTGCTCTCACGGCCCTTGAGGCGTATGTGAAGGCGAAGAAACTAGCACAGAAAAAATACGAGACCAAGGAAGCTGTGAATGGAATACGCACCGTACAGAATAACATTAGTACAACCGGGGTAATGGCTTTCGAGGATGGTGATTATCAGGGCGCTTATCTATTGTTAAGCTCTGTATTGGAAGCGCACACCCTATTGAAAAATGCGGGAGCTGATAGTGCCCTGGATACGGAAGATGAATATAATAATCAAGTATTTATTTCCGGCCTTGCTGCACTTAACGCCAGGATGAATAGCGAAGCGAAAATGCATTTAGAGGAGTTGTATCGAAAGAAATATGAAAAACCTAGCATCTATGAAGCACTTTATAGTATTGCCTCCGCTGATCAAAATACAGATATCAATGATGCCTATAAATACATCGAGGAAGGCAGAAAGTTGTTCCCGGATGATGTGAGCCTACTCTTCGCCGAGATAAATCATTTCCTTAAAACCAACCAGCTGGATGAACTGGTAGCAAAGCTTAAGTCGGCTATTGAAAAAGAACCGGAGAATGTTTCTTTGTACGTCACCCTGGGAAATGTATATGATGGTTTATATCAACAGGAGGCGCAAGGTGGCGACCCTGACATGCAGAACTTATACTTCAGCAACGCACTGGATTATTATAAACAGGGTATTGCGAAAGATCCGGAAAATGCCATGGCCACCTACAGTATCGGCGCTCTTTATTTCAACAAGGCCGCTATGGAATCGAAAGTTTTAATGGTATTAGCTGATGATTTCTCTTCGGAAGGCGTAAAAAAATATGAAAAGAAAGAAGCGGAGATCATGGCACTTTTTGATAAAGCTATGCCTTATTTTCAGCGAGCAGAACATCTTAATCCGAACGACATAAGCACCCTTATGGCTTTAAAAGAGATTTACGCAAGGAAAGAGGATTTTGCGAAAATGAAGATATTTAACGACAGACTGCAGGTGGTTCAGCAAGGCGGAACCAACAGCACTCCCTATTTCAGTAATTAGCCTGGTTAGATAGTCAAGCAATTACCCCTTTTCAATATGATATTAAAAAAATCACTACCTTCACTATTGTAAAAACTCTCAATATGGTCCTCAAAATGAGGTTGAAACGGGATTCGTCAAAGTAACCTGAATGAAGTTGATTGTTAGGGCAAGACCGATGATTCGAATGGCAGAGGCCATGGAGAAAATTTGATTAGTACAATCGGAACTTAAGTCTAATTTAAAATAAACTACCATTATGAGTACAATTACCAGAGTATTTGCTGTAATGTTCATCCTATGTATGACATTCACGGCACAAGCCCAGATAGAGCTGGGTGTTATAGGGGGTTTCAACGGAACTTCAGTTGATTTTGATCCCGGAAATAAATTAAATACAAATACAAGGCTGGACTTTGGTGGAGGTGCTGTAGCTAACTTCCCAATAGAAGGTACTTTCAGTATTCATGCCCAAGCCATGTACCTGAGAAAAGGTACTAATTACAGAAAAGAAGGCGTCCCCGGTGAGATCGAGGCGGTCATTGGCGCTATTGAGGTGCCGGTCTTCGCACGATTTACATTCGATGCCGGAAATGTACATCCGTATATCATGGCGGGACCTAGTGTAGCTTTCAATATGAGTGCAGATCAAACTGCCGACTTTATCGCTTCTGCCGATGAGGACATTAGCGATGATCTTAAGTCGATCGACGTATCCTGGGGTGCTGGTCTTGGACTCGCTTTTCCTGTTGGGGACGGAGGCACTAAGATCTTTCTTCAAGGAACTTTCCTTCAAGGTGTAACAGACCTGAAGGAGGACGACTCCGACTTCGATGATTCTATCTACACTAGAGGTGTTCAGCTAATGGCTGGTGTTACTTTCCCACTAGGTGGCGGAGGTGGTGGCGATATGGATGATATGGGCGATGAAGAATAAAACCACACTCACATAATTTATAGGCCTCACCATTTGGTGGGGCTTTTTTGATTGTAAAGTTAGAATGTTGGTATAACTACGTTATTAGTATCGCTGCGCTCTTGGAATTTTAGATTTCCAGAAAACTCACTTCTGACTTTAGACTTTCAACTTTTGACACCAAACACCGGACATCGGACATCGGACACCGGACAATATGTTGATTCGTTGATTTGTTTAGTCTGTGCTTCCGACTTCGGACTTTAAACGTTGGTATATTGGTATCACTAAGTTATTGGTAACGCTTCGCTCTTGGAATTTTAGATTGTTAAAATCATGACAGTGGACAAAATGCTGATTTGTGGATTTGTGGATTTGAAAAGTCCGGCATCCGACTTCTCACTACTAACTACTAACTACTAACTACTAACTACTAACTACTAACTACTAACTTCTAACTTCTAACTTCTAACACCGTACATCTATCAAACAAAAAAGCTCAGCTATCGCTTCAGAAACAAACAATTACAAGGTGTAAACAAACCTGAAGGTCACGAACCTTGGCTGTATAAAGGTTTCAGAAGAAAACACAGAGATATTATTAGCACTGTTCCTAACCTGGGAATCAATATTCAGAATATTGGTGGCCTGAAGTTCATACTCCCATTTCGCATCCCGGTTCTTGCGGTAAGAAAGCGTAGCATCCCAATTCTGAAACGACTGTGATTCCCCGTTCCCAAGATCCTGGTTGGTATACGTATAATTACTTCTGAAGGTGACTTTCTTCCAGATATAGGCGTCGAATTCAATGGAAGGTGCATTGGTGATAAAAGTCGTCTTTCGATCCCCCTGGTTGTTATCAGTAACACTGTATCGATAACGAACATTGATATTCGGTGCTACCCTGAAATTGGTACGGATCCCAGGCGTATACGTCTGGGTAAAGCCTTCGTTCAGCGACTGATTACCCTGTATGAACTGGTTGATCTTGCTATAATTGAAACTAGCATTCAAGCTTGTACGCACCTTTCCGAAGGTCTTTTGAATACGACCGAATACACTTACGTTCTCATCGGCAAAATTCGAGTTAAAAAAGGTACTTGTTCGAATTACACTCTCGAAATTTGTAAGGCTTCGTATCTGGTCTATATTACTCGTATAAGCCGCCCTGGCAAACACATTGGTATAGTTAAACAGGTTGAAACTACTGTAAAAGAGACTTAGATTGTGCGATAAGGCATTTTGAAGATCGGGTTCCCCAAACTGTATGCTGTTGTAGTTGTTAAGCACGAGTCCCTGTGCAAGGCGCGTAACATCCGTAAACTGATTCCTCATCTCGTACCTGAACGTGAGCTGCTCACTTTTCTTAAACTGAATACGTGTTTCGAAGTCGGGCAGCACACGGAAGAAATTATCCTCGAATTCCTCCCCGAACTGGATATTCCGGTTTCCATAGGCGTGTACCGAAAACCCCGGCGTTATCGTGAATTTTCCAAACTTAGCGCGATAATGCGCTCCCAGGTACACATCACTGAAATTATATTCGGTGTCATTGATCGCCAGTCCGTTGTTAATGATGGGGGTAGGATCAAAAATAGATCCGTTTTCCAGGTACTGGAAGATGTTCGAATTGAATTGCTGTCTGCTCAAAATGGTCCCCAGGGTAAAATTCAGGTTACTTCGCGCATTCAACACGTAGTAGTGATCCAGCTTGGCATCTAGTTGGTTGGACTTGATCCGTCGATTCTGACCAAGATCGTAGTTCTGTAAGGTTGTATTTAGACCCAATGCTTCCGCCGTGGTATCGAAGGCGTCCTCACCGTCAGGATCGTTCACCAGGAGTGCATTGTAAAAAGGATCTTCGTCCTTGATAAGGTGTGTTGCCTCAAAGGCGAAGATGTTCTTTTCATTCAGGGTGTAGTAATAATTCAGGTTTTGATTTATACTGAAAGGAGTCACCTCATCCACCTGATCCGTATTCCCGATCACGGAAGAGAACAGGCTCTGAACCTGTGAATCTTTCGAGATTCTACCCAGAACATCGTAATCTAACTGATTACTTAGGTTAGGTTGAAAGGACAGGCTGAGTTTCACCAAACCCTGGTCCGATCGTTCCCTACTTCGCTGATCGGTGGCCTCATCAGGGATTCCAAGGCTGGCGTCGGTATATTGAACAAGACTGGTTTCCCTGGAAAGGACACGGCTGCTGTTGAAGATGGCAAAACCGCTTAGGTCCAGGTTTTGTTTAGGTGAATAACTGAAATTGGCCGTAGCCAGTTGATTTTCTATCTCGAGGGCATTCCCCTGACTGGTTAAGAAATTCAGACTATTGTCACCCAGATTTATGTTCGTTCCACTGCTCCTGCTGGGTGCCCTGAAGCCTCCACCAAGATTTCGTATATCCCGTCGGTTAAGGGCCACTTCCCCCGTATTGTTTAAGTCACCAATGAAGTTGATGCTGTACTTCGGACTATAATAAAACAGCTTCGGTTGAAGCAAATACAATTCATCGTCTGGTGATGCACCGGCTCCTGCCGTCACATTTCCAAACCAGAAATTTTCCTTCCCCTCTTTTAACTTGATATTGAGAGCTACGTTGTCCTGGTTGTTCCTAACGCCGCTTAGCTGGCCTACTTCAGAATAATTCCGAAGAACCTGCACCTTATCCACCGCGTTGGATGGGATGTTCTCTGTGGCTAATTTGGTATCGCCGTCGAAAAAATCCTTGCCGTTTACCATCAATTTATTAACGACCTTCCCCTCTACTTCCACCTGACCATCCTCGTTGATCTCAACTCCCGGAAGATTCTCGAGTACATCACCAAGCTTACGTTCGGTCCCGGTATTAAATGAATCCGCATTGTAAACCAAGGTGTCTCCACGTACACTCACCGGCATCTCATATACGATCTCTACCTCGTCCAGGGTATTGTCTGCAAACAGCGTGTAGTCCCTGGTAATATCCGTTTCTTCGGTGGAAAGTGTTTCCTGGATGTTCTTCAAACCTATATAGCTTACCTGCATATTATAGGTTTCATTGGCTTTAAGTTTTAGGGTATACTCTCCCCTGGGATTCGTAATAGCATAGGATTCAAGGCTATTTGTAGCCTTATTCATTGCAACAACATTCGCCAATTCCAGCGGATTGTTAAGGCTGTCTTTCACAACGCCTTTCAGAGTGACCTGGGCAAACGAATTACATACTGCCATTAGCAGAATTAGGCTAAAGAATTTTTTCATGAGATGTGAAAGCTAGGAGTTGTGAAAATAGCGCATTGAGAAATCATTAGTTTCTTCTTCGGCCGCGGTTGTCGCGCATTTCCTTCATCTTGCTACGGATGGTGGACTGATAATCCGTTTTTGTGATCTCTTTGCCTTTGTCCGGAGCTTCAATTTTGATGGTCTCTTCAGGATTCATGACAATCTTAGAGCAAAGCATGGTGGTATTTCCAGCGCTTACTTCCAGGATCAGACCGGGTAGCCCCCAATATTCACCTGGCCCATGACTTACAGGAACCTGCAGCGTGTACCAGGCTTCTACTTCAGTCATTGGAATGGCGGGTGCCTCATTCGACGCATCGGCCGTGTCACTTGCTTCCTCTCTTCGCAGGTCGCCCCAGGAAAAGTCGTACCAGGCAAGCTCATCTGTAGGGATGGAAGCCGTTGCTTTAAAGCAGGTATACTGCCCTATTTGTTTTGATTCTGAACCCATCTTCCAATCGATCGCCTGTAGTTTATCTTTAACCAGGAATTTCTTTCCGTAGAACTCCTGACTCTGTACAAGCAGATTTTCCTTTACATTTTTATACTGATCTCCTCGCGAGAAATTATTTCCCCAGGAATCCGTAGCACCAGCGATGGCGTCTACCTGGTCCTCCTCCTTAAACATGGATTCCGTTTTGTTGAAGGTAAGCACATAAGTTTTATTGAGTCGGTTCTTAAGTCGCTCATACACCTGCTTTTTCTGAGCTTCACTCATACGAGCTCCCCAGTTACCCAGTTCCATTTTAGATTTTGAATAGTAGTATGCTTTTCCCTGGAAATCATCGTTAGCAGGCGTGAAAGATGCCAGCAAAACAAAGCAGATTGCTAGTGATAAACCGAATAGTGACTTCATGATGAGATGGTTACGATTAATTTGTTGAACGAAAATAAGCAAACATTAGACGGCGATAATCGTATTTGTAAAAACCTTAACATTCGGTGGACGGAATATGTTAGTATCACTTCGTTCTTAGTATCGCTGCGCTATTAGTATCACTACGTTCTCAGTATCGCTTCGCTCTTGGTATTTTAGATTGTTAGAGTCTTGACATCGGACAAAAACTGTTGATTCGTTGATGCGTTGATTTGTGAATTTGTGGATTTGTGGATATGGAAGGTCCGACTTCCGACTTCCGACTTCCGACTTCTGACTTCTGACTTCTGACTTCTAACCTCTAACTTCTAACCTCTAACTTCTCGCCATAAATTGACCAATATCATTGACAAATAGAAGATCATTATCTAACTTATTCGATTGCGCAAAACGCTTATAAATGCGAAGAAAATAGTAACCGATAAACGCTGTATTATGAACAAAGAACATCCTAACATTGCAATAGTTAAGAAATTTGATCCTAACAACATAGACACAGCAACAGACGTGCTGGCCGGAAATGCCGAGTTCCATTTTTTTAATCCACTACTGCCCGAAATAAAAGGGACCTACGTTGGATTGGAAGGTTTCCGGGACTTCTTCCAAAAAATGGGAGAAATATGCCATAAATGCTTTAATGTGAACCCGGTTTCCATCACTGCTATTGGAGATGAACTGGTGGTGGTACACAGTAAGAACGAAATGATCCTGGATGACCGCGAACTAGAAGTTGACGCAGTCATCGTATGGCGCATCGTGGAAGGCAAGATCTCTGAGGTATGGGACATCCCTTCTATTCACCCAACGAAAGTGAGAGAGTTAGTAGTTTAGTATCGCTTCACTCTTAGTATTTTTGTATCGTGTCACTCTTAGTATTCTAGATTGTTAGAGTCTCTTGACACCGGACACAGGACAACTGACACCCGACAACAAAAAGTTGATTCGTTGAAGTGGTAATCTATGCATTGTCATTCCAAGTGTTTACCCTGAGCGTAGTTGAAGGGCAGCGAGGAATCTACATCGAAAAACTTTAAATTACAAGCATCAATTCTCAAATAACTCCCAATGACC
>NZ_JAFMTQ010000012.1 GCF_026126405.1 Aureitalea sp. L0-47
ATCGGACATCGGACATCGGACATCGGACATCGGACATCGGACATCGGACATCGGACATCGGACATCGGACATCGGACATCGGACATCGGACATCGAACTTTCAGCCCTAGTTATAACTCGGATCTTCCGGTGCGTTGGACCAGATAAGATAGTCCCCGCCAAACTCCATCATCTTTTCTTTCCAGAAATTGATGTTTGATTTGCCAAGGATCTTGTTTTCGTAGATATTGGGAACCACAACCCAGCTTTGTACTTCCAATTCTTCTTCAAGCTGCTCACTCGACCAGCCCGAATAGCCCAGGAAGAAGCGGATCTGTTCCTTTTTTAGCCGATCTTCCTTCAGAAGGTGCATAATAGCATTGAAGTCGCCACCCCAGTATATTCCGTTGGAGATCTCCACACTATCGGGGATGAGTTCCGGGATTTTGTGTATGAAATACAGGTTGTCCTGTTCTACGGGTCCACCGTTGTACACTTCGAGATCGGAAGAAATTTCGGGGATAAAATCTCTTAATTTGTACTTGAGAGGCTTGTTCAGAATAAAGCCCACCGAACCATTGTCATTATACTCGGCTAAAAGCACAATGGATCTGTTGAAAGAAACATCTCCTATTATAGACGGTTCCGCAACGAGTAAAACTCCTTTGTCCGGTTTTATCGTAGTCATACGGTTAGTTTGTCTAATTAAAACTAAGTATTAATTTTTTAAAAAGCAACTTCAACGACCAGTCGCTGATTTTCGTACAAAAAAAAACCCTGCAAGAATTGCAGGGTTCAGTAGAATTAAGTTTGTAACTCTTAGTTCACAGAACTTGAAAGATCTGATCCTGCTTTGAACTTCACTACGTTTTTAGCAGCGATTTTGATAGTTTTTCCAGTTTGAGGGTTTCTTCCTTCTCTGGCAGCTCTCTTAGAAACTGACCAAGATCCAAAACCAACTAAAGATACTCTGTTACCTTTTTTAAGTGAGCCTTCAACGTTTCCTAGGAAAGACTCTAATGCTTTTTTTGCAGCTGCTTTTGTGATTCCAGCATCTTCTGCCATGCCATCGATTAAATCTGATTTGTTCATAGTTATCTGTTTAAAATTAAATTGTTGGTTAAACTTTTCCTTAATTGCTCTACAAATTTAGTCGGATTCTTATATCACGCAAGGAATGACGGGGGAAATCGGCGTTTTTGTTGATAAGTCGGCTGCTTTGTTAATAAAGACAGCCAAAATCATAGGAATTTTCACCAATTCAGCAATAATGAGGGTTCACAGAAGTTTCGCTCCAACATTAAAGGAATATCCATTCAGAAGATCAGAACTCGTCATTTTTCGTTTTCCGGGAAGCTGAATTTCCAATACTTCAACAAAACCGTCTTCGGTAGCAACTTTGATCTCTTTTTTACTACTTATTATACTTCCGGGAGACAGCTCGTGGGATTCTAAACTGAAGTTACATCCGTAGATCTTTACTTTTATTTCTTCTGAATTGTTCTCCAGGTAACACCAGGCGCCCGGATAGGGATTCAACCCCCGAATATGCGCATCGATCGCTTCCGAAGTTTGCTCCCAGTTGATCTTCGTATTGTCATTGTTCAACTTGGGTGCTTCCTTTAATGCTTCTGAAGTAGGCTGAATAGTAGTTTCAACATCTCCTTCCGTGATCAATTCAACCGTTTCCAACACCAGTTCCGAACCTACCTCCATCAACTTGTCGTGCAGGCTTCCGGCCGTTTCCCTGGAGTCTATCGCTACTTCCTTCTTCGCGATAATAGCACCAGTATCGATCTTCTCATCTATAAAGAAGGTTGTAACCCCAGTTCTTTTCTCACCCTTCATAACGGCCCAGTTTATGGGAGCAGCTCCGCGATATTCGGGCAGGAGGGAGGCGTGTAAATTAAAGGTTCCGTATTCAGGCATGGCCCAAACCACTTTCGGGAGCATCCTGAAAGCCACTACGATCTGCAAATTGGCCTTCAGCGATTCTAATTCTTCCAGGAATTCTTCCTTTTTTAAATTCTTTGGTTGCAGGATGTGCAGACCCTGCGCTTCGGCATATGTTTTAACTGCTGAAGCACGCAGCTTTCTTCCTCGCCCCGCGGGTTTGTCGGTAGCCGTGATCACGCCAACAATATTCGCCCCACTTTCCACAAGTGATTTCAGCACTCCCACTGCGAAGTCGGGCGTGCCCATAAATACGATCCTAAGGTCTCTCATCCCGGTAATTGATATTGATTTCTTGAGTTTAATACTACTTTTCGGCTGTCAAGCAGCGCTTTAAGAACGGTGAGGATTTCCGCTTCGGTAAAAGTAAGCTTTTCTGAAATTTCCCTGGAATCCATGCCTCCCGATCCCAGCAATGTCAAAACCTGTGCCGCGATTTCCTCCGGTTTGTTCGAGCCAGGCAGTTGTTCTCCCTTCAGACAAACCGAGCATACACCGCAGCGCTCTGTAAACTCCTCTCCGAAATACTGCAGCAGCTGCTCACTCTTGCAATCGAAGTTATTTGTTACGAACGTTACCATGGCCTTCACTTGCATAGCCTTTTTCTCATTCAATTCATTCACACCTACTGCCATCCTGTTGATGGTCTTATCGTCTTCACGTGGTACCAGGAAAGTGATCACAGCATCGGTATCGAACAACTGCAACTCGGCCACTTCATCTTTTTCCATCTTCTGAAGCACCTCTATCACCATACCCGTCGACTGCCCGATTTTCCCCGCTACCAGGTCAAGGTTTACGGGAGTAAGTATTTCGAAAATACCACCATAAATACGCAGTATGGTTTTCCCGATAAGGGAAACTTTTGGGTCCTGCTCAAAGTAGGTGAGGAGTTGTTCCGAAGGGAGACTAAAGCGCAGCACCGACTTACGCCCGAATTGCCTCGAAAGCTGCAGCACTCCAATTCTGTCCAGGGTATTGAGCGCGTTGTAAGTTAGGTTTGCAGGTAGTGAGTAGGTTTTGCAAAACTCGGTGAAGTTGAAAGCATGCGAACTAAATTCTCCTTCGCCATAGGGTATACGGAAGAAGTTCAGCAGGTTTCTGTATACCTTCTTCAAATGTTTTCTCCCCGGTAGCGCATCGATGAATTGTTTCTTCACAAGGATCTTGTCGTACTCATTATATATAAGGACAGCTTCTGCAGGATTTCCATCGCGCCCGGCTCTTCCGGCTTCCTGGAAGTAGCTCTCAATGCTCTCAGGTAGCTGAAGGTGGATCACAAATCGCACTCTGGGATGATCTATTCCCATTCCGAAGGCATTGGTAGCCACCATAGTCGAGAAAGTGCCGTTCTTCCATTCCTCCAATCGCTTTTGTCTTACTTCAGAAGGAATACCTCCGTGGTAATAACTTGACGATATCCCTAGCTTATTTAATTGTTCACTGGTTTCCACCGCCATGCTGCGCGAACGCACATAAACAATTGCCGATCCCCGGTTATCCTTCAGCAACTGCTCAACCCGGTAGAGCTTGTCTTCGGCTTTGATCGTTTTATATGCCAGATTGGGTCGAAAAAAGCTTTGCTTATAGACCTTGGGCATTTCCAGTTTTAATTCTGAAATCGTATCCTTGAGTACTTCCGGGGTTGCAGTAGCGGTTAAGGCGATCATCGGTACCAGCGGATGCAATTCCCGAAGGATATTGATATTTCGGTAATTGGGCCTGAAATCATTACCCCATTGGGAAATACAATGCGCTTCATCCACTGCGATGAGGCACAGGTCCATCTTTCGAATGGCGTTCTGAACTATCTCCTGTTGAAGTCGTTCCGGCGACAGGTATAAAAAGCTATAATTCCCGTACAAGGCATTGTCCAGGGAAATTTGCAGTTCCTCGAAGGACAAGCCGCCTGCAAGATGCAATGCTTTGATGCCCTTATTCTTTAATTCGTTCACCTGGTCGTTCATCAGGGCTACCAAAGGTGATATCACGATACAAATGCCACCCATAGCCAGAGCGGGTACCTGGAAGCATACGGATTTCCCTCCGCCGGTAGGTAAGAGCGCCACCGTATCATTACCGTTCATCACCGAAGTGATAATGTCTTCCTGCAACGGACGAAAAGAATCATGTCCGAAAAACTCCTTTAATATATGGATGGGCGACTTCAATGTAGTCCGATTAAATGTTTGAGTATGTATTCGATACGGTTTTCCACTTCTCCGGTGGGCACTTCGTGAACGTAGTAATTGTATTTGCTATAGCCTTTTACCAGGTGTGTAAATATCTTTTGGGCTTCTTCGAAAGTTTCGTACCGCTCGTTATCCTGGGTATAAATATCGGGCCAGGGGGGAAGCACAAAAACAGCATCGTATTTATAGTTGGCGCAGGTTTCGTTGAAATGCTCCGGGTAATCTGTACCCAGGTAATCCATATAAGACGTTACGTCCGGTAATCCACGGTCGTAGAATAAGATACCCTCAGGAAATGAATCTCCCTGCTTGAATTGTTCCAATCGGCCTTGCAGCAGTTTATTACTGAAAAGTAACGGGTCTTCCAGAAAGAGTTGGTCGATCCCCGCTTGCTGGGCTTCGAGAGTCACCTGCCTGGATATTTCGTGCATACAGGGGAATCCTTTGTCCTCCAGCTCTTTTACGAGTGTGGTTTTGCCCGTTCCGGGTCCTCCCGTGATAACAATTCTTTTGGCTTTCAAACGTTACAATTTTAACCTCCGTTGTGTATGTTTCGGAGGATTGATTCCGGTGTTTGCTGAAGTGATCTTGTATGAATTGAGATGGTGTTAATATAGCCCGATCCCTTCAGAAGTAAAACACAAATTTCGTAAATAAAAATTGATCCCGAAAGCGTATCTTTGCCGGGTCTTAAAAAGGAAAAACCGCATGAATCAGAATTCCGAAACCAAAGCATTTTACGACAGGCTTCGGCAGCAGCTACAGGACGATACCTCATGGCCTTCACCGTATATGTATAAGTTCATCGTACCGGCATCTTTGGAGAAGATCGCCGAGATCGAAGCAGCTTTTAACGATATGGACGCTGTGATCAATACACGGGATTCATCTAAAGGCAATTATACCAGCGTTTCGATAAAGGTAACCATGGAATCGCCGGATGCCGTAGTGGAAAAATATCTGGAAGTTTCTAAAGTGGAGGGCGTTATATCTCTATAATTTTAGTATTTTGCGGCAGCAGTACTTCATTTAAGTTACTTCCCATTTAAAAAATTTATTTTGATAGACAATCTTGAATACAATACTGAGCGAGAGAAGCTCATTATTCCTGAATACGGCCGTCATATACAAAAGATGGTCGATCATTGTATTTCCCTGGAAGACAGGGATGAACGCAATAAGATCGCTAAAAGCATCATTGCCGTAATGGGCAACCTGAATCCCCACCTTCGGGATGTGCCGGATTTCCAGCATAAACTTTGGGACCAGTTATTTATAATTTCCGACTTCAAACTGGATGTGGATTCGCCTTTCCCTATGCCTTCTAAGGAAGAGCTTAGCGAGCGTCCTGAGCCGCTTACCTATCCTCAAAACCATCCAAAATACCGGTTCTACGGGAATAACATCAAGAAGATGATCGATGTTGCCTGCAGCTGGGAGGACGGTGATATGAAAGACGGCCTGGTTTTAACCATCGCGAACCACATGAAAAAGAGTTTCCTTAACTGGAACAAAGACACAGTAGAAGATGATGTGATCTTCCAGCATTTATTCGAGCTATCAGATGGTAAGCTCAATATGAAGGACAGTAGCGAAGATCTTACAAATTCTTCAGAACTCCTGAAGACGAAGAAGCGTTATCAGAGTAGTAACGGTAAAAAGAGTAAAAAGGGTGGCCGCGGCCGCAAAAGATACTAAAACAGCCTTACCATAAACATGGCAACATTTCAGATTGAAGGCGGACATAAACTCAAAGGAGATATCCATCCGCAAGGTGCAAAGAACGAAGCTCTTCAAATATTATGCGCCGTTCTGCTAACCCCCGAAAAAGTTATCATTGAGAATATCCCGGACATACGGGATGTTAATAAACTCATACAGATTCTTCGCAATCTGGGTGTCAAGGTTGAAAAGCTGGATAAAGGAACCTTTTCCTTCCAGGCAGATGACCTGGACCTGGGTTATTTAGAATCTGAACTATTTAAACAGGAAGGAAGTTCCCTGCGAGGATCCATCATGATAGTTGGTCCTATGTTAGCTCGCTTCGGAAAGGGATACATCCCTAGACCCGGGGGAGATAAGATTGGCCGACGCAGACTGGACACTCACTTTGAAGGCTTTATTAAGCTGGGTGCCGACTTCCGATACAATCGCGAAGAACGTTTCTACGGGGTGGATGCCCCAAATGGTCTTATAGGAACCTATATGCTCCTTGACCAGGCTTCCGTTACAGGTACGGCCAACATTGTAATGGCTGCTGTACTGGCGAAAGGTACAACCACGATATACAACGCCGCTTGTGAACCTTACCTCCAACAGCTCTGCCGAATGCTGAATTCCATGGGAGCTAAAATCGAAGGCGTAGGTTCTAATCTCCTCGTAATAGAAGGAGTGGAGAGCCTTGGAGGATGTACTCACAGAGTACTACCGGATATGATCGAGATTGGTAGTTGGATAGGACTAGCTGCGATGACGCGTAGTGAGATCACTATTAAGAATGTGAGCTGGGAAAACCTGGGTCTGATTCCTGATACCTTTCGCAAATTGGGAATCACACTTGAAAAAGTGGGGGACGATATCCATATTCCGGAACAGGACGGTTATGAAATACACAGCTTTATAGATGGTTCTATCATGACCATTTCCGATGCGCCATGGCCGGGATTCACACCGGACTTATTGAGTATCGTACTCGTGGTTTGTACACAGGCCAGGGGATCAGTGCTTGTGCATCAGAAGATGTTTGAGAGCCGTCTCTTCTTTGTGGATAAACTTATCGATATGGGAGCCAAGATAATCCTTTGTGATCCGCACAGGGCAACGGTTATAGGCCACGACTTTAAGTCGAATCTGAAGGCAACTACCATGGTTTCTCCGGATATTCGTGCTGGTATTTCCCTACTAATTGCGGCACTGTCCGCCACAGGGACAAGTACGATTCACAATATTGAGCAGATCGACAGGGGATATGAAAATATAGACGAACGATTGCGTGCTGTAGGTGCGCACATCAAACGAATTGACTAAAACAAAAAAGCCGCGGATACCGCGGCTTTTTTTATGCTTTCTTTTGTTTGTTTAGTTCGTCTTGAAGCTTTCTTCTAATTTGCTGTTCCCGTTCCAGGCTGCGTTGTCGATGCCCTTCAAATTCGGCTTCCACCTCAGCCAGCTTGGCATTTGCTGAACGCGTTACGGAGTTACTGGTCCTGTACCTCATGATAAAGACAATGAGTAGCAGCAATAATATACCGATCACAGACCATAATATGGTATTATAGGTTGATTTACTGAGTAGCATTCCGAAGAGAAAAATGCCATCTTCCTTCTCACGGGAAGTAGCTAATTCGCTTTTTGTGGATTCAAGTGTCTGGTTTAGACTCGAAATTTCCGAATCCTGGGAAGCGATATGCCCGGAAAGCGTGTCTATTCTGGATTCCAACGAGGCCACGCTATCCAGTACGTTTTGTTTCAAACGGTTGATCTTAACCTTTTTTATAACCTTAAAATCCTGGTAGCTGTTGGATTTGTCGATTACATCGGTGAACTGATCTTCAAGGCTGTTCTGATTGGATGCTTCTTGTGCTGAGAGGTATAGTATACAGCAAAGGGATACAAGAAGGCAGGTAATTGTCCTTTTCATTTGTTGGGTATTAGGTTTGCTTGTAGAATTAGACTACAAGAGTAGAAAAATGTCCGGAATTTACCAACAGTATCGTGGAATTACCATTTATTTAACACCAGCTAATTCCTTGTTGTAACAAAAGCTAAGGGCTCCTGAAGGGCATCTCTTAACCTGGTCTACAATTCTTTTCGATTCTACACCGTCCAGATGGATCCATGGGATGACAGAAGTTCGAAAAACATCCGACAACCCCTTGGCACAGGTTTCAGAATGAATACACTTTTTTGGCTCGTAGGTTACTGTAATTTCACCGTTGGTGAACTCGTTTTCGTATAATTTCATAGGGGCTCGATTTGGGGACTTGCACAAAATTACATCGATAAATATATTAAAAAAATCGATAAACAGCACTTTTAAAGAAAAATCTTACAAATATTTTCATTTACATAAGTGCCTCTTTATAAGTGTGTAAGGCTCGTTCTCTTCCTTTTTTATGTTCCACGATTTGGTCGCAATACGCCGTTGTTCCAAATTCCTTAACCCAGGTTTTAATGTACTTTTTGTCCTTATCAAACTTATCTACCTGGGTAATGGGATTGAATATTCGGAAATAGGGTGCAGCATCCACACCGCTTCCTGCGGCCCACTGCCAGTTCCCGACATTGCTGGCCTGTTCATAGTCCAATAACTTTTCAGCAAAATAAGCTTCTCCCCATCGCCAGTCGATAAGTAAATGCTTACATAAGAAACTTGCCACCAGCATGCGTACACGATTATGCATATAGCCTGTGGCATTGAGCTGTCTCATGCCAGCATCTACAAGCGGATAGCCGGTTTTACCTTCTTTCCACCGCTCAAATTCTTCCTCCTTGTTCCGCCAGGGAATGCGGTCATACTTGGCTTTGAATGCTTTATTCACAGTATGAGGGAAGTGGTAAAGGATCTGCATGAAGAATTCACGCCATATCAGTTCTTTCAGAAATACGTCATTGGAACTATCTAATGCCCTTCGAACCATCTGGCGGATACTAACCGTCCCGAAACGAAGGTGTGGGCCAAGGTGCGAAGTACCATCCCTGTCCGGAAAGTTCCTCGTCTTTTCATAATTATCAATGAGGGAAGACGAAACGTCATAGTCGGGCACTTCAATGGAGGATTTCTCAAACCCCATATCGCTTAAACTAAGATTGGGCAATCGTGAATGCTGGTATAAATTTTTAAGATGTTTTGAAGGATTATGATCCTTAAGATGCTTATCCGGGTCAAAATTGCTCCGCCATGTCTTCATATAGGGTGTATAAACCACATAGGGGTCACCATCGTCCTTTACAACTTCGTCCTTCTCGAAGATAACCTGGTCTTTATAGCTATAAAAACCTATTTGTTTTTCGGAAAGAAACTCCTTAACAGCATTATCACGATCCTTAGCATAGGGTTCGTAATCATGGTTGGTGATTACATTCTGTACGTCATAATCCTTTATCAATTCTTCAAATACAGGAATGGGCTCTCCGAAATAGGTCGCGATACTTGAACCCTCTTCCTGGAGTGCATCCCTCATTCGCTGCACATGTTTGAAGATAAAACTTACCCTGGCATCATCGGCAGGTAGTTCATCGAGTATGTTTTTGTCGAAAATGAAAAGCAGTAAAACCGGGTGTTTACCCTGTAATGCCTTGAAGAACCCTACATTGTCATCTAGCCGGAGGTCTCTTCGGAACCAAAATACATTTACCTCCTGCATAGTATTAATTTACGTTTAAAGTGGACATTCCTCCATCTACGCCAATAATCTGACCCGTCATCCAGGACGAATCATCCTTCAGCAGGAAGACAGCCGTGGCTGCGATATCTTCCACCGTTCCCACTCGTTTCAGGGGATGCCTTTCTCCCATTTTTTCCTTTTTCTCTTCCGAAGATAATAGTTTACCCGCCAAAGGGGTGTCGGTAAGGGAAGGTGCGATTACATTAACTCTTAATTTGGGAGCATATTCGGCTGCCAGTGATTTCGCGAATCCTTCAACGGCTCCTTTTGCCGCTGCTATGCTGGTATGAAACGGCATTCCCACCTTAACCGCTACCGTACTAAAAAGTACTACACTTGGGTTATCTGCCTGGCTCAATTTGGGAAGTATCCCATGAATACATCGGACCATTCCCATAAAATTGATTTCCATTTCTTTCTGAAAAGCCTCGGGCTTCAGCATTTTGAAGGGTCGCAGATTGATACTACCCGGACAGTACACAAAACCGTCTATAGTTTCAGGCAGGTCGAGGGTTATTAAGTCGTCGGTTGCTACATCGAATTCGAAATGACGAACGCCATCAGGGATGCCGTCATTGGTTCGTGAGGCGACCATCACTGTGTGGTCATCTTTTAGTCGGTTGGCGATTTCCTGACCAATTCCGTAGGAACCACCGATAAGTAAAATGTTCTTTTTCATATTATATTGTTCCGAAGAGTTCTTCCAATTTTGCTGTCCTATACTTAAAGATCTCATTCAATTTTGGTTTCACCAGGATAGGGTGCATCAATTGACCCAGCCATCCGAAAGGTATCTTATAATCTACAATATCCTCCATCTCAACACCACCGTCAATTTCCTTGATAAAGTGTTTGTGATGCCATAAGGAATAAGGCCCGAATCGTTGTTCATCAACAAAATAACTCCCGTCAACCACATGCGTGATCTCCGTAACCCACTTGGTCTTTATGCCCAGAACAGGAGTAACGATGTACTGAATGATCTGACCCGCAAACATAGGCCGATCTGCGCCGGATAGAATATTGAACCCCATATAATCCGGGGTTATCTCTTTAAGATTTTTTGGGTCCGACAAAAATTCCCAGGCCTGTTGTTTCGAGATAGGTAAATTTTGCTTGGTATGGAGTCTGTATATCTTCAATTGTTTAGTATTTCTAAATAATGTTTAAAATTACACCCAATATGTTAAACAGAATTAAGGTTAAAGAAAAGTTTAACACTGTCCTTGATTTCCACGGCAAATAAGCACCAAATATTGAGTGTTGTGGATTTCTTTTAAGGTTTCGTTAACTAAATGGATATGGGGCTTGTTGTATTTTCGTACTAAACCATAAAAACACTCATCACGATGAAAAAAATATTCCTATTTGTCTGTGCAGTAGCCATTTCTTTTGCGGCTGAAGCACAATTGCAAACTCCTGCGCCCAGTCCGTTTCAAAAGATTGAACAAAAAGTTGGGCTAACAGATGTCACCGTTGAATACTCTCGTCCATCCATGAAGGGAAGAAAGATCTTTGGTGGATTAGTACCTTACGACAAGCTCTGGAGAACCGGAGCCAATGCATGTACCAAAATTACTTTTGGGGATGCGGTGCAAATAGCTGGAAAGACTGTTGAGGCAGGTACTTATGCTATTTATACGAAGCCCGGAGTTCAGAATTGGGAAGTTTATATTTATGCCGATACTTCGAACTGGGGAACACCTAGTGAATGGGACCAAAGTAAAGTAGTAGCATCAACCAAGTTAAGAGTAGCACCCATCCCAATGGAAGTGCAGACCTTCACTATTTCTTTCGACGACGTTAAGAATGATTCTGCAAACCTGGGAATGATATGGGAGAGTGCTTATGTTTCTCTGCCAATCAAAGTTTTCACCGATAAAATGGTAAGTGCCAGTATTGATAAAGTAATGGCAGGTCCATCTTCAAATGACTATTACCAGGCCGCTGTATACTACCTGGAGTCAGGTAAGGACATGAATAAGGCTAAAATGTGGATCGATAAGGCTATTGAGATGCGAGAACAACCCGCTTTCTGGTATCACAGACAACAATCTCTTATCTACGCGAAGTCCGGAGATAAGAAAGGTGCTATCAATGCAGCAAAGAGATCGTTGGAGCTAGCTAAAGCTGCTGGCAACGACGATTACGTTTCGCTGAATAACAAGAGCTTAAAAGAATGGGGAGCGATGTAAACCGCCCCCGCTATAAAATCAAATGCCTTCAGCTTTCTGAAGGCATTTTTTTTTATTGTTTAATGAATCGTTTGGCTGAACGGCTTCTATTACTATTCACTTCAAGGATATATACCCCTGCGTTTAGATTTGAAATGTCCAAACGTGCAGTGGAATCGTTTACGGTTTCCTGAAGAATGATCTGCCCAAGCACATTGTAGATCGCTACAGTTTCGATATTGATCGCTGCATTCAGGTCCAGATAATTCCCTGCGGGTACAGGACTCAGCCCAAATTGAATTGCACTCTTGTCTTCTACAGCAAGGTTCGGATCGAACATACTCATCCAACCAAATTGTAGTGTTTGTGAAGGGACTATGGTACCAACCAGGGTTGTAGCCCCTGTGGTTGTATTTACCGTACGTAATTCGGGTTTAATGGTTCCATTATTGAATGCTGTCATCATCAGGTTCCCCGACTTATGATCATAGCCCATACCTTGTCCGAAATTTGCATCAAAGCCCAACGGACCTAAAAGAGTAATGTTGCCCGTGACCCTATCGATGCGATGAACAGTATCCGAATCGATGTCATAGCTGTAAAGGTTGTTGCTGGCGTCACGCCCGAGGGCTATCCCAACAACTAGTCCGTTGTCCGTTCCAATAGGTGTTACGGTCTGGTTCATTGGATTAATCTCGTACAGTCTGGTACTACCCATCCCATCCGTGGCTATGCCATATAGGGTTCCGTCCGAGGCAAATTCCAGCCCTGTGAAGGATTGTGCCCCATTTGGAGATAGTTCACCTATAAAAAGATAATCCCCGTTATCTGAGACTCGGTACAAGTTATTATTGTTGTCCACTACGTAAGCATCCTTGCTCCCCGGGATAGTAGCCCCGGCACCCTCAAATTCACTCAGTGGAGAAGGAGCGACGATCTGTATCATGGATAGATTGGTTGGCATTATGTTAGCGAAGTGGCCCATAACGGCTTCCGTAGTGCGAATCATTTTTCCTGGAAATTCGGTTTGTGGAATTTCATCCCCGTTCAGCTGATCGAAATGAGCTCTCAGGATCTGGATTTCAGTTTCTGTAAATACATCCGAGATTCGTCCGGTATGGTTTTCTGTCAGTACGTCCAGAAGAGCGGGTAAAGTTCGTGCTTGCTGGGCTAGGGTCGTCAGACCCATCGTTAGCGCCAATGCGACGCAAAATGTTGTAATTGTTTTCATAGGTTTCAGATTAAAAGTTATAATCAAACCTATTGTTTATCAGTAAATTAAATCTGAACGATGAGAATTCGGGACCCTTCCGTGAGAATTCAGCGCCAATGGGTTAGAATTCAGGAATCAACCACATTTTTAAACTGTTCCCTGAATTTTGACGGGCTCTTTCCGGTAAATGCCTTGAAGCTCTTGTTGAAGTGAGAGAAGTTATTGAATCCACTGGCGTAACAAACGTCCGTAATACTCAGATGTCGTTCGCTTAAGAGCTTTGATGCATGCACCAATCTGTATTCATTTACAAATTGAGTAAATGTCTTTCCTGTTTTTTTTCTGAAATACCTGCTGAAGGCCTGCTCGGTCATGCTCACCTTATCGGAGATCTCGGCCAACAATATGGTGCGAGTAAACTCCTTACTTACAAAGGAATAGATAATATCCAGCCGCTCAGTGTCCTGGGGCTTGGATTCCAGTACCACCTTTTCAACATTCAGTAAGGTGTAGTCATCGGTTGAGGCCAGTTGCTTCAGTATGTTTAGGAATGACATCAGCTGTTCAAAAGATGAAAGTTCAAGAAGCCCTTCAATTTGAGGTCCGATCTCATTTCGTACCGACTCGTGAAATACCATGCCTTGCTTGCTCCGCTGGAAAAGCTGCCGGATGGGCTGCATTTCCGGTAAGTCGAAGAAATGCTCGCCCAGGAAATCCTCCTTGGCCTGTATTACGACCTCGCTTTTATTCCCCGAAAGGCTATCGGTAAAACCAAAGTGGGGGAGGTTCGCCCCTATAAATATGAGGTCACCATCGTTATAATAAGAAACATGATTGCCGATATGCCGCTTTCCACTACCACCATTTATAAAAGCAATCTCCATCTCGGGATGGAAATGCCAGGTTGGGGCATAATCGTTCGAAGCAACCGCAAAGTTGTGAATCTTCAACGAACTGCCAAACTTAGGTGATATGGATTCTAAAATCGGTTCCTTGCTCATTTTCATTGTATGAAAATACTCCTCAATATTGGAATGGGAATGTGCAAATTTAACCAAAACATGTGTTATTTTAACCTTAACAGTTTATTAATAAGTCTAATGGGTTAAAATAGCACATGCATCGGCTATTGAAGTGGATGTGCATTATGTATTCCTGCCACATCTTTGTACCGTTGAACTTAAAATCTTAATGTTATGAAGACAATTAGAAGAATTTTAATGGCAGGAATGTTAGTGGTAAGCCTAAGTGCTGCGGCTAATGAAGAGAAAGTTATCACTTCCGGTGATGTAACAATTACTCAGGACGACCGTCAGGTAGACGTTTCCATCCTTAACACTTCGGAGAATACCTATACACTATATATTTATAATCCCAATGGTGAATTGGTGTTCAAAGAGCGTTTGGGGAGCGAGACCAGTCTTGGTAAGCGTTTCGATTTCAATTCGGCGCTAAAAGGGAACTACAAGTTCACTTTTGTCACCAATAATGGCGAGCGTACCTCTTACACAGTGAAAACCGGACTGAACTATTAGTTCTGTTAATTTTCAATTATGTTGGTAGGAGCGGGAAACCGCTCCTTTTTTTATACCCCAACAATAGAATTAGGCTTTGAAAGTATCTTTTGAAGTATGATTGCAATTGCCATTACGCTAATGCATCCCACGAAATTCAACCACAAATAAGGCAGATTAATGATCTCGTTAAGATCAAGAACGTATAAAATGATTACCAGTGCCTGGTTGATAAGAGCGGCAATGAAGACCTGTGTACCCTTTACATAGCGAACAAAGAAGCCCAATAAGAACACTCCCAGGATATTTCCGTAGAAGATAGAACCTATAATATTCACCAATTGTATCAGGTTGTCGAACAAATTGGCAAAACTAGCTACCAGTATCGCAATAATACCCCAGAGCAAAGTAAACCATTTGGAAGCACTCAGGTAATGACGTTCCGTTTGGTTAGGTGTATTCCTTCTGTAGAGATCTATGGCAGTAGTGGATCCAAGGGCGTTGAGTTCAGATGCCGTGGAAGACATAGCAGCACTCAGTATCACCGCCAGCAATAGCCCGATGAGACCCCGGGGTAAGTTGTTCAGAATAAAATGAATGAACACATAATCCTTGTCATTGGTTTCGGCATTCGGATTTGCTTTTTTAATAAGCACTCTGCTCTGTTCTCTCAATGACTCTTCTTCGCGATTCAGCAAAGTGATCGCTTCTTTCAGTTTTATTTCTTCGGAAGGTTTCTCTGCCTGTGCATAAGAAATCTGCTTTACACGCAGATCGGCCTCTATCTCCCGCTTTCGGTCCTCGAGGGCCTGGTAATCTCCAGCGTATTCCGAAGCCATCACATCCTTAACACCGGCAGGGTTGAAATGCAGCGGCGAACTGTTGAACTGATAGAACACAAAGACCATCACACCTATAAGCAGGATGAAAAACTGTAGTGGTACTTTCAGCAGACCGTTCATAATAAGGCCCATCTGACTCTGTCTTACGGACATACCCGAAAGGTACCGCTGTACCTGGCTCTGGTCGGTTCCGAAGTAGGAGAGGGCCAGGAAAGTTCCTCCAATGATCCCACTCCAAAAGGTATACCTGTTCTCAAAATCGAAGGAAAAATCAAGTATTTCCATCTTACCATTAGCTCCGGCAATATCCAGGGCCTTGTCGAAGGAAATATCCAAAGGCAGGTAATTCAGTATGATCAGAAATGCAAACAACATACCGCCCATGATCACAGCCATTTGTTGTTTTTGTGTCATACTTACCGCCTTGGTACCACCGCTTACCGTATAAATGATCACGAGCACTCCAATAATGATATTGAGGTAGATGAGGTTCCATTCTAAAACCGCCGACAAAATAATGGCCGGAGCGAAAATGGTGATCCCTGCCGCTAATCCTCGCTGAACCAGAAATAGTATAGCCGTTAAGGTCCTGGTTTTAAGATCGAAGCGAGTTTCCAGGTATTCGTATGCTGTAAAGACCTTTAGTTTGTGATATAGAGGAATGAAGACCAGGCAAATAACCACCATGGCTAATGGCAATCCGAAATAGAACTGCACGAATCCCATACCATCGTGAAACGCCTGTCCCGGTGTTGAAAGGAAAGTAATGGCGCTAGCCTGGGTTGCCATAACACTCAGCCCAATAGTCCACCATCTGGCCTGATGTCCGCCTTTCAGGTAATCTACAACATTTTTACTGCCTCTGGACTTATAGGTTCCGTAGAACACGATAAAGAGTAGTGTCCCGATAAGTACAATCCAATCTATTTGCCCCAGGTTATCGAATTGCATCAGATATAGCTTTTCATTAGGAGATAGAAGAGAATGATGTAGACCGCATTAAGCAGCAGGAGCAATGTATAGCTCCATTTCCAGCTGTATTTTTGCTTTTCTTCCATATTAATTGCCCAGAGATAGCAAGTTAGCAAACAATCTGTAAGCCCCACTAACCCCAGCCGGTAATTCCCTGAAAAAACTCAGTCCCGTATACACATAATATCCGTTCCCATGAGATGCCACAAGGAGTGAGCCCCTTGTTTCCGGGTAGTTCTTGTCATTCATCGCAAGAATAGGAGTGAAGGCATCGTCCCATTCGTTAGGAAAATACAATCCACGTTCCTGTACCCATCCGTTGAAATCGGCCTGGCCGATCTTGTTGGGATTATTAAGTACGGGATGATCCGGCGCCAGAATAGTTACTTCGGAATGCTCATCTGTAACTCTATCCCTCGAAAGTTGTAAATGATAAGGAGCAAGATCTTCTGTAACGAGACGGCGATTCGTGTTGTACTGAACCACCATAACTCCGCCGTTCTTTACATAGTCCATAAGCACTTCTTTTTTGAAGGCCAGTTCGGGGACTGTATTGTACGCGCGGATTCCTACAACGATGGCATCGAAATCTTTAATTTTTTCTGAAGTTATCGTGGCCGGGTCAAGCGTAGTGACATCATAGCCGATATATCCGAGATTTTCAGGAATGGCATCCCCGGCGCCATTGATGTAACCGATACGATCGCCTTTCTTTTGAATATCGATACGAACTACTTTCGATTCTGAAGGCATCAATACCCGCTGAAACGGGATATGGTCGTAATCGATGCTCACAAGTTCCTTATCGTAGAAATTACTCCCCAGTGAAGCCAATGGCCTCAAATACCCTTCACTCTGAATGTCTGGTGGAGTAACTATAAAGCTCAGTTTCTGGGAAGCTCCTTTGTTCTCAAGTTCGAATAGTTGTTGTTGTGGACTTACTTTCCACCCATCCGGATGGTTCAGTTGCAGTGTACCGTTAATATTATCGCGTCCGGCAACCACTTCTACAACTACCTCCTTGGCTTCACTTCCGGGAAAGATGATCACTTTTTCGGTGATGCTTGTGGTTACCTCGGGTAACACCTCCAAGGGTTGGTAAACCTCACCTTTAACCGGATCGTTGTATTTGTACACCACTTCACGTTCCACCGTAAATTGCGTTCTACCCATGATTAGATTGAACAGTATAGTCTCTGGTGCTGCTGTTTCAGGCACACCGACCAATGCTTCGGGTGCCTGGTACATTCCCAGGCTGCCTTTGGCATTAAGCCAGTAGGGGGCTGAATTCGTTGTCCGGGAGCTGTTGATTGTCGTGCTGAAATTGAAACGTTTATTATTCCGAAGAGAAACTATAGAATCCAACAACTTATCTCCCTGCTCGTTGGTCACCGACACCAAGGTGACTGAATAATCCGAGCGGTTTATAGCTTCGAGGGTTAGTTCGTAACTGCCTTTGGGATTGATAGAATTGGTGTTTGAAACTGCTTCCAGGAAAATACCGCCGCAATCTAAGATTAGCTTTTCCAGTTGCTTCGACTTTATCTCTCGCCAATGCGCATCTTCCAGGTTGCGAACCATTTCATAGGCGTGCAACAAACTTGGTATCATAGCCGCCGGATCCTCGAAATTGAAATTTTCTTCCAGTGGCACAAGAATGGCACCTATTGCATCGCCGCCTTTCACTCGTGACCAGCTGGTATCTATACCTTCGAAGAGGTTTGTTCTTTTCTTCTGAAAATCACCTTTCAGGAACTCCAGCCATTCACTCTGATCACCTCGCCTGCCGGTGCTACCAAATCCCTGCGATTTGTGCATGCTCCTGCTCAGGGATGCAATTTCACCATTAGACAAGCCCAGAGAAGAATAATAAGTCCCCGTATTGAACTCAACGATATTTGTCATATCTGCATTTGCTCTTCGCTCAGGATCGTTGAAAAAGGACCAGTAGTTATTGAAGAATAGCCGTTTAGGTTGCCAGGTTCCATAGGTTTTGGCAGTTTCCGGGTACTGGGTTGCGTCTCCCACAAGATCGAAAGCATCATAGCTCAGCATACCCGAGGAGGTATGGTGCCCATGGGTAGCACCGGGAGTTCTGTGATCGAATCGATTAATGATCACATCGGGTTTGAATTTTCGAATCGCTCGCACTACATCACCCAATACTTCTTGCCGGTTCCAAATGGCAAGCGTTTCATCTGAATGCTTAGAATAACCAAAATCCACTGCCCTGGTAAAGAATTGTTCTCCTCCGTCTGTCCTTCTGGCCGCCAGTAGTTCCTGGGTACGGATCACACCCAGAAGCTCCCGAATTTCCGGGCCAATGAGGTTTTGTCCACCATCACCCCTGGTAAGGGAAAGATAGGCAGTGCGGGCTTTTATATCATTCGATAACCATGATATCAGACGTGTATTTTCATCGTCAGGATGCGCTGCAATATACATTGCCGATCCCAGGAAATTCAATTTCTGCAGATCGTGATACAGTTCTGAAGCAGTTGGTCTTGAGGGTTTTTGAGCCAGTGAAGAGAGTGCGGTACAAAGTACAATTAGTAGACTAACGTAGTATTTTCGCATTGTCGGATGGGTTATTCAGAGACGTCCAAATATACCCAAAATGGCACTGAGCAGTTAATCTATTGGCTGTTCTTTAACATTTTTATCATCCTCGTTCAAGAACTCGTCGAGGTCATCCGGTTTTACAACCGTTACTCCTTTTTGCAACATCAAACTGTTTGGATAGGTGATGATCTCGTCTTTTGTTGTCCTCATCACAACATGAAACCCCTTGATATCTTCTATGGTACCTTCAAAATCATACTCTTTGTCGTGGATGATAATAAAATCCCCAATCTTGTAGGGAAAGGTAAAGAACATTATGATCCCGCTGGTCACATTGGAAAGAATAGACCACTGGGCGAAGAAAGCGATGCCTATAACTGCAAATACCGAAGACATAACAAAACCTACGTCCTCGAATTGTACTCCCCAGACCAATATCAACCCAAATATGATCAGGAAAATAATTCCGAAATCTATATACTTGATAACCAATCCGGTACGGTGTTCAAGTCTGTTGGAGCGACGGGAGAACCTTTTTACAACGCCAACCAGTATCCATCGCAATACAATGTGAAAAACAATGATGACCGCTGTTTGTAACAGTTCCGGTAGGAATTCTTTCATATTTAAAACTACGGATTTAATCCCAAAGAATCGCGGAGGGAGGTATCCGAGTTACTGTTTTTTGTCCAATATGCACTTCGAATGCGCTTGATTCTTTTGGCGGTAGTGGTCATACTTTCATTGGTTCCTCTCCATCCCACATTTGTTTCTTCCCATTTTTCAATTTCGAAGGGAAAGCTGCTGTTGAAATAGATCACCAAATCTCGCCCTAGCGATGGATATCTGATCTCGTAAATGCTAAGGGAGTCGCCCTGCTTAAAACTTGCTGTCGCTTCATAGGCTCGGGCTTCTTTGTGTCGCAATCTCAGGAATTCGAAGGAGGGGATCATCTCAATATCACCAGTAGGAAGTTCTTCCGGGTTGATCCGTATCCTGTTCCATATTTCATCTTCCAGCCAGGTTTTGGGAAGGTTAAGATTTTGGTCTCCTTCCGACTCAAAATACGAATGTCCTGTAAACTCGTACTCCTCCCGATTGTTCAGTTGCATGTATACCTGACCACACCATTCCTGTACCGAATTGGCCACCTTTAACGCATGTTTATCCGTTTGAACCGGGTTAAAAACACTGGTCATGATAGAATAGGGGTATATTCCGGTTAGGAATTTTTTTGTACCGTTGAACTTTATCACCGGAATGTTCTCCTTCGCGTAGCGATCGGATTTTACCTGCTTGTCCGGCTTAAAATCTTCAGTAACGAAAACCGTAACCGCGGTGCCCTCTCGTAATTCACCATAGCGCTCCTGAGACAATGCATACGAAGTGATCTCGGCCTTTCCGGCATACCAGTACTCTTTGAATTCGGAAGTGATTCTTCGTTTACTCTCTTCATTGTTTTTTTCTGAAAGTACCAGGGACGCATTGTTTATACTGATATTCCCCGAATTATTGTTGCAACTGTAGGTGAAGATCCCCAATAGTGCAATTCCGAAGAAATATTGGAACGATTTATTCATAGCATTCAATTTGCTGTAAAGCTACAACAATCTTAACGCGCTGCCAGAGCCATTAACGTTTTGTAAACAAGACGGGTGGGTAATCCCATCACGTTGAAGTAGGAACCTTCCAACCGTTCTATACCGATATACCCGATCCATTCCTGAATACCATAACTTCCAGCCTTATCGAAGGGCTTGTAGGTTTGCAGGTAGTATTCGATCTCTTCCTCGGTCAACTCCCGAAACCAAACCCTGGTGGTATCGTTCACTACTTCCTGAAAGTCGGATCCCGTAAAACACACAGAAGTGATCACATCGTGGACGGAACCACTTAACTGGCGTAACATATTTCTCGCCTCTTCGAAATTACCCGGCTTATTGATTGCCTCGTTGTTCATCCAAACTATGGTATCGCTCGTCACCACTATGTCTTTCTCTTCGAGGTCGTTAAATGCCGATGCTTTAAGTCGTGCCAGGTAATCTGTTATCTCCGAGCCCGACAATTCGGGTGGAAAATCTTCTTCTACCGGGCGTACGTCAATAGTGAAGTCCAGATCCAGTTCCCGGAAGAAATGCTGTCTTCGTGGTGAGCCTGAAGCAAGAATTATATTGTAATCTTTGAGTTTTTCTCTAAGCATTTGCAGAAACTTTTTTAAGCAGTTCTCTTTTAACGTTTGAAAACCATTCTTCCTTTAAAATACTGAGGACTATGCTGTCCCGTCGGCCACCCGGACTAGTGCAATTAGATCGCAAAATGCCTTCCACCGTGCAGCCTATACTCTTCATGGCAGCGATACTTCGGTCGTTTTTTGCATCCGCACGGAACTCAACTCGTTCCACTCCGATATCTTCGAAGGCAAAAGTAAGCAGTAGTAATTTACAGTGCTTGTTCAGGCCTGTGCCCTGGAACTTTTTGCTGTACCAGGTGTAGCCAAGCTGTAGTGTGTTGTGCTTGCTCTGAATATCATAGAAGCGGGTGCTACCCGCGTATTCTCCAAACTGTTTATCCCAAATAATAAAAGGGTAGGAGGTTCCATTTTTTCTTTGCTGAAGGGCGAACTCCATATATGTTTTTAGATTCTCCTTCCCATTTGCCGGGATCAGTGAATAGGTCCATAGGTTTGGTTCGTTCAGGGAAAATTGAAGTAGTTTTTCGAAATCATCTTCACCTAATGGACGAAGCAAAACGCGTTCGTTTTCCAGGATGTGAGATGTTGATGGATCGAAGTTCATTTCAGAATTAAATAAAACGGTAACAGATCATAGAACACATTCCCGTGAACATTACTACTTTTAGGATATTCGACAGTTTACCAAAATCCTTTGCTGTTTCAGAGGTCCAGGCCCGGATACAAAAATAGATCAGTGGTGCAACAATTCCGAAGAGAAAATAAAAGACCATAAGCTTCTTGTCGTACAAATAGACATAGACATACGCGATGATCGACAGGGCAAAACCAATACCTAAAATAAACACAAGGTTGGAGGTCCGCGAACGCCCCAGGACAATAGCCAGGGTGTTTATACCGCCATTCTTGTCGCCATTGATGTCTTCCAGGTCCTTTACTATTTCACGGATGATATTCACGATAAAGGCAAATAAAGCATAGTCGAAAACTATCTTTGAAACCAGTCGTTGCTCTTCCGAGAGGCCATTGGATGCCATTGGATAAAAGTCGAATATAAGGACGACTAACAAGCTGAAAGCAACCAAAACTGAAATGAGCAAGTTGCCTACCAGGAGCATTGCTTTCAACTGACTCGAATAAATATATAGCAAGGCCGAGATAACGATAAACGTGGCTGCCAGTCCTGGTTTTCCCAATTGGTTGGCGAGAATGAATCCGCATAATACGCCTATCACATTCAGAAGAATAAAAAATGTATACGCCGTTTTCTCGCTGATCTTTGTACCTACGATCCGCTTGTCCGGTTTGTTGATGCGATCGATCTCCTGGTCGTAAATATCATTGATCACATTTCCTCCTGCCGCTATAGCCAGCGTTGCCAGAACCAGTAGTCCGAATTGAGTATTGTTCATAACGGCTTCCACCTTGAAAGCATCGAACAGCACAAATTTGATCAGGATCTGTACGACACCTAATAACAACAGGTTTACAGGACGAATTATGTAGAGGTAAGCCATCGGAAATTAGTCGTATCTGGCCGAAGTACCCGGTGATGAGATCCATTTACCCTGGACTTTGAGGACTTGTTCCACCACATCTCGAACACAACCATTTCCACCCATCTTATGTGAGATATACTTGGAAATGTTCTTTATTTCGGGGACTGCATCCTGTGGACAGCAGGGTAGACCCACATGCTGCATCACCTCCAGATCTGGAATATCGTCGCCCATGAAAAGTACATTTTCCTTATTCAGGTTCTTGGCCGCGAGATAATTATTCAGGGTTTCTGTCTTCTGATGCGTCCCAAGGTAGATATCTGTAATACCCAGTCCGCTGAGTCGGGCGCGAACTCCTTCGTTGGTTCCGCCACTTATGATACACACATTAAAGCCCCTGTCTACGGCGGTTTTCAGCGCGAAACCGTCTTTAGTGTTCATGGTGCGGTAGAGTTCGCCATCAGTTGTAATTATAACGTTCCCATCGGTTAAAACACCGTCCACATCGAAGACGAGGGTAGTGATATGCTGCAGATATTCCTTATAACTTTTTTCCATAGGTTTCCTTAATGGAGTGCGTCAGTAGTTCGTAAATCTCACGAAACCGACTGTTAGTTAGTAAATGTAAATGATTTTCGATTGTGTTTTCGTCCCCTCGTCTGGCGGGACCTGTTTGAGCATCTACTGGAGGTAACGACTGGATTTTATCTGCTGTTTCCGCGATAAGCGGTTTTAACAGGTCGAAGTCGAGCTGATGTTCCCCAAGTATTTCGCTCGCCATATGGTACAAATGATTCGGAAAATTACTGGCGAAGACGGCCGCGAGGTGCAGTTTTTTTCGCTCTTCGGAAGAGATCACTTTTACTTTTTCTGAAATACTTTCGGCCAGCTGCACCAGCATAGCTTCATCTTCAGGATGTTTTGCTTCAATACATATGGGCACCGTTCTTAAATCCATAGTTCGTTCCGAAGAAAACGTCTGTAAGGGATAGAAAACCCCAGCTCGGTCATGTTTCTTAAGCGCCTCCAGAGACTTACTACCTGATGTATGTGCTACAACGGAATTGTGTTTCTTGAGTTTATCCGAAAAGCTCTTGATGGCATCGTCCGGCAAGGCGATAAGGTACAAGTCGGCCCTCGTGAGATCTCCTAGTTCGTGTATGAATTCCACCTTTTGAAGAGATTCGGGAACTTCACTTTCGGAACGGTTGTAGATCTGGACCAATTGGGCAGCATCAGATTGTTCCAACGCCAGGCACAAATGTTTACCTACGTTTCCAAAGCCCAAAACAACAGTAGAAATCATAAGACGAAGGTACTAACTTTTTTTCGACAAATGCATCCGGCACTGGCCTCAGAGATGCTTAAAAAGATTCTTTAGAACCAATACAATACACTTAACAAAATTTAGTAGTAGGAATGCTCACAATTGGCTAAATTTGCAAAAAATTTGCAAATGCAAAAGAAGCTGGCTTCCGTTCTTTTTTCTACACGTCTAACCGCAATTTTGTTTATCGCTTTTGCCATAGCCATGGCAGTTGGGACTTTCCTTGATGCTTCGGCCGAAACATCGCCAACACCCTATACTCGAGAACTCGTCTACAATGCCTGGTGGTTCGAACTCATCATGGTGATGTTCGTGATCAACTTTGTAGGGAATATCTTCAGATTTAACTTACTCCGAAAGGAAAAGTGGGCTACGCTAACCCTGCATTTGTCCTTTATCCTTATCCTGGTTGGGGCTTTCGTTACTCGGTATATCGGTTATGAAGGTAGAATGAGCATACGGGAAGGAGCCACCGAAAACACTTTTCTTTCCGAACACACTTACCTCACCATGTTCATCGACGGCGACTACGAAGTGGATGGGGTGCCCATGAGAAGGAATGTTGATCCAGAAAAACTGCGTTTGTCCGAAAGGCTAAATAACGACTTTGAGATACGAACAGATTACAACAAACAACCGGTAACGGTGGTGTATCGGGATTTTATCAAAAATGCTGAGGAAGGGCTTATTCCCTCCGAAGATGGAGAAGAATACCTTAAAATTGTAGAAGCCGGAGATGGAACCCGTCATGAGCATTGGTTGAAGAGCGGACAGATAACAGAGATCCATAATCTTCTTTTCGCACTTAATATGCCTACAGACGGTGCCATCAATGTGATGGTGGATTCCATTGGGAATTATACTCTTAGAACTCCGTTTGAGGGGAGTTATATGAGAATGGCCGACCAACAACGGGGCAGTGTAGCTATAGATAGTATTCAGCCGCTCCAACTGAGGTCCCTCTACCAGATGGCAGGTACCTCCTTTGTTTTTCCTGAAGGAATTACGAAAGGAAGAATGGGTGTTGTGAAAGCTACCGAAGGACAAAAGACAAACAAGGATGCGCTAATTGTGGACGTGATCTCCAATGGAGAGGTTGAGAGGGCCGAATTGTTGGGAGGTATGGGCTCTTTCCCCAACCCCAAAAAAGTTTCAATAGCCGGGCTGGACGTATACCTGGCCTATGGTTCGAAGAAATACGAATTGCCTTTCAGTATTACGTTGAACGATTTCATCGCAGACAAATATCCGGGTACCGAAAATGCCTACTCTGCCTTTAAAAGTAAGGTGACGGTAAACAATTCGGAGAAAGAATTCTACGACTATGATATCTACATGAACCACGTACTGGATGAAGGCGGCTACCGTTTCTTCCAGGCGAGTTTCGATCCGGATGAAAAAGGAACGGTACTATCAGTAAACAAGGACTGGTGGGGTACCTGGATCACTTATATCGGGTATTTCCTGCTGTATTTTGGGTTGATGGCGATCCTTTTTGACCGGAATACACGCTTCGGGTTTTTGAAGAAAACGCTCGATAAGATCAAAAGAAAGAAAGCTGCGCTGAGTATCTTGTTTTTCTTCGGAATGATGAGCGCAGGAATGGCGCAGGACACGCACCGGCATGCAGAAACCAACCGTGAACAGCTGGACTCCATCATCGCAGCTAATATGGTAAGTAAGGAACACGCTGCCAAATTTTCGGAGCTGGTGATACAGGACGAGGGTAGAATGAAACCGGTGAACACCTATGCCAGTGAATTACTTCGGAAAATAAGCCGGAAGAACTCCTATAACGGTATGGATGCGAACCAGGTATTTGTTTCAATGACCGAAATGCCCCGCGTATGGCTGGAAGTGCCAATTATTTATCTAAAGCGCGGAAATGACAGTTTACGAAAGGTGCTTGGTGTGCCTGTAGATGCCAAACGTATCGCAATGATAGACCTGTTCGATGAGCAGGGGAACAACAAACTGGAACCTTACCTTGAGGAAGCTACGCGGAAGAACAATCAGAACCAGTTCGAGAAAGATTTTATAAAAACCTACGAGAGTGTTTACCTGATGAACCAGGCGCTGAGCGGCAGTATACTGAAGATCTTCCCGGTTCCAAATGACGAGAACAACAAATGGGTAGCCTACCCGGAACTGAACGAGGCGAATTTCAAAGGGATGGATTCTGTTGCTACCAGGACTATTTTGCCCGCCTATTTTCAGTCCATACGGCAAGCACGAATAGATGGGGATTATACCCAGGCGGAAGAGATATTGGACGGATTGGCCAAGTTCCAGATGAAGTTCGGTAGTGAGGTGATGCCTTCAGAAACCAAGGTCAAAGCAGAGATCACCTATAACAAACTGGATATATTCAACAAGCTGTATAAATACTTCCTGCTCATTGGAGGTGTAATGTTTATCGCGATAATTCTTCAGATATTTTCGGATAAAAAGACCTATCACTGGATCATCCGAATTTGTAAGTATATCACCTGGCTTTTCTTTATTATGATGACGGCCGGACTGATCCTTCGCTGGTATATCAGTGGGCATGCCCCCTGGAGTGACGCTTACGAATCCATCATCTATGTTGCCTGGGCAACAGTCTTCTTCGGATTAGCCTTCGGAAGGAAAAGTCATCTAACGATCGCCTCTACGGCTTTTGTTGCAAGTATTATTCTATGGGTGGCAAACCAGAGTTGGCTCGATCCATCTATTGCGAACTTGCAGCCGGTTCTGGACAGTTACTGGTTAATGATACACGTAGCCGTGATCGTTGCGAGTTACGGTCCTTTTACTCTAGGGATGATACTGGGAGTGGCGGCTTTGTTGCTCATGCTGCTAACTACTAAAGGAAATAAGATGCGGATGGACCTGAATATCAAAGAGATTACCGTGATCAATGAAATGGCCTTAACTGTTGGTCTGGTAATGCTCACTATCGGTAACTTCCTCGGCGGCCAATGGGCCAACGAAAGCTGGGGTAGGTACTGGGGCTGGGATCCTAAAGAGACCTGGGCGTTGATCAGTATTATGGTATATGCCTTTGTGATCCATATGCGCCTGATACCGGGATTGAAAGGAAGATGGTTGTTCAACGTAATGGCAATTTTTGCTTACGCTTCGATCATGATGACCTACTTTGGGGTGAATTTCTACCTAACCGGCTTGCATTCCTATGCGAGTGGTGATGTTCCGGTAACGCCAACCTTTGTGTGGTACATTGTAGGTTTCTCGCTCTTGTTAAGCACCTTTGCGTATTTCAGTTATAAAAAGCACTACAAAACAAAAAAAGGATAGGCCTTCGGGCCTATCCTTACTCACCATTAATTGAATTAGGCTGAGATAGTGAGCCGCTGTGCAAAAGGTCTCTGGTGTGAACCTCGCTTAAGACAACGGTTCTCAGTTAATTGTATATGTAGTCCGCCTGGGCGTCTACCATTCTGTAATCCTCCTGGATCTGTTCGCTTATCTCCAGTTTGTGATAGAGTTCTTTTGTTACTTCCTCTACTTCGGATTCCGTGATCTTTAATTTTCTTGCGATCTTGGTATTATCTTTTCCTTCAGAAATGTACTGAAGTAGCTTAATTTCAAAACCGTCCAGGTCGTAATGCATGATCAGGTTTTCAAGATATACCTCCTCCATAAGTTGCATGGCATTCTTTCGGTTCATGATCTCCTGGCGCTTCAGGAAAATGCGTAATTCGGTTTGTCGCAATTCGTTTTCATCCTTTATAGCCCTCATCCTGTACACTATGGCGTAGGATAGCATGAGCATTTCAGCAATGATCGCTGCTTTCAGATGCGATGGCTGTGTCATTAAAAACTCCAATCCCAGATTCCTCATCACGAAATAGTCTATAGCGAATAACAAAGGGATACTCAGGGCAATAACATAAAATTTCGGGTAATTCTTTTTGCTGAACAAATACACTCCCGATAGAAAGTAAGTACCCAGGACAGCGTAAGAAATCATCATAGCGGAAACCGCCACGGCTGAAGAACCTGTTATAAAACTCATGATCATCAGAACCCCGGCTATACCGAATAAGGCCGAAGCAACCCATCGTAGCTTAGGGAAGACTTCAGAAAGAATAAGATATCTAGAAGCAAACCAGCTGGCAAAGACACATGTGGCGAGTACCAGTAAAGATTCAACGGCCAGTGGATTTGCAAATTCGTTAAAACCTATTAGAAACATCAACCCATCACTGAAAAGCAGTAGGTTAACGGTAGCAAATAGTGTTATTGAATAGAAAAGAAACAACCTGTCATCGAATAGGAAGTAACAAACCAGGTTGAGTAGGATCACCATGATGGCAAAGCCGTAAAACATTCCTTGTCCGAAGGAAGCTTCTCTTAACTCCTGTGAATTTTCATAAGTACTCCTGGCTGTCGCATAATTTTTTCCAGAATTGCTTCTTACATCTGTAATATTTTTGTAGGAAAATTCCTCAACTCTTGAAAAATCACTTTTTCCGGGATTTTGGGCGGCCAGTTTATCTTTTACCGTTTTCGCGGCATGATTTGTGGCCGATTTTAATTCGACTTCAGCAATTTTTTTACTTTCGGTCTTAGGATTTGTCTTGAATGCTAATGTAGTATTAGCAAGGGATAGAGACGAATTAGTATTGTGTTCTACGTTGATGGCAGATGCGTTTTGAGGCATAAAAAGCATCAATAGCATACACAATGCGAGGGGTAGTAATCGTAGCCTCATAATAAGTAGGTTTTAATAATTTGGGTACAACAATATACACAAAAATTACATTTAATCTAATAAAAATGCATTTCGTCGATGTTTTTGCATAAAAAAACAGATTTACTTAAAGTAAACCTGTTTAAAGAAATTATCGATTCGGGTCTTTTCCTGTCAATTTGACCCTCTGCGCGTCAATCTAACCCTCTGTTTGTCAATCTGAATTTGATTCAGATTCTGAATTTAATTCAGAATGACAAAATCAAACCACTATTGTTGTATTAAAACAAATTAGTTACCCACCATATCTTCCGGTCGAACCCATGCATCAAATTCCTCAGCTGTGAGATAGCCAAGATTCACGGCCTCTTCTTTTAATGTAGTTCCATTCTTGTGTGCCGTGTTTGCGATTTCCGCGGCTTTGTAATAACCGATCTTCGTATTAAGCGCAGTTACCAGCATTAGAGAATTGTTCAATAACTCTTGTATGGTTTCGTGGTTGGGCTCGATACCCGAAGCACAGTGTTCGTCGAAAGAAACACAGGCATCCCCGATAAGTTGCGCCGATTGCAATATGTTGGCAGCCATCATAGGTTTGAAGACATTCAATTCATAATGTCCCTGTGCACCTCCCACGGCAATAGCAACATCATTTCCGATAACCTGTGCACACACCATGGTGAGTGCTTCACATTGTGTAGGATTTACTTTCCCCGGCATAATAGAAGATCCCGGTTCATTGGCAGGGATGGTAATTTCCCCGATCCCACTTCGTGGGCCACTGGCCATCATCCTGATGTCGTTGGCGATCTTGTTAAGTGATACCGCTAACTGTTTAAGCGCCCCATGAGATTCTACGATGGCATCATGTGCCGCGAGTGCCTCAAATTTATTTTCTGCAGAAACAAATGGCATCCCGGTGAATTCAGCAATGAAAGATGCTACCTTATTGGCATATCCTTCGGGTGTATTTATTCCGGTTCCAACTGCTGTTCCACCTAACGCCAACTCTGAAAGGTGATCCAGGGTATTGCGAAGCGCCCTAAGTCCGTGATCCAGTTGTGAGGCATAACCACTGAATTCCTGCCCCAATGTAAGAGGTGTAGCGTCCATTAGGTGAGTACGTCCAATTTTTACAACGTCCTTGAACTCTTCCGACTTACGCTGCAATGTTTTCATCAATTGCTCCACGCCAGGGATGGTTACTTCAACGATCTTTTTATAGGCTGCTATATGCATCCCGGTAGGGAAGGTGTCGTTAGACGACTGAGATTTGTTGACGTCATCATTCGGTGCCAGTGTTTTGTCTCCTTCGCCAACTACATTTCCTGCGAGTTGATGCGCTCTGTTGGCGATGACCTCGTTCACGTTCATATTGCTCTGCGTCCCTGATCCAGTTTGCCAGATCACCAATGGAAACTGCTCGTCATGCTGTCCATTCAGAATTTCATCACAGACGGCGGCTATAAGGTCTCTTTTTTCTTCTGAAAGGACTCCAAGCTCACAATTTGTATAGGCTGCAGCCTTCTTCAGGTATGCAAATCCGTAAACGACCTCAAGTGGCATGGATGCCGGGCTACCGATCTTGAAATTGTTCCTTGAACGCTCTGTTTGTGCTCCCCATAGCTTGTCGGCAGGCACCTTTACCTCGCCCATGGTGTCCTTTTCTATTCTGTAATTCATAGTGGAAAAATTGAAGTACAAAAATACGAAATACGCCTATCTCACTCAAATGAATGGTTGTTTATTTACTGTGAATAAAATGGGTTCAATTGCTATAATTTCTGAAAAAATCATTTTATCTTTGCCAAAACAAAACACAGGCTATCATGGAATTTGATCAATATTTAGGATTTTTAGCATTCTTAACCATCTTAACAATCGGATTTTGGTTAATGATTTTCCTTGTTGCTTTCATCCCTTACTGGATAGGTGGGGCGCTGTTAGAGAACATGAAACTAAAACGTGAAGCCAGAAGACAAGCAGAAGAAGACCTGTAAATAACTCCCACAAAATTAAAAAGGAAGCCATTGGCTTCCTTTTTTTATACTATATATCCTAGTTTATTATCCTTCGAATCCTTCGTCCTCGAAACCGCCACCATTTTCACGACCTCGTTCACGTTGCTTCTTCTGGTTGAATCTGTAGGTAAGGGAAAGGTTAAATGAACGCTCTCTCCACTGGAATTCGGAATCCGAGATAAACGTTTCAGTTTCGGTAACCGAAATTCTCTTCCTTGAATTAAACAGGTCACGAACATTGAACCCAACGGTTGCATTGTCGTTGAACAACTCCTTACTAAAAGCAAGGTTGAAAGACAGTATACCCTCAAACTCAGTTTGGGCGTTGTTCCGAGGTCCTCGGTAAAACGCATTGGTCTGCCAATCGATCTTAGCGGGTAGGGAAACTTTAACACTGGCACGTGAAAACCAACTGGTATTTTCTGCGCCATAGTCAATTCCGTTGAATTCCCCTTCAGTTGAAAACCTGAAGAAATTAAAACTACCGTTAAATCTTAGCCATTTTGCGGGGTTGTAAAGTATACCTGCTTCGAACCCGATTCTTTCATTTGTTGAGAGGTTGATCGGTAAGGTCCTGATAATTGGTATACCGTTAGGGGTTAATTCACCCGTATCTTCCTGGATTCGTTCGAATGAATCTGTTTCATACTGGTAATAAACCGAGGAAGTTAGAGTGATCTTGTCCCACCTTTTCAAGTAGCCCAGGTCGAAAGCACTAGCATATGCGGGGTCAAGTCCGGGATTTCCCTGGAATACATTGGCCTCACTCGAACGTGATGGAAAGGGATTCAGGAACCACGACCGCGGCCGATTGATCCTTCTGTTATATCCTAAAGTTATGTTCTCCCGATCACCGATCTCATAGATGAGATTTACCGTGGGGAATAGTCCGAGGTAATCCTTGTCAAAATCCAGATCGAAGTCATTTGTCGTTGAATTAATGTTTTCTGCAGAAACATCACCTTTTAACACAGTACTTTCCATACGCAGCCCCAGGAGGAAGGAGAACTTTCCATACTTGTTTCCGTACTGGGTATAGAGTGCATTTACATCTTGTCGAAAGTTGAAAATATTTGAAAGACTATCATTCCGCACAAAATTTCCCGTAGTTTGGTTTTCATCGAATACTGAGAAGTCGGTGTTTGTCTCCTCGAAGTTCCCGCGGTAACCTGCTTCAAATTGGGCATTTTCCCCAATAGGAAGTACATAATCGACCTGTGCCAGGTATTCTGTCTGGTCCTCAACAGTTGAAACGATTTCCGTGGGAAGATCGGTTGCGGTTGGAAATGATACGAATTCCAGTATATCCGCACTCTCAGTTTCATCACTTATTTCATACTGGAAATCAATCGTCAGTTCCTGCCCGTCATTGTCGAACTGGTTCCTGTAATTCAGTGCCAATTGATAATTATTGTCATCTTCCGTTTCCAGTTCTTCACGAATGGTTGTGATGGCAAGTGCGTTGTTTCGGTCGAACTCGTTGGTGATATTGGTTGTGAGATCATCATCGTTCCCAATTCTAATAAAGCCCGAAGCTGTGATCGAAGAACTTTCGGTGAGGAAATACTCCATACCCAGGTTGGAATTGAAGTTCCTACCCACACGATCGTAATCCCTATCTTCCCGTACGAGAGGGTTGTCGCGCTCTAAAGAGAAATACCGGTTTTCGAAAAAAGCATTACCGGGAGATTCGCGATATCGGAATCCGGTCGTACTGAAAATATTAAAGTTGTCGGTACGTAGATTCACATTTCCATTGATACCCGCCGTCCAGGGATAACCGGCATTGGCGATAATGGAGCCGTTAAGACCTCGGGTTTTCTCTTTACGCAGCACTATATTCAGGATTCCGGCTGTTCCTTCGGCATCGTATCTCGCCGATGGAGAAGTGATCACTTCTACTCGTTCTATGGCCTCAGCAGGCAGTTGTTGTAGAGCATCGGTTGATCCGAATCCCGCCAGTGCGGAAGGCCTCCCATTGATCAGTATCCTCACATTTTCGTTTCCTCTAAGCGATATTGCCCCTTCTACGTCTACCGTTACCGAAGGAACGTTATTCAATGCGTCACTAACTGTAGCTCCACTTGTGGTAAGGTCTTTTCCAATATTATAGATCTTTTTGTCCAGTCGGATCTGTACTTCCGTCGTTTCGGCGCGCACCACTACTTCGTCCAGGCTTTCCGTGTTCATTTCCATATATACGGGGGGCATTTCCATATTCTTGTCGATGACCTGGTTAGTAAGCTTGATTTGCTTAAAGGAAATAAAATCGAATTGTATGGTATAGGTGCCTTCAGGAACTTTAAAACTGTACATTCCGTTCATGTCTGTAATACCACCGGCAACAACTTCACCATTGCTGTCCAGGAAAGCTACTGATGCATATTCCAGGGGTTGATTGCTACCCTTTTCAAGGACTTTACCAGTCACTTTGTAATCCCGTTCCACTCCGGGATCGGGATTGGAGGGTTGCCCAAATGCGAGCAATGTGAATAATGAAATTAACAGGGTTATGGATGGTTTCATTCGAAGGATTTTGCCTTTAGACCACGAAAATAGTCCTAGGTTTTACCTCGTACAGCCAATCTTTTGTTAAATATTCTATAAGATATTTAAAACGTTTTCGGGGGGCCTGCCTAAGGCCGCTTTACCATTTTTTATAACGATGGGTCTTTCTATAAGTTTCGGGTTTTTCACCATAGCGGAAATGATCTCAGTATCGCTCATAGACTGCCCTTTGTAATTGTCTTTCCAGATTTGTTCGCTCTTTCTCACCAGCTCTATAGGAGACATATTCAGCTGTTTGAGGATTTTGCCCAGTTCGGCTTCGGAAGGCGGATTGTCCAGGTATAGGACTATGTCTGTGGATTCATTTCGTTCCTCAAGTAAGGCCAGTGTTTCCCTGGATTTGCGGCAACGCGGATTGTGATAAATAGTTGTCATTCTTCTTTTTTTGGTTCTTTTCTTTTCTTCGTCCAGAAATCTATCTCAACGTCGATTACCTCGCTAATAAAATTTTCGATAGAGGTATGCTTAAAGTCATTCCCAACGCCATGAGCTGTTCGGTCTACACTGAATCGCGCCGAGATTCCGAAGGTATTTTTACCATCCATTCCATTTACAACAAAGGGGATTTCGGTTTCTTTGCTCACTCCATGAAGTATAAGATCTCCAATCGCCTTATAACCATCATCCGTTTTTTCAATTCTGCTACTTGCGAAAGTAATCTCAGGATAAGTTTCGGTATCAAAAAAATCAGTACTTCTCAGGTGCTCATCCCTTCCGTCAATCCCTGTATCTATACTGGCCGACTTTATTGAAGCAGAGAGTGTCGATTTTGTGAAATCTTCATCCACATAGTCCAGGTCGATGGTATACTCATTGAATTTTCCCGTGACCCGGGTAATCCCATTGGCGATAGGTACTGAGAACAAAAAGGAGGAATGGTTGGTCTCTGCGGTCAACTTTCTAACTTCAGTGGGTGTTCCTGTGAAGGATAATAGGAGCAATGACATGACCAGAAGCAGCAGTGACCCTCTGACGGCCTGTTTTTTAATTAATGATCTCATAGTTTTTCAATTAATGAATTGAGCTCTTGTTTGTAATCGTACTGAAGGTCTTCGTGCAGTGCTTTTATCTTGGATTTGATTAGATCCACCTGTCTGTAAAACACATTCATCATTACTCTGTTGTTCCGTATGGAAGGCTTGAATTCCAGCAGCCTGGTGCAATAGAAGAGAAGGAGCTCCACTTCGGTTTCCTTTACATCTGAGTAGCGTATGAATTTTTTTGTTTCCCTGAGAATTCTCCTTAGGCTCTTCTTGATGTAGTAACTACTTGAGATATTGATCTCAAGGAGTCGTTCGTCGATATATTCCTTAATATGGTGAATATAAGCTGCTTCATCCTCTCTCTCGAACAATAAATAGGTAAGCAGTTCTTTGTTTTCTTTTTTGAATCGCGACAGTCGAAGGCAGAGTTGTTCCAACTCCTCACTGCTGCGATATTTCAGCTCTTTTTTGATCTGTGCGGCCGTGGCGGCTTTCATCTTAGGAATAGGTCTTATCCAGGATAGCCTGGGTCTCTTTCAGCGACTTGAATACATCGAAGGTCTTTCCTTGCGTTCGCTGGGCTCCCATAGCATTTCCGAACTGGGCAGCTTTGATGGGATCCTCCGGTGCCAGTAACAGACTGAATGCAATACCTCCTGCAAAGGAGTCACCACAGCCCGTGGTATCCACAACATGTTCAACAGGTACGGAAGGCACCAGTTGCTGTTTTAATTTATTGTTTTCGAGGGTATACACCATCACTCCGCGTGAATCAAGTGTAACGAACAGGGACTTGAGCTGATGCCTCAGGCAATGCTCGGCGAAGACGGGTAGTTGCTCCATGGCGATCTCGTCGTTGTGCTTGAGTTCTTCAAGGGTATATTCATTCTGAAACCAACTGCAATTAGCCTCTTCAAGATTCATTTTCAAGACGTCGATATACGGTAGCCACAGATCACGATCTACCCAAAACTTGGTTACTCGCTCTCCTTTTGTGGTTAAGGCTGTGGTTGGGCCATGAGCATCAAAAACGATGGCCGCGTTGCTGTTTTTCTTTATATACTGAATGGTATCCAGCGGTACTTCAAAATCAGTGACCGGAACGCAGACAAAAACCTCGCAATCCAGGAGGTCTTTTATATCTTCAGGCATTATGGGCTTCATAAAAGCCGTTTGTGTTTCAATGCGGTTGTTCTGATCCGTAAATTTTAATTGAATAACATCACCCCTGTCTTCTTCCGAAGAAATATAAGAGGTATCGATATTTTTATAGCTACTGAAAAGATCCTTGATACCCGCTTCATCACTCTTCCGAATATGAGTAACCGGATACACAACGTCATCCGGACCGAGCAGATTGGATAAGGCAATCGCAGTGTGCGTCACGCATCCATACTTCTGAATAACCTCATTGTTATGAGTTACAATATAATCTCTGGGAATGGGTCCCAGCACTGCTACTTTCCTCTTGTTCATTCTCTAAATTTACTAAAAATCCTACATCCGTATACCTAAATCCTCAAGTGATTTCCGAAGGTCCTGAGCACCAGTAAAATGTATACCTTTTATACCAACCACCTCACAACCATCCACGTTTTTTATGCTGTCGTCAATGAACACTGCTTCTGAAGCATTGATATTGTAGCGGGACAACATCAATTCATAGATATCGCGAAAGGGCTTCCGCATACCTTCATCACCACTAACGAGGATTCCCTCAAACCATTGAAGCCAATCGAATTTCGCGATAGCCTTCGGAAAGGTCTCCCCACTCCAGTTGGTTAGTGCCAGAACACGGTAATCGGGATGATTTACCAGATGTTCCAATATTTTAAGTGTATCATCGTGTGTAAATCCGAGCATCTCTTCCCAGCGACCATAGTACATACGGATTAATTCTTCGTACTGCGGAAACATGGCAACACGCTCTTCCGTAGCCTTGGCCAGGGGGTAACCTGCGTCCTGGTTGGCATTCCATTCCCAGGCGCATATCTCATTCAAAAACCAATTCATCTTGTCACGATCACCCCTGAATTCCTTCAGGTAGACGTATTCCGGGTTCCAGTCGATAAGTACTCCTCCCAGGTCGAATATGATAGTCGAAAAATCTCTTGTCATCTTACGAATGTGTTAACTTGGTGATTATATCTTCCAGATGCGGAAATTGTGTAATCAGTTGCGCACGATCTGGCATTACAAAATCATCGAAGTCGAATCCAGGCGAGACTGTGCATCCTAACAGTGAGAAGCTGTTTTCTTCAGCCACTTCAGAAGCAAACCAATAACCTGCCGGAACAGTGATTTGGGGTACATCCCCTTCGGAAAGAGCGTTTCCAATTCTTACGACTTTGTACTCACCATCAGGACTGATCATATGTAAATTCATAGGTGAGCCATCGTAAAAATGCCACATCTCATCCTGGTTGATTTTATGAAACGCCGAAAACGATTCCGAAGTAATTAAAAAATAGATCCCAGTGGAGTAATTCCTATCACCCGTAAATGGTTGGCCTAATACCTCCTTCGGAATGGTTCCTTCACTGCGATACGTCTCGCGATAGTAACCACCTTCGGGATGGGGATTCAAATCCAATGCCTTTATGATCTCCTGAACTTTGTCCATGAGTTAATCCTTTGGAAATAGGCTGGCGTCCAGTCCGGGAACTATACGCAGGGCGTTCTTGTAATACACCTTTTTTAAAACTTCATCCGGTAAGTCCATGCCGTACATAGCCCAGAACGCATGGTATTTTTTGTGATATGGGAAATATTCGTCATCCGTCTCCAGCACCCTGAAATAGGTTGGGAATTCTTCCGGTTTCCAACTGTCTTTTCCAAATAGGATCCTATCCTGGTATTTGATAAAGAAAGCTCTCGCATTACGCGGTTGGCGGCCCAATTCTGCTATGATAGCACCAATTCCAACGTTCATATTCGGCATTTCATCCAGGAGTTCACCCAGCTTTCCAAGGTCGTTGGCATACCATCCCATGTGAGCGTTAATGAAGGTTGTGTTTGGATGCTTTTTAAACATATTGTGTTGTTCGGCGATTAGCTTTTCCCAAGGCGCAGGATCTGTAGCACTTCGCTTTCTTCGTGGTCGCAATTTCAGTTCGAGCCAGCGTTCGTTATCCCCATCGAATTCGTCCCAGAAAGGTTTGGGATCGGCTGTGTGGATTAATACCGGGATGCCTAACTCTCCACACTTGGCCCAGATAGGGTCCAATCGCGGATCATCCACCTGAACTCTATTGCCATCAGCATCCTTGTATCGCAATCCCAGGCTCTTGTATATTTTTAGACCTTTAGCGCCACTCTTAACATCTTCTTCCAGTTGGGCAACCGCATTTTCTGTCCAGCCGGGCGTGCCCACACCATCGAAATCTACATTGGCAAAGACCACGAAACGGTTGGGATAGTTGTTCTTGATATTGGCAACCGACTTTTTAAGATCATCTCCTGAACGACCGCTGAGGTTCACCATGATCTGCAGGTTCAGTGTGTCCATTGCGGCTACGACGGGCACCAGGTCCTGGTTAGGCATACGGTATTGGTGTCCGTGAACATCGATGAAAGGGAATTTAGCTTTTAGAACGGGTTCTCCCGGCACCACCAGGGTGGAGGAGGGGTTGTATTCTTCAAAGGTGAGGTCCTGGGCGAAGGTAATGACCGATAATAAAAGCCCTACAAAAAAAGGTAGCCTGGTTAGTTTCATGTGATTGTATTTGCCCTCTAAAATAGTGGGTTGCGACTATTCAGAAAAAATATTAGTACGGCTTTAACGAATTAATGCACTATTGGCGGTCTCCGATTCGATAATAAATATTGAAGCCAAAACTAAAATTAAACCCAACCACAGTTCCTTCCTCTCTGCGGAATGCTTCGAAAAAGCCCAACTCATCCTCAATATCATTGAGTTCAAAACGCGGATCAATAGCATTTGAAAAACTTACATCCCGAACTCTGAACCCGATTCCGCCATAAATATTAATTCCGAAATCTTTGAAGATCGGTATCATGCCGCCTCCTTTTATATTAAGGCCGTACTTCTTTCTATTGTAGTCAATACGCTCGTATCGAACCACAAATTCCGAAGATTCCTCGGGATAGTAGAAATCACTATCGAGCGTCTGATTGTGATCCATGTAGAAAAATTCGGCCGAGACATAAGGTTTGGATTTTTTCTTAGGGTGTGTAAACAGGAAAAGTTGAGGTCTTATTTCCCAGAATTGATAGTCACTACCTTCGTTATTTGAAGAAACGAATAAGGAGTATCCACTGAATCCATAGCCTGCCGCGAGACCAACTTTCCATTTTTCACTCATTCCCCAAATATATCCCACACGAAGTCTGGGGGAAATAAAATCGAAAGGAGTAGAGAGATTGAAAAGTGCATAGGATTCACTCCCCGTGGCGGTTGAATCAGTCTTGATCTCCTGTGCTATTGTCGTTTGGACAAAGGCAGTAATAAACAGCGAAATGATAAGGAGGTTCTTCAATAGAGGGGCTTTTCTAATTGTTTACAACTCGTTCTCCTTTTCGCCTTGCCCGGTCATCATTAAATAGGCTTTTAAAAATGCATTTATATCGCCATCGAGCACCGCATCCACGTTTCCGGTTTCGTGCTGGGTACGAACGTCCTTGATCAGCTTATAAGGATGAAGCACATAATTACGAATCTGTGAACCCCATTCTATGGCCATTTTTCCGGCTTCGATCTCGTCCCTGGCTGCCTGTTGTTTTCGCAGTTCGATCTCATAAAGCTGGGATTTCAGCATTTGCATCGCCTTTTCACGGTTCTCCAGTTGTGATCTTGTTTCTGAATTGTGGATCACGATCCCGGTAGGGTGGTGAGTAAGGATTGCCTTTGTTTCCACCTTATTTACATTCTGACCCCCGGCTCCACTACTACGAGCGAAGTCCCATGAAATTTCCGAAGGATTGATATCGATCTCTATACTATCATCTGCTAGCGGATAGACATATACGCTGGCAAAACTGGTGTGGCGTTTCGCATTGCTGTCGAACGGTGATATGCGCACCAGTCTGTGCACGCCGTTCTCGCTTTTCAACCAACCAAAGGCATAGTCGCCGTCGATTTCCAAAGTAACAGTTTTTATACCCGCTACATCACCTGACTGGAAATTGAGCTCCTTCACGGAGAAGCCGTTCTTTTCGGCCCACATGAGGTACATACGCATGAGCATCTGTGCCCAGTCGCAGCTTTCGGTACCACCGGCACCAGCTGTGATCTGAAGTACTGCGGAAAGGTCATCTCCCTCATCACTCATCATATTTCTGAATTCCAGGGTTTCAATGGCCTCGAGAGCTTCCTGAAAACGATTTTCTACATTTTCGGCTTTGCCTTCGCCTTCTTTGAAGAATTCATAAATGACTTCAGCGTCATCGGTGAGAGTGACGGCTTTGTTGTAATCTTCCACCCACTTTTTCTTATTCCGAAGTTTCTTCATAAAAGCTTCGGCTTCCTGTGGGTTATTCCAGAAATTCGGGTCGTAGGTTTTCTCCTCGTCGTTGGAGATCTCTATAAGCTTGCCATCAACGTCAAAGATACCTCCTTAACGCATCCAGGCGATTTCTGAGATCGGTGAGCTGATCGGTTGTAATCATTTATTTGGATTTTCAACAAAAATAGGCTTTATGTTCGCAAGGCGAAATTTATTCTGAAGGATTTTTAGTAGTTTAGAGCACTCCCCAATATAAACATTTCAATATGAATAGATTTGTCTTCGCGGTTATCGCAATCCTGTGTGTAACATCTGTTTCAGCCCAATTCCTTTCAGAAAAAAAGAACCTTAAAAAATTCGAAGGATATTTCGATTTTCACTATTCGGATGATTCCGGTGAGATCTACCTGGAGGTGGATAAGCTCAATACTGAATTTCTCTATATACACTCACTTCGTACGGGGCTGGGTTCAAATGATATCGGTCTGGATAGAGGTCAGTTGGGTGGAGGAAAAGTAGTGAAGTTCATGAAAAGCGGGAACAAACTATTACTCATTCAACCGAATCTCGATTACAGGGCTAGTTCGAACAATAACCTGGAGCGTCGTTCTATAGAGGAGGCCTTTGCCAAATCCGTGATCTTTGGTTTTCCTATTAAGGAAACTCAGGGACAGACCTATGTGATCGATCTTACTCCATTTCTCATGCAGGACACCCACGGTGTAATCGACAGGTTAAAATCTATGAAAGAAGGTACGTATAAGCTGGATGCCAGTCGCTCTGCACTATGGATGGAACGTACCAAGGCCTTTCCGGAGAATGTGGAGTTCGAAGCAATGATAACCTATGTGGGAGAGCCAGAGGGTAGCAAAATTCGTTCTGTAGCTCCGGATTCGAAGTCGGTATCGGTTATCCAGCATCACAGTTTCGTGAAACTACCGGAAGCCGGTTATACCCCTCGAGTGTTCGATCCTCGCTGTGGTTCTTATCCAACCACCTATATGGATTACAGTACTCCAATCTGGGAACCCATTACAAAGCGTTTTGTAACACGCCATCGCTTAGAAAAGAAAAACCCAAAGGCAGAAGTAAGTGAAGCCAAAGAACCTATTATATATTATCTGGATCCGGGAACGCCAGAACCAGTGCGCTCGGCGCTACTGGAAGGAGCTGGTTGGTGGAACGAGGCTTTTGAGGCCATAGGCTACAAGGATGCCTTCCAGGTTAAGATGCTGCCACCCGAAGCCGATCCTATGGACGTAAGATATAATGTGATACAGTGGGTGCACCGTTCCACGAGGGGATGGAGTTACGGAGCAAGCATTACCGATCCCAGGACCGGAGAAATACTTAAAGGTCATGTGAGTTTGGGGAGTCTAAGGATTCGTCAGGATTTTATGATCGCGCAGGCCCTGATGAACCGCCCATTTGCCCAGAGCGATGCTAATGTGAAGCCCATGATGGACATGGCGCTTGCCCGCATTCGGCAACTTTCCGCTCATGAAGTGGGCCATACGCTTGGCTTTGCCCACAATTTCGCGGCCAGTACCAACGATAGGGCGAGTGTAATGGATTATCCCCACCCAACATTGAGTTTGAAAGATGGGGAAGTGGATTTCAGCAATGCCTATGATATCGGAATTGGAGAATGGGATAAGGTGACTGTTGCCTATTCGTACAGTGATGTACCCACAGGTTCTTCGGAAAAGGAATATTTAAGGGAGTTGTTGGACCGGGCATTTGCAAGCGGCATGAGATACATCACAGACAGTGATGCCAGAGCGAAAGGTGGTGCCCATGCAAAGGCACACCTTTGGGATAACGGAGTGCAGGCGCAGGTTGAACTTAATAATATCCTTAAGATAAGGGAGGCCGCCATCAGTAACTTTTCCGTAGACAACATTCCAAACGGACAACCGTTTACAAGCCTGGAAGATGTCTTTGTCCCCCTCTATTTCCTGCACCGATACCAGACCGAAGCGGCGGTGAAGCTAATAGGAGGCATGGACTACGATTACCAGATAAAAGGAGCCCAGGGAATCAAACAAATTCGGGTGGCAACGGCGGAACAGAAAATTGCTTTGGGAGAATTGATCAAAACGATTTCTTCAAAGCATTTAGCAATTCCGAAGCAGACACTGGACTTGTTTCCGCCACGGGCTTTTGGCTATGGAAGGGATCGCGAATCCTTCAGTAGCAGCACCGGTGTGACCTTCGATCCGCTGGCTGCTGCGGCTGCGGCTTCCGAAGTTAGCATTTCACTGCTCCTGCACCCTGAACGATTGAACCGACTGGTGCAGCAGAAGGCCATGGAGCCTAAAAACCTGGGAGTGGAAGAAGTAATAGATGCAATAATTTCTAACACCTTCTGGACCTCATCAAATGAATCCTACGAACAGGCAGTAATCGAAACGGTGCAATACGTTGCCTTACAACAATTATTAGGAGCACACTCAGATCCTGATGTAAGCCTCAAGGCTAAATCCGTGATCAGCGATCGCCTTGCAACCCTGGAGTCTGAATGGAAGGAAGGCAATCTATACCATAGGGAACTTGCCCGTACCTACCAGGCATACAAAGAAGACCCGGATGAGTTTAAAATCGACAAGGCTCCTAAGATTCCCGACGGCAGTCCGATAGGTATGGACTGCGCCGGACCAAATTACAATCATTAACAACCTCACACATGAAAAGATTAATACTTGTTTTAGCGCTCCTTTTTATCTTTCAATTGAATGCTCAGCGAGATGAGGCATTTGTAGATCAACAACTTTCGGAATTCACCAACAAACTGGAGGAACGCTCTATTAGTTCGTGGTTCTCGGTAAAAAGATATTGTACCGGAAGTATCGAAATGTTTCTAATGGAGGACGGATCCTGGTGTTCTTCTAAAGGGACGTATTATGAAACCTATGTGGTGTGGACTGAAAATGATGGTGCCTCGATGATAAAGAAGGTAGACAACTGCGGTTTGTTCTTTTCAATCCCATTGAAATCGGATGAATTAACCAAGTTTTTCAATGAAAATCTAAACGAATTAACTACCACTACAGTAAAAAACTACAGGGCTGATAATATTACGGGAAACCCTGAACTAAGCACATCGATTCATTCATGTAAGCGCTCTTATACATTCAGAAATAGTAGTGGGGTATCCGAAACAAATTACGATTTGTTCGATCTTTCCACCTCGGAAAAGCATCCCAATATTCACTACAAGCATAACAATGCGTTAAAGATCGTTGAACTAGATAAAATGATTGATGAGGTCATCGAGAACTTACAATCCAAATTCAGGCGACAAAAACAATAAATGAGATAGAAGTCTGAAGTCCGAAGTCCGGAGTCCGAAGTCAGAAGTCCGAAGTCCGGAGTCCGAAGTCAGAAGTCCGAAGTCAGGAGTCAGAAGTCAGGAGTCCGAAGCTGGAAGTGAATAATGAGATAGTAAGAACAAACAACTCAACGAATCAACAAATCAACAAATCAACAAAAATCCATAACACCCAATGCGAATAGACTTACGAAGCGATACGGTTACCCGACCTACGCCGGGCATGCTGGAAGCCATAATGAATGCCGAAACCGGTGATGATGTGTACAAGGAAGATCCTACGGTAAACGAGTTAGAAGATCGTATGGCAAAACTCTTCGGCATGGACGAGGCGCTATTTTTTCCTTCCGGAAGCATGGCCAACCAGGCGGCGATAAAACTTCATACCAATCCGGGGGAACAGCTCATCTGTGATAAATGGGCACACGTTTTCAATTACGAAGGAGGTGGTGCTTCTTTCAATAGTGGTGTGAGTTGCAAACTGGTAGATGGAGATCGTGGTATGATCAATGCGGCACAGGTTTTAAACGCAATAAATCCGCCGGATTTCTATCACAGTCCGCTAACCACTCTTGTCTGCCTGGAAAACACCACCAACAAAGGAGGAGGTGCCTGCTATGAATTGGATACTATACGTGAAATTCGGGAAGTGTGTGATAAGCACCAGCTCGGACTTCACCTGGACGGGGCTCGACTAATGAACGCCATAGTTGCAAAAGATCAGGACCCTAAGGATTTTGGCTCATTGGCCGACACCATTTCAGTCTGTTTTAGTAAAGGATTAGGCACTCCGTTGGGTACAGTACTTGTTGGTAAAAAAGAACGGATGAAAAACGCCATTCGCGTTCGGAAGATCTTAGGTGGGGGAATGCGACAGGTAGGTTACATGGCAGCAGCAGGTTTATATGCACTGGATCATCATGTTTCAAGATTGTCCGAAGATCATAAACGTGCGAAGGAGATTTCGGAAGTATTAAAGGAATCCGACTTTGTGCGCAAAGTGGAACCTACTGAAACCAATATTGTTATATTTTATTTGAATGAGAACCTTTCCGAAGAAAAATTCATAAATGACCTAAAGGGAGAGGATATACATATAAGTAATATGGGTGATGGTAAACTTAGAATCGTCACTCACCTGGATTACACTTCAGAGATGCATTCGAAGTTTCTCGATGTTCTTAAGAACTACAAATAAAAAACCCCTCGGATAGAGGGGTCTTTAATTTTTTAAGGAAGAATAAATTTACTCTACTTCCTTTACGTCAGCTCCGGGGGCGTTCTTTTTAACAGAATCGATCCCGTTATTCATTCCGCTCTCAGCGGCATACATTTGGCTGCTTCCAACGATTTGTCCATTAGTGGACTTTAGGTTGAAGTGGAATTTTCCATTTTTTGCAGTCTTTCTTTCGAAGCAATTGTCATCACCACAATTTTTCTTAACAGACTCGATACCATTCATGGCACCGGACTTAGAAGAATACATTTGGCTTGAAAGGATCACCTGCCCATTTCCAGCCTTCAATACGAAGTGATATTTGTCTCCGCTTTGCTTTAATTCGAACATATTTTAGTGTTTAGAGATTAGACATGTTAACGAATACGAAGTTCTGAAAAAATTTCCGATTAAAAAAAGGACGAAGGCTCCGAGTTTATCGACAAAATGCACTTTTGGTCGTTTTTAACATACGGCTAATCGAAAAGCAATTTTTCGCTATTCGTTAGTGCGTCCGATGTGGGTAGTTTTGCACTACAAACAATTCGTAATCACTAAAACATCAACACTATGAAGAAACTTCTATTAACCGGAATCTTGGTCTTGACAGCATCGATAACCTTTGCTCAGGACCTTCCATCAAATCCTGAGCCAGGGAAATGTTATGTTCGTTGTACCACACCGGATGTTTACGTAAATGAAACTGTTCAGGTGATGGTAAGACCTGCCTACAAAAAAATGAGAACCGTTCCTGCTCAATACGAAACTGTTACAGAGCGTGTAATGGTAAAGGCTCCCGGAACGAAAATGAGAGTAATACCTGAAAAGTGGGGAACTGAAACAGTAACTTATGTAAAGAAACAAGCTGCTTCTACTTTAAGTGTAAACCCTGCTTCATTCAGAAGCGATTCAGAAACACTGGAAATCAAACCAGCTTACGCGCAATGGGAACTTGGTGCTCCGGCTCCTGATTGTGACTCGTCGAATCCTAACGATTGCCGCTACTGGTGTTACAAAGGATACCCGGCCGAGTACACTACCGTTTCTGTAACTCGATTGGCTACAGATGCTTCTGCCAACAGATCAAATGTACCGGAAAGAATGGGATCGTATACTAAGCGCGTAGTAGTTGAGCCTGCTCGTGTAGTTGAAGAAGAAATTCCTGCAGAGTATGCGAACATCACAAGAACTGTACTTGTAAAAGACGCTGAAGTTATTGAAGAGACTATTCCCGCCGAATATAAGACAGTAACTAAAGAAGTTCTTAAAACTAAAGGTGGACTTACTACCTGGAAAGAAGTAGAATGTGAACTAGTAGAGTACCAGGCACTTCCAATCAACTGGAACCTGGGAAGCGCTTCGCTTACTCCACAAGCTAAGAATCTTATCGACACAAGACTAATGCCAGTACTAGCTCAAAACCCTGGTGTAAAACTTGAGATCGCTTCTCATACCGATTCAAGAGGAACCAAGGATTCTAACCAGAACTTATCTGAAAGAAGAGCCCAGGCTGTTGCTAATTACCTTCAAACGAAAGGTGTTAACCCAAGTTTGTTAGTTGCTAACGGATACGGTGAAAACCGCTTAAAGAATCGTTGTTCAGACGGTGTTTCATGTACTGAAAGAGAACATGCTGTTAACCGTAGAACAGAATTCAGATTGATTAATAATTAATTGATTGTCAAACCATCAACGTGGTAAAAAGGATTCCCTGATTTGGGAATCCTTTTTTTTTAATGCATATTTGGCATAGAAAATGTGTCTCAAATCATAAAATTTTCTACCATGAAGTATTTGTTTCTGATTGTGTTCCTCGGAATGAGCACAATAAACCTCGCCCAGGAAGAATACCAGGTAAACTGGCTGACAAACCTTGAAGAAGCACGTGAGATTTCAAAAAAAAACAAGAAACCTATTCTTGTTTACTTTACCGGAAGCGATTGGTGCTCGCCTTGCAAAATGTTAAAAACGGATTTCTTCGAACATCCCGACTTCATAGAAAAAAGCGAATCCTTTGTTTTGGTACTGATAGACTACCCAAGGCGTGTAGATATTATTTCCGAAGAACAAATGGCCTACAACAAAGAAGTTATAGCAAACCTGAACAGGAACAAGACCTTTCCTAAACTTCTGATATTGAACAGTAAGGGAAAGAAAAAAGATGAAATATCTGGTTACAGTCCGCTAAGGGACACCAGCAGCCACTTCGCTTTTATTGCCCGTAATATTTAAGCTTATTTGAACATTCCGTCCATCCCGGGAATGTTCGGCATACCCTCCTTGGCCACAGCTGCAATCTCTGTTTCATGAACATTTGTAGCTTTTTCAATCGCCCTGTTCAGCGTAAGAACAAGATAATCCTCCAGTTGCTCCTTATCTTCAAGTAATTGATCTTCGATCTCAATTGATTTGATCTCTCGATTTGCGGTCAAGGTAACAGTAAGCATCCCGTCACTGCTTTTCTCGTCCACCATAACAGTATCGAGACGTTTTTTTGTGGCTTCTACCTTCTCCCGGGTCTCTTTAAGTTTCCCCATCATACCCATAATATCTCCAAACATATTTCCAAATTTTAATTTGAAAGCAAATTTAGTATTTTGTGCGACTAAAATTCAATTTAAATCAGATGCAATATTTAATCGTAGTTTCCATGGCATCCCTTATTTTTGCCACTTCCTGTGAAAAGAATTCAAAGACTAAGAAAAGCATGGATATCACTCCCCCCAAGGCCGAAAAAATAGCTAAGCACCTTGAAATGCACGGTGATGTCCGTGTAGACGACTATTTCTGGCTCAATAAAAAGGACGATCCCGAAGTAATCGACTACCTGGAGCGAGAGAACGATTATTACAGCAAGATGACAGCAGACACCGATGAATTCAAGGATGCTCTGTTTGAAGAATTAAAGAGCAGGATCAAAGAGGATGATGAGTCTGTTCCTTACTTCTACAACGGTTATTATTACATCACTCGTTATGAAACGGGTAAGGATTATCCTATCTACACAAGAAAGAAAGGCTCGCTGGATGCAGCCGAGGAGGTCCTGTTCGATGTAAACGAAATGGCCGAAGGCTACTCATTCTATAACCTCAGAGGAATTAACGTTAGCCCCGATAATAAATGGGCTGCATACGGGGTGGATACCCTCAGCCGAAGGAAATACAACATTCATATCAAGAACCTGGAGACCGGGGAGATACTGGACGATATAATTCCACTAACCACCGGTACTTCAACATGGGCAAACGACAATAAGACATTGTTTTATACTCAAAAGGATGAACAGACGCTGCGATCGGACAAGATATATCGACACCTGCGTGGTTCAGACGCACAGGATGATGTATTGATTTATACTGAAGAAGACGAAACCTTTGGAACCTATGTGTACAAATCAAAGTCTCGCGAGTACCTGATAATAGGTTGTTACTCTACACTTACTTCCGAATTCCATATCCTGGATGCAGATAATCCCGATGGAGAATTTAAGGTCTTCCAGCCCAGGGTTCGAGGCCTCGAATACAATATTAGTCATTACGATGGGAATTTCTATGTGCTCACCAATAAAGACGGAGCTAAGAATTTCAAACTGATGAAAACACCCGAGAATGCTATAGAGATGGAGAATTGGGAAGAATTGATCCCTCACCGGGATGATGTTCTCCTTGAGGATGTGGATATTTTCAAGGATTACTATGTAGTAAGTGAGCGAAGCAACGGACTCAATAAACTTAAGATCAATCCCTGGGACGATAGTAAGGAAGCTTACTTCCTGCCATTCGACAATGAAACCTATAGGGCGTTTACCATGCAGAATCCCGAATTCGATACCAAGATTCTCCGATATAACTACAATTCCCTTACTACCCCTGCTTCGGTGATCGATTTTAACATGGAAACCCGTGAAAAGGAGATCAAAAAGGAAGTTGAGGTGCTGGGAGGAAAATTCGATAAGAATAACTACGAGTCCAAACGGGTTTGGGCAACGGCGGAAGATGGCACTGAGATCCCGATTTCCATGGTGTATCGAAAAGGTATGGAACAAAACGGGAAAAACCCGCTCTTGCTCTACGGTTATGGGTCCTATGGGTCTACAATCGACCCCTATTTCTCAAGCAGCAGGCTATCCCTGCTGGACAGAGGGTTTATTTACGCAATTGCCCACGTAAGGGGAAGCGAGTATTTAGGGCGACAATGGTACGAAGATGGAAAACTTCTGAATAAGAAAAACACTTTTACGGATTTTGTGGATGCATCCAAATATCTTATTGCTGAAAAGTATACCTCCCCGGAACATATGTACGCTTCGGGAGGATCAGCAGGCGGATTGTTGATGGGTGCCATTTTGAATCTTTCTCCCGAAAGTTATAACGGGGTGATCGCGGCAGTGCCTTTCGTAGATGTGGTCACTACTATGCTCGACGACAGTATACCACTTACTACGGGTGAGTACGATGAGTGGGGTAACCCAAATGATAAGGAATACTATGAGTATATGAAATCTTATTCTCCCTACGATAATGTTCTAAAGACAGACTATCCGAATATTTTCGTGACAACAGGTTACCACGATTCCCAGGTTCAGTATTGGGAACCAGCCAAATGGGTAGCCAAATTGCGCGAATATAATACGAGCGAAAATATGATCCTGTTTCACACCAATATGGACGCCGGACATGGAGGTGCTTCCGGGCGTTTTCAGGCGTTGAAGGAACTTGCGATGGACTATGCATTCCTGCTGAGTTTGGAAGGAATTACCGACTAATTAAAATTTTTGATGTACCTTTGACCCGTTCAGGAAATGAGGAGTTTATCTCCTCATTCAACTAACAAAACCTCTCTTTATGAAAGAAGCTATAAAGGCCCACAAGAATGTGTTGGAATTAATAGGTAAAACTCCGTTAATAGAACTCAACAACATTACAAAAGGCATGAAAGGCAACTACTACGCAAAGGTAGAGGCTTTCAACCCAGGGCATTCAGCTAAAGATCGCATTGCACTTTATATCATTGAAAAGGCGGAAAAAGAAGGAATTCTTTCTCCGGGTGATACCATTATCGAGACGACCAGTGGAAATACAGGTTTTAGTATTGCTATGGTAAGTATTCTGAAAGGATATGAGTGTATTTTGGCGGTTAGTTCTAAATCTTCAAAAGATAAGATCGACATGCTGAAAAGCATGGGGGCTCAGGTGTATGTTTGTCCGGCAAATGTTGCCGCAGACGACCCGCGATCCTATTATGAAGTGGCAAAGCGACTTCACAGTGAAATTGCCAATTCCGTATACATCAATCAGTATTTTAATACCTTGAATATCGACGCTCATTACGAGACCACGGGACCCGAGATCTGGGAGCAAACGGGTGGACAAGTTACGCACCTGGTGGCTTGCAGTGGCACCGGAGGAACGATTTCAGGAATATCCAGATATTTAAAGGAACAAAATCCTGATGTAAAAGTAATAGGGATCGACGCCTACGGATCGGTTCTTCAGAAATACCACGAAACAGGGAAATTCGATAAGAACGAGATCTATCCGTACCGCATTGAAGGACTGGGTAAGAACCTGGTGCCGGATGCTACTGATTTTAAGAGTATTGATCGGTTTGTAAAAGTAACCGATGAGGAGAGCGCCTTGACAGCCAGGGAGCTGGCCATGAAAGAAGGGTTATTCCTGGGATATACAAGTGGAGCAGCCATGCAAGGCCTGCGTCAATTGGAGGAAGAAGGTGTTTTCGACGCTAACAGTAATATTGTAGTTGTATTCCCGGACCACGGTTCGCGTTACATGAGCAAAGTTTACAGTGACGATTGGATGGAGAAGCAGGGATTTGGTGAGGTGGAAAATATCGAGGTCATGAATGTCCAATATGTTAAATAATATATTAGCCTAAACAGCTAAAGCCATCTGCGTCAATCAGGTGGCTTTTTTTATGGCTCCAACTCCTACAAAAATAGTATGGTTATACGGATAGAATTAACTAATTTTGTCGCTTGATTAACATTTGATGATACATGAGAGATCTATTTGAGAAGATTTACCGAGACAAAGGACCCCTAGGAAAATGGGCGGAGCAGGCTGAAGGTTACTTTGTATTTCCCAAATTGGAAGGCCCTATTGGAAACAGAATGCGGTTCAATGGAAAAGAAGTGATCACCTGGAGTGTGAACGATTACCTTGGTCTTGCAAATCACCCCGAAGTTCGTAAAGTAGATGCCGAAGCTGCCGCTAGTTATGGCTCAGCTTATCCAATGGGTGCTCGTATGATGAGTGGTCATACAGACCTTCACGAGCAACTTCAGAAGGAATTAGCAGCATTCGTAAGCAAAGAGGCCGCATATCTATTGAATTTCGGTTACCAGGGAATGGTATCTACCATCGATGCGCTAGTTTCAAAAGATGATGTTATCGTTTACGATGTAGATGCCCACGCTTGTATTATCGACGGTGTTCGCTTACACCTCGGTCAGCGATTTACCTATAAACACAATGATCTCGAAAGTATAGAGAAGAATCTTAAACGAGCAGAGAAAGTTGCCGAAAAGACCGGAGGTGGGATCTTATTGATTTCTGAAGGTGTATTCGGAATGCGTGGTGAACAAGGAAGGTTGAAAGAGATCGTTGAACTAAAGAAAAAATACAATTTCCGTCTCTTTGTTGACGACGCTCATGGTTTTGGAACCTTAGGAAAAACTGGAGCCGGAGCAGGAGAGGAGCAGGGTGTTCAAGATGATATCGACGTGTATTTCGCAACCTTTGCGAAATCCATGGCGAGCACGGGAGCATTCATAGCAGCAGATGAAGAGATCATCAATTATCTGAAATATAACCTGCGTTCGCAAATGTTCGCTAAGTCACTTCAGATGCAGTTAGTAGTCGGAGCCCTGAAACGTCTCGATATGATGCGTTCCAGCACAGAATATAAAGATAAACTGTGGGAGAATGTAAACGCTCTTCAGGGAGGACTTCGTGAGAGAGGTTTCGATCTGGGAACTACTCAAAGTTGTGTTACTCCTGTATACCTCAAAGGAACTATTCCAGAGGCTATGGCCTTAGTAAAAGACCTTCGTGAGAATCACGGAGTGTTCTGTTCCATAGTAGTTTACCCGGTGATACCTAAAGGATTGATTTTATTAAGAATGATCCCAACGGCCAATCATACCATGGAAGATATCAACGAGACACTGGAGGCCTTTAGTGCTATCCGCGAACGTCTTGAGAATGGAACTTACAAGCGCCTTTCAGCAGCCGTAGCTGCAGCCATGGGCGAATAATTTCAGAAAAATATAAATGGAAACCATCCGTTGATTTCGGATGGTTTTTTTATGACTTCACTTTAAAACCGAAGATAGCTTCAGAGTCGATGTAGATAAGCAATTCATGATCCACTTTGTTCGGTAGGGAAACCTGAAAGCTGTATTTGTTATTGCTAACCGTGAGTTCCCCAACATCAAGCCACCCTCCGTTGTAGTACATACGGATCCGAGATATGGGAACCTCGCTTTCTATTTCAAAAGAATGCGTTTCTTTTCTCTCTAGAGTTCCTGAAGTTGGTTTATTGAGCCTATAGTCGGTCAATCCTGCTTCGTAAACCAGCGGGCGGTTCAGGAAATCTTCTTTTCCAATAATTTCATTCAGCAAAGAATCCCTGGAGTCCTGGGGATAATGATTTCTAACGAAGATCTCCGGTGGTGTAAGGAAATAGACATCGGTAACTTCCCTCACAAAACGATTCCCGTTCATATATCCCGCACCCCAGGTGCTGTCCACCAGGTAGTCTTCATCGTCTATGGTTACAATGTTCCAGGCATGATTCGATTCGAATTCTGAAGCGATATCGGAAAGAAACGATTTACCAAAACCTCTTACTATTTTACAAGGTATTCCCAGTTGATCGCATAGTTCCTTGAAGAGCATTGAATAGCCATGACAGACCGCTTTCTTTGTCTTTAGAGTGATAGTGGCTGTACGCTCCTGGTATTGCCTTAATTTTTCAATTCGCTCCTTTTCCGAACGGTACGAGATACTCATTGTACTTCGTGCATCGTAACTATAAGCCACGTTATTGGTTATCCAACTGTAAATAGCTCTCACTTTTTCCAGGTTGGTATCGAAATCCTGGTCGATCATTTCGGCCAGCTGCTCAACCGTGTTAAAACGAATGGTAGGGTAGGTCTTTACTTTGGCATCTACGGCGGATAGACTCTGGCCATAACTGAGAGAAGTCGCAAGAAATACGATTGTGAAGAATAATTTCAGAAGTGTTTTTCCAAACATATTGGAGAATCGAACAAAAATCGTGCCTGCTAGAGATCTATCCTGAAGGTGCTCCGCTCCTTGTGTTGTTTAGGGTCATAATCCTTCCAAAGCAACTGCACCGCAGTATTCTCAATCAGTTCCGGGTTGGTTTCAACGGTTACTATCCCTTTTTGGTTGAACAGGTGCTGCATTTCTTCGAATATAATAGCTGTCACTCCTTTTCCCTGGTATTCCGGGTCGATTCCAATTAGGTAAAAAGCAGCTGTATCGTTCTTTTTCTGGGCCTGAAGTATGTGCCACCACCCGAATGGGAGCAATTTACCATTCGCTTTTTTCAGCGCCTTGCTGAAGGATGGCATTACCACCGAGAAAGCGATCAATTTACCTTCTTCATCCTTAATACAGGTGATATAATCCGGATGAATAAATCCGAAATACTTTTCCTTGTAATAATCTATCTGGTACTGCTGAATAGGGACGAATGTTTGAAGCGTATTGTATGTGTTATTCAGTAAACCAAACATGGCATCCACGTAGGGCAGGATCTCTTTTTTATTCTGAAAACGAATTACAGATAACTTATATCGTTGCCGTACCAATTTTGAGAATTTCGCTACTTTTCCTTTAATTTCGTTCGGAATCTTTAGGCGATATTCCACCCAGGTAGCTTGTTTTTCAAAGCCAAGCTTCTTGAAATGCTCTGCATAATACGGGTGATGGTACCAGGTGATCATGGTATTCATCTCCTCGTACCCTTTTGTTAGTATCCCTGCTTTCTCCATGTTTGAGAAACCAACAGGCCCTTCGGCATATTCCAGCTTGAGTGAGTGGCCTTTTTCAAAAACCTTATCCAGTAATGCTTTGGAAACTTCGATGTCATCAATAACATCAAACCATCCAAACCTGACCTTCTTTTTGCGCATTTCAGTGATCTCAAGGTGATTCACTATCACCGCGATTCGTCCGGAGAGTTTGCCATCTTTATAAGCCAGATAGTATGTTGCCTCAGCGTTTTTAGCAACGGGGTTTTTTGAAAGGTCCAGCGTCTCCATTTCATCCTTGACCAACGGAGGGACCCAATATGGATGATTCTTATATAGCTGAAAAGGAAAGGTTACAAACTTCTTCAGCTCTTTTTTGGTGGTTACTTTGGTAATTTCAATCATACGCCATTACTACTATTGGAGTCCGCCTCCATCACCTTCATCTTCAACAAAATTATCGCGACGCTTTCTGTTCTTCTTTTTCTTTTTTGATTTCTTTCCTTTGTCAGCTCGCTTATTATCTCTTCCTTTTTTGCCTTTTTCCTCAATATACTCATCCTGGTCGTGCATATCAAAACGATAGGCCACCCCAATGCGTCCGTAGAACACAGAAGGTGTGTCTTTAAAATTAAGCGTTACAGAGGCATCTACATGTAAATTCTCGCTAATTAGCGCCGCCGCACCGCCACGTAGTAACTGATCGGCATAGAAATCACTCTTGAATCCCTGGTTCTCCACGAAGATCGAAAAATAATCATTCGTGGCATGAGTAAGAGTAACAATGTAGCCGTAACTGGGAAAATCGGTCGTTATCCTGTCTGCGATGATGTTTGTCACTAAGACAAATCCACCAATCCAATTGTTCTGGGTGGAAAGTATCACCTTCGGACTAATTGTCGACTCCTGCTCCGGTGAAAAGGGGTTGTCGGCAAAATCAAAGTTGGCCCCAGCATATACTGAGACTGCCGGGATGAGGTCTTTCCACTGCCATTTGTTGTTTGCTCTCCAACTGTATAGATTGGGTCCCTTTTCCTCCATTTTACGGTAAGGATCGTAGACCAGGTATTTTGCTCCAAGGGTATTACTTCGGAAATTTCGCTGGGTGTATTCAAAAGGCAAGGCACCTCGCATGTCGGTAACATTGTCACTTTGGAATGAGCCGATGAGGCTTACTTCAAGTTCTTCGCGCCAAAATCCATAACGCACGCTGTAATCAATGGCAAATACATTGGTTTCTGTCTCCAGTAATTCGTGCTTTTCCTTCCCATAACTAAGTCCCGATTCGAATTGAAGTACATTTTTCCCCACCGAGAAAGCGCCCTGGGAAACTCCGGGTCGGTTGGTGTTTATCATGTCTGTGTACTGGGCATTTAGTGGTCCGAAACTAAACAGGAACAAAGCGGGGAGTAGCAGAGATGTTATTCGGGTCATGGACATGGGTTTAGTTCAAAGATATACTATTTTATAATTTATTTAATAGATGATTTTGGTCTTTTTACGACTCATTAATTACATTTGAACAGTATATAATCTATATGATCACATTTCTGAAAACGGTTTTAATTATACTTCTGGTATACCTGGGAGTAAAGTTTTTGTTTAAGCTTCTCAAACCCTATATAGTTCGCTTCCTGATGAAAAAAGCAGGTAAACAATTCGAGCGTTCTTTCGGAGCTAATCCGTTCCAGGAGCCTGAGCCCACCAAAAAGGAAGGCAGTGTGACCATAGATAAGATGCCACCAAAGAAAAGAAAGGCTACATCTACCGTAGGAGAATACGTGGATTACGAAGAAATTGATTAATTTTCAAGCTTCTTAACACACTCCTTCTATGGATCGACTAAAGGGCTTTTTACCTCATATAATCGTACTTATACTGTTTGTAATCGCCTCCCTGGCTTATTTTAATCCTGTGCTTCAGGGAAAGAAAATATTCCAAAGCGACATCGTTCAGTATACCGGGATGGCGAAGCAGCAGAACGATTATCGAAAGACAACAGGTGAAGAGACCTATTGGACGAATTCCGCCTTTGGAGGGATGCCAACCTACCAGCTGGGAGCGAAATACCCGTATAACTTCATCAAGAAACTCGATCTAACACTTCGATTCCTCCCACGGCCGGCAGATTATTTATTCCTTTACTTTTTTTCCATCTATATACTTTTCCTGGTACTGAAGATCGATTACAAACTCGCGTTCCTGGGAGCCATAGCCTTCGGGTTTTCAACCTATTTGATAATCATACTGGGAGTAGGGCACAATGCCAAGGCCCATGCCATTGCTTATATGCCTCTGGTTTTAAGCGGGATCATACTCACTTTCCGAGGGAAATACCTCTGGGGATTCGTATTGACCACTATTGCTTTAGCGCTAGAACTGGTGGCGAATCACTTTCAGATGACCTATTACCTTCTATTGTTGGTACTCTGCCTGGGTGTTGCTTATCTAATCGACGCCTATCGGAAGAAGAAACTGCCGCATTTCTTTAAGTCGGTAGCCATCATGATGGCCGGTGTGCTCATCGCCGTTGGCCTGAATGCCACTAATATCCTGGCAACCAAAGAATATGCGGATACTTCGACTCGAGGTAATAGTGAGCTAACCATCAACCCGGATGGCAGCCCGAAAGAGGGCAGCGGCGGTCTGAGTTACGAGTATATTACCGAATACAGTTATGGTAAGTTGGAGAGTTTTAACCTTTTCATTCCTCGATTTATGGGAGGCGGATCCAGTGAACCTCTGCCGGAGGACGGCAACACCCTGGACGAATTGATAAAATTAGGAGCCTCACCACAGGAAGCTGCTGAAATTGTAACTCAACTGCCTGTGTATTGGGGGGACCAACCTATTGTGGCTGCCCCGGCTTATATTGGAGCCATAATGATATTCCTTGCGGTATTGGCTTTATTCCTTGTTAAAGGAAGGATCAAATGGTGGCTTACGGCCGGTTTATTGCTGAGCCTTTTCCTCTCATGGGGTGATAATTTCAGATTCCTAACAGAATTCTTTATTGACTTTGTGCCGCTGTATAACAAATTCAGGGCGGTATCCTCCATTCAGGTGATCATCGAATTGGTGGTGCCCATCCTGGCCGTGGTAGGACTTCATCAGTATTTCAACGATTTTGTAAAACCGGAGCAGCGTAAGAAAGCACTGCTATGGGCTACAGGAATTACCGGTGGCCTGGCACTAATTTTCTTAGTGGGGAAATCGGCTATTCCGGGGCTGGATTTCGCTAGTCCTTATGATCAGGACCTGAGAGAACAATTGGGAACACCCCTGGTAGAAGCCATACGCGATGACCGTGCTGCTTTGTTCAACACAGATGTTATACGCTCCCTGGTGGCAGTTTTACTGGCCGCAGCGGTGCTTTGGTTCTTTCTGAAAGGAAAACTAAAGGAGATCTACGCCATAGGGGTACTGGTGCTGTTAATTACCCTGGACCTTGTTGGAGTGAATCTGCGCTATGTGAACAACGACGATTTTGTAAGTGCACGGATCATGGATCAACCGTTTCAGAAGAATCCCGCAGATATGCAGATCCTGGAGGACGAAGGACATTTCAGGGTATACGATATCACGACGAATCCATTCAGCAGTGGAAGGGCAAGTTATTTCCACAATGCATTAGGAGGTTATCATGCAGCTAAGCCCGGTAGAATACAGGATCTGGATGATTTTTATTTAGCGGAAGGTGACATAGGAGTTTTGAATATGCTCAATGTACGCTACATCATCGGTGAAAGTCCTAATGGCGGCCCTGTGGCGCAGCGCAATCCATTTGCGAATGGAAATGCGTGGTTCCCCGAAAGTGTGTTGCTGGCCGAGAGTGCCAACGAAGAGATCTTATTACTCGATAGCCTGGATACAAAGCGTACCGTGGTTGTTCATGCCGAATTTAAAGACAAACTACCGCTGGCCGAGATGGCCCGGGATTCCACAGCGAGTATTGATCTCACCGAAGTTAAACCGGACTACCTGGTGTATGAGAGCAGCTCGAAAACAGCACAACTGGCAGTATTTTCCGAAGTGTACTATCCGCATGGCTGGAATGCCTATGTGAATGGTGAATTAACCGAACATATTAGGGTGAACTACGCCTTGAGGGCTCTCCCGTTACCCGCCGGGAATCACAGGGTTGAATTCAAGTTCGAAGCCCAGGTGATCAAAACAGGTGGCACCATTGCATTAGTAAGTTTTATATTACTAGTTCTGATCGTAGCTGGCGGCTATTGGTGGAGTAGAAAGCAGGAAGTAAGTAGTTCCGAAGAATAAATCGTGAAACGAGCGTAAACAAAATTAATTATTTGCTTATCTGATGAAATAATTAAATTTTTTATGCGAGAACGAGCATGGCGAGTGGTTACACACGTCCTCAATTTTATAATTAACATATAATGGGATAATTACTAAAATTTAAACGTGTGAAACGGGTTCTGATCATAACATATTACTGGCCCCCCGCAGGAGGTCCGGGTGTGCAGCGATGGCTGTACTTCGCTAAATACCTCAAGGATTTTGGTGTGGAGCCCGTGGTGTATGTGCCTGAGAACCCTACTTATCCTATCGTAGATGATGCAATGACGGACAAAACCCCCGATGTTGAGGTGGTTAAAAGACCTATCCGTGAGCCTTATAAAATGGCCAAATTCCTTTCAAAGAAACGAACACAGCAGATCAGTCGCGGTATTATTTCTGAAAAGGATCCGTCATCTTTGGAAAAAATGATGCTATTTGTTCGAGGGAATTACTTCATCCCCGATGCAAGGGTAGGGTGGGTAAAGCCTTCGGTTGTATTCCTTCGGAATTTTTTAACCGAAAGAAGCTTTGATGTCATAATCACTACCGGTCCGCCGCATAGCATGCACCTCATCGGACTTGAACTGAAAAAGATACTCGATATCCCCTGGGTAGCCGATTTTCGGGACCCATGGACCACTATTCACTACCACAAATCTATGCGACTTACGAAAGCTTCAGAAGCGAAGCACAAGAAACTGGAGGCTGATGTCCTGAATAGTGCCGATCATATCGTGGTTACCAGCAAGACCACCAAAAAGGAGTTTTCAGAAATAACAAAAAAGCCAATCTCGGTGATCACCAATGGCTATGAGATCACGGAAAGCATAACTTCTGAGCTCGATAATGAATTTACCTTGGCTCACATCGGTTCGCTCTTAAGCGATCGCAACCCGGAAACACTCTGGAAAGTGCTCAAAGAAGTTACTGAAGAAGATACCGATTTTAGAAAGGAACTTAGAATCTCGTTAACCGGTGTCGTAGGGGAGGAGGTGCTGCAAAGTATCAGAGAACACGGCTTGGAGCAGAATTTAATTGTGAACGGCTATGTGTCCCACGCTGAAGCTAAACGGCTTCAGCACAGCGCCCAGGTGTTATTATTGCTTGAAATGGATAAGGAGGAGACCAGGGCGATTATTCCAGGGAAACTATTTGAGTACCTGGCGGCAGGACGCCCAATCCTGAGTATAGGTCCGGAAGGAAGTGACATAAGTGATATTCTTTCCGAGACAGAGAGTGGTGCTTTCTTTACTCCTTCCGAAGCATCTGACTTGAAGGAACAGATTCTTCGCTATTATTCTGAATACAAATCCGGGGCATTTCATACCCAGCCTAAGAATATAAATAAGTACAGTAGGAGGGAACTCACCAGGGTGCTTAGCGATCTGATAAAGTCGTTATAAGAGCGAAACCCCCGTGCATCGCTATATTGCGAATTACGAGGGTTTCTAACTAACCAACCAAAAAACTTTTACATTCCGCGACGGCTTCTGCTTGAGCTTCGCGTTTTGTTCGAACTTCTGTTTCCTGAAGGTCTCGAACGATTTACTGTACTGCTTTTATTCACTTTCTGTCTGCTGGAGTTGTTATAAGAACGACTCTTATTTCGAGAACTTGAACTTCTGCTGGATACAGCACTTTTATTACGTGATGGTGTGCTCCTGTTATAGGTGGATTTTCTATTATTCTTTGGTCTGTTCGAGCTTACGCTTGGACGAGACTTGTACGTATTTCTATTAGAGTTCACCTTTGGACGTGACTTGTTGTTTCCTCTTGAAGTCGTAGCCTTACGGTTGTTCCCTTTGTAAGTAGAACTTCCTTTTCGATTCACATCACTGCGATTTCGAGAGATGGTACCACGATCGCTGCGGTTTACTACCTTATTGTTTCTTGCAACCGCATTTCCGTTGCGTGAGTTGTTATAGTTGTTTCCACTTCGGGATACACCTTTGTTATTATCGGAGCGATTCACACCCTTTCTGTTGTTCAAGCGATCTGAGCGCTTGTTGCTCTTTGCGTTCCTGGCCACCGCATCACGTCTGCCGTGATTTGAGACCATAGTATTTCGCCTGTTGGGTTTGAAGTCCCTATTGATCGCAGTCCTGCCGTCTCGATAATGGATACGACTACCTGGTCTGTGAAAACTACGTCTTCCATTGGCATAAGCTATACGTCCTCTGCTTCCATAATGTACCCTGTGATACGCATATGAGTAGCGAATAGGAGTGTAATAAGCTCTGTACGGATAGTCATATACTATACAGTTACTCCATAGTGGTCTGAAGTACCATACGTGCCATGGTCTCCATACATATCTTGGTGTCCAAAAGTTGATATACCCGGTATAGTAATCGAATCCACCCCAGGAGTTATAGAAGACACGCAAGCCACCCACGCGCACTATGCGCCTGTCGCGGTAACGAATATCCGTATTACCTGCCTGGATGATTCGTCCGTAATGATCGTAATAGATCGGAATATCTTCGATCTGGATTACGGCACCGTAGTCGTCATACTGAACATATGGATCGTAGTTGTAACCCGAGTTGAAGTTAAGGCTCACATTATTGGTGTTAATGTTCACGTTAACGTTTCCATTCGCATCTCTACCGAGATAGACAAAATCGAATTGTCCATCGGGAAATACCGAAAATTCAACTGCGCCTTCGATAAATACGTAAGCGCTTCCGTCGTAAGAATAAGATCCTGTAGCTGCTGCACTATTGTGGTTCGCCTTGGCGGTAAAACCTACCAAAAGGATTCCGAATAAGAGGGTTACTAACTTTTTCATAATTCTGGGTTTTAAATTGTACTTGCTTCACTTTTGGTTGAATCAGCAATACGTTTATTTAAATACACAGACCGTGCCAAAGTCTTAAATGCTTGATTATGAGAGGGGAGTTGCGTGGTGAGTAGTGAGAAGTGAGAAGTGAGAGGTGAATAGTGATTGGTGGATTGTCAGTTCGAGTGATCCGACTGCGGCGGATTGTATCGAGAACCTTTGTGAGATAATCTTTAAGCTTTAAGAATCGATTTGGAGTGAAGCGAGAAATCTTTTAGAATGAAAAATCCGCCGGAACTTGAGAGTATCCGACGGATTTAAAAACTAACCAACCAAAAAACTATGTATTAATGTGTTTTTCTATTTTTTCTGCGATTGTGGCTCCAATCATCGTTCCATTCGTCATAAAAATCATCGCCATCCCAATCGTTATTATTTCTATACCAATCATCGTGCCAAAATCTTTTGTTGTGTCTGTTTACATGTCCGATCGTGGTACGAATCTTACCCCTTCGGTTGTATAAAACCTGTAGGTTTCCAACAGTATGGAGTAGTCCGCGATGATAGGTCATTGCTACAGATCCAATGTATTTTACACGACCGTCTCTTCGGTAACGGATGAGTACGGGACCAATTGCTTTGATGCGTCCGTGTCTGCCGTATCTCACTCTAAACCTTTCAATAGGTCTTGTGTTCGCATAGGTTACACCTCCAGGGGTTGAATTGTAATAACTCGTGTTGTAGTTCCATCGTCCACGTTGTGAGTGGTAGGGGCTATAAAGTGGTCGAAATTTGAACGATCCATCGGTAGCAACCGAGTACAGTACACCATTTTCTACAAAACGAATTTCATGCGAATTGTAATAGCGATCGTAATTACCCGGTAAGTGATCTACATTTCTGATGCGTTGGGAAAAAGTCTGCGTAGTCATTCCAAAAAGGAACAGTGCTACTAGTAAAATACTTTTTTTCATAATCAATGTATTTTGGGTTATTCGGCATAATTAGCGATGCCGACTTACGCTATTCGGTTACAAAAAACCAATAGCCGTGCCAAAAATGTAAGTAATTGATTATGAGTTTATTAGTTTATGAGTTTAGAAGATTTATGGATTTTTGGACTGTTGGATTATTAGATGGTTGGTATCTTGGTATGTTAGTATTCTGGTATTTTAGTTTGTTGATAGAATGGTCTGCTTAAGCAACAAACTAACGACCCACAACCGACATCGGACATCGGACATCGGAAATCGGACATCCACAACCCACAACCCACAACTCACAACCCACAACTGACAACCGACAACTGACAACTGACAACTGACAACTGACAACCCACAACCGAAGCCTACATCTATTTCACAATAAACCGCTCCGTTTTGTTCACTTTGTTTTCGCTAATTGCCCGGTAGAAATAAATACCGGCAGAAAAGTCCATGGCGTTGATCGTTAGGTAATTCTTTGTTATTGTTGCTTCGGAAATAACCTTTCCGGTGATATCATAAATGCGCACAGTATCCACGTTTAATTCCGAAGGTAACTGAAGAATTGATATATCCTGAACCGGGTTAGGGGCAAGAACTATTTGGTCTTTTGAGTTATCAGGAACTGAAAGATTGGTATTGTCGCAGGCTGTGGCGTTGTTGAAGAAATAAGTGGTTCCGTTTTTCGTAAAGCATACCAGGTAGCGGCTGCCAATATCGATCACATCACCAACGGGGTCAAATCCTAAGGTAGAACCTATGCCTTCGATCCATTGACATTGCACACTGAATTCACTTATATAGTCGAAGGTGATCACCACCCTGTTTTGGTTGGCGATGAATTCAGTGGTTCTATCTGTTACGGTCATTTCCAAAGGCCCATTATAAAACCCCAATGCACCACAAAAACCCTCGAAAATGATCTGGGGGAATTCAAAAGTATCTCCAATTTCAAGGGTGAAGTCATAAATGATGACTTCCTCGTTCGCATTCGTATCATACCTATACACAATGCCATTCTCTTCTCGTACCAGGCAGCTTCCAAGTTCACCGTCGATATACACCGATTTATACGTCTCATTATTGATCACGGTTTCACCTGCTACATAATTCTCACTGGAAACAATCCCGGTTTGCCCTCCACCGAAAGGATCTACGTAGAAGTCGGTATTCCAGACATGATCTTCATCCAGCATGGGTAAATAGGGTTGAGCGAAAGATAAATTCAGAAAAAGGATAAATCCAACGAGTAGAAATCGTTTCATAACAGACACATTAACGGTTAGGAGGTTTGCCGATCCAAATTTTCGCCATGGACCAGAAAACCAACCCTTAAAGTTATTAAAAAAATGTCTGAAATGCTGTTAAATCTTACCCTTTAGGTACTCGGCGGTGAATGATCCGGTAGTTTCGGAAACAACTTCCGGAGTTCCACTGGCAACCACCTGTCCGCCACGCTCACCTCCTTCGGGACCTAAGTCGATAATATGATCCGCACACTTGATAAGATCGATATTGTGTTCCACAACGATCACTGTATGGCCACGGTCCAGCAAAGCGTAGAAAGAAGTAAGCAATTTGTTGATGTCATGGAAATGTAAGCCTGTAGTAGGTTCATCAAAGATAAACAAGGCCTTTTCCTTGGAAGTTCCTTTTACCAGGAAGGATGCCAGCTTTATTCGCTGTGCTTCACCACCAGATAGGGTAGAAGAACTCTGCCCCAGTTGTACATAGCCCAGTCCAACGTCCTGCAATGGTTTCAGTTTATTGGTGATCTTCTTCACTTCGTGCTCGGAAAAGAATTCCATGGCTTCATCCACGGTTAGCCCCAGTATATCACTAATATTCTTTCCTTCGAACTGTACTTCCAGGATCTCCTTTTTGAAGCGTTTGCCTCCGCAGATATCGCATTCCAGATGCACATCGGCCATGAACTGCATTTCAATGGTTACTTCACCTTCACCTTTGCAGGTATCGCAGCGGCCTCCATCCACATTAAAACTGAAATGTTTTGCTTTGTACCCTCGTATATCCGAAAGCTTCTGATCGGCATACAGATTCCTGATATCGTCATAAGCCTTGATGTAGGTCACCGGATTCGACCTGCTTGAGCGCCCTATAGGATTCTGATCTACAAACTCTATACTTTTTATACTTTCGAAATTTCCTTCGAGAGCAGTGAACTGACCCGGTTTTTCACCGTAACCACCAATATGTCGCTGCATGGCAGGATAAAGGATCTTCTTGACCAACGTACTTTTTCCACTTCCCGAAACGCCGGTCACCGCGGTGAACGCACCAATAGGGAACTCAACATCAATATTCCGAAGGTTATTATGACGGGCGCCTACCAGCTTGATACTGTTCTTCCATTGCCGTCTTGCTTCAGGTACCTGAATTTCCATAACCCCGTTCAGATATTTGGCTGTTAGGGAATCGGCGGTCAGGATATCTTCGTAACTGCCTTCAGCAACTACTTCACCACCATGAGTACCTGCTTCCGGACCAATATCGATAATGGCATCGGCTGCTTTCATGATGTCTTCATCGTGTTCCACAACGATCACTGTGTTGCCCAGGTCACGTAAGGATTGTAATACGCTGATCAATCTTTCGGTGTCCTTGGGATGCAGGCCAATACTTGGCTCGTCTAAAATGTACATGGACCCTACTAAACTACTCCCCAACGAAGTGGCTAAATTAATTCGTTGGGATTCCCCACCGGATAGTGTATTCGATTTCCGGTTCAGGGTTAAGTAGCTCAGTCCAACATCCATTAAAAATGAAAGTCGGTTTTTTATTTCTATCAGTATACGTTTGGATACTTTTTGATCGTACTCGTTGAGTTCTATTGAATTGAAGAAATCCGCAACCTCATGCAGCGGAAGTTCAACTAATTCCTGTATGGCGACACCATTGATCTTGATATTGGAAGCTTCCGGACGCAGTCGCTTACCATTACAGGTACTACAACGGGTTTTTCCACGATAGCGCGACAGCATCACCCGATTCTGGATCTTGTAACTCTTGGACTCTAAGAAACTGAAGAAGTCGTGAAGCCCCTCGAAATACTTGTTGCCGCTCCAAACCAGCTGCTTTTGATCTTCAGTTAGTTCAAACCAGGGTTTATGGATAGGGAAGTCGAATTTATAGGCATTATTCACTAACTGGTCACGGTACCATCCCATGCTTTCGCCGCGCCATGGAAAGATGGCGTTCTCGTATATGGATAAACCTGTATTGGGAATAACAAGGTCCTCATCTATCCCGATCACATCGCCATAGCCTTCGCATTTCGGACAAGCGCCGTAGGGATTATTAAAACTAAACAGGTGGACATTTGGTTCCGGAAAAGTGATTCCATCTGCTTCAAATCGGTTGTTGAACTCTTTTGACTTTCCGCTCGCGATGTCCTCCAGGATCAATTCTCCCTTACCTTCAAAAAACGCAACCTCTGCAGCATCTGCCAGTCGATTATAAAAATCTTCGTTATTCTGGGTGATTACCCTGTCGACAACTAAAAATATATCCTTTGGAAGCGATTCCTTTAACTCATCGATCCTTACTACCTTTTCTTCGATCTTCACCCTGGCATAACCTTGCTGTGCCAATGCTTTGATCTTGTTTTCCATCGATCTTCCTTCTTCCAGGTGAATGCGAGAGAGGAGAAGTAGTTTTTCACCCTCTGGCAGGCCTTTTATGTGGTCGATGACATCTGTTACTGTGTCTTTCTTCACCTCTTTGCCCGATACCGGCGAATAGGTCCTGCCAATGCGGGTATAGAGGAGTTTGAGATAGTCGTAAATTTCGGTAGAGGTACCTACGGTAGATCGCGGGTTAGTAGCATTCACCTTCTGTTCAATGGCGATTGCCGGGGCGATACCCTTTATGGCATCTACTTTGGGTTTATTGAGTCTGCCAAGGAATTGTCTTGCATAGGAAGACAAGCTTTCCACGTAGCGCCGCTGCCCTTCTGCGTATAAGGTGTCGAAGGCAAGGCTGGATTTACCACTTCCTGAAAGCCCGGTGATCACTACCAATTTATTCCTGGGTATGGCAACGGTCACATTCTTAAGATTGTGCAATTTTGCTCCCTGGATCAGGATATTTTCTTTGGTGCTAAGGGTTTCGGTACTCAATTTGGGCTTCCTTTTACTGAATTTTGCAAAGATACTACTCAGCCAGGAATATTAGGTCTATCCCTGTTCTTTTTCATTCAGAAAAGAAAAAAATACAGATTTTAACATTATTGCATAAAAATAGTCTTGACAAGGGATAAAGCGGAGAAAAAACCTGTAAAAGGGTAAAATATTGTTTAAAAACATATGTTTTTTTTGCATTTCATAAATCTTTGTTCTTATATTTACCCTCACAAGAACCAAAAAAATTCATTGCCTATAGATCATTACTACTTTACATAAATAAACATTACGGCTAGACAACCAAAAAAACCAAAGTTGTTTATTTTATAAAAAGAGTATTGATATGAAGCAAAGCACGACAACCGATGCGCATCTCGTGAGCGCATACATGAAAGGCAATGAAACTGCACTTTGCGAGCTAATTACCCGTCACAAACAAAGAATCTACAGTTTTATCTATTCCAAGGTATACGACCGTGATGTCGCCGAGGATATATTTCAGGATACTTTCATCAAGGTGATCAACACCTTGAAAAGAGGGGCCTACAATGAAGAAGGTAAGTTTCTTCCCTGGGTAATGCGAATCGCACACAATCTGGTAATAGATCACTTCAGAAAGAATAACCGAATGCCGAAATTTGAGAACAATGATGATTTCAACATTTTTTCGGTATTAAGTGATGGAAGCCTGAATATTGAGAAAAGAATGATCAAGGGTCAGGTGGAAAGTGATGTTCGCCGTCTTATTGAAGAACTTCCTGAGGATCAGAAAACAGTTCTGATCATGCGAATTTACAAGGATATGAGCTTTAAGGAGATCAGTGAGCAAACAGGGGTAAGCATAAATACCGCTTTAGGGAGAATGCGTTACGCTCTTATAAATTTGAGAAAGGTTATTAGTAAGCACAATATTATATTAACGAATTAATACAATAATCTGAAAATAGGCTCGTTATTAAGGAACAAAAACCTCAAAATAACGTTCTATGCAAAAAATGTACTCTGAAACCTCACGTTCGGAACGCGTGAATAAAAATAACGTTCCGAAGGACGAAACAATTAAATTTCTCCTTGACTATTCGAAGGCTTTAAGTGTTATAGATTATAATAAAATGAAGTTTGAAGCACTTCTAAACTAAACTTTGGACCCTCCGCCGCGAAAGCTTCGGAGGGTTTTTTCTTTAATCTCCGAAGCCATGTGTCACGGGGATTTTTTTATTTGTGATTTGGCTTTTGAAATTTGATATTTAAAAGAACTTACCTCTTCTTTTTAGCCTTCTCATATTCCCGGATCACCGACTTCCTCCCAACAGTTTTAGTAATCACATCTTTTTCAAGATCCCAGCCGCGTGCAGGTGAATATTGCCTCCCATAATAGATGATTTGCAAGTGTAATTTGTTCCATACATCCTTTGGAAAGAGCCGTTTAGCATCCTTTTCGGTTTGAACCACATTCTTTCCATTGGAAAACCCCCAACGATACATAAGGCGATGAATATGTGTGTCAACAGGGAAGGCTGGAACGTTGAACGCCTGGCTCATAACCACACTGGCTGTTTTATGTCCCACAGCTGGAAGTTCTTCCAGAGCATGCATGTCGGCAGGTACTTTTCCTCCATGCTTGTCGATCAAAATCTGTGAGAGCCCATGTATTCCTTTTGATTTCATTGGAGATAAGCCTACCGGTTTGATAATTTCCCTTATCTCTTCCACCGAAAGCTTCACCATGTCGTAGGGATTATCTGCCACCTCAAAAAGGAGTGGTGTAATCAGGTTCACCCGGGCATCAGTACTCTGGGCAGAGAGGAGAACGGCTATTAGCAGGGTATACGGGTCTTTATGTTCCAAAGGGATAGGAACTTCAGGGTAGAGTGTATTTAACGTTTCAATAACAAAATCAACCTTTTCCTGCTTGTTCATTTTCTCTAATTTTACACAAAAATAAGCGATGCAAACATTAAAAGCAGGGGACAAGGTCCCGAATTTTCAAGTAAACGATCAGGATGGTAATCTTGTTTCCTTATCCAACTATCGAGGAAAGAAGCTCGTAGTTTTCTTTTACCCAAAAGCGAGTACACCGGGTTGTACTATGGAAGCCTGTAATTTACGAGACAATTATAAAGAATTGCAGTCGCAAGGCTTTGAATTGTTAGGTGTAAGTGCGGATTCTGAAAAGAGACAGGCCAACTTCAGAAATAAATACGAATTCCCTTTCCCACTATTAGCCGATACCGAAAAGGAAGTGATAAACGCTTTTGGCGTATGGGGCCCTAAGAAGTTCATGGGACGCGAATATGACGGAATCCACCGAAAGACTTTTCTAATTGATGAGAACGGGCTAGTGGAGCGCGTAATAGACAAAGTGAAGACGAAGGATCACGCAGCACAAATACTCGAAGCATAAAAGAAAAGCGACCCGAGGGTCGCTTTTTTATTCGTCTTTACCGGCAAGTGCCTTGGGTTTGTACCCGAATAAATTCTGATTCTTTATTATCTTGGCGATACCTTCGGGAAGCATGGCATCCCATCCCTCTTCGTCATTGGCGATCATTTTCAGCACCTTTCTTGAGAATATAGTAAGGGTATTAGGATCGAAATTTTCAATATCTACTACTTTACCGTTGTATTTGAAGAACTTGTATAGTTCCTTCATTCTAGGATGAACCTTGAGGTTCTCACTGTTAACAATAGAACCTTCTTCATCCTGCATTGGATACAGATATACCCGCAGATCCTTAAAGAATAATTTTCCGAAGGCCTCAAGTATACCTCCACTCAAATGCCTATAGTATTTTTCGTCGAAAATCTCAACCAGGTTATTCACTCCCATGGCAAGTCCCATACGATTCTTAGAATATTGAGAGAAGTATTCAACAAGTTTGTAGTACTCTTTGAAATTGGAAATGAGCACCGTTTGACCGAGAGAACAGAGCAATTCTGCTCTGTCCATGAAATCCTGTTCGTCTATCTCACCTTCTGCTCGCAGGTTCGAAAGTGTGATCTCGAAGATTACCTGTGTCTTATCAGGATTCACCCTGGTTTCATTCATGAACATTTCTATAGAACGTTCATACATATCCATATTCACCTTGGTCACCGGACGGAAACTTCCTCTCAAAGCCAGAATATTTCTTTTGTAAAGTACTTTGGCCGGAAGAATGTTAGTTCCTTCAGGAGAAAACATCACGGCATCCGTCATTCCGTTCTTTACAAGTTGTAAACTCATAAGTCGGTTATCCACATCATCAAACAGTGGTCCTGAGAAATTAATGGTGTCGATCTCCAATTGATCCTGGTGCAGGTGGTCGTAGAGATATCGCAGTAATTTCTTAGGCTCGTTATATTTGTAGAAAGCACCGTAGATCAGGTTGGTACCCAAAATCCCCAGAGTTTCCTGCTGTAGACGTGCATCGTTTTCCTTGAAACGTATGTGGAGGGTAATTTCGTTATAGTCCTGGTATGGTTCTATCTGGTATCGAATCCCTACCCAACCATGTCCTTTGTATCTTTTTGCAAAATCAATCGTGGCAACCGTATTAGCATAAGTAAAGAACATCTTGTCCGGATGTTTGATCCTGCTGATACGATCTTCGATAAGATCGATCTCATGATTGAGCATTTTCTTAAGTCGCGCTTCTGTTACATAGCGACCGTCTTTTTCGTGCCCGTAAATGGCGTCACTGAAGTCTTTGTCGTAAGCCGACATCGTCTTGGCAATGGTTCCGGAAGCACCTCCGGCACGAAAGAACTGGCGAACAGTTTCTTGTCCTGCACCGATTTCGGCGAAGGTACCGTAGATGTGCTCGTTAAGATTAATGCGGAGAGCCTTCTGCTTTATGGAAGGTATATTATCAAATTCTTTATCTCCTTTTAACGTGATTTCCATAGCCTCGAAAATGATTGAATGACCTGAAGCAAAGGTATTAAAATTCGATAGTTACTGAAAGTAAACGGCAGTTAATAAAACGATAAAGCCATTTCCTTTATCGAAAATGGCTTCATCATCATGTAAAAGAATTACTTGATCTACATTCCTTTCAATTCATTGATCAGTTCCTGTATCACACCCTTGGCATCTCCGAAGAGCATGGATGTTTTCTGATTGTAGAACAATTCATTGTCAATACCTGCATACCCGGGCTTCATAGTTCGTTTGTTAACTATGATCTGTTTAGCATTCTCGGCATCCAGGATTGGCATACCGTAGATCGGGCTGCTAGGATCGTTATGAGCCGCAGGGTTCACTACGTCGTTCGCACCAACTACGAATACAACATCCGTACTGTTGAATTCCGGGTTCACGTCTTCCATTTCCGCCAGTTTATCGTATTCCACGTTGGTCTCTGCAAGGAGTACGTTCATATGTCCGGGCATCCTACCTGCAACAGGGTGAATGGCGTATTTTACTTGTACGCCTTTGCTTTCAAGTATTTGCTCTAGTTCGTGGATGGCGTGTTGTGCCTGGGCCACAGCCAAACCGTAACCTGGCACTATGATCACTTTCTGAGAGTAGTTCATCAGTATGGCTACATCACTCACAGTTGCTTTCTTAATACTACCCGTAACTTTAGATCCGCCTTCTGCAGCTGTAGTGTCTTTATCTCCAAACCCACCGAAGATCACATTAGACAGCGGCCTGTTCATGGCTTTACACATAGCGAAGGTTAGAATGGTACCAGCCGATCCTACCAGGATACCACCAGTTAACATTACCATATTACCGTAAAGGAACCCTCCTAATGCAGCCGCCAAACCTGTAAATGAGTTCAGCAAGGAAATTACCACTGGCATGTCTGCACCACCAATTGGTACTACGAAGAGTATTCCATAGGCTAAGGCAGCAAAGAAAATCAGATATAGGAATAACTGACTTTCACTATGCGTCCAAGCAATATAACCTGCAAATACAAATAAGCCTAGCAGCAACACATTATTAATAAGGTTGTACTTCGGAAGTCGAATGGGCTTGTTAAACGTTCCATTCAACTTTCCATAGGCGATCATACTACCACTGAAAGAGATACTACCAATAATGATACCTCCTAAAATGGTAACGATAGAAAGTGTTTGTCCGTGATAGTGTTCAAACTCTATCAATCCGATGAGTGCCGCACTGGCACCACCCATACCGTTGAAGAGTGATACTAATTCCGGCATAGCCGTCATCTGAACACGTTTTGCCTTTAACCAACCTATGATGGTACCAATAACAATGGCTACACCAATAAGAATGTAAATAAAGGTGGGCACTTCTCCCTGGTAGAGGAATATCGTTCCAAGGATGGCAAGTGTCATACCTGCGGCGGCAATAAGGTTACCGCGGCGGGCCGTTTCAGGATGTCCCAGCATTTTCAGACCTATGATATAGGTTACTGAAGCTACGAGATAAATAAATTCCAGTCCGAAGATATATTCCATTATTTTTTCTTTTTAAACATTTCCAGCATACGGTCTGTAACTACAAATCCACCTACTACGTTCAATGTTCCTAGAACAACAGCCACAAAGCCCAGAGACAATGCCAACTTATTTTCCGGGTCGGCTCCCAGCATTACCAGGATCGCCCCAATGATTACAACACCGTGAATGGCGTTCGCACCAGACATGAGTGGGGTATGTAAAACCGCCGGCACGTTTCCGATTACTTCAACCCCAACAAAAATCATCAGGACCACGATGTAGATCATCTGAAGGTTGTTTGAAATAAAATCTATAAGTTCAGTCATATCAAAAAATTATTCTGTGTTACCGTTTTTTCGAATTGTTCCTTTATGCACGATGAGTGTGCCATCGGTGATCTCTTCATCCAGTTCCCATTTGAATTCACCATCTTCGATAAGAAGATCAAGGAAATTCAACAAGTTCTTACCAAATAGTTCACTGGCGTTGGTGGAGACACTCTCCGGAGCGATGGTTGTACCAATGATGCGCACACCATTCTTCACAACTGTCTCGTTCATTCTACTCGCTTCGCAGTTACCACCCTGTGCTGCTGCCAGATCGATGATCACAGCACCATTTTTCATTTGTTCTACCTGTTCGTTTGTGATGAGAACCGGCGATTTACGTCCGGGAACCATTGCTGTTGTGATTACCAGGTCTGCCTGGAAGAGGGACTTATTCACCGCTTCTTTCTGCTTTTTCTGGTATTCTTCGGAAGCAACCTTGGCATACACACTGGCTTCTGAAGGTTCATCGTCTTCTACTACGATGAACTTTGCACCCAGTGACTCTGTTTGTTCTTTGGTCTCAGGACGGATATCCGTAGCTTCCACAATTGCTCCCAGTCGCTTGGCGGTTGCAATGGCCTGTAATCCGGCAACTCCTACACCGTACACCAAAACCCTTGCCGGGGTGATGGTACCTGCGGCAGTCATCATAAGTGGGAAGATCTTGGTCATTTCATATGCACCACGGATCACAGCCTTATAGCCCGCCAGGTTACTTTGCGAACTTAGCACGTCCATATCCTGTGCTCTCGAGATCCTTGGCATAGCATCTAAAGAAAAAGCCGAAACTCCTTTCGAAGCCAGGGCCTTAATTAATTCCGGGTGGGATTTGTGGAACAGCTGACTAATAAGTACATGACTTTCATCAATCAGCTTGAGGTCTTCTTCATTGAAGGGGTTGATCTTGAGCAGTACATTTGCCTCCTTAAAGACAACACCTCTAATCTCAATCTCAGCACCTGCTTCCAGGTATTCTGAATTCTTAAATGAGGCTTTTTCGCCGGCTCCTTCTTCAACTAGGATCTTGAATCCTTTATCGATGAGTTGTTTCGCAATTTTGGGTGAAATGGCGACGCGTGTTTCGCCCTGCTGCGTTTCTTTTAGAATACCAATAGTCATATTTGATAAAAATTTGATATCGGTTGCTAATTTAGAATTAAATTTGTCAACAGATTTTGATAATTGTCAGTTTTTGGAAGTTATTTTAAGGATTTTTCAAATCTTAGTATATCCAAACACAAAATTTTAAGAATAACGCAGAAATTAGAAATGCGAGTTACAATTTTAGGCACAGGAACATCACAGGGAATACCGGTAATCGGTAGCAATCATCCCGTGTGTAAAAGTACCGATCCCAGGGACAAACGACTGCGTGTTTCTGTAATGGTTGAGTGGGATGGATATACCTATGTAATAGACTGTGGCCCAGATTTCCGTCAGCAAATGCTGCGAGAGGATGTACAGCGTATCGACGGTATACTACTTACCCACGAACACAGTGATCACACAGCTGGTATCGATGATATTCGTCCATTCTATTTCAGGCAGGGAAACGTACCGTTTTATGCTCATAACCGCGTTTTCAAGGCACTTCATGAACGCTTCGCTTATATCTTCACTACGGAAAATAAATATCCGGGTGCTCCCACAATTGAAGAGATCGAAATCAGCAAACACCATACGTTTGCAATTGGAGGTAAAGAAATCGTTCCGGTAGAAGTGTTGCATGCAGAATTATCTGTACTTGGCTTTCGTATAGATGAATTTACCTACCTCACGGATGTCAAGACCATTTCCGAAGAAGAAGTAGAAAAAGTAAAGGGAACCAAAGTGCTCGTAATTAATGCCCTTCGATTTGAAGAACACCAGTCTCACTTAAATATTTCGGAAGCACTGGCGTTAGTAGATAAGATACAACCCGAAACCACCTATTTTACACATATTAGTCATTTAATGGGCTTCCATGCTGAAGTGGAAACCAAACTACCGGAAAACGTCTTCCTCGCGTACGATGGTTTAAAAATCAACATTTAAGATGAAGAAACGAATATTTATGTACCTCTTCTTTTTCGCTGTACTGTTCATCCTTTTTCAGTATATGAACGAAAAGACCATCTTCGAATCTCAGGAGAAAAAGATCAATTCACTCACCAACCAGGTGGCTGAAAGAGATTCTATAAATAATGTCCTTAACGACAAGGTCATGGAACTGGATTATTTTACGCTACTTGGAAACGAGAATGCGATGAGTTATTTCGATAACATGGCGATGGATGCAGAAGAAGTACAGGGCCTGGTAAGTGAGGCCATCTACGAATCCAATTTCGGGAACGAACAAAATCCGTTGGTGCCTATTGAAAGTCAGGATGGAAAAATGCGCATTAACAAAGTGCGCTTCCTTAACCATCGATGGGTCCTGGCAGACTTCACCGACGGGACCTACTGGGGAGAGGTGTTGATCGATTATTTCTTCGACCAGGAGAACCAGTTGTTGCTTACACCTATTGGAAGTACGCTGTATCCTAACTAGTGGTTTTCAGCCATTCCTTAAACTCGTAAAAATTCTGTGGTGCCACACCATGGCCCACCGGGAATTCCGAGTACTCACAAGGTATTCCCAACTCATCGAAAAACGGCTTGGACTTTCGTGCCCATTCCACCGGGATCACTTGATCCACGGATCCATGGGAAGTATATACCTTAAGTTTGCTAAAATCATTGCTCTCATATCCTTTTTTCAGGATGTCTTTGTTTACATAACCACTTAAACCAACCACTCTCGATACTTTTTCAGGGTAGGAGAGGGCTACGGCAAAGCTGAGAATAGTTCCCTGGCTAAAGCCCATTAGGGTGATTCTTTTTGGGTCTATATTGTATGCTGAAATGATCTCGTCTATACAGATGGATACCAGTTCCCTGGATTCTATCGCCTGCTCATCGTCACTGAATTTATCTTCATTTGCATCAAAGTAGATAGAATACCAGGCATTTCCGAAAGGTTGCATACTCAGAGGAGCCCGCACTGAGATGATGGCGTATTCCGAAGGCAATTCAGAAGCAAACGAAAAAAGATCATTCTCATCGCTCCCGAAGCCATGTAACATAACGATGGCAGGAGGGGAGCTGTCCAGGCTGGACGGACGATAATTGTGTTCTAATGGAAGTGTTTTTTTCATAACAAAAAGAAAGCCGCAAGTTACAAAACCGCGGCTGCTTCTTAAAACAATAATGTTATTATCCGATACCTTTAAACCACTCCTGGAACTGTTCTCCCAAGAGGGGAACCGGTTTCTTCTCGCCCTGGATGGCACCGATAAATCCAAGGATCCAGAAGGCAATGATAGCTAGCTGAATGATCCAGCCAAATATCGGGATACCAATTACGGCGTTGATTATAGACAGGGCAATGGCAACACAGATTATACCCAATGACTGGCGAATGTGAAAGGCGCCCAGATCGGTTTTATCATTATTGTGCATAACAAGAGCAATGATCCATCCAATTAAGGTGATGTACGAAATGATCGCAATGGTTTTCCCATCGCCTGAAGCAGTATCCGACATAGCTAAAATTTTAAGGGTTAGAGTTTATACCTTAAAGATAGGACTTCCTAGTTTAAAAAAGTAAACCATTGGCCGAATTTATCACTTAACCACGGAATGCCCGACTTTCGGTTTAAAAGGGCCATGACCAGGGAAATGAGCCAGAAAAGCATGCTCCCGTAAAAGAAAATCGCGCCCGGCCAGAGCAGGTACTCCTGGTAGGACATGGCAACCGATACAAAAAACATCAATGTAAGGCCGAACATGTTCTTAATGTGATAAGAGGCGAATTCGTGCGACTCGTCCTTGTTCATGGAAATGGCTATCAACAGACCAATAATGGTGATATATGCAATAACAGCTTTTGATTTCCCAGGAGGAGCCATAGCTTAGGAATTAAGGACTAGTTTTTTGTTCGAGTAGATACCGTAGGCTTTTCCTTTCATTCGGACACCCAGGAAGGCTGAGTTCTTTGATGCTGAGAGAATATTTTCTTCTGAAAAGACATAGTCGTGATCCGGATTGAAGAGCGTTAATTCGGCAGTAGATCCTTCCTCAATCAAGTTTGAATCAATTCCGAAGCGATCTTTCAGGGCCACGAGGGCAGCGACCGAAGCTTCCGTCCCAATCTCCGAATTCAGCGCTCCAAAACAGCTCTCCAGTCCTATACTTCCGAACATGGCATGGTCAAACTCTGTCTTCTTATTTTCGATATCGATAGGATTGTGATCGCTGGTTACCCCATCGATAGTTCCGTCTTTCAGGCCTTTTAAGAGTGCCTTCCGATCCGACTCGGTGCGTAGCGGAGGTAAAAGTTTGTAGTTTGTGTCAAAATCTTCAAGTCGGTCGTCCGTAAGTACAAGATTAGAAACTGAAACACTACAAGTCACATCCAGTCCTTTTTTCTTTGCTTCCCTGACGAGTTTAACTCCGGCCCTGGTTGACACCGTTGGAATGTGTAATTTACCTCCTGTATATTCCAGCAGGTAGAGATCGCGTGTGATCTGCAGTTCTTCTGCCAGTGAGGGTATCCCTTTCAGTCCGAGCAAGGTACTGTTCACATGTTCGTTCACTACCCCTTTCCTGGCAACCGAGGGCTCCATGGGCATCGATTGTACCAATCCGCCGAAATTCTGAGCGTACTGAAGTGCAATCTTGAGTAAATTGGCGTTTTCAACCGGATGTTTGTAATCTCCGAAGGCTATAGCCCCTTCCGAATGCATATCGTATAATTCGGCCAGATCTACACCCTCGCTTCTAACCGTGAGTGCACCCACAGGATAGAGGTTTACCGGGTTGCCTTCACCTTTTGCCATTAGGAATTGCACTCCTGCTTTGCTATCGTTTACCGGGTTGGTATTTGGGTTAACCGCTACAGCCGTGAAGCCGCTGTGTGCTGCTGTCCTCAGACCGTTGGAAATCGTTTCTCTTTCTTCAAGCCCTGGTTCCCCAAAGGAAACCGAGGAATCGAACCATCCTTGAGACACATGAAGATTCTCCAGTGTGACGGTTTTGGCCTTTTCGTTTTTTATTGAAGCTCCTATTTTCCGGATAACCCCATTCTCGATCAGGATATCTCTTTTTTTCAGATGGTGCTTGCTGGCAGCATCTACTATTGTAGCCGATTTCAGTAGGAGTAGACTCATAACTTAGTTCTTAAAAAATTTTAGCACCAGCAGTTCGAGTACCAGGAAAACTACTGCAAAAATAACAAACCATTTCCAAAAGCTGTTGATACTGTTTTCTTCTGAAATACTATCGAACATCGCAACCACATCCTCGTAATACCGCGCGCCTTCCCAAGACTCGGGGGCGTGGTACTGCAACAAACTCTCGCTTCGCCCGTGATTATAGCTCAATCCCTCGAGAGGTTCATTATTTCGCAATACATCGAAATTTCCGGCATTTTCAGGGGAATCCGAGGTAGTAATGATCACCTGTGTCGCTTTGGATTGTTGTAAAGGTATAAAAGTGCTGGTGCTGTCTGCGATCTTCAGAATTTCATCCTGGCTCAGTTCAATTGGGATGGCAAAGGTGTTTTGAATTCCGGTTTCATAATACAACTCAGCCAGCGGTAAACTCTGCATTGCCATATTGTAAAAGGTAGGAACGATTAGGGGAGAACTTTGAAAGTTTGAATTCTCCGCGTTCATAGCTGCTGTTGCCAGATAAACTCCTTCCGATTGCAGTATGAATGGTTTACCGTCTGCGAATCGTAGGGCAGCAGTAGCATTGCTATTCATGGTGAAATAAGAATTCACCTTCGGATACTGGAAGTTCACAACCTGCTTTTCAAATACCGACTCGTACAGGGGATGAGCAAATACGATCTGCGAGATCTTTTTTTCCTGGTTTACTACCGCATTAATAGCTCCGGCATTCAGACCTGCTAGTAGTCTGTTATAACTTGTAATATCAGCCTCTTCAGAAGGAATGATCATCATGTTACCCCCGCCTTCAAGGAAGGAATTAAGGGCGGTAGCAAGCGAAGGAGGGATCGATCTCAGTTCGTTGAGTATTACGAAATTCTGATCAGGTATATCGTTGTAATTCAAGTTGCTGGACTGCTGTCTTTCGTACTCGAACTCAGGTTGTTCGAAGAGTCGGGTAAGGAAGTCGGAATTCGCTTCATTGATCGACATCACCTTAACTTTCTTCGGAATATTAATGGTGAAATAGAGCGAGTTATCGTATCTGAGGTTCGCATCGTTAATTTCCAGCCTGCCTTTGAAACCAACTGGATTTTCGATATCAAAACGTATGGTATTCGGATTTCGGACGCTTAGATCGGCAGCGATCTTGGCGATCAGGGTATTTCCGTTATAGAGCGATACCGGGACGGATTCTGGAGTATCTCCCTGGCTACTAACTACAACATCCAGTGAAGTAGTTGTTGCACTCTTGGCAGCAACATAGGTTGTATCCAAAGCAATGTTAACGTTGGAGACCGGCCGTGGTTGAACGATTTCAAGAATGATATCTTCAGGAATATCCGGCAGTTCTCCTTTCAACTGCATATCCGACACCATTAGTAGACGTTTTTGAGCAGTTTGTGAATTGGAGAATAATTGTTCGGCCTTCAAGAATACCTCTTCAGGGCTAAGTTGCTGGTGAACATAAGGAATGGAAAGAATTTCACTCTTGAAATCCTGGGTGGAGACTTCTCTTCTCGTTTCAGAATTAGTAAACCAGCTGAGGGTAGTCTCCCCTGAACTGCTCTCAAATAATTGTTGTAAGGCGCGTTGCAGCAAAGGTCCGTTTGCGCCTTTGGCCTGCATACTGAATGAATTATCGATGTAGAGAACGGTTTCCTTCTCGGTGTTCAACGCACTTTTAGAAGCAGTGAACGGCTGGGCAAAAGCCAGCACCATACATGCGATAGCAAGAAGCCGAAGTAATAAGGTAAGCCACTTTTTAAGCTGAGAACTTCTTCGGGTCTCAACCGTTACTTTTTTCAGAAATGCAACATTGGTAAAGTCGATCTTCTGAAAGCGACGTAATTGAAAAAGGTGAATGAAAATCGGGACGAGCAGTAAGAAGAGTGCGTATAGTACTTCAGGGTGTTTGAACTGCATTCCGGCAAATATTTGTCAAAGATATGAAATGCTTTGAATAAACAAGTGGGATATCGCTGTTAAGATGTTGCTAATTTCCTTTGATCGAGAATTTGAAAGTGGTTCCTTTTCCAAGTTCAGAATCCACACCTATGGTTCCGCCAAGCTTAGTTACCAGTTTCTTTACAGTTGACAGTCCGATACCATTTCCCTTTCTTCCTTGGCGATCCAGGTTCCCAACCGTTGCAAAGAGATCGAAGATACTTTCCAGCTTGTCTTCAGGGATTCCGATCCCGTTATCGGAAATTGTAAAGTGATATAAGCCTTCGTCCAGTTTACAATCGATGTTGATGATGATCGTCTCTTTATCGTTGTATTTCAGGCTATTACCAATGAGATTAAGTAATATTTGCTCCAGTGCCGAACGGTTGCAGCTCAGTTCATAGTCGGTTTCCGGAAAATTGATCTCACACTGATGGTCGATATTCATTAACTCGATAATGTCTTCCAGGAGATGGTTGAGGTCGAATTCCTCATCCCTGGCCGCGGCAATACGGTCGCTTTCGTAATGAGTGAGCATTCCTGAAATATATTCGCTAAGGGAAAATGACGAATCCTTCAGATAATTAAGATACTTTATAGCCTCTTCGTCAAGATCTCCGGAATAGCGGCTGCGAAGGATATCGGTTGTAACGATCATATTCGCAAGTGGCATTTTCATGTCGTGCGAAACCCTACCGGCAAAATCGCGAAGGTCTTTATTCTTTTCTTCCAACTCAGATTGAACCAAGTTCAGTTCTTTGTTCTTTTTGTTCAGTTCGATCAATTTTACCACTTGCTTTGCAAGCACTTGGAGCGCCTTGATCTGTTTTTCTGAAATGGTATTTGGTTTGTTGTCCAGCACACAGAGGGTTCCCAGCGCGTGACCCTCATTGTCGAGCAGGCAGACACCCGCGTAGAATTGAATAGGATTATTCTTGAGATGTGCATACGGATGATCGTGGTAATCCGGATGGTTCCTAATATCTTCCAAAACCATCATCTGTTCTTTTCGTCCTATGGCATGTCCGCAAAACGAAACTTCCCTGGTACTGGAGGTAATATCCAGGCCATAAGAGGACTTAAACCAGACTTCGTCTTTGTCTACTAGTGAAATTAAGGAAATAGGTGTATCTGTAAGATGCGAGGCAAGTTCGGTTATTTGATCGTAAGCTTCCTCTTTTTCGGTGTGAAGGATCTCATAACTTCGAAGTGCGTCGATCCTCTGCTGGTCATCAGCCGGTATCGTTGGTGCAATCAATTTTTTTATTTTATCCTCGCAAGAGCGGAGAGGTATTGTTGTTCTCGTAAAGATACTTGATTTAGAGCGAATTTGAATTATAACCCACAAAAAAAGCCGCGAAAGCGGCTTCTTTTATCGAGTTAGGATTTTATTGGCATTCGGAAAAATCGTATTCAAAATACATGGCCCAACTGTTTCCACCATAAGGTAAGCCATTTCCCCATGCGGTTTCATTCTCTCCGTTTGGCCCGTCTACAGAAGCATGAGCTGCCAGACAACCAATGGTGTTTAAATTGGCTCCATCAATGGTATAGGTAAAGGTGGTTGTTCCACCGGTATGTGACTCAGAGAATGGAAATTGACCAATTAGAGGGTTGCCAGGATTATTAGCAGGGCGATTTGCACAATCACCTACCCAGAGATGAGTCTCTTCCAGTTCCCAGCCATTTTCAGTGGTATACGTGATGGTATAAGTATCATTAGCAGGATCATAAGTGATATCTACAGTACCAACAACCGTATTCTGACCCGCTATCAAATCTGTGGTTTCAGTACATGTGGTTGCTGTTGGATCACCTGTAACGCCTCCATCGATAATAATGATCTCGAAATTTTCAACAGCATCATTTTGAACAAAATCTTCGTTTTCCGGACTACAGGAAAACAGTAAAATAGTTACTAATGCGAATAGAGTAATGTTAGTTCTCATAATTTATTGGTTTGGGGTTAGATGTCAAATGTAGGATAATACTTACATAATTAACAAAAAAATTAAGATAAAAAACATAAAAAATCGATGAAATACATTTTTTAGCCCTAAATATCTTAAAATAATGTTAAAATTTTTCAAATACACCCAAGCCGAACAAAGCAAAGTCATACTTAACCGGATCCATAGGATCCAGTTTCCGAAGAGAGTTATCCAGCTCCAGAACCGCTTTTGCATCGTTGGCTTTCCGTTTCAGCAATTTTAGTTTCCTGGCGACGTTCCCGGAATGGACGTCCAGCGGACAAGATAGCTGAGCAGGGGATATTGAATTCCACAATCCGAAATCTACACCCGTACTGTTATCTCTAACCATCCAGCGAAGGAACATATTGATGCGCTTAGCCGCCGAGTTCTTAAGTGGGTCACTTATGTGCTTCTCGGTTCGCCCGGGGTGGGGTAGTTCGAAAAAAAGAGCCCTGAATTCATGAATTGCCTGTTGAAGATTGTTCTTTTTGGCATGATCGCTGAAAATAGTTTCCAGTCCTCCGTGATACAGGTAGATATGTTGTAGCGCCTTCAGAAAATACACCATATCAACCTCGTTGAACGTACGGTGGACAAAACCCTTGAACCGTGCTTCCAAGTCCGGATTGAAGTTCATAACAAAGTCGTGAGGACTCTCATCCATGAGTTCCACCATGCGCGCGGCGTTCTGAATGATACTTTTACGGTTACCCCAGGCAATGGTAGCAGTTAGGAAGGCAGCAATTTCTATGTCTTCTTTTTTACTGAAGCGATGCGGGATCTGTATAGGGTCTGTATCCAGAAATGATATCTGGTTGTATAAGGCTGCTTTTTCGTCCAGGAATTCTTTCAGTTCCGAACGTTTCATTTAGTTGATGATTTTACCGTCCTGCATTACCAGTTTGCGGTCGGCCATACCCGCTAATTCCTGGTTGTGCGTTACGATCACAAAGGTTTGGCCAAACTCGTCCCGCAGTTTAAAGAACAGGTTGTGAAGATTTTCGGCACTTTCGGTATCAAGGTTTCCGCTGGGTTCGTCGGCGAGGATAATCTTGGGGTTATTGATAAGCGCCCTGGCTACGGCCACACGTTGTTGCTCACCGCCCGATAATTCGTTGGGTTTGTGATGCGCCCGATCTTTCAACCCGAGAAACTCAAGTATTTCTTCGGCTCGAGCCATAGCCTCAGCCCTTGGCGTTTTCTTAATGAAGGCAGGAATACACACATTTTCCAGGGCAGTGAACTCTGGTAGTAGTTGATGAAACTGGAAGATAAATCCCAATGAAGCATTTCTGAATTTTGCCAGTTCCTTTCTCGACAGGGAGGAGATTACGGTATTATCGATCTTTATTTCGCCTTCATTCCCTTTGTCCAGCGTCCCCAGGATTTGTAAAAGCGTGGTTTTACCCGCCCCGGAAGCCCCTACTATGGAGACAATTTCACCTTTTTTTATGGTGATATCCACACCTTTTAAAACATGTAGGTCGTCAAAATATTTATGAATATTCCTGGCTTCAATCATAGTTTGGGAATCCAAAATCAAGGTGAAAGTACAGCTTTCCTTCCATACATACAATTCAGAATTAATTAGGAATTCTTTTTAAATAATCCCTTTACATTGTTGTAATCGATGAAATAGGTGATCCGCAAGGAAACGGTGTTCTGTTGTGGCTGCGCGAACAGGTTATCCAGGCTTTCCTGGTAATTCAATGTTGCGAGCTCATCCAGGTTAAAGATCTGGTTTCGGTATAACAGAGTTGCTTCACTACCGGGAGCAAATCGCCATCGGAAACTGAGGTCGAGGTTCCAGATATTGAAGTTCCGATTCGGGTCGTTTTCCGAAGTGTCATAATCAAATTCCGTTCTGCTTCCGTCGTCATTCAGAATAAAGAATATATCGTCACTGTAATCGGCCGTACTCCAGAAATTCCTGAAACGCAGATCGATCGCTTTGTAGGGATCAAAGTTATAACTGGCTGTTATCACGTTTTCAATATTAATGATATCACGCTGACCCATGAACACATCCACACCGTCATCGTCTATATAACCAAACTGATCCTCCCTGAAGGAGAGGTCGGTAGCTAAAACAACCAAAAACTTGTCCGAAAACCTGTAACGAGGTGAGGCATCAAAGAACCAGCCCACTTGTGGATCTTCAAACCAGGTTCTGTGACCAATTCCTATGTCATAGGCAAATTTCTTCCTGTAGTCTGAAGAGCACCATAGACGCCCTCCTAAGTTTGAGCTGAAAGTAACGAATTTCCCATCCACTCGTGGTTCAAAATAATCGTCGTTATCACTGTTGAAACCAACAAACCCGCCAAATGCAAAACGCTCGGTGGTGAGGAAAAACCAATTCAGGTCAAAATTGTTACTGGTTTGTACTGAAGGTCGATAAAGCCTCCTGTGTCGGGCAGTAAAACTGAAGCGGTATTCATTAAACGTATTGGTGGGTTCGAAGATCTGGTAGGACATCCCTACGGTAAAATTGTTGAAATTATTTCTGAAGTTGAGTCCGAGATCATTGATATCGAGTTCGGTATCTGCAAAATCGTGACCCACCCTATATCTGAACCTTCCTTTTATTCTGAAGATATCCAGTTCAGTTCGAATTCCAGTGGTATTCACATCGATCTCACTTACATTACTCATTATACCACGGCCGGAGAACCTGAAATTATTGCCTTTATCAGCAATATCGAAAACCAGACCGGTCACGTTAGAATCCCGAAAACTCCCTTCCCTGGTTACATTACTGTTGATCAACGATACAGAGGAATTATCATTGAATTGCTGGTCGAGAACAAAGATATTGTAATTGGCCAGGGGCTCGACCAGTAGCTTTCTACTAATCCCGGTTATGGTATCTGTAGCCCGGGCGTAGGTGCGTTCTGTAATTGCATTTAGAACCCCAATCCCGAGTTTCTTTTGAGTCCTTCCTGAGACCTTGAGCGCATTCAATAGGTTTACTTTGTTCGGAAATTCATCGTATTCTTCATTTTCGTTCAGATCTTCCAGAGGTCCGGAAGGCTCATTTCCAATCCTGCGGGAGAAGAAAATCCTACCCTTATTGAAGAGCTCAACACCTTCGGTGAAGAACTGACGGTTTTCATTGAAGGTTTGCTCGAATGGTCCAAGGTTTAGTCGGACTTCATCGAAGGCCACCTGTCCGAAATCCGGGATCAACGTGGCATCTAAGGTAAAGCTATCACTTAGTCCATACTTCACATCCATACCGGCGCTGAAGTTTGTTTCGGTCTCTCCATCATTATCGGACACCAATCCCTGTGCAAAGGGGAATAGTGTAAGGCGGATCGGTGGGTCGATATCTCTTACACCAGTCACGTTACCGCTATACAAGGACTCAGATCCGGTGGTAATATCGATCAGGTTCCAGGTGTGTGTTTCGTTGATATGGTTGATCCTTCGGTAGAAGTTTATACCCCAATCCTGCTCGGGTTGCTGAGGAAATCGGAGGGCGTTGTAGGGTATCCTGAATTCGGCATACCAACCTTTTTCATCCATCGATGTTTTACATTCAAACACCACATTATATCCAAAGTCGAAATCGTTTCTTTCGGCCCGGGCATCACCGATGGTACCCGCCGCGGTGACAAAGAAGTGAGTTTCGTTGATTCCATCGTTATAGGTATTCAGCGCAATGGAAAATCGATCGGCCTGCACAAAGACCTCATCCCTTTGAGAGAATTGTGTTAGGATGGTTGAGGGATCAGGATCGTACATGTAGGCAGCCACATAAACGTTGTTATCGTCATAGGCCATTTTTACCTCGGTATTGTATTTTGAATCTACTTCACCTTCATTTCCCGGTTCGTACATATTAAAATCTCCATATGTGGGTAATGAATCCCAAAAAGTATCGTCTAATACCCCGTCGATAGTAGGAGCCTCGTTTACACGTATGGCCTCCATTGATTTTTTATCCTGAGCATAGATCTGGATAGAGAAGAAAAGAAGTAGGGCGATGGTTATTTTGCGCATAAACAGTGAGATTCTATCTCGATTGTTCGTGCCACAAAGCTACAAGTACATTTTTGCTGTTGATATTAATGAAAAGTTAAATAAAATATGCATTTTTATGAGTGACTGTTCACAGTCAGATAGTTGAATTGATTATGGAAAAGAAATTAGAAAAAGTTGTTTTTGCAAGTGGTTGTTTTTGGTGCACAGAAGCGGTGTTTCAAAGGTTTGATGGAGTAGAAAATGTTGTTTCTGGCTATACCGGTGGTAGTATAAAAAATCCGGCATACCGCGAGGTATGTTCGGGAAGGACGGGCCACGCGGAAGGAGTAGAGATCACTTTCGATTCGAAGGTCATTTCGTTCAAGACTCTACTTGAAGTATTTTTTGCCACTCATGATCCCACCACTCTCAACAGGCAGGGCAATGATGTAGGGTCACAGTACCGCAGTGGGATCTTTTATACATCGGAAGAACAGAAACAGCAAGCCGAAGAGTTTATTGGATTTCTAGAGAAGGAACGTATCTTTAACGATAAGATAGTTACCGAGATCACACCTTTGGATGTTTTCTACACTGCGGAAGTGAGTCACCAGGAGTATTACAACCAGAACAAGAACCAGCCGTATTGCCAGTTCATAATAAGTCCGAAGATCGAGAAGATAAAAAAGTTTTATTCAGAAAAATTAAAATAATATGGGGTCGTATAAACGCTATGAAGAATACAATCAGCCCATCACGGATGAGTTGAAACAAAACTATTCCGAAATTCTGAAAGGAATTGGAGAGGATGTAGGAAGAGAAGGCATTGCCAAGACCCCGGAACGGGCAGCAAAAGCCATACAGTTTCTTACATCGGGTTACGACATGAACCCTGCCGAGATCCTTACCTCTGCCATGTTCGATGAGGAATATCACGATATGATCGTGGTTAAGAATATCGAACTTTACTCCCTGTGTGAACATCATATCCTACCTTTCTTCGGAAAGGCACACGTAGCCTATATCCCGGATGGCCGCATCGTTGGATTGAGCAAGATACCCAGGGTAGTGGATGTCTTTGCACGCAGGCTACAGGTACAGGAACGGCTTACGCACAACATCCTGGAATGTATAAACGATACTCTGCAACCTAAAGGAGTTGCCGTGGTTATCGAAGCAGCTCATATGTGTATGATGATGCGAGGGGTAGAGAAGCAAAACAGCATGACCACAACCTCCGGATTCAGGGGGCAATTCGAGAAAATTGAAACAAGAAGCGAGTTTATGCGACTCATAGGCACGGACCTGGCGTAATTTTTGGCAGGTTTCTTGCGTTATGATTCATATAATTTAATACCTCAACATGAAGAAAAATAAATTCAAACTACTAAAACAAGGACTCTTTTACGATGCGGTTGGTATGGCTACGGCCTTTATTCCGGGCGTCGGGCCCTTCCTCGATATTATCTGGGCACCTTATGCGGCTAAGAAGATGACGGATATGTACGAAGGCGATACCGGTAAGATCGCTGCCGTGGTGGTATTCCTTGAAGAGATACTTCCATTTACCGATTTCGTTCCTACATTCACCCTAATGTGGATCTATACCTTTGTATTTGCGCCCACGCCAAAACAGAAGGTTCAAACAATCGAAGTAGAAATAAACGAATAAAAAAAGCCCCGGATTTCCGGGGCTTTTTTCTTATTGGATTGTAAGGTCGAAGGTCACCGAGATGTCTGTCTCTCCTCCGGCGCCTGCGAGGGTGCCATTATTAGGCTTTGTGGGTTCGTGCCTTAGCACAAAGTTCACCGTACCCGTACTCGCACTGTTAGCATCCAGGTTAAATTCGGTTCCCAGAGGGTTACCATTACCATCGAAGTTGGTATAAGTAAACAGGGCATCCAGACCTCCGCCAACAACAAAGAAGAATTGATGCTCATCTGCCTCACCTTCTACCTCAAGGGTGATATCCTCGGGAGGATTCACTGTTTCATTCAGAAGTTTAATGGTCCCACTGTAACTGGTGCCTGCCGTTAGGGGGCCACTAACATCAATTACCGGGGCATTCGGCCCGTCACCATCAAGGTCAACTGATTCGAGCGTTATTGGAGCACCTCCTCCAATAGGATTCAAAGTAACCCTTAGTGTTGTAATGATCTCCTCTTCGTTCACTGGAAGTGGAGCATTGCCATCATCATCAGAGCATGAGGCCACTACGATGGCCAGTAAGATCAAAGCTGATTTTATAAGTTTATGTGTCATTTTATTTGATTTAATATGAAATTTTAATGTTTAATGATAGGTTCCGTCCCAGGTCGTCTGCGTAAAAGCGAAGCCTGTTCAGGTAGTTTCGATAGTTTGTATCGAAAAGATTTGCCACACTGAGTCCGACATCCAGTTTACTTCCTCCATCACCAAGATGGAACCCAGCCTGCGCTTTCAGCCCTAAAAGATGATACGCATCCGGTGGCGTGCTCACATCTACTAGTTCCGTGGTGCCGGTTTCGGGTAGGAAAACCTCGAAATTGTTATCAGGAAACTCCGTCTGTTCAAAGACATACTCACTTTTCACACTTAAAACCAGGTCGTAAAAGTTGGGAAAAGTGTAATGCAAAGAATTCGTTGTTGAAGCCGGTGGCATATTGATAAGCGGAACATCCAAGTCCGTGTCGCTCCCATTTATATAGGAAAACTGATGCTCAAACTCCAGGTTTTCCGTTAGATCAGCGTTCAGATCGAAATCAACACCTGCTAACCTTGCAGAGGTCTGCCTGTATTCCCAAACCTGGAAATTACCACGAATGGTTTGCTGTATCCCGGTAGGTTCGATCACAATAAAATCGGAGATCAAATTGATGTACGGATTCACTGTGAATCTCAGTACGCCTGTTTTCTTCTGAAGTGTAAGCCCAATTTTATGACCTACTTCTGAAGTAAACCTAAGGTCTCCCAATTCAATTCTCGAAGCACTATGGTGCAATCCTTCACTGAACAATTCCGAAGCATTTGGCGCCCTGGATGCCAGTGAATAATTAGCATAAAATATGTAGTTTTCGTTCATCTGGTAATTCAGTCCTGCGGTTGCCGAAACATTCGCGAAATCGAGTTCGGGGTTGGTCAGGATCTGGTTACCGAACGTATCAACCACTAATTCTGGAAACAATTCATCGTATCCTCTGCTTTCCCAGAAGGATGTACGGTAAAACTTCTGAGCGTCCATAAAGGTATAATCGAAGCGTCCGCCAAATTCGAGGTTCAGTTTCTCATTCACACCAAGATCGGCTATACCATATACACTGGCGCGATATTGATCGTAATCCGGGATCAATCTCCGCACCCCGGTTGCAGGGTCGGCAAAATTATTCTGAAAGTTCCCGGAAACACCCACTTTTACACCCAGGTTTTCCTTGATGTTGGATTCCAGGTCAAGTGCTACATGGTGTGTCGTCAATTCAAGGTCTACAGCAGGGGTATCTTCATCATCACCTCTTCGCACGTCGAATTCGAAACGCTCGTTCAATTGGAAATTGTAGGAGAGGGATAATTTCCCCAGGTTGTTCACTCGTTTGAACGCAGACAACTGCGCCACGTGATGGGTCACTTCCTGCCTTGGCGAACCGATGTCGTAGGTGAAATCTCGAATTATCAATGGTCGCTCGCTGGAAATGGCTGCAATTTGATCCTGAGCTCCTCCCAGGTGAGAGGCGCGAAGTATACCGATATCATTTCTGAAGTAAGAATAATATCCCTCAACTCCCTGATCGAATTGCTTGTACCCAACTCGTAACGAGCCGTCTCTTTCGAACAAGCCCGTATTACTTAAAATATAATCCGGCGCTTCAAAATCTCCGAATCGCTTAAACGTTCCCTGTATGGTTCCATACCAGCCGCTTCCGTAGGATTTGGTGAGACTGGATGTCAAAGCCCCGCCACGTCCATTTGTGGCACCATAGAGTATGGTTTTACCGTAAATAGTATCTTTTATTGGTATTCTGGTAGGTTCAGAAATAATAACACCTCCAATGGCATCACCACTATATTGAAGCGCAGAGGCGCCTTTTAGTACTGTTATAGCCCCGGCCGTGTTAATATCGATGGTAGGAGCATGCTCCGCACCCCATTCCTGGTCCTGTAAGCGAACACCGTTATTGATAATGGTAACCCTGCTTGAATGTAAGCCGTTGATCATAGGTTTAACCACCGTATTTCCCGTGTTAAGGGAGCTTACACCACTCAAGGTGTTAATAGCATCTCCAAATGATGCACCGGAAAACTCTTCAAGCGTGGCGAGATTGATCCTGTTTTCCAGTAAGGTTTCAGATTTCGTGCTATAGGCAGTGCCCACTACGGTTACTTGTTTGAGCAACTCAACATGATGTTCCAATTCTATATTGAAGCCACCTCTTCTTGGAACTTTAACCGAAAATACTTTCGGGTCGCATTCCGGGTGACTAACCTGAATAGAATAGGTTCCTTCGCATAGATCGGAAAACTGGTAAGTACCATCGATGTCGGACAGCGAGGCTTTGTCGGTATCCATCAATACGAGAGTAGCTCCCGAGAGGGGAGTGCCATCGTGTTGATCGGTGACCCGACCAGAAAGGATGTTGTCACAGTTTTGAGCAATACCTGTTGAACTAAAAACAAGCAACAGGAGAAACAGGGTTAATCGCATTATCAACCATTTAATTATTAAAAGATATTAGCGGAAGTATCCTTTAAGCCGGGGGACCCCGTAAATGGTTTGCGTACCTGGTATTAGAAGTAATATGAAGATTTGTGATCTCCGGAGTGTCGCCAATAAAAATGGCGATGTATTCTACTTCGGAATCAATGGGATTGAAATCAAAGGACGAGAACTGAAACAGGTCGATGCTACAATCGATTTCCTGCTCGTGAACGTGTGTAGAGAAATCCGTACAAATTTCGTGGGTATGCCCATCCAAAGCATGAACAGTCTGCACTGTCAATGGACTAAGCAATGACAGTAACATGAAGATCCCTATGAAACGCGTATTAAGATTCATTTTTTATCAAAAACCCAAGTCCTAATCGCCTGAGCATTTTCTTTTCAAAGTTCCAAAAAAAATTGGTTTCCCCGTAAATCCACCCCACAATTACTAGAATAATTTGATACAAAGGAGTCAGCACCATCACATATATAGGCATATAAATGTACCAGCGTGTTGATTCCCAGCCAAAGCCTAAACTTTCCATAATCGGTCCGGAGAACTTTGCAGACGTGCTACCGGTAATTGCAAACGCGAGAAAAATCACAAACAATTGCCAGTCGCTATCAATATTCCAACGCTCCTTTAGTTTCTTCATCCTTTGGGGCCTTGTCTGCCTCCCACGAACGACTGTCTGTACCGTTCCTGGAAGAACATAAAATAGTTATACAACAAATAATTTACTTCGTATCCGTAATCTATATTGAAATCGTAATTGATCTCCTGCCAGTAGAGATTCCTGTCGTAGAGTTGGAAATTCTGAACGCGCCTGTTGTATTCAGTAACAAATAGTCGGTTGCGATTCTCCAAAAATGTCTGACTGTAGAATCCTTCCGGTGGTTGGGTAACCAGCCAGTTGTTGAAGCCAAGATCCATAATGATGATCTCGTATTCCAGGCTGTCGTTCGCGATCCGGATGGTATCCATTTCTTCTGAAGTCGCTTTCGCTCCACCATCAATGGGCTTCCTTCCCGACTCACAGCCGAAGATCAGTAATCCAAACAATAATATGCCGATACAGTATTTCATGGGATGTAACAAAATTACGAATCAGCCGAGCTTACTGAGGTTTTTTAACGCCCTTTAACAGAAAACGCCCCAAACTATCGTCCGGGGCGTTTCAATTGTTTTTATACAATATTAATTTCCGAAGAGGCCGCCGAGCAAACCGCCGCCTTTCTTTTTGTTTCCGCCTAGCACCATACCAGCGATGTCGTCTACAACACTCCCATCGTTATCACCATCGAGTAGCATCTCGATCATCGATTGCTGTTTCTTTTGTTGTTTGCGTCCACCACCCAGCATTCCGCCTAGTAATCCTTCAATTCCGCTTTGGGAAGAAACATTCTGCTGCTTCTTTTGTTTTCCTAGATAACCTAAGATGATAGGGGCAGCTACCTGCAATATCTTCATTACCGAACTTGAGTCCATACCCGATTTTTTGGATAGGGCACCCACAACATTGTCCTGGGAGCCTCCCAGTACATGTCCAAGAATCCCAAGGCTATCTACCTTGTGTTCTTCAGAAACCCCACCTTCGAAAAACCCTCCAAGATTATCGAGTAGGCTTCCGTCGTGTTTATTATCCAGTGCGCCCATAAGGCCCGCAGCACCATCCGGTGTGCTGGCATTTCGCTTCATGGCCCCCATAAGGAGCGGAAGCGCCATTTGTACTACCTGCGCAGTTTTGTCCTCAGGTTGATGAGTTTCCCGGCTAGCACCATTTACGAGTTGCTTACCAAGGTCACTATTTAATAATTCTAGTATTCCTGCCATTATCTTTACGTTTAGATTAAGTTATTAATGTACTAAAAATCTGCTTAAGCAGGTTTTAGGATTTCAATGATCTGACTAGCAAGTTCCGTACCAATTCTGTCTTGGGCTTCCTTTGTAGCAGCGCCGATGTGTGGACTTAGCGAAATGCTACTATTCATAAGTACCTTTACTGGAGGTGTCGGTTCTGCCTCAAATGTGTCCAGGGCTGCGAAAGAAAGCTTTCCACTTTCAAGGGCTGCGAGCAGGGCATCTTCATCTATAACGCCACCGCGGGCAGCGTTGATAAGAGCAGCTCCGTCTTTCATCATTGCTAATTCTGACTTACCGATCACGTAGTCCTTTTGTGCAGGGACGTGCAGGGTAATAAAATCACTTTGCTTTAATACTTCTGAAATGGGTTCCGACTTAATAGTAAAGGTTACCTTCTGCCCATCGTAGAAGTCCACAGTAACATTCGCTTCTTCCACGAACATGTCGCTGGCTAATACACGCATTCCACAGCCTAATGCAATCTTAGCCACTTCCTGTCCAATTCTTCCAAAGCCAATGATACCAATGGTCTTTCCTCGAAGCTCCCGACCCCCGGCATAAGCCTTTTTCAATTCTTTGAACTTCTGATCCCCGTCTAGTGGCATATTTCGGTTGGCATCGTAGAGGAAACGCACCCCTCCGAAAAGGTGAGCAAATACCAGTTCAGCAACGGAAGACGACGAAGCTGCAGGGGTATTGATAACATGCAAGCCTTTGTTGCGAGCATAATCAACATCTATGTTGTCCATACCCACACCACCACGGCCGATGATCTTAAGCGATTCGCAGGCGTCTATCAGGTCCTTTCGAACCTTGGTGGCACTTCGTACCAGGATCACATCTACCTGGTTTTCGTTTATGTAATTTTCCAGTTGTTCCTGGGCGACTTTGGTAGTGATCACTTCAAATCCCCCAGCTTCTAATGCATCGATCCCACTTTGTGATATTCCGTCGTTTGCTAGTACTTTCATAACAGTGTTAAGCGTTAAGTGTTAAATGTTAAATTTTAAGTATTTGATTGGCTCGTTTTAACAATTTTTGTCAACATTTTGATGATTTGGTCTATTTCATCAAAATATTCTTCCAGTTCAAAGTTGACTAATTTTCCTTCATTTATTAGCCGCAACCAATATCTCGTTTCTCTGGCTTCTTTGGAGGCTATGGACATCTTTGCTATAAAATCTCTTCTGGTTTGTCCCGCCCCCGGCTTCGCTCACATTCGCTCCAATACTAGTCCCGCACTTTAAAAGCTGATCTGCAATAACAAATTCTTATGCTTCTTTAAGTATTTTCACAAGTTTTAAGATCTTCAACGCAAAATCAAAACTCTTCTCCTCAATCATACTTAACACTTAAAACTTAGCACTTAAAACTAAGATATACGCTCAGCTTCCCGCATCACATCCACCAGCACCTGTACACTGGATAGTGGTAAAGCGTTGTACATGGAAGCGCGGTAACCACCTACGCTTCTATGACCGCTGATTCCGTTGATATTTGCTTCTTGCCATAAAGAATCGAATCGGTCCTTGACGCTTTCATCCGTAAGGTTAAAGGTTGCGTTCATGGGTGAACGATCTTCTTCAGCTGCAAAACCAACAAACAATGGGTTGCGGTCTATTTCGTTATATAGCAGTTCCGCTTTGGCGTTGTTTACTGACTCAATTCCTGCGATACCACCCTGATCTTTCAACCATTCCAGCGTAAGCATGGAAACATATACTGCAAAAGCAGGAGGGGTATTGAACATACTGTCTTTACCTATATGAATCTTATAATCCAACATGGATGGAATGACTCTGCTTACTTTCCCAAGGATGTCTTCTTTAACCACCACTAATGTAGCTCCGGCAGGACCCATATTCTTCTGGGCACCGGCATAGATCAGACCGAACTTACTGAAATCCATCTGACGAGAGAAAATATCACTACTCATATCGCAGACAATGGGTGCATCCGTATCCGGAAGTTGCTTCATCTGGGTTCCGAAGATGGTATTGTTACTGGTGCAGTGAAAGTAATCTACATCGGAAGGAACCGAATAGTTCTTAGGAATGTAATTGAAATTGGCTTCTTTGGAGGAAGCTACTTCAACCACTTCACCAAAGAGTTTCGCCTCTTTGATCGCCTTATTCGCCCAGGTTCCTGTGTTCAGGTAGGCAGCCTTGTTCTCAAGTAAGTTGTAAGCAACCATTAGGAATTGAGTACTTGCACCACCCTGAAGGAAGAGTGCCTGGTATCCCTTTCCCTGTAGTCCTAAATGTTCCAGGGCAAGCGATTTTGCACGCTCCATCACCTCTACAAATTCTTTACTTCTGTGCGACATTTCAAGGATAGATAGTCCTACGCCTTCATAGTCTAATACCGCCTGTGAGGCTTTTTCAAAAACTGATTGAGGAAGGATACAAGGGCCCGGGCTGAAATTGTGTTTTTTCATGAGAGATTTTTTCAGAATACAAAGATGTGAAGAAACCAATTATTTAGTGTAAATAAAATGATATTTGTTAGGAAAAGTTTCAACAGGAAATTAACCGGTAAGAAGGGTGTTGATTTGTTTATTTGTGGATTCGTTGTTTTAAATATCTTGGCTACTGGCTCAGTGAACGGCTGAGGGTTGCGAGTTGTGGATTGTGGATTGTCCGATGTGAAGAGTGAGTAGTGAATGGTGAATATTCCCGAATCAACGAATCAACGCATCAACATTTTTGTGGTTGTGAATGGTGGGTTGTGGGTTGTGAGTTGTCCAATGTTGACGGTTTATCATCTTGTGATCCAAGATTCCATGGGCGTAGCGATACTAATAACGCCATGATACGATAATCCCCACGTTAAAAGTCCGAAGTCGAAAGCGGAAGTACCGAATCTATGAAACAACAATTACACCTAACCGTATCAACGAATAAACGAATAAACGAATCTCCTAAAGATTCAGTAAAAACTCCACCGTGTCAACCCCATCTGCGTAGTCCCAGAGTTGTGGTGTTTGGGCATTTCCAAGAGGAATAGCATTGGGAAGTTCCGTGTTTGAAACGACAGCCTGGATCTGTTCCGAATTTTCCCGGAGATTATTTTTCAGGGAATCGATCGAATCGTAGTATTCGTAGAACACCACCGAAATAGGAGAGGAGTAGTTGCTGTCTTCTTTTAGCAGCATAAACTCATTGTCCAGCAAATCAATGTCACTCATTAAGTAAACGGCCTTATTGTAGTCGTAGTTGTTGATGTACTTATTGTTATTGATGATCTCTTTCCAACTGAACATGGCATTGAAAAAAGGATCGAAGTTATATTCCTTCGGAATAAAGATCTTGGAGACATTTCGGCAACCGAGTCCGAAGTACCTGAAAATATCATTTGCCAGACCTTTCAGCTGTTCCTGTGTTTCTTCTCCCGATAGTACAGCCACTGAATTACGGTTCTTTCTTATAATATGTGGGTACTTTCCGAAGTAATAATCAAAATAACGAGCCGTATTATTACTACCCGTGGCAATCACAGCATCGAAGTTGGTAAGGCGTCCATCCGTAAATTCTATCCGGTCCTTGAATCCCGGTTCGATCTCTATGAGCTTTTCAGCAATAAAAGGTAGCAAAATGGTATCGTGAGAAGAAAGCTTTGCTAGTACGTGGTTCCCTGTGATCAGGACTGAAATAAAATCGTGAAATCCAACCAGTGGAATATTTCCCGCCATTATGATGGCGACGGTTTTGGGATCGGTCTCAGGGATGGTATAATCCTTTAACCATTGGTTGATATTTTCTTCGGAAAGGGCCTCATTCCAGCTTTTTAGGGCGAATTCCAGGTTTTCGAGGGTAAACCAGCCGTTATGCGCCGAGGCGGTTTCAAAGAGTTCCTTTTCGTTCTGCAAGGTGCTGTTGAGTTTTTCACCCAGCTTCACGAAAGCGTTAATTCTTTGTTGTAATTGCATTTTACGTTTGGAGTTCCCCTTTCCAGGTTTTAAATTTGAGCAAAGTTAGAAAAAGAAATGCTATGGCAATCATTATAACAGACGAATGCATCAACTGCGGGGCTTGTGAGCCCGAATGCCCGAATACCGCTATTTACGAAGGAGCTGACGACTGGCGTTATGCCGATGGAACGGATCTATCCGGGAAGGTTGTTTTACCCAATGGAAAAGAGGTAGACGCAGATGAGACACAGGAACCAGTAAGCGACGAGCTTTACTATATCGTAGCCGATAAGTGTACGGAGTGCAAAGGATTCCACGATGAGCCTCAGTGTGCAGCTGTATGTCCGGTGGACTGTTGTGTGCCTGACGAGGATAATGTAGAGACCGAAGAGGAACTACTCGGTAAGCAGTCGTTTATGCACCAGTAGTCTGATAGCCTACTTAGCTAAAAAATACCCATCCAAAAATTCAAGTCGGGCCTCCAGCCAGGTAGTGAGATATTCATAATCCTCGCTTGGATTCATGGTTTTATTCCATACCAGTTGCTCCCGTTCGTAGACACCTGCATCCGACAAGGCCACGTACAGTCGTTCCAATTTGCTGAATAGGTGGTCGTTGGAGAATTCACCTGTTCGCAACTCCTTCCACCGATTTATAACTTTCTCCCTGTAGTTGAATGGATTGTTTTCCCAAAGCCTGTCGAATAGACCATTGGAAAGGATGTCATCAGTGGTTGGAATGCGTTTACCGTCCTGAATTGTTCCAAGCACTCCATCCAGATCCCAGGGAATGAAAAAATAAGGTTTCCCTTCATCCATTCTTGCTAAATAATAATTCTTACCCAGATTATCCGTGGCTCGGAGTAAATTGACAAACAGGAAATAATCCACAGCGTTTTCGATGTCCAACCATTTGGAAACCGAGTTGTTGAACTCTTCGTCACTACGCTTACTTACGATGCGTACAAACGCTACGAGATCGTCATAGTGCGCGGTATAATCTTCATAAGGGTATTTCATTTCGAATCCCGCCCAGGTAGGAAAGGCGTTGTTGAATGCTGGCGCATCAGTGAACATGCAGCCCGGTTGATAGCTGGACGCTTTAAATAATTCCCCTCTTACGGTGTCGCCTTTCTTTTTTTTGAGATCAAGTAATTTTCGATCCACCTGTTCCGAGATCAGATAGATCCCCTGGTATTTATCATCCAGGAAGACTTCGGCATAGCGCATGCGCACCCCTGCCTGGCCTTTTCGTTCCTTGGTAGCGCTTTGCATATCAAGCCACAAGGCATTGCTGAATCGTGAGCGCAACCTGAGAGGTTCGTTGTAGATGCTATTCAGGATCCAATCATCGTCTTCCCTCATATTTTCAAGTCGAACGTCTATGGATTCCCGGGTGTTCTTCGGGTCCCTGAATTCGAGGTCGTAGGACTTCTTCGGATATAGCAAGGCACTGTTACCACGCAACTCGATCCCGGCGGTCATATCTAGCAGTGTGTCATTGTGAGTGTATTGAATTCGGACCAGGGTTTTTGGTTCATCCACTATGGGTTCTTCGGTATGAATTTGAATAAAAGGCAGCCTGGTTTTAACGAGCTTAATAGAATCTTTATAATTGTAGAGCCACTTCGAATCTGAAGACATGGCGTACAGACTTTTATTCACCAGGATGCTGTCTCCTGTATTCCGCCACAAATAATTTCGAGCGTCTAACCCGGGCGACCACACGGCTAATTTAAGCGTGGAATCTATAGCATACCTGCCTTTCTCGGGCTGAATGCCTCTACGGTCCTGCGCATTCAGTTCAGTAGAAAACAGAATTGCTATGACAGTAATTAGAATAGTAATTATCACTTTCATAATAGAGCGATGAAAGTAAATAATTCTACTAGTTATACCAAACCGCATACCGCTTTCTTCGCAACTCCTTTGCGAGCTGTTCTTCCATCTTTAAAGCCTCGGCTCTTGTGGCTAAAGGAGGGATATGATTGTACAGGCTGGGTCTAAGATAAGAACCGTATTTCCGAACTATGCTCGATGAGATATTGTGCCCCTTTTTGCTGATATGTCCTGTTTTATGCTGAAGGAACCGTTCTTTGGGCGTCTTTGAGGTCATTCCCACGTAAAGACATTCCAGGACTCCGTTAAACTGCGGATTGGTCTCCCTAAAACGGCGATGCTCGGTAAAGACCTTCTTTTTTAATTCGATAACGTATACGCGGTATAGGGGCTTAGCCATTTATTAACTATCGGATGAACATTATATCAATACTTCTCTGATCCTACTCGCAATCACCTGAACCGGTCCATGTGGTATTTTTTCCTGAATTTCCTTCTGTCCAGTACCCTTTAAAGGATGTTGCCGACGTAAAAGTAAAAACCACTTTACCTGAACGACTGCTATTTGTTCTTCCCCAGGTTCCCTCATATACCCAGACGCCTTCTTTTTTGAAAAGTTTTCCTGAAATTGTTTTTGTAGTGGATCCGTAATAACCTTCACCCCAATGAATTTTGCCGTAGGTAGAACTCCAGGCACATGACAAGTCAGGCTGAGGAACATCGCAAGGTGTGCATTTCCAGGTTCCGTCCGGCTCATCATCGAAGTAGCGGCCAAATCTTCTTTGTTGAGCGGTCGCCTCTGCCCAGGTCACACCGGTAACTATGGGTGCCATGGTTCCGTATTCGAGATTGGCTACAATATTCGGATCTGTGGTCATTGCTACGCCATATGTTACCCAGCACGGATCCATGCACGGAGATAATCTTTCACCCACGCCGGATGCATATAAGCCCCATACAGGTGCATTGGGATCTGCACCAACTTGGGCAAATGATATTGAAATACATGTAATAAATAAGCCGATAAGGAGGATGGTCTTTTTCATGAATCTGTGTTTAGATGGATTAACATAAGTAATTGGCAAAAACCATTAAAAATGGTCAGAAACATTGTGCAATTATACTATGACTAGTAGGGGATAGTAGTCTCAATCTTAGATAAATATAACAAAATTGGGCGAAAAGAATTTATACCACCTTTTAAAGATTAATAATTCTAATATTCATAATCAGTGGCCTGAAGCTTAGTGTACCAGCCTACCATGAACCTGCGTAGGACAGAGGTTCATTTGTGGATTGTTGCAGATAAGCGAACTTTACCTTAAGGATCTGCCTGATGTGAATGTAGTCATGCGCCAGCCAATTGGTAAGGAAGAGTTCGGCGGACATAGGCCCTAATTTCGGGTGTTGATAGGAATTATCCCAATTAGGTGCTTTAAGGGAGCTCAACCATTTTAGGGACCTTGATCGTTCTTCTGAAAATTTATCTAGCATGACCTGGAAATCCTGCCCTATGTAATTCCGAGCCTTGACCAAATCCAAAGGATCAAAGGGTGGCATGGGTTCATTCGGACATTCAAGCACATGTTTCACCCTGGCTCGAAAATCTTCACATTCTTCATCGTGAAGATGACAAACGATCTCTAACAGGCACCATTTGTCTGGTGCCGGTTTCCAAAGCACCATCTCTTTGGAGCTGTCTTTCAGCAGATCATGAAAGACCTGTGAATTCCTTGTGAGTTCGCTAATTATTTTATGATGATCCATACTTCAGAAATAAAGATACGGAGAATGCCCCTATTAACTCATACATTACTCCAGCACCAAAAAACGACGCTCTGTCCAGGAATCACTTAGCATAATAAAACGTCCGTTCACATAATTTCCATTATGCGGAATGTACAATGTTTTACCTTTATTATCCTGTATTCTTTTAATTATTACCTCTCCATTCGCATCATATTTGAAATCGTAGAGTGTTGTTGGGCCAAAAAAACTCTTAGTGGCACGGGTTCGGCCGTCGTCCTTTTGCTTTAAGTTAGTGGCGGCATTAGCTAAAACATGCAAATTATTATCCTTTACAAAGGCATTATAGGTAGCTCTTGAATCATTTTTAGAAATACTTCGTCCCCATTGCATGGTCCCTGCTTTATCAAACTTAATTATTACAATATTCCCATAGTATGGTGTTGATTGGTACGCACCACCTAGTACACCGGCGGCTGGAGGTAAGGCACCATGGGTTCCCGGAGAATATTCCTCGGCTAGTAAATAGCTGTTCTTTTCGTCGTCTTCAAGTATATAGTTCACAATAAAACCGTATAATTCCTTACCCTTCCTTTTCTTCCTCTCAGCTCGATTTTTACCATAGATGCCTTCGTAGACTTCAGTTGGTAAACCTTGCAATTTAATTTCAGATAAGCTAAGATCAAACATGTCAATATGGAAGTTACACACACCTTTGATCCTATTGTCGCCAGATTCAGAATAAAAACCATAAAAGTTGAGTTTCCTATCCATTTGAATCGATTTCACAACGTTTATGTACTTGTCCGCCTTCTGAATCCTGACTTCAGTTACATTGTCTGCCGAATATTTCTCGAGGCGGAAGTGACGGTTTTCAATAGATATCTCCATCTCCGTCTCTTCATTGTAATACGATTCTCCCAGAATAAAAACATTCAATTCGTCGTCCAGGTATGACTCAAGTACACTGTAGAATTTGTTCTCATTTCGGCTGGTTTGTTTACTGAACACCTCCTCCAGAGTCTCAGCATTAAAGACAGTCACCTGAAAATAGATCATATTCCGGTTGATGGTAAATGAACTAACCGAAAAAAACTTCTCATCAGGAGATAATGCAACGCTGGTTCCTCTTTTGTTTGAAAATAGCCCCATTTTTTTATCCACGTTCCAACTAGTAAGATCAATCCTATTATGCGACTTTTCTTCAAAATTCATTTGATAGCATGAAAGTACAAGCTCATCTTTTTCCGGATAACTTTGGGTGAACACCTTAATTTCGTTATTATAAAATATTTCCCCCACAACCTGCTCTCGTCGGGCCTTTTTTATCTCTTCAGTATGGATATTTACCAACCGCTCGTCAAATAGATCAAAATAGATTCGCTTATTGTCATGTCGGATAAATCCCGTCTTTCCATCTGGTGAAGTATGAACCGCCAGTATGCTGTCTATCTTATGCGCATCCCTGTATTCCGGACTGCGATAGATGTCAAATTCGGATCGGTTTTGTGAATAACAAGACAGACTGATTAGAATGCAGAGCGCGAAGTGAATTTTTTTCATACGTAACGAAGATACATGCTAGTTTCAAAAAATAACATTAGATACCTAGAAATATAGATTGATTCTAGATCAACTGCCCGCGATTGGTGTTCCGAAGAGCCCCACAGCCAATTCGGCCCAAACGAGCATGAAGACAACCACCACTGCAGCGATAAGTAATATTTTTGAGGTTTTCTTTCGTATTCGTTTGCCGATCATATTGATGAGCAATCCCATCGCCAGTAGCAATGCGCCCATGATCACAAAATCCATTACGCCCCAGTTCACTTCATCCGTGAACTGCATGGCTGTGAAAGGGATGAGGAGCAGAATTATCACTGTTCCAATAATGATGAGAAGTCGTTTGGTAAGAGTCATGTTTAAAACTATTGAAATTATCTTGTTTTATTACGAATGGGTCATGTGGTCAAATCTGAAACTCTTACACCGTCGAAATCCGCGAACTCAGCCGGTTCCCTGGATACAATTGCTTGCGGGATATTTTCAAGGAGTATGTCAAATGCCTCTGGATCCAGCTGAGCGATAAAATCGGCAAAATAATTCCTTCTAGCCTCATCCGGGAAATACCTTCGGTTCATTTTAACTATGGCTTTCAGCATGGGCAAATAAGGTTGTAAGTCGGTAGTGGTCGATGCCGCTTCACTATCTATCCACGCGATTGGAACTTTGATCACTGAACCTTTTTTAACCAGCTCGGACCGTAGTAGGAGTTCTATATCGAAAGCAAATTTCTTTTCAATAAGATTATCTATTATTTCTGAAACCATTCTGGCTTCAAATGCCTTAAAACCACATTGGGTATCCACTACATGCCCTAAATTCGGAATGAGTCGTTTCCATAGATAGATAAACAGCTTTCCTCTATCGTTTCGCGCTCCTTTTTTAATAACCACCGATTCCTTTTCCCTTCTGGAACCTATTGCCACCGCTTTGTTTTTATGCTGAATAGGATCGATCAGCAGCATGAGCTGCCCTAAATGCGTGGACAGGTCAGCATCGGTATAGACCACTACATGATCTTCCTTTCCATGCCTTCGCACCGCATCCCACATACCGTAGACTATGGAACCGCCTTTCTGACTCTCATTTGTTGAGTTCAACTGCTTAGCGGGAGCATATCCTTTGGCAATCGCCTCTTCCAGGAACAACACTCGAACCTGTTCACCGAGATCGTTCTCTTTTATGATTTCTTCGGCTATTTTACCGCTCCCTTCCGGGCATCCGTCGTCTACTACCATCAATTCCCAGCTAATTTGCGGTGTATCACTGAACAACCATTCCAGCTGTCGAACCTTTTTTAAAAGGAAATCCTCTCCATGAGGATGTTCACTGCTCTTGAGTATTCGGTTGTGCTCCTTGTAGACGGCAAAAACAACTGAAACATGTATGGTTTTTTTCACTTCGGAAGCGAGCAGTTTGGATCGTACAATTTTCAGGGCAAGCAAAATGAATATTAGCGAAGGATCGTTCTTTTCTATGAGTTGGCTTTCGATGGTTTCTATATCCTTTATACTGGAAACCTGCTCCAAAATTGATTCTACGGTCTCAATGATCAATTCCGAATGCAGATCACTGGTAAGGTCAACTTCCTTAGGGTTGGATTCTATTATTTTATGGATAAACTGCGCTAGATCTTTCACTGGACATTCGGTTTAAACAATCGACATGGAAGAAGTACTCTAAAAGTACATAATTCGCCACTTTCAGAGTATTAAAACTAGGTAAAAATCACAAGCTCTCAAATTAATCGTAACTGATAATTATCATAGTTAATTCATCAAAACCTGCCTAATTTTCAGAATCTTAAAAATAACCTGCAAGAATTGCATCTAAAATTAAGAATATGGCAAAAGTAAGAGGAGCTATCGTAGTCGACACTGAAGCCTGTAAAGGATGTGAAGTTTGTATTCCGGTTTGTGGGCCAGATGTGATAAGCATGTCCCAGGAAGTGAACCGCAAGGGTTATCACTACGCTTATATGAGCGATCCTGAAGCCTGCACCGGATGTACTAACTGCGCTATCGTTTGCCCGGACAGGGCGATAGCAGTGTATCGAGTTAAGGTAGCATAACTAAAGTAAAACGAAATTATGTCTGAGTTAAGATTAATGAAGGGTAACGAAGCACTGGCCGAGGCGGCTATACGCGCCGGAGCCGACGCCTACTTTGGTTACCCCATCACACCTCAATCGGAGGTGATCGAATACCTGATGACAGAACGCCCCGAGGAACGCACGGGTATGGTTGTGCTTCAGGCTGAAAGTGAAGTAGCCGCTATCAACATGGTTTACGGAGCGGCTGGTACGGGAAAAAAAGTGATGACCTCATCCTCTAGTCCCGGGATCTCCCTGAAAATGGAAGGTATTTCCTATCTGGCGGGAGCGGAACTTCCTGCTCTTATTGTTAACGTAGTACGTGGTGGTCCTGGTTTAGGGACTATCCAACCTTCGCAAGCGGATTACTACCAGGCTGTGAAAGGTGGAGGCCACGGCGACTATCATATGTATGTCCTGGCACCGGCTTCGGTTCAGGAAATGGCCGACTTCGTCTCTGATGGCTTCGAAATGGCATTTAAGTACCGCACACCTGTAATGATACTTTCCGACGGGCTAATTGGCCAAATGATGGAGAAAGTGGTGCTGAAAGATGAGCAAAAGCGATTGACCGACGAAGAGGTAGCCGAGCGTTATGGCGACTGGGCTACGACTGGTAAAAAAGACAGGGAAAGAAACATCATTACTTCCTTGTACCTGGAACCTGAGCGAATGGAACAACGCGTAAGACGTTTGATGAAAAAATACGAACGCATGGAGCAAGAAGATATGCGTTATGAAACTATTTTCTGCGATGATGCCGAATATCTTATCGTAGCCTACGGATCGAGCGCACGTATCGCTCAAAAGACCGTCGAGCTTGCTCGTAAGAAAGGAATTCGCGCCGGACTTCTACGTCCGATCACGCTTTTCCCATTCCCAACGAAACCATTGAACAAACTGGCGGACCAGGTAAAAGGTGTGCTCAGCGTTGAAATGAATGCAGGGCAAATGATAGATGATGTTCGCCTGGCAATAGAACACAAGGTGCCGGCAGAGCACTTCGGAAGAACCGGTGGTATCATTCATACCCCTGAAGAAATATTAGAAGCATTAGAACAAAAAATCGTGAAAGATGGAAGTATTAGACATCATACGACCCGAGAACCAAGTCTTTTGTAAGACCAAATTAATGACCGACACTACCTTGACGTATTGTCCGGGTTGTGGTCACGGGACAGCACATAATATCGCCATGGAGGTGATCGATGAACTTGGTATCGCCGAGGATACTATCGGTGTAGCTCCCGTAGGATGCTCGGTATTTGCCTACGATTTTATGAACGTGGATATGACCCAGGCAGCTCACGGGCGTGCACCTGCGGTAGCGACCGGTATCGCCAGGATTTGGCCCGAGAAATACGTCTTCACCTACCAGGGAGATGGTGACCTTGCCGCCATAGGTACTGCCGAGACCATTCACTGCTGTAACAGGGGTGAGAATATCGTGGTGCTCTTCGTGAATAACGGGATCTACGGGATGACCGGTGGCCAGATGGCACCAACCACTTTGCCAGGTATGCGAACCTCTACGTCACCATACGGACGTGAGATTGACACCATGGGATCACCTATCAAGATGAGTGAACTGGTGGCCAATCTGCCCGGAACCTATTATGTGACGCGGCAGTCGGTACATACACACAAACATGTGCGCAAGGCCAAGAAGGCGATTAAGAAGGCGTTTGAGAATACACGATTGAAGAAAGGCTTATCCTTCATTGAGATCGTTTCCAATTGTAATTCCGGATGGAAGATGACGCCAAATGAATCGAATATATGGATGGAGGAAAATATGTTCCCATACTATCCACTAGGTGATATTAAGGTAAATGGAAAAATAAAACAAGTAGCATGACACAAGAAATGATCATAGCGGGATTTGGTGGCCAGGGAGTATTGTCCATGGGAAAGATCTTAGCCTATGCAGGGATGCTGCAAGGTGAAGAAGTATGCTGGATGCCGTCTTACGGACCCGAAATGCGAGGTGGAACCGCGAATGTGACGGTGATCTTAAGTGACGACCGTATTAGTTCGCCATACCTAAAGGTATACGATACCGCCATTATCCTGAACCAACAATCCATGGATAAGTTTGAAAATGCCGTAAAACCGGGAGGTATATTGATCTACGATCCCAACGGCATTGTATCACATCCAACGCGGAAAGACATTAGGATCTTCCGGGTAGATGGTTATAAACTTGCAACGGAAATGGGTAACAGAAAGGTATTTAATATGATATTGTTGGGTGCATTCCTGAAAATACGCCCGGTAGTGACTATTAAGAATGTTCTCAAAGGACTAAAAGAATCCTTACCGGAACGCTACCATCACTTGTTACCATTGAACGAAGAAGCAATTACCAAGGGTATGGAGAACGTGTTCCCTTACGACGTTGAGAAGGCGTTAACCGCGGAACACGTCTAGCCTTTGGAAAACCAATAGGCGGGAAAGCCGCCCAATAAACATAAAGACTAAAATTATGAGTATACAGGTAAAAGACTTTATGACCACATCGGTGCTCACCGCAGCGGGTAATACCACTGTAGGTGAAGTGCGTACGCTGATGAAAAGGGAAGGGATACACGCCCTTCCGATAGTAGAAGCGATCCCATTAGGTGCGTTAAACATTCGAGGTATAGTGACGGCCACCGATCTCTGCCTTGAAATGGACGATTCCCGTATCATTGAAGAGGTGTTGAAACCGGGATTGGTACATGTGATCCCTCCGAACACCAATGCCCAAAGTGCAGCAAAGAATATGCTGAAGCACAAGATACACCACCTGGTGGTAATGGATGATGGAAAGATAGTTGGGATGATAAGTTCCCAGGATTTTGTTAAGCTAATTGCGAATTATGCGTTGGACACGAAAACGGATACAGTTATCTAGAGCCTCACGAGGGGCGGCACTGGTATTACCCATGGTAATCGCCGGTCATCGTAGTCGGTTAAGTCCGATGCTGGAAGTACGTCCGATAAAATCGGTCGAGTAGGACATAGCATGTCATAATGATATATTGATTTACCTGTATATCAGTATAGTTGATTTATTTAAGTTCAACCCGGTTCAGGCCGGGTTGTTTTACTTTTATATTGATCTGAATGAATTTAAAGAACCCTATGTTGTTTCCTCCTTCGAGAGTCGCAGCTTGTGATCTCTATACATTTTGTGCTCCAGCACCTGAGAAGGCATTTCAATTCCATTGCTGTCTAAAATGCTTTTGACATCCGTTATCACTTTACTTCGGATGGTATGACCCAGGTAACTGTCCGGTAATTTCTTATTCGACATTATATCCACCCAGAACAAAACCTGGAGATCGGTAGTGAATTCGCCGAGTTCCTGAACAAGGACATAGGGTGCGGGTTTCTTCAGCACTTCTTTATTTGTTCCGAAGTAATCCATAATAAGTTCACGGGTCTGGTCCAGAGAACATTCCGGGGCGATCCCAATATTAAATTCTATACGTAGAAATCCGTCCTTCGTATAGTTTATAAGTGTATTCTTTATGATGGTGGCGTTTGGAATATAAATGTCCTTTCCTTCAAAATTCCGAAGGTGGGTGAGACGAAGATCAAGATCTTCCACCTTCCCTTTATACGTATCCACCTCGATGATGTCTCCAATCTCGAAAGGTCTTTTAATTGCCAGTATGATTCCGGAAAGGAAGTTCTCACCAATATCTTTGAAAGCAAAACCTATGATAATGGCTCCAATTCCCGCACCGGCTACCAAACTACCCGCTACTGCACCAAAGCCTACAATATTCAACCCGATAATTAATCCGAAAATGTAAAACGACCATTTAACAGACTGGGAAATGAAATTCGAAATGATACTGTCCTGCCATTTACGCTGTATCCGTTTTCCCAGGATGATATAGAACAATTTACCCAGCAAAATAAACAGCACAATTACTATTAGTGCCGTTATGATCTTTGGGAGCAAATTAGTTAGCTCTATATAGTATTCTTTAAAGATCGTTCCGAGATCTATTGTCATCTTATTTCAGTTTTAAAGTGAATAAATTATGGTAGCCTTCAGGCTTCGCTTGTTGGATTCGTCACTGTTTTTTAATGTCCAGTTGTACTTCGGGTAAACCAACCAATTCAAATGTAGCCGAAGCAAGGGACACCTTGCCTTCCGTAGCTTGCAGGCCTTCATTTATTTGTTTGAATAAGGCACTTTTTGTCAGTCGCCTTTTTTTGTAATCAACTACATACCTGAGGGTGAACTCTATCCAGTTATCGGTTAGTTTTATTGAAATTGTAGGTTCAACATTGGCGTCTTCAATAAGATATTTTTTAACCATTTTCTTCCAATGTTCTTTAGCGAATTTGGTGTATTCAGCCAGCATGGTTTGCGCGTTTTCCAATACGATCTGCTGGGCTAATTGAACGTCTGAACCATATTTGACCGGTAAGATGATCTCATCCCAAACAAAAGGGAAGTCGGTCGAATAATTGTGCACATTGCCTTTGAAAACGAAGGCGTTACTCACCTGCACAATACGACCACTGTAATTGTCACTATTGGACCATTGCCCGATTTCCATCAGTGTTGTTTTGGTAATGCTTATATCTATCACATCGCCTTTCACATTGTTGATCTCTATACGATCACCTGGGTTGTAGATATTGGAAGCGAAAATAGCGATCCATCCGGCTATACTCAGTATCACCTCCTGAAGGGCAAACGCCAGACCGGCGCTTATGAGTCCGATGGCAATGGTAAAGTACTGTACGTTACCGGTAAAAGTAATAATGGCCAGCAGTACAACAAGTGTGTAACTAAAAAGTCTTACAACCTTACGTGCACGATAACGCATAGTGTTATCGGCAACCGTTCGGGTGATTGCTTTTCGGACTAGCCAGGTGACAAAAATGATAAAAAACGTCCACAGCAGGAATTGGGCGAGCTGTATCAGGAGATCGCTTGATTCAAGGCTTTTGAATTCCAGTAAAATACGTTCAAATTCTTTCATTTCTGAATAGGTTTACTGCCTCTAAATGTATTGTAAGGCCCTGATTCCGTGATTACTTCAATAGTATATTAAAGATAGTGACTATTCCTATTATAAGGATGAAGAATAGAGACAACTTTCGGAATTTATCCTGAGGTATATATTTTAAAATCCGTTTGCCAATATAGGAACCCAGCAAACCGATAACAAAAAGGAAAGGCACATATTTCAGATCATGAGCATGGATATACCCATTGTTGTAATAGACAAAGGTTCGGGAGAAATCGATCATAAAGTCGATAAATGCCGATGTGGCGATGAATACGCTTTTTTCCAGGTTGAAGGCAGCCATGGTGAGGCCTCGGATAGCCCCTCCCGTTCCCAGGAAACCGGCTGAAAAACCGGATGCAGAGCCTCCCAGGATAGCGTTCCTTGTTTTGGGGCTGATCACAATCTTATTGAAAATGATGAAAAGCAGGCTGAACGCGATCAGGAAGATCCCCAGGATAAGTTCCAGGTAGTTGCTCTGAAAGATCTTGGATAGATAGCCCCCAACGATCACAAATAGTACTGAGGGAACTCCTATGGTGAGTAATAATTTCTTATTCAGCCCTTTCTTGAACAGCATGATCTTGCTGAGGTTGCTCGAAAGGTGAAAGAGAGCCGTTAGTCCCAGCACCGAATAAAAATCGAAATAGAAATTCCCAAGTGGTACGAAGAACACAGAAGAACCAAATCCACCTATAGTCCCGATCACCTCTGCCACCAGGGCAAGTAACAAGAAGATGTAATTAATATCCTTCATTGGGACCGATCTGCCAATTAAAAGAATTTAACCGCCGTACCAATTGATAGTACCGTGCATTAAAGATACTAAACGCCTGTTGTTCGAGGCGTGTTTAAAGTATTTATTCTGAATTTTCATGCATGAAACCAAAATCCGAAAACCTCGTGTGGGATGAATGATCAATACCTTGAATTTTGTCATGTCCTCCACAAAAATTACAATGTTTTTTTAATTATTTATTCACTTCTGATGAATATCATTGCGTAGATTTTGATATGCGCTTAGTTTTATTCTGGCTCATGTGAAGTTCGTTCCAGGGACTGTCTGCATGGCCTTTTGCTGTTAGTAACGGGTTAAATTTAGCTCCATGAATAGATCCGCACCTCTTCGAAAAACGCTGCTTTTTTCACTACTTTTCTTATACACATTACTTTCATTTGCTCAAACAGTTCGTATTACCCACCCCGGGAATTTATCCGATTCCTGGATCTACAATCCGAATTCCACAGATACTAGTTATTCTGTCTACTATACCAGCAATCTCAATATGGGGCAGGGAGATGATGTAGCTCAATTATTCCTGAATTACCTGGGAAACACTGGAGGAATCAGGATCGGTGCTTCAGGAGCACCCCCCAGTTCTTTTTACAATGCTTATGTGGTTGATTATGAATATCCGCAGTACGTTGAGGCGGTCCAGGAATATAACCGGCAAAACAATGCCATCTTATCCTATGAAGAGTACTTCAAAAGAAAATACCCGAATAACCGGGCTCCCAATGTGCAAATGGGTGAGATAAGTGGCAGGACTACGATTTTTTATGCGGATAGGTCAGACCCTAATCACGTAGAATATTGCTATTTTATTTTTCTGAACAACAACCTCGGTGTGTTCATTAGATCTGGTGTGAATTACATCAAGGACAAAAGTCCATTGACGTTCAGACAGTACCAGGATCTAATGTTCCAGCATGTGCAGGAATTGGAGTTTGAACTTATCGATGCGCCTCCGCCAACAACAACACCTTCCAGTTCCGATAACGACGGTATTATCTGGGTAGTGGTGATAGGGGCAGTCATCATTGCTTCCGTGATTGGTTTGGCCAAACTTTTAACCAAGTCAAAACCAAAGAAACAGCCGGAAAAAACCAAACCCCAACCAAAACAGCAAAAACAAAAGAAGCAGCAGAAAAAACAGACCTATTATGTGCTTCAATTGAACCAGGGTGAATTTGCCCTGGACCTTCAGAAACCACAAACCCTGGAGGCCAAGGTTTGGAGGGTTACCGAAAAGGATAAAAAGGTAGTTAGTGCGAATATCAGCGTTCAGAATTCAGAAAGAGCATTGAAGATCATGCCGTTTACCACTGTTGGAACACTTAACAGTACGCTTACCCTTTTAGATAAACCGCAAAACAACGAATTTAAAATAACGGTTTTCGCATCAGCCGCGGGTAGCAATCACAAGGCGGAAGTGCTAATAAAAGCAAGCACAGAGAAGAAATTAGTAGTTAAGACCTCGCCTAACAACAAGCGGAGCTTACGCCCCAACTTAGACTTAAAACTGGGCTGCTATGCCAAGGTTGTGGACGAACGGGGCGATGACATGCCTGATCTCACTGCTGAAATACAATTCAAAAAACAAAGTGAGTGGCTGGACCTTTCGGAAGCCGTTGAAGACGATGGTTGGAAGGCCATTAATATTGAAGCTTCAGATCCGGATGCCAATGCGGCTGTGTCCCACCCACCGGAATCGGTTGTGGTTTCAGTACTCATGGAGAAGGTGCCGGAAGATGAGCAAATTTTACAAGAAGACATAGAGATACAGTTGCTGGATTGTAAGATAGATACCAGTGTAGATACCCACGATCTGAACTTTACCGCTTCAGGAGAGAAAACAGAGCTTAATTTCGATGCCTTTATTGAAGGCTGTGATGGCAGCGAACCTTGGGATTTCAAAGCCTCGTATCAAAATGACGAAGGGGAACCTGATACGGCACTTTCCCTGGTGTCTGTCCTGAAAGTATCCGATACCAAAGCGAAAGTAACGCTGGTGGGGCCTGAGATAATTCCTTCAGAGGATGAGCAGTCCATTCAGAAAAAACTGGTGATCTCCGCACAGCAAAAGGACGAAGAACCGCTGGAACGACACCTCTATGTGTACGTATCCCACGAAGGACTCTACATTACCAAAGGGCTCGATAAAAAAGGGGAGTTGGCATACCTGGCCAAGGGAGATATTCAGAAGGAACTGGAATTCAGCCTGTATTATCTGAATGAGAATACAAACAAGCTGGAAGTCGATGCCGCAGCCTTAAAGAACCTTACTTTCGAACTGCAGGGTGATAAGCTGGTGCACAGGAATATAGACCAAGCCATGCAAACTGAGTTTGTTTTCGACAGCCTGGTCACCACAATCCCTCGTGCCAGGTATTTCTACAATGCCCCGCTGAAGTTCCCCGGCTTTGGTGATGTCCACGAACTCCTTTACAAGGTTTCGGCTCCGGTTACAGAAACCGATCGTCCGGAAGCCTTCGAAAAGATACTGAAACTGAAAGTACAGACCTATGGTATAGGTGAGAAGTTCCCGAAATGGCGGGAGGCATACGATAACTGTATTAAGGCTATTTACCTGGTTCCGGAGTCGGACCAACGCAAGCAACTCCTGGAACTGCTAGAGCGCCACAAATACAAGATGGATATAGAGGGAATGGTGGAATTCCGAAGGAAGATATGGAGTGCCGCCCACGACCTCATGATCAACAAAAGGGATGGTTACCTCGCCATCGCCAACTGGCATACAGCAATAATCGATACCCTGGAATGGGTAGTTTGGATGGGCGATATTGCCTTCCAGGTAGTTGTGGCGACCTACACCGGCTCCTTTGCGGGCTTTGCTGCCAGCGCTTTTAAAGAAACGGCGCTTACCGGTTACAAGATGGCGATAGAAGGTAAGTCGGTGGATGAATACATCGACGCACAACTGGAAACCTATAAACAGATGGTGTACAGTGCTTCAAAAGGTCAGATCGTAAGCACCCGCACCATCGAAAAGTTCTACAAAGGCAGTAAGACCAAGGTATGGGCCATCTACGCGGTTGCCACCTTTGCTATGGCATATAAACGACTGGGATCCGTGCCTGAAGCAGCCAAGTTCACTGCTCGCCAGTTGAGGGATGAGGCCATTATTAGGTTCTTGCAAGGAAAGGTGATGAAGCAGAAGGCCCAAAAAACCGCAGATGCCAAAGCAGAGAAACTAGCGAAGAAGATCAGGAAAGGCAAAGGGGACTATGAAAAAGCAGGACATCCACCTGATGTGAGCGGTTATACCAGTGCCAGTATGAAGGCCATTCAGAGGATCGCTAATAAGCTAAACATTAAGATAATCACAAGGCCTACCAATGCGGCGGCACGAAAACTTTTGAAATCAGGCCAGGCCGTTCCCAAGAAGATGTTCGTAAAGAATAAGACCATTAGCGAACTGGACACCTACATCGGAGCCAAGAAAGGGAATATTGGAAAAGTGGGTAGTTTCCACCCTGAATTCAACAAGAAAATGATGAAGAACCTGTCGCCGGCCAAACGGGATGCAATAGTCAAACGCTACAAACAAAGGCACAGGGAGTGGCAGAATCAAAAAGATCACATCGAGAAGTATACCGATGCCGGAAAACTACATGTTGAAGATGGAGTGGTTTATTCCGGAAAAAAAGGGGGAAAAGGCAAACCCTTCACAGGCGACATTGATATTTTCGATATCAGGGGACCGAATGGCGAACGCCTCACCCGAGCACAGTACGATCGGGCCATAAAACACCTGGTCGATTCGGGTGTGACCAATGTTGAACACGGCGCACACCTGTGGTGGGAGTATATGAAAACCGGCAGTTCGAAGGATATCAAAGTAAACAAAGGTATATACAAGAAGATCGCTAAGGGACATTCTAAGGGAGGAGAACCTCTGGTAGAATTTGAACCCGGAAGCGGGGGAGGCGTTAAGATTAAAACGATATTCTACAAAGGGGCCGCATAACTGAAAAATGGAAAACAACTATGAGGGAAGTTCAATTTACCATGGAAGAAAGGAAAAAGCTGGTCGCAGATTTCTACCGACTCAGGAGCCAGGTTGAAGACCTGACCAACCAAATGGAGGAGAACCCTGGGGATGAGGCATTGCAAGTTCGTTTGGACGAGGAATACGACAGGGCCATGGCTGAACTCGAAGAGATTTCAGAGACTTACACCAATGGATTGCCTCGAATTGAGATATCCCGCTGTCCATTTACCGGGGAATCCTATAGTTTTTCCTGCGACACGAACGGACTGGACGGCCCCTGGTGGGATGCTGAAAAACCCTTGCGGGCAGTGGATGAGGAAAGTGAAACTTATTATGCACTCACCGGGAGTGTGAACATCATAGGCGCAGCGCCGGATATTCCATTTGCTGTAAAACCTGGTCCCGCCGTGCCCTGGGTTTCACCACGACTCCTGGAGAACGAAGATATCTGCGCAGTGTTGTCGCACCTGAAAGTTGGATTGTACGATGCCTATGTAGTGGTCTATTTTTCCAAAGACAGGAGCTATGAGATAGAGCGGATCAATACCTGGGGGACCGATGCTTACTTTTCGCAAGATATTGACGGAGCAGCGGTGATGGGAAGCACCTTCGACGAACCCGCCGATTACGATTTCGATATCGCCCCATGGATAGAAAAAGGAAAATTGAAATGGATTCCGATAGGTGATAAGACCCTCGAACTGCAGGATAGTATAGAGAATTGTCCTTACCTCGATATTGACGGTTATACCTATCCTGTTTTACTTCGGAATAAAATTCTTGAAAACTCCATGATCACTTTGGACCTGGACGATGAAGAAGTATCCGAAGAAAAAGAGATCAACTTTTGCCCGGAATGTGGTGCTGATGTCGAGCCCGAGAGTAATTTCTGCGCAAAATGCGGACATAAACTACGCTAAAGAAGTATAGGATGGAAAGACATAAAAACATAGCAACCTCAGATCTTTCGAGGATCAACAGCAAGATGAAGGTTAAAAACAACCAGTTGGGCATTGTGAAATGGTCCCTGATCATTGCCGGGATCATGCTGGTGATCATAATAGTAGCCTTTATGGACCTGGAAATACTTCCGGTGCATCCAGCCATCTCGGTCCTAAGTTTTTTCGTGTTCGTGGTAACCCTTGTCGTTGCCCTGATGTTCAGGGGACGGGCTAAGAAGTTGAAAAAGCTTATCACAGGTGAGAATATAGTGGCTGCCTGGAGCCTGACTTCCGAAGAAAAAAAGGCCTACGCCGAGCAAATGGTAAAACACGAAAAGCAAAAGAACCGGGTGATGTTTGGAGTGACGACTGTCCTTATATTGCTGATATTTGGTGGGTTCATACTATTTATCGAAGATGGAAAGGGGTTTATGGCCCTTGTGATGGTGGGCCTTATAGCCATATTGGCACTATTCGCATTCGGAATGCCCGTTTACTACGAACGCAGAAACCTGAGAGGGGACGGGCAGGTACTCGTTGGGAAGAACTATGCCTACGTAAACGGTATCTTCCACAACTGGGATTACCCGCTTTCGGGACTAACAAAAGCCTGGAAAATGGAAAAACCCTTTCACGGCCTCGGACTCGTATACTACTATACCGATCGCACATTAACGAACACGGAGGAACTGTTCATTCCTGCGCCGAAGGAGGTAGATGTTGAGGCAGTTGTTGATGAGTTGGAGGGCTAAAGTCATAGGAACCTAAAGCCTGTCATTCCGAACTTGATTCGGAATCCTTCTAAGACTAAAGATGCTGAATCAAGCCCGCCATGACCTTCGGGCAGGTTCAGCATGACAAATCCAGACATAAACGAATCAACTGATTATTGTCCAGTGTCGGGTGTCCGATGTCGAGCATCTACTTAACAAATAGTACTACCTAAAATTTTTATCTTCATTTTCTTTGCTCGTCCAAAGAAAACGAAGCAACCCGCCCGAATGTACCGTTCGGTACGGGCGGGAAGAAAAGACGCCTTTTCGTAGGTATTTTTAGGCTGAAAGCCTAAAACCATTCGTAATTTCCTAAAATCACTACAAGGCTTCGCGATTTCTTAAC
>NZ_JAFMTQ010000013.1 GCF_026126405.1 Aureitalea sp. L0-47
ATCACTTCCGACAATGGTCTATTAATAAAGAATAACAATAAAGAATAATTAATCAACACCCGACATCCACATCTTCCGAAGCAAACGAAGTTTGCGAAGGGAGACCGACACCCAACATCAATTCCACGATTCATCTCAAACTACAATACTAAATAACTGATATAAAGCACTTTGATGAATATTTTGTATATTTAAGTACAAACAACCACTAATCATGAAAACAAAATACCTCCTGCTGCTACTCACATTATTTTTTGCAACCTCAAACATCTCATCACAGGATATCCTTGGCGGAATACAACAGGTCGCCGCGATGGAGAACGAGGAAAGCGGAGTAGAAAATTCGAATGAAGGTTCCGATGAAGTGCAACAACAGGCTGAAGACTGGTGGGACCAGGAAGTAGATGAAAATGCAGCATTTCTTGCAGGTTTAGAAGACCCGGATGAAAAATGCATTGCTATGTTGATGATCTGGGCTCACGGATATCAGAAATTGAAAAACGAGACGCATGATACCGCAGATTGTAAAAGGAGATACGATCTCTATGGCATGCAGATTTTATCACTTACCGCTGGAAATACCATGATTTACTGCACGGAAGACCTCTACAACTATGGGGAAGATGACTTAGGAGTCATAGCAGAAAAGTTCTTTGATAATTATTTCGAAAACATTGGAGAATATATTGCCAGTAGCACTCCTGATGCCGAGTTGCGCTACGACGGTTATGGGAATAAGGCCTTCTTCGCTAAAAAGTTACACTGGGTATTGGACAATTTTAACGACCGTTCGGTTAAGAATAATAATCTCTCTCATTCAACTTCGCTTTACCTCGGAGCAACTCTTATGGATATCCTCAATTATCTCGAACCCTATAATTATATACATAACGTTGCTCTTTTAGGACGCGCTATGGACGAATTAGGCTGCGGAGGGTAAAGCGACGCTAATCTCAAATTCCAAATCTCAAATAACGAATTCCAAAAATTCAGTTTTCAGTTGTGGGTTATCGGTTAGCGTGATAGGTATGTTCGTATGCCTGCACTGAGCATAGTCGAAGGGTGCGTATGTTCGTATGTTTAAAGGTATCAAAATACCAGTAGTGCAGCGACTCACAATTAAAGACTACATTAGATCGCTGCGCTGTTAGGTTTTTAGATATTAGATTTTAGACTAAAGCCTTCTAACTTCAATCTTCCGACTCACTACTCACCCTTCACCTCTCACTACTGGAAAGTAGCGCTTCGCTCTTAGTATTTTAAATTCTTGGATTCTTAGACTACTTACACCCGGACATCCGACAACTAAAAGTTGGTGAGTTTAAAAGTTTAGGTGTTTAAAAAGTAATGCTCACACTTTGATCATGCCAAGGTATCACTTCCGACAATGGTCTATTAATAAAGAATAACAATAAAGAATAATTAATCAACACCCGACTCTCGACTTCGAACTCCCGACTCCCGACTTTAGACTTTAGACTTTAGACCCTGGTATAATAGTATCGCTTCGCTGTTGGTATCTTAGAATGTTGGAAAAAGACATCGGTCATCCGACATCGGACACCCGACACCCGACACCTAACCCAAAAACTTATCAACAAAGCACATATAATTTGGAATATTTCCATATATTTGGAATAATTCCAATATGTTTATTAATACACACACATATTATAGTCTGCGATACGGTACCATAGCCGTGAAGGAACTGCTGCAACTGGCAAAGGATAAAGGCATTCGTACCCTCGCAGTCACCGATGTCAACAACACCTCGGCCTGCCTGGAGATGCTGCGGGTGGCGCCTGAGTTCGATATCCGGATCGTGATAGGCGTAGATTTCAGGAACGGTGCGCAGCAACAGTTCGTTATGCTGGCCAGGAACAACGAAGGTTTCCTGAATATCAATCGTTACCTCTCCGCTTTCCTGCACGATGATGGAACTATTCCAAACCGGGTCGAAACACTCCCCCACACCTTTGTGATCTATCCCTTCGGAAGTTTTGAAGGCGATGAACTACAGGAACACGAATTCATCGGCGTGCGAAAGGAAGAGCTCAACAAGCTGAAATTCTCTCCCTGGAACAAGCGTCGGGAGAAACTGGTCGTGCTGCAAACCGTCACACATATCAGCAAAAAAGGGTTCAATACCCACCGGCTGCTTCGGGCGATAGACAATAACACCCTGCTCAGCAAGCTCCCGGTTTCCGAACAAGGCAACGAATACGACAGGCTCTGTTCCGAAGAAGAACTCAAAGAGGCCTTCACCGAATTCCCAGAACTGATCAAGAATACAGAAAAGCTACTTCAGTCCTGCTCCATCGAATTCGATTTCTCCAAGGAAACCCCTAACAACCAAAGGTCGTACACAGATAATGAGGAACTGGACTACAGATTGCTAAAGAAACTCGTCTACGAAGGCCTGCCCTATCGTTACGAAACCTCTACCGATACCATCTTGGACCGTATTAAGAAGGAACTGGACATAATTCGGGAGAAGGGGTTTGTCTCCTACTTCCTCATCAACTGGAAGATCCTGAAATATGCCCGCAGCAAAGGTTATTTCTACGTGGGCCGTGGCAGCGGTGCCAATAGCATAGTCGCCTACCTGCTACGCATCACTGATGTGGATCCTATAGAGCTCGACCTCTATTTTGAGCGATTCATCAATCTCTACAGGAAGAACCCGCCGGATTTCGATATCGACTTCTCCTGGTCAGACCGGGACGACATCACCGAGTTTATGTTCCGAAGGTTTAAGAATACTGCCCTGCTCACGGTGTACAACACTTTTAAATACAGGGCGTCCATTCGCGAGCTGGGGAAGGTTTTTGGACTCCCAAAAGAAGAACTGGACAGGCTTTCCAAAGGAGATTACGATTTCCGCAGGCTGGACAAGTTGTCTCAGCTGGTGATCATGTACAGCAGGCGCATACAGGGGTTCCCGAATTACCTGGGGATACATGCAGGCGGCATTCTTATTTCTGAAAAGCCCATCCACTATTACACCGCCACCTTCATGCCCCCAAAGGGATTCCCCACCACTCAGTTCGACATGATCGTAGCCGAAGATATCGGGCTGTACAAGTTCGATATACTGAGTCAGCGAGGCCTCGGGAAGATCAAGGATGCCGTGGAAATAGTGAAATACAACCACCCGAACGATCCGCCTATCGACATACACGATATCAAGCGGTTCAAGGAGGATGAGCGTATCAAATACCTCCTTCGGAACGCAAAAGCAATTGGCTGTTTTTATGTGGAGTCACCAGCCATGAGGATGCTACTGAGAAAACTCCGGGTAGACAACTACCTGGGGTTGGTAGCAGCCAGTTCGGTAATACGGCCGGGGGTATCTCAATCGGGAATGATGCGGGAATACATCCTGCGATACCGCTTTCCCGAAAGACGTAAGGAAGCCCACCCTGTGATGATGGACATCATGCCCGAAACCTATGGGGTGATGGTCTACCAGGAAGATGTGATCAAAGTGGCCCACTACTTTGGCGGACTTACCCTGGGCGAAGCCGATATGCTGCGCAGGGGGATGTCCGGGAAGTTCCGGTCTCGGGACGAATTTGCCAAAGTGAAAGACCGGTTCTTCAGCAATTGTAAGGAAACGGGGAAATCGGAAGAGCTCACCAAGGAGATCTGGCGACAGATAGAGAGCTTTGCAGGCTACGCCTTTGCCAAGGGGCATTCGGCCTCTTATGCAGTGGAAAGCTACCAGAGCCTCTTCCTGAAAGCCTATTACCCTTTGGAATATATGGTCGCCACGGTAAACAATGGCGGCGGATTTTACAGACCTGAACTATACGTACACGAAGCCCGTATGCACGGTGCCAGGATACTGGCGCCCTGTGTGAATTACAGTCGGGCGGAAACGGTGATCTACGGAAAGGATATTTACCTGGGATTTGTATTCCTCCACTCGCTGGAGCGTAAAGTGATCAAGACCATCCTGAAGAACAGGGAAGCTGAAGGGTTCTTTATGAGCCTGGATGACTTCCTGGACCGGGTACCGATCTCCATGGAACAGATCTCCATACTCATTAAGATAAATGCCTTTCGGTTTACCAAGAGAAACAAACGCGAACTTTTATGGGAAGCACATATGAAAATCAATAAAACAACATTCGACGAGAACATTCAGACACTTTTTCAGACTGAAAAAATAAGTTTTAAGACCCCTGAACTGCCCAGCACACCGCTGGAAGAAGCCTTTGACGAGATGGAACTCATTGGGTTCCCACTCTCTAATCCTTTCAAACTGTTACTGGCGCCATCGCGTAGTAAGATACGGGCCAGGCATTTGCCCGATTATGTTGGAAAAACCATCACTATCGAGGGTTACCTGGTAACCGTAAAGAATACGGCTACTTCGGGCGGGAAGCGCATGCATTTCGGGACCTTCGTGGACCGGGATGGTGATTTTTTAGACACGGTACATTTCCCCCCGGTGGCGGCGAGGTATCGTTTCCGGGGAAAAGGGATCTATGGGATCACGGGCAAAGTAGTAGAGGAATTCGACTGCATCACTATCGAAGTAACCAAGATGGTGCGCTATCCTATCATTGAGGACCCGCGCTATTCAGCGAATGATTCCACTGCGAAGTTGCATTCGAAGCGGTATAAGAATAGAGTGTGAATTAATCAATTTCTTTTTGTTTCTCTTCTTTTTTGCATTGCCCAAAAAAGAAGCAAAAAACTCTAGCGCTGCAGAGCACTTGTTCACCCGCCATGTCTTTACCTCGCAACTAAAGGAACTCACCACCTTCGGTGGTTCAAACAGCCTTTAGTTGTCCTCTCGGTTGCATCCGGCGGGTCCCGAAGTCGTCTCTGAGGCGCAGTTTTTAGCTCTGGCCATAGTTAAAACCCTTTTCGTCAGTATAGATGAGTAATTTCCGTGAAGAAATCGCGAAGCCTTGTAGTGATTTTAGGAAATTATGAATGGTTTTGGACCGAAGGACCAAAAATACCTACGAAAAGGCGCCGTTTTCTTTGGTTCGTTTCTTTTGGGCGAGCAAAAGAAATGAACGGAAACTAATTACTGGAAAAAATAAGAATGTTCAATACCCGCAACATAGTCCACATGGACCTCGACACTTTCTTCGTATCCTGCGAGCGCTTGCTCGACAGCCGACTGGAAGGAAAACCCGTGCTTATTGGCGGCACCAGCGACCGTGGGGTCGTGGCGTCCTGCAGCTACGAGGCACGCTCTTTCGGAATACACTCTGCCATGCCCATGCGCCTGGCAAAACAACTATGTCCGGAAGCTATAGTGCTTAGGGGGAATTCAGGGATATACAGTAAATTCTCCAATTCCGTTACCGACATCATCAAGGAAAGTGTTCCACTCTACGAAAAAACCTCGGTAGATGAATTTTACATCGACCTCACCGGGATGGATAAGTTCTTTGGCTGTCATAAACTGGCCAGTGAGATCCGCAAGCGTATCATCAAAGAAACCGGGCTTCCTATCTCCTTCGGATTGTCCATCAATAAAACCGTTTCCAAGATCGCCACCGGAGAGGCCAAACCCAATAACCAGATACAGGTAGTGCACGGCCATGAAAAACCCTTCCTCTCCCCGCTTTCGGTGAGCAAGATCCCCATGGTGGGAAAAGTGACCTATCGCCAGCTGTGCGACCTGGGGATCAAGCGCATCAGGACCATACAGGAAATGCCAGTCGAAATGATGACAAAGGTCTTCGGGAAGAATGGCCAGCTGATCTGGAAGAAGGCCAATGGCATCGACAACAGTCCGGTAGTTCAGTACAACGAACGCAAGTCCATCTCCACCGAACGCACTTTCGACCGTGACACTACCGACGTAAAAAAACTAGAGAGTATCATCATAGGCATGGCCGAAAACCTGATCTATCAGCTTAGGCGGGGCAACAAACTAACCGCTTGTGTTACTTTTAAAATTCGCTATTCCGATTTTCAGACCTACACCCAGCAAAGGCGTATTCCCTACAGTTCGGCAGATCATAAGATCATGCCTGTTGTAATGGAGCTCTACAAGAACCTCTACCAGCGCAGACTATTGGTTCGATTGGTGGGTGTGCGGTTCAGTCATTTGGTAGAAGGAGGCCAGCAGATCGACCTGTTTGAAGACAATGAAAAGATCATTAACCTCTACCAGGCTATGGACCGTATGCGGGAGCGCTACGGCGACCGGGCAGTGATAAAAGCAGCAGGCATGGGAGCCAAAAGTATAAGCAGGTGGAATCCCTTTACTGGTGAACCTCCCCCACTACTGGCGAACAGGCGGCGATAAGACCGTCAGTTCGAGTGATCCGCCAAAGGCGGATTGTATCGAGAACCACCTCTCGATACGTTCTTTTACGCTTCGCTACAAAGAACACTCGAAGTGACAAATTATTTCTAATACGTTTGCATAAAATCTTACATTTACCCAGCAAAACAACCATATGGAAAGCATTAGCGTATTCGATATGCTCAAAATAGGTGTGGGTCCTTCCAGTTCCCATACCCTTGGTCCGTGGCGTGCGGCAAACCGCTGGGTTAAGGAACTAAAAAAAAGCGACCAACTAAAGAACATCAATTCTGTTCAGGTGCAGCTCTACGGTTCACTATCTCTCACAGGAAAAGGACATGCTACCGATATCGCTTCCATCTTGGGCCTCATGGGAACAGATCCCGTAACCTACCCAATTGAGAACATCACTTCGGAAATAGAACTTGTTCGACTCTATAAACGACTTAATCTAGGGGGTGAACACATGATAGAATTTAACCTCGAGGAAAACATTAGGTTCAACCGAAAGTTTCTACCCTTTCATCCCAATGGAATAACTTTCACCGCCATTTTAAAAGATGGTTCAAAAAGGTCCCAAACCTATTATTCAATAGGTGGTGGGTTTGTGGTTCAGAAAGAACGAAAACGCAAGAAAATAAAAATGGAGCAATTCAGTCATTTCCCATACCGCGTTGAATCGGCAACCGAACTGCTCCGTTTTTGTTCAGAAACCAACAAACCAATTAGTGAAATTGTAATGGAAAACGAACTTTCCATGCGTTCAAAAGACGAGATCGAGGCCGGATTAAAATCCATTTGGGATGTGATGCTCAATTCCATGTACACCGGCTGTCATACCGAAGGAACGCTGCCTGGCGGATTGAATGTAAAACGAAGAGCTTTCGAAATTCACAAAAACCTAATCGGTTCCACTCTATATAGCGACCCCTACGAATGGATTCCAGTAATTAGAAATACTGAAGTTAAGTTCAGACAGATACTCAAATGGGTAAGTTGTTTTGCCTTATCGGTTAACGAGGTAAACGCATCGCTGGGCCGAGTTGTTACCGCCCCTACCAATGGAAGTGCGGGAGTAATTCCAGCCGTGCTCATGTATTACCTGGTCATTGAAAATCACGATGGAAACTTCGATGACATCTTCAGATTTCTTCTCGTAGCAAGCGAAATAGGCAGCCTGTTTAAGAAGGGGGCTACAATATCTGCTGCCATGGGAGGATGCCAGGCCGAAATAGGAGTTTCTTCCGCCATGGCCGCAGGAGCACTTGCAGAAATTATGGGCGGCTCTCCGGAGCAAGTGTTGATGGCCGCCGAGATTGCTATGGAACATCACCTAGGACTAACCTGCGATCCGATCGCCGGACTCGTTCAGATCCCGTGTATTGAACGAAATGCCATGGGTGCTATAAAGGCTATCAACGCCTGTGAAATGGCCCTGGATTCCGATCCTAGTCATGCCAAGATCCCACTGGACAAGGTAATCGCCACCATGTGGGCGACTGCTCAGGATATGGGTAAAAAATATAAAGAAACAAGTGAGGGAGGCCTGGCAGTACAGGTAAATATTTCCGACTGCTAAACCTTATTCAGTCTTGCAACTACTTCTTCTGCGAGAGTCGATAAGATGTACGATCTTCCAGCCGTCGTTGGTTTTCGCAAGTGTAAATGCGTTCGCACCACAATGCCTAAAGGATCCGTTTAGCCAAAACTCATAAGGCGTCCATACATGCGCGAGGTTACCATCGATCTGTACTTTATAGTCAAGCAAACGCTCTTCCCATTTTTGTTCGGCTGGCCTATTCCCAATTGCTTTGATAAAATCCTCACCATTGCTATCGTTCACCATATGCTCACCTTCTTTATTTGTAAAAACCGTTTGAGTGGGCAAATCTTTAACCATCACAGACCTCATTTTTACAGTATCTCCTTGGTGGAAGCCTTCAAAAAAGGTATCGATCACACCACGGGCATCGGCTTCAGTGAAATTGCTTTGAGCGCTAATAAATATTGAGGACAGGAAGATTGAAACGTAGACAAATATTTTCATGTGGTGCTATATTATAGGTTGTTCAGTTAAAGAGTTTGAAAATTAGTACTTTTACCCGTCAAATTGTTACACCCTTCTATATGTCGATAGCAAAAAAAGAATACAAGCGGATCACTACCAAGACCCTGGTAGATATGAAACAGAATGGAGAGAAGATCTCCATGCTCACCGCTTACGATTATAGCATGGCAAAGATCGTTGACGGCGCAGGGATCGATGTGATCCTCGTTGGAGATTCTGCCTCGAATGTGATGGCGGGCCATGAAACCACCCTACCAATCACACTAGACCAGATGATCTATCATGCATCTTCCGTGATTCGTGCAGTAAAACGCAGCCTGGTTGTAGTGGATATTCCCTTCGGAAGTTACCAAAGTGACCCCAAAGAGGCCCTACGTTCCGCAATTCGAATTATGAAGGAAAGTGGAGCTCATGCGATAAAGATCGAGGGTGGGAAAGAGATAAAAGAATCGGCCAAGCGAATACTAAATGCGGGAATTCCTGTGATGGGTCATCTGGGCCTGACGCCTCAGTCCATTTATAAATTCGGAACATATACCGTACGTGCCAAGGAGGAAGAAGAAGCCGAAAAACTAAAGGAGGACGCAAGGATTCTCGAAAAGTGCGGTTGTTTTGCCATTGTATTAGAAAAAGTTCCGGCCAAATTAGCTGCTGAAGTAGCTGCAGAGCTAACCATTCCAATTATCGGTATTGGAGCCGGAGGTGGGGTCGACGGGCAGGTATTGGTAACTCATGACATGCTTGGTATGACCCACGAATTCAATCCACGATTCCTCAGGAGATATCTGGACCTTTATGCAGAAATGACCAATGCTTTCGAGCAGTATATCAAGGATGTGAAGAGTCGTGATTTCCCAAATGAGGAGGAACAGTACTAAACGTCTTCGAAGGTATGCACAGTACCAGAAATAATCTTCAGGTTCTCTATGAGGATAACCATCTCATTGTCGTAAATAAGCGCCCAGGCGATATCGTCCAGGGAGATAAGACCGGCGACAAGCCGCTTTCAGAGGTGGTAAAAGAATATATCGCTGAAAAATACAATAAGCCGGGAGCTGTCTTTCTGGGTGTTGTCCATCGACTCGACAGGCCCACAAGTGGCGTGGTCTTATTTGCGCGTACTTCCAAAGCTTTGGGGCGTATGAACAAATTATTTTCAGAAAGAGATACTAGAAAAATCTATTGGGCGGTCGTTGAAAACAGGCCACCCAAAAGGAAAGACACGCTGGTTCATTATATGAAACGCAATCCGAAGCAGAATAAATCTTATGCCCATAAGAATGAAGTTCCGGATAGTAAAAAGGCCATTCTAAATTACTCAATCGTCAAAGAACTGGATAACTACTATTTACTGGAAATTGAACTGGAAACTGGCAGACATCATCAGATCCGGTCCCAACTTTCAGCTATTGGATGTGTTATAAAAGGCGATCTGAAATACGGTGCCAAGCGAAGTAATAAGGATGGAAGTATTCATCTACATTCAAGAGAACTTACATTTATTCATCCGGTAAAAAAAAAGGAAATTAAAATTGTGGCTAAACCGCCTTCAGATGCTATTTGGAATAGCTGCGTTTAGATCTCGATAATATTGTTCTTCAGAGCGTAGATCACCAATCCTACCCTATTCTTTATATGCAGTCGATTAAAGAGCTCTTGTCGGTAGCCATCGATGGTCTTAGGACTCAAATTCATCACGTCGGCGATCTCCTTGTAGGTCATCTCGGAACATGCCAATTGCATGAAAGTTAGCTCGTTCTCCTTGAATTTGACCTCCACCTCCTTATTGGACGGCTGTATGGAATGAAGCAATGTAGCTGCTACCTTTTCTGAATGATAATACCCTCTATCCATTACCTCAGAGAGCGCTATCTTTAGTTTGTCCGGGTGGATATCTTTGAGCAAGTAGCCTTTCGCGCCATTCTGAAGCATCTTCAGAATAACTTTCTCATCGTCCTCCATGGAAAGTGCAAGGAATTTTATTTGCGGGTAGTTTTCGTTTAACCAGGCAGCGGTTTCAAAACCATCCATTACGGGCATATTGATATCAAGGAGTACGATATCCGGTGCAACACCGTTCGCCTTTAGTTTATGCTGAAGTTCTTTTCCATTACTGGCGTGAAATAAAACCTTGAACCCATCAAATGAATTGATCAGCTTTTCGAGAGAACCGGAAAGCAATAGATGATCATCAACAATGGCAACAGTATGCAGACGTTGCTTCATGACTTCAGAGGATATAATAAGTTAAGTTTTGTTCCTTTACCGGGATCAGAGGTTAATTCGTACTCCGCTCCAAGAAGATCTGCTCTACCGCGCATATTGTGCAGTCCGGAATTCCCGGCATTCACCGAAGTATCGAACCCAACTCCATCATCATCAACATTGATCTCCAACTCTTGTTCCCGATAACATAAATGTACAAATAATTTATCGGCTTTGGCGTGTTTTATAACATTGGAGAAGAATTCCTGGAGAATTCGGAAAATAATGATCTCGTCTGCGCTTGGTATAGTAACTGGCTCTCCCTCAATTTTCAAGTCTGCATGAAGAAAATTGAGTCGGTTGAACCGTTCCAATTCTGTACGAACCGATTCGATAAGGCCGTTATTTTGGATCACGTCTGTATTCAAGGTCCTGGAAAGTGCTCTTACCTCCTGTACTGTGGCAGCCACAACGTCCTTGGTCTCTTTGATCTGCGACTTCAATTCTTCTGGGACATGGTTTTGTACCATGTTCAGCTGAATGTTGGCAACAGAAAGTAACTGCCCTACATTGTCGTGTAATTCCCAGGCAATGTTCTTTAGAGTCTGTTCCTGAATCTCGAGTCGGGAGTTAGTGAGCTCTGTTTCGAACTTCTTTTCGGCTTCTAGGCGCTCTATAATCAGTTTATTCTTTCTTCGCTGAAAGGCGATTACAAATATTACCACGAATGCCACCAAAATAAATATGATGACTACAAAGTAGAGTATTAGGAGGAAGTTTTCTTTCTGGAGCATACTATAAATCCGATTGTAAATAATGAGTACATAAAAATGTTCGTGTAAAGGTAGACAGCATTATGCAGCTTGATAAAAAATGTATTTTCCTCACTGAAATATTCCGAAAAAATGTCAACAGGAGTAACACACAAATTAAATACCATTAAGCCAACAGAAATGTACATAGGGAGAAATTTTTTCAGTTTCAAGATTAAGTCGGTTTGTAAGAGTTCAAAATAGAATAGAATAATACACACAATTAATAGGAGCGTACCAACCATTATTGTGTATAAAGCATTAGATTCGAAATAAACACCACTTAAAACTAAATTTATAGCCGCGGAAATACCGAAAATCGACACTGCAGCTTTCAAAGCAAACCTCCATTTCTGATTTCTCAAGAAATGAATAAAATAAAGAGATAAGAAAATATAACTATATAAAACGTATGGATTGTATAACCATTTATGATCCTCGAACACTGTATTTTCAACAAACGAAAAATATTTGAAATCAGAGAAGTGTGCAATTGGTGCGTACGCCCCAATAACTTCAACAAAAAAAGTGATCCACAGAAAAATTACTAAATGCCGATTCATTCCACGTGCCTTTGTCCTAAAAAGAAAGAAACTACCTGCCAATGCGGCAAATAGTTCCATTATGGTAATAGGTAATGTGTTGGCAAGAAAATCGGAAAAACTCAATTCTAATAGACGTTAGGAGGCCATCCATTCGTGCCTCTGTTCAATGGTTCAAGATTGTAGTTGTTTGGGGAATTGGAATTTGCACCATAAGTAGGTGCTAAAAATACTGTCGCTGTACTCTTCGAATCTTCTCCTGTAGCCGCAAAGTAAATTCGAATCCCAGGGTTATCAATATCTGCATCTGCCGATCCGTTCTTTACGTATTCTATAAATTCCTCCATTTCAGCCAAAGTAAAGACAACATCAGATATTTCGGGGTCTTGCCCTCTGACTAACTTGGGGGCTCTTGAATTTTGCCAATTCTGGTAAAGAGTCTTTGCTTCGTTAACAGTAATGCAATTTTGAGGTTTAGCCATTATTGAAATTTTTAAGGATTAAGCTCTAAAAATAAACAATTCCCTGAGGAGGCAATGGATTTGATCACAAATACAGGAAAACTCCCGTAGTTGTATTCAGGTAAAACCCTCTTGAAATACTGGCTCAGATCAAATATATTTCGTTAAATTTCAGATTATGCCTGAAACTAACCAATCCCCAGGTCTATTGAAAAGATTCGATAACCTGATCTCTGCCTTTATTACCTGGGTTTCCAGTGTATTCTCTTCCGTAGTAAAATTTACGAAAGCATCCATATTAAGCTTACTGATCATCGTTTTTATCCTCTTGTTACTCACCAAGATGGATCAGGCATTTACAATGTTCGTAGACCTAATCGAAACGAACGGATTCCGCTGGAGTTTGCTTTTCTCATTCTTTATGATCAATGCACTAGCGCTGGCACTTTCCCACTACCCTATTTACAATTATTACGCGGCCAACCTCAACAATAGCGCAGAATTCACAACATGGGAAGAAGTACACCCAATTAAAAAGTGGAAAATATTTAAGTTCTTTAAGCTGTTTATTTTCCACGAGAAACCAGGTGCCGGATACAAGAAAGACGACCGCGCCCATTATATGCGATATACCATCGGCCTCCTTATTCACGCGGTTTGGATCTACTTTATCATTAAGACCTTCATGCCGAAATTTAACCTAACCGAAGGTCAGACCATTACGGCTATCTGGGTGTTCAGAGGATTGTGTCTTATTCCCCTACTCCATTACATCTACTTAAGAAGAGCTGTTAACAAAGCCAGACAGGACAATAATACCGATGGAATCTATAAAAGACTGGCAAACCGATTTACCCTAATATTATTTGTCACCTTAATCCTTGTGATCACCTGTCTAACCTATGACAGGATGTTCAGCAGGGTTGGCTTCTTTATCCTGGTATTTACCTCCTATTTATTCATGTTCAATTACCTGTATTTCAGAATATTGAGAACCAAACTCAAAGCGGTGACGGAACTGTTTCAGACTACCGGCACAAAACTGGTTCGATGGGTAATGAATTTATTCAGGAGTTTATTGTATAAATCCGAACATTATTTAACGCTCTTTAGCCTTAATTTCATCGTTTCGGTCATAATTATAATCTGGACTACCATAATGGCCATTAACATTGGCCATCTGCCAAATGGCACACCCATACTGTTGGCTTATTTTTACGCATACTATTTCGTAATTGCGGCTACAGGTAAATTCTTCTTTGCCTATCGGAAGATCAGGGAACAGATCAAGGATGAAACGGGAGAATTTCCCAAACACAACCTCAGGTTCAAATTGGTTTCCTTCGGAATTTTTCTTTTGCTGGTCCTTTTTGCCATAGGGATGTCCACTGAAAGCAGTACACATGAACTAAGTCTTGTAGACAGGAATACTTCCGAAGAGATCACGGAAAGCGAATTCCTAAATGCGGTTAAATCCCGTCCGGGAAATACTGTATTTTTCGTGGCCTCGCACGGTGGAGGACTAAAATCGAACGCCTGGACACTTCATGTACTGGAGAAACTACACAAAGAAACAAATGGGAAGCTGATGGATCAAACCGTTGCTTTTTCAGGTGCTTCCGGGGGATCACTGGGACTTGCCTTGTATACAGGACTCTCCAAGGAAACTTCGGGCGTTTTAAAACCCGATTTAAAGTTACTCAACCAACGTATTGATACGATCTCAAGAGGAAATTATACGTCTTCAGATCTTACCCTCACATTCGGTTTGGATTCCTTCAGGAAACTATGGCCTTTTAACCGCGAGTACACACTACAAGATCGCCCCTACTATGCCATGATAAAATATCAGGGATATGTTGAGGGCAAAGGACTTCGAAGCTTATCTAAACAATCTTTTCGGGGATTCTGGAAGGACGTTTACCGAGAAAGGACGTATTTCCCATCGCTTATAATGAATACGGCCGCGACCACCGGACGACGCGGAGTGCTTTGGTCTGTTAAGTCGGAAGATTTTGGCGATATATTCCATTTCTCTGAAGACCTGGCAGAATTGGTTGATTACAACGAGAATGATGGTAAGCAAATCCAAAAAACATTGAGCTTTTATGAAGCTGTCTCGACTACCAACCGATTTCCCGTCTTTAGTCCTGCCGCTAAAATTCCGGGATACGGACATTATATCGATGCCGGCGCCATAGACAACAGTGGTTTGTTGGGATGTCTTGATCTATACCTATACCTGCAATCCAAAGGAAGCATCGGTGAAAAAAATGTAGTGTTCATCGAAATAATTAATAGCAAATCCCTTTACCTGGATTATTTACTGAAGAAATTAGAAACTAAGCACATTCAGAAAGAAGAGAACGAAACCGACAACATCATTGCCGATCTGCAAACAGCTCTGAATTTAGATAAGATCCCCGGTTATGTAAGTGATTTCGTGGATCACAGTGAGCAGTTGGAATTAATCAAGATCTTCATGCCTCACAAAGTGACCATAGTAGATGTTGAAGGGTATCTAAATGGTGAGATTGTTAGCAAAGATCAAAGGGAATCGATTATGGAAGCATTAGCTGAACACAATGCCTACATTGATAGTATAACTGAAAAAGGTCACGGCGCTGATGACGACAATAAATTTTTCAGGAAGTGGAATACCTACGAACCTACTCTTTCCCGTCATCTAAGCGAGAGTAGTCTTCAGTTCATCGAGGATATTCTAGAACATCAGACCATTCAGGAAAAAATTGATATTATAAAGGAACGCCTTGAACAGAAAACCACAGTTTCTTCTGTTATTTCAGTACCGGATTCATTGCAATAATCCAAATCTGAACTTCTTACCCGGGCTAATCCTCGTAATCTGAGAAAATCCAATATCGGACAATTGCAGTACCCTGGAATAACCACCTGTGGTTTGCGCATCGCGCATCAATACTACCATCTTACCCGAAGGTGTAACTTGTACGGTTCCAGGTTGAACAGGTCCTGTTGTTATTTCGGGAACTTTAACGATCCTACTGGTATGAACCAATGTTGCCATCCGATTGCTCTGTGGTGAAACTTCGTATTCGGATTCCAGGATGGCGAGTTTCTGTATTTCGGAAAGCATTGAAAATTCGGGACCCGGGTACACCTGCACTTCAGCGTATATTTCAATTTGGGGTAATTTGTCGCCCCACGCTACCTCCTGGGTCGATAGCTCTGAAAGCGTGGCAACTTCCAGTATATCTCCTGCCTCTATGCGACCGGATTTTGTTACTCCCGGAAAAAAGCTCCTGCTACCAAGGACTTCCGGAGATAAAATTCCTCCTTTTACGGATAAGTAACTCCAAACCCCTGCAGTGGCTCTTCCGAAGGATATTAATGAATTTGTTTCAACTAAAATCGGGCTTTCAGTATTTACCTCCTCACCGTTAACCCGAACTGTAGTCGCTGCTCCGGCAACCGCAATAATTGCAGGTTTTGAGAAGAACAAACGTGGTCCCGGGCTGGCAAATTCAAGAACAGCCGTAGAACCAGGGTTGCCCAGGATCAAGTTGGCAGCAATCGCCATTTCCTTATCCATTACTCCACTCAAAGGAACACCAAATCGGCGATTACCAAATCTACCCAAGTCCTGTACCGATGAGTATATTCCCGGATGTTGAACTTCTATCATAATAGTTTTTTTATTTCGAAATTACCCCGATCAGCTAAGCTGCCAATTCGTTCGAACTCCTCCATTGAAATTGCCTTGAATACAAGCTTATCCCCTGGTCGAAATAAGGAAGGAGGGGAATTGTTTATATCAAATAAGTTCAGCGGACACTTCCCGATGATGTTCCAACCTCCGGGGCTATTCATAGTGTAAATTCCGGTCTGCTTGCCCCCTATCCCTACCGATCCTTTTTCGATAAACTTTCGTGGTTCCTCGATCCTCGGAGTATACAAACGCCTGTCGAGTCCACTGAGATAAGGAAAACCGGGAAGAAAACCGATAAATCGAACATCGTAGGTAACGCTGGTATGCAATAGGATCACTTCCTCTTCCTTCATTCCACAATGCTCCGCCACTCGCGGCAGGTCCATAGCGAAATGGGGTTCGTAACAGACGGGAACAACATAAGTAACTGTTTCAAGATTTACTTCCACAGTATCGAGCTGAGGCCATTCGAAGTCATTGATAAATTCGTCTGTATCGAGGCTCTCTTTAAGAAAGGCCGCCAAAGAGGTATATGCAAGTACCGTCTCATTTATCGCATCACCGTATTTCTTCTGAAGAAATGCATCCAACGACAATATTTCATAGTGAGTCTCCTCATTGAAGGCTTCAGGCCACCTGAAGAGAATTCCATTATCCCCGAATTTTACTATAGTTGGTTGCATTACTCTACTTCCAGGTTTTTATCGGTTAACTGCTTATGAATGTGTTTTAATATCTTTTCTGAATTTGTTGTATCGCTATGGATGCAAAACGTATCCGCTTCAATGGGAATTTCTGTTCCCGAAATTGTAGTTAGCTGTCCTTTATCTACCATTTGCCATAACTGATCCCATGCCTCATCTTCATTTTCGATCACGGCCCCTGGATGCGACCTTGGAACCAGGGCGCCGTCTTCAGAGTAACGACGGTCAATAAAGGCCTCGAATTTCAGGGGGAGCAAGTTCTCCGCCTTTCTATGAAGTACAGAATTAAACGGAACGAACATTTCAGGCCTCCACTTCAAGCGAATGACAGCCTCTAGTACAGCATCCGAAGTTGGTGCGTCTATAGCCGCATAATTGTACAGGGCACCGTGAAGTTTTATATGATTGATCTCCGCCTCTTCCGTCTCGCAAACTGCCAGAAATTCCAGCAATTGGTGAAAAATTGAAGTGGTTAGCTCTTCTTTGGACATGCTCATTATTTTCCTTCCGAAGTTATCCTTGTCGGGAAAGGACGGATGAGCTCCTATTTTGACCTTATGTCTCTTCGCCAAGCGAACGGTTTCCCTCATTGTTTCCTCATTTCCAAAATGACCTCCACATGCAATATTACAGGAAGACAAATAGGGCATTAACACAGCATCCAGGCCAGTGCCCTCACCTAAATCGGCGTTTATATCGATTGTCCGTTTCACAAGCTATTATAGACTTTAACCAGGCTTAGAACCCCCAAACCAATAGTGGCAAGCATAATTATCGAACCCAGAATATTCTGAAAGGTGCTATTACTATAAGCACCCAGTATATTCTTCCTGTTCATGATCCATAAGAGAAATCCAGCAATCACTGGTAGTAACAAACCGTTTGCAACCTGGGCAAGACGAATGACTTCTATCGGACTAAACCCCAATGATGAAAAAACGACACCTATTATGAGAATACTGATCCACACACTTCTGAACCTACCGGATCGAAACCCGGCTTTCCAGCCAAAGCATTCATTGGCAACATAAGCTGCCGCAAGAGGAGCTGTAATGGCCGAGGTGATACCTGCTGCAAACAAGCCAATACCTAAAAGATAGGTGGCATAGTCGCCATACAGTGGCTGCAGGGCTTTGGCAAGATCGGCAGCATTTGAAATATTGTCCTGTTCAATTGCGGCTGCACAAATTATAATTGCCAGGGAAACAATACCACCGAGAACGATCGAAATGTACGTATCCGTTCTGGCGGCACCCAGGTCTTCTTTACTCTTCCACTTTTCTTTTACCAGGGAAGCATGAAGGAACAAATTATATGGCACTACCGTGGTTCCGATGAGCGCCACTACGGTGAGCCAACTCTCTTCCGGAAAACGTGGAATGAATAAACCTTTTATTACTTCTGAAATTTTCGGACCCGTTAAGACGGCAGTTACCAGGAATGAGATACTCATTACTAATACAAGCCCAATGAGAAATCGCTCGATCAATTTATAGTTTCCGAAGAACAAAAGTACAAATGCCACAATGCCAATAACCGGGCTCAGAGTATTAAATTGAAACTCTCCAATTATAACTACAGCATTTGGAATCAAAGTTGCGAGTCCGAGCACCCCCCCGCTTATATTCCCTGCTTCGTATGCAGCGTTTCCTATTATTATGGCCGTTAGAATTAACCCAACAGCGAGTATCTTAAGTAAGGGATTCCGGATCTCCTGTTTCACGGTGCCTGCGAGTCCTGTATGATGAACAATTCCAAGGCGGGCAGCCATTTCCTGAAGCACTATGGTTGCTATAATGGAGAGCACCATTGCCCAAAGCAAGGTAAATCCGAATTGTACACCCGCAAGACTGCAAACAGTAACTGTACCCGGACCTATAAAAGCGGCGGCAACCAATGTGCCGGGTCCGATATTTTTTAAAAAGCGCTTCACAGGATAAAATGAAACCTGAAGTTAAACAAAAAAGGGATACCGAAACGGTATCCCTTACTGATTTATTAGAGTGGAAGAATCTTATTGTGCTACTTCTTCAAGCTTCACTTCTTCTCCCTCTTTATCCATTAACATTACTTCGTCGAAATCCATATCCTTGAACTGCACATACTGTGTAGCAGCATCTCCAACAACCAGGTAAGCCATTTTCGATTCATCAAGATATTTATTCGCGAGCATTTTATGCTGATCTAAGGTCATATCACGGATCACTTTTTCTTCGCCGGAAATGTAATCGGCAGGTAGATCGTACATGCTCATCTCCTGAAGCATTCCAAGCAAGGATCCCTGTGTTTCAAAGCGACGGGCATTGGACTTGATCAAAGCATTCTTCGTGAAATCCAGGTCTTCCTGGCTAATACCTTCTTTGTATTTCATGATCTCTTCCTTGAAGATCTTTACAGACTCTCCTGTTGTATTCGTACGAACAGAAGAAGACGCTGTAAATGTTCCCGGGATCTTAGAACCACTGAACTGGGTACGCGCACCATAGGTGTATCCTTTTTCTTCACGAAGGATAAGGTTCACATTTCCACTAAACGAACCACCCAATTTGTAATTCATTACCTCAACCGGGTAGAAATCCGGATCTGTTCTTGAAAGACCAACATAACCAATATTAATCACCGATTGCTTTGCATTCGGTATATCAACGAAATAAAGTGATGCTTTATCACGGTCATTCTCTGCCGGATATTCAGGAATACTTACGTCTTTCGAAGCCCAGCTTTCTTCCAGCGAAGCCAGGTTCTTTAGCGCATTGTCCTTATTTATCTTTCCAACTACATGAAAAGTAGAGATCGATGGTGAGAAGTTGTTCTCATAGAACGTTTTCAGATCCTCCATGGTGATCGCTTCAACAGATTCCACAGTACCTGACGTTGGATAGGCGAAGATATGATCTTCTCCATACAGCAGTTTATTGTAAACTCTGTTTGCAACGGCGTTAGGGTTCGATTCGGAACGCTTGATATCATTAACAGTTTTAGTCTTTATCCGTGCAAACTCCTCCGCATCCCAACGAGGCTGAAGTAAAATCTCTTCAATAAGCGCCATGGTTTTATCGAAATTTCTTACCAGGGTGTTACCGCGAATTACAATAGATTCTCGAGTCGTGTACATATTTATGCTAGCACCCAGCATCTCGATCTCTTCTTCAAGTTCCTCCGGAGTTTTGTTGGCAGTTCCTTCCATCATGATGTCGGTCATAAGGTTAGCAACACCATTTTTAGTCATGTCGTCCATTAGGTGGCCTCCTTCCATCACCAGGCTGAAGTTAACAGTTGGGATCTCGTTCTGCTCAATTCCATATACTTCCATTCCATTTGCTAATTCTGCCGTCCACGAAGTAGGAATATTCAATTGTGGAGCCGGACCTTGCGCCGGTTCTGCAGACCTATCAAAAGCTGAAGGTGTTTTGGCAACTTCTTCTTCGGAATCGGTCACCGTCTTTTCAACGTTTTCTTTGATCTCTTCCTCCACTACCGGAGCCACCATAGAGTTGGCCGCAATTAGATCGGTTTGCCCCTTCGGAACAAAACTGGTCATTACAAATGGTTTGTCTTTGATATATTCGTTATAGACTCGCATCACATCTTCCTTAGTGACCGCCTTGATATTATTGATATCTTTTTCAATGAATCCGGGGTCTCCGGTAAACACGTTGTACTGTGCCAATTGGAATGATTTCCCCAGCACACTGCTTATTCCATTGTAAAATGAAGTTTCAAGACCTGCCTTAATACGCTCGATGTCACGATCTGTAACACCCTCGGTTTCAAACATAGCAAATGCCTCTTGAATTCCAGCTTCAACGTCGTTCAGGTTCACACCTTCATTCCCGGTAATGATAATATGGAACTCCCCGGCAATCTCTTGTGAATTGTTATATGCTATTGTCCGAGAGGTAAGCTCTTTGTCTTTTACTAACACTTTGTAAAGAGGAGCTTTTTTACCTCTGGAAACGATCTCAGCAAGAAAATCAAGAGCGTATGCGTCATCAGTATACTGCTGAACTGTTGGCCATACCATGTTCAACTGTGGTGCCGTGGCGAAATTATCTTCGTGATATAGACGTTTTGTTTCAGAAATAGTAACCGGTTGAGCTTCTAATTTCGGAACCTCCTGGCGTCTTTTGATCTCACCAAAGTACTTCTCGATAAGTGCCTTGGCATCTACCTCTTCGAAATCACCAGCAAGCACTAAGGTTGCGTTATTCGGACCGTAAAATCTATCGTAGAATTCTCTCACGTCGTCTACCGTTGCGCTCTGAAGATCTACGAGCTCCCCTATCACCTGCCAGTTGTAAGGATGGCCGTCGGGGTAGATATTTTTATCAAGCACCCAGTTTGTATGTCCGTAAGGACGGTTGTCCACTCTTTGTCTTTTTTCATTCTGAACTACTTCCTGCTGATTGTAGAAAGCAGATTCCGTAACCGTGTTAATAAGGTATCCCATACGATCACTTTCGAGCCAGAGTACCATTTCCAGAGCGTTCTTCGGAACGATCTCATAATAGATGGTTCCGTCCTTCCAGGTTCCACCATTCAGTGTACCCCCGGCATCCTGGATCTTTTTGAAAAATTGGTCCTGACCAACGTTTTCAGATTCCTGGAACAACATGTGTTCGAAAAGGTGGGCAAATCCAGTACGTCCTGTTTTTTCCCGGTTGGAACCCACACCGTATTGAATGGCCACCGAAACGATCGGGTCACTCTTGTCCTGGTGCAGGACTACATCCAGTCCGTTTTCCAATTCGTACTTGGTAAATTCGATTGATAAGTTTGCGCTGTCCTCTTTCGATTCTCCACCACAGGACGTGATGAGAACCAAAGTGAAGATCATGATTGATGAAAATCTTAATAGCTTTTTTATACTCATTTTTCTGATTGTTTATACAATCCATAAAGATACGACCGGGGAATTTGTTCGTATCTAAAAAAGTGTTAAATCAATTCAATGGATGGAAACACCTGTAATGTAGGAATAATCTTAGCTGATGAAAATCATATTTTATTTCTTCTGAAATCTACAAATTGCTTAGTCAAATTTCCTGACGTTCAGGAGAAAACTAAACTATGGGCGAGCAAAAAGTTAATCGTTCGTTGACAGAAGAAAGGAAGGCCGTATTTATCAAACATCTTCTGGACGATGTTAAGGCGCTCGAGATCATGCTCGAGAACGACCAAATTGAAAAAGGCATCACGCGAATTGGTGCCGAACAGGAATTTTGCCTGATTACCAAGGACTGGCGCCCTGCGACCAATAACCAGGAGATCCTGGCCGCCATAAACGATCCTCACTTCACTACCGAATTGGCCCGGTATAACCTCGAAATCAATCTTGATCCATTCGAACTCAAGGATGATTGCTTCAGCAAGGTGGAAAACCAGCTGCGTAGCTTGTTGAACAAGGCTACTGATGTTTCAGAAAAACACAACAGCAAAGTGGTTCTAACAGGGATCTTACCTACGATTTCAAAAACCCACCTGTCATTAGACTACATTACCCCTAACCCACGCTATTATGCGCTTAATGATATGCTGATGGGTTTGAGACGATCGAATTTTCAACTTCACCTTCAAGGTGTGGATGAACTTAGTATAGCACATGACTCGGTTTTATTCGAGGCTTGTAATACCAGTTTCCAGTTGCACCTGCAAATTGATCCCGAAGATTTTATTTCGAGTTTTAACTGGTCTCAGGCTATTGCAGGACCGGTGCTCAGTATATGTTGTAATTCACCGCTTCTAATGGGTAGAGAACTCTGGAATGAAACACGCGTTGCACTCTTCCGTCAAAGTATAGACACAAGGCACATATCGGAAGCGTTGAAGGATCAGGAACCACGCGTTGCCTTCGGAAGTAACTGGGCTACAGGAACCGCAGCCAGTATTTACAAGGAGAATATTTCAAAATACAAGATCATACTTTCCAGAGAACTTGATGAGAATTCGCTGGATATCCTAGAAAAGGGAGAAATACCCAAGCTCAAGGCGTTGAATCTTCACAGCGGAACTATTTATCCCTGGAACCGCGCTTGTTACGGCGTGGGCAACGGCAAACCTCATTTAAGAATTGAAAACAGATACATCCCATCTGGCCCGTCATTAATTGATGAGCTGGCGAATTTTGCATTCTGGGTAGGCATTATGCGCGGTAGGCCGAAGCATTTCGACGACATGGCTAAGATCATGGACTTCAGGGAAGCTAAGTCTAATTTTGTTAAGGCAGCGAGAAACGGAAGGGATGCGGTAATGTGTTGGGAAGGAAAAAAGTATTCAGCAAAAAAACTGATCAGAAAAGTATTTCTACCCATTGCCTATGACGGACTTCGTAAGGAAGGAGTTGCCGAAGAAGATATTAAACGATTGCTGAATGTGATAGAGACACGGCTGAAAGGGAACACCGGGGCATCCTGGATGATCTCTAATTACCGCGATCTCATCAAGGTTGTAAAGAAAGATAAAGCACTTCGTATTATCACAAAATATACCTACCTTAACCAGATCAAAGGAATCCCTATTCACGAGTGGGAAGATGCTGATAAGACCGATGCTCTTTCCGAATCATCATTCTGGGTAGGTCATATTATGTCCACCGCCTTATTCACGGTTAAACGCACCGATCTGGCTAGCCTTGCTACCAGCATTATGGAATGGAACAACATTCATCATGTTCCCGTTGAAGACGATGAAGGCAAACTGTGCGGATTGTTAACATGGACACATGCGAACAAATACAGTAAGGAAACAGATGAGAAAGGGTATATGGTTCAGGATATAATGGAAGAAAATGTGATCACGGCAGAATCCACAACCACTATAAAAGAGGCAATCAACATTATGAAAGAAAAGGAAATCGGTTGTCTGCCGGTACTTCAGAACGACGAACTAATCGGAATCGTAACTGCTTATGATGTGAAACCATATGACCGCGATTAGAATACACAGTAAACCTCTTAATAAAACCATAGAAGTGAACCGACTGATCGGTTCTCACAAAGGAAATCCTAACGGCCCCACCCTCATCTTTACAGGAGGAATTCATGGTAACGAACCTGCGGGAGTGTTTGCTTTGAAGTCGGTACTGGAGGAACTAAAACAACTAAACCCCGAATTTAACGGTAATCTTTACGCAATTAGCGGAAATCTCAGTGCACTGGAAAAAGGGGTTCGCTACAACAAAGCGGATCTCAACAGGATGTGGACCAAAGAAAAGCTGGCTGGCCTGGAAGATGATAAGGTGATTTCATTTAATGATGAATTGGTTCAACAGAAGGAGATCTTCGATATTATGCAGGATATCCTCTCAAAGGAAAAAGGGCCGTATTACTTCTTCGACCTGCACACCACAAGTGGGGAAACGGCTCCTTTTATTACGGTAAACGACAGTTTGATAAACCGCAAGTTTACCAGCTTGTATCCCGTTCCTCTCATCCTAGGTATAGAAGAATTCCTGGACGGTCCCTTACTAAGTTATATTAACGAATTGGGTTATGTGGCCTTTGGCTTTGAAGGCGGACAGCACGATTCACCAAAATCGATAGAGTATTGCAGGTCATTTATCTATCTCACACTTTCATTCACAGGTTGTCTCTCCCCGGAAGACGCCAATGAGGCCGAGCATTTAATAAGCCTGAAGAAGGTGATGAATTTCAGAAATAAATTCTTCGAGATTATTTATCGTGAAGAAATAGAGCCGGACGATAAATTTATCATCTGTGACGGCTACCTGAACTTTCAAAAAGTACCCAAGGGAACTATAATCGCTATTAATAATGGTAAACAACTGGAAACTCCTTACCGAGGTTACATTTTCATGCCTTTGTACCAGGGTAAAGGGAATGATGGGTTTTTTATCATTCGCAAAACACCAGTGTTTTTCCTGAAGTTATCTGCCTTTCTGCGCAAGATCTCATTTGATCGCTTATTGGTCGCACTTCCCGGGGTTAACTGGCGCTCAGAAACCAGGGAAGAACTGGTAGTCGACTTAAAAATTGCACGATTCTTTACCCGGAAGTTCTTCCACCTTATGGGTTATCGCAGCAAACAAAAGGATTCCACTCATTTGAAACTTAAGAACCGTGAGGCTGTTTCAAAGGGAGAAGACTATAAAAATGCGCCCTGGAACAAATAAGATTTTGTCCAAGACGCAAAATAATTTCAACCTGGTTTAAAGGCAAATACTATTTAACGATGATAGGCTTACTAGTTGTCCCGTAAGTCGTTTCAAGTTTTACGATATAGGTTCCGGCATCCATAATCACCGGAACCGAAATACGATCACTGTCAAAAGAGTTCTCATAAACACGTTTTCCTAAAATATCGAAGATAGTAAGTGAAGCAGGAACAGCTTCAGGAAGCGCAATGGAGAGGATGCCTTGTGAGGATACAGGATTTGGAGCTATAACAATAGAGTCCATAAATATTGCCTCTTCAATAGCCAAAACACTACACTCCATAGGCGTTGGATCTACACCAGTGGGTAGCGCATTCTCAAAAGTTGAAACTCCGGCAATAGGCCAAATATCCAAAACGATGATCTCGTTGTCGGGATTAATAACGCAATACGTAGGGTAGGCAACAATTCCGAAATCATCATCAACGGCTCCCGCACCTCCATCGGCCGAAACGGCAGGCGCATGGTTAAATGGTCCGCCATAGGTTTGCTCAAAGAGAATTACCTGCTGATCGTTGTCGGTCCCATTATTTACGGACAAACAATATATATCCCCTTCGTTACAGCCGTATTTATCATGAAATTCGTTGAAGATGGGGGTTGTAGTCTGACACGGAGGGCAGGTATCAAAAAAGAAATCTAAAAAAACGTATTTACCTTCCGCGGTAATACTGTAAAGATTATGAATGTTCCCATCAGTATCAGTAAGTGTGAAATCGTTCACAACATCTCCAACATTGTAGTTGTTTACCTGGGAAAAGCTAAGCGAACTTATTATCAAAGCTGCAATCAGTAATGTAATTTTCTTCATATTTAACTCTTATAATCGATTAGAAATGTAAAAGAACAGTTTTTTGGTCTAAAACTCAAATTACCAATAGGGTGTTTAAATAAACGGCGATGATAAAGACGCGTTTTGCAATCAAAAAATTACCCCTTCCGACTTCAATACTATTGAAGTCACCTTCCCCTTTCATGGGAAGGAACCACCTGTTCTTATAAATTGATATTCGCTTCATAATTCATGAATTGCAGATCGTTCTTAAATCCAATGCTATTCGCCAAACTCAGCTTGAATTTGTGCCAGAACAGATGGCAAAAGATCAAATACTATTTTATTTTCGAATCGAATTACTTTGAATCCCTTATCCTCGAGAATTTTAGTTCGCCATTTATCATATTCCTCACCATTTGGAGTAAAATGACCTTGACCATCCAATTCAATTATTAGTTTTTCACTGGCGCAGTAGAAGTCTACAATGAAATTAAGTATACTATGTTGTCTGCGAAACTTCCTACCACAAAGCTGTTTACTTTTTAAGTAGTGCCACAAATATGCCTCAGCAGGTGTGAGATTACTTCTTATTTCCTTTCTTCTAGACCTTAAATATCTTCTGTTATGCGTTTTCATTATTTTTTATAATCTGCTCCTCTCCTTTCAAGGGAGAGGTGTCAGAATCAAAAGATTCTGACGGAGAGGGTTCCAACCCCTTCCGACTTCAATAGCTTTACTATTGAAGCAACCTTCCCCTTGATGGGAAGGAGCCTTTGTTAAACATATTACCCCAACCACCCATCCCGATCCAGACTTCTATACTGGATGGCTTCGGAAATATGCTCTCCTTTAATTTCTTCTGAAAGGGCCAGGTCGGCGATCGTCCTGGCCACTTTCAGTATACGATCGTAAGCTCGGGCCGAAAGATTCAGTCGTTCCATGGCATTCTTCAACAATTCCAACGAAGCTTCCTCCAATTTACAATACTTCCTGATATGCTTCACTCCCATCTGAGCATTATAGTGCAGGTTTTCATTTTTCCTGAATCGAACTTCCTGGATCTTTCGTGCTTTCGTTACTCGTTTTCGTATCTCTATGCTCGCTTCTCCTTTGCGTTCTTCGCTAAGTTTCTCAAAAGGCACGGGAGTTACCTCGATGTGTATATCGATCCTATCCAGTAACGGCCCAGATATCTTGCTGAGATAGCGTTGCATTTCAGCCGGAGAATTCACCACCGGCGCATCGGGATCGTTGAAATAGCCGCCCGGACTCGGGTTCATACTGGCTACCAGCATAAAACTGGCAGGATAGGTTACCGTAAAGCGCGCTCTTGAAATAGTGACATCCCTGTCTTCGAGGGGCTGCCGCATAACCTCCAGTACAGATCGTTTGAATTCCGGCAGCTCATCCAGGAAGAGCACCCCGTTATGTGCTAAAGAAATCTCGCCCGGTTGGGGAAACGTACCACCTCCTACCAATGCAACATCACTGATGGTGTGGTGCGGACTACGGAACGGGCGAGATGTTATAATACCACCGTTCCCAAGCGTGCGACCGGCTACGCTGTGGATCTTGGTGGTTTCCAGTGCTTCAGAAAGTGATAATGGTGGAAGGATGCTGGGAAGTCTCTTGGCGAGCATGGTCTTGCCCGAACCCGGAGGGCCGATGAGAATGATATTATGCCCACCTGCCGCCGCAATTTCCATACAGCGCTTGATGGACTCCTGTCCTTTCACATCGGAGAAGTCGAATTCAGGGTGCTGAAGGTGTTCATAGAACTCAGCTTCCATGTCGACCACAACTTCGGTTAAGGCAGTTTCCTGGTCGAAAAAATCAATTACCTCCCTGATATTTTTCACACCGTACACACAAATACCATCAACGATGGCTGCTTCTTTGGCGTTTTGCTCGGGAAGGATGAAATACTTGAAGCCCTCTTCTTTGGCCTTAATGGCAATGGGCAAAGCTCCCCGAATGGGCTGAAGATTACCATCCAGGGACAATTCGCCCATAATGATACATTCGGATAGAGGTTGTTTCTCCTGTATTTGTCCGGAAGCAATCAGGATTCCCATGGCCAGGGTGAGGTCGTAAGCAGAGCCTTCCTTTCGCATATCGGCCGGGGCCATATTCAGGGTGATCTTTTTACCCGGAATCTTATAGCCGTTGTTCTGCAAGGCAGCTGCGATGCGGTAGTTACTTTCTTTTATGGCATTATCGGGTAATCCAACTAAGTGATACCCCACTCCCTGGTCCACATTCACTTCTACGGTGATAGTGGCCGCGTCCACGCCAAATACGGCGCTTCCATACACTTTTGTAAGCATGGTCTATTTCAGAAATAAAAGGAGGGGAATTAGAAGTGAAGTAAAGCTACGAAATTCTATTTAATATCCGGATAAAGGATGGTATCTCGAAAATTGATTTACATCAAATAGCAAAATACATTTGCCAACCCAATCCCAAAACTCAACAATCAAAAAATAGAGTTTGGCTATTGTGATTTATTTGAAATTTGAATAATTGTGATTTGAGATTTATCCCAAGCTTTTATTCAATAATGATAGGAGGCACAAGGTCGTTCTGAATGGCAAATATCACTAGGCCGGCGATGTTCTTAACACCTGTCTTGATGAGTAAGTTCTTTCGGTGTACTTCAACGGTTCTCGGACTAATAAAAAGCTTCTCTCCAATTTCGGAAGTCTTGTATTGTTTGCAGATGAGTTCCAGTACTTCGCCTTCTCTTTCCGTAAGAAATTCATCGTCGAAAGGGGTTTTCCCCCCTTCATTGGTAGTTGCGTAACGGCAGTTCAGTATATCCATCACGTACTTGTCATAATGAAAACCATTGTAGAACACCTGTTTGATTGTGTGTATCACCTTATTCGGAGGGGAATTCTTCACCAGGTAGGCAGATGCCCCTACATCAATCATATTTCGTATAAATGGTTTGGAATTATAGGTAGTTAATGCAATAACTCCTATTTCGGGATATTGCTGATGAATCACTTTGGTAGTTTCCACCCCATTAAGCAGCGGCATTTTAATATCGGTAAGTACGATATCCGGTAATGGATCCGATCGCTTCAACAGCTCCAACAGTTCCTGACCATTTCCAGCTTCAAAACTAATCTGGATCTCCGAATCCTTCGATAAAATATGAGCGAGCCCGACGCGAAACAATTCTTCGTCATCTGCAATGGCAAGATTGATGTTCAAGGTTTGTTTGGTTTGTTTGGTTTGTTTGCTCCCTAAAGTATAAAATTTAGCTTAAATCTATCTGAATTTGAACGAATAATCCTTTACCGGGACTACTCTCCATACTCAGTTCACCTTTTAGTATTTCTGTTCTGTTCTCCATACCGCTTAGACCGAGACTACGGGCCATTTTCGCCTCCTCCAAATTAAAACCTTTCCCATCGTCCCGATAAGTGAGAAATATGGTTTCGTTCTCCTTAGCCAGACTAAGGTTAATTTTATTTGCTTCGGAATATTTAATAGCATTGTTAAAAAGTTCCTGGGCTATTCGAAACAAATGAAGTTCTTCATCTTTACCCAATATGTCCGATGGATAGCTATAATTTTCGACTATTTCGAACCTGCCGGTTTCGCTGAGTTCGTCACAAAGCTCCTCCAGCGCTGCCTCTAGCCCAAACTTTTCTAAGGTTGGTGGTAAAAGGTCGTGGGCTATCTTTCTCGAATTTTCAAGCACCGTAGATGTAACGTTACGAATGCTCTCAGCTATCTTTTCGGCCTCCTCCAGAGTGTTTGTGGTATCCGAAAGCATATTGGCATTCAAGGAAATCACGTTGAGTTTTGAGCTAATGGCGTCGTGCATATCCTGGGCAATACGCATCCGCTCTTCTTCCTGGGTGATGATTATAGATTGTAGGATCTCCTTCTGATGCTCGATCTCCCGATTGGCTTTTTCGAGTTCGGTCTTAATGATCCGCCGACGAGAAAAGTAGAAAAAAAGCACAATGGCAAAGGCCATTAGAACCAGCAATCCTATTGCATAAAACAATACATTAACTATCTGCAACGCTTCCGTTCCATTCTCTTCCATATGCTTACGAAGTTAGTAATTTGAAGAAACAATCTAGTTTCTAATTGATTTCCTGTAATTGCGAAGCCATTCAATCAAGATCAAGATTTGAAAGATTAGGTAAAGAACAACATTAGCATTGGTTAATAAGGTTGTAATTTCTGATGATAACTGGGGATCAAAGACCATATTCCCGGAGGCGAATATCAAAGAGCTTGATAAAAAATATACTAGAATTCCCACGTTCACAATAGTAAATTCCAATTTGCGGGTAAGTGCTTTGTACAAAAATACAATAGAGTAGACGATGATGATCGTATGAGTAACGAACATGCCCAGTTCGTTGTACTTGCTGTACAATTGCGGGGAAGAAAAATATTGATAGGCTAAAAAAGTGAGTACTAAACCCAAAATCCAATAAATGATCTTGTGTTTTATAAATTCATAGAAGAAAAAGGATAGTAATATGAATTGCCCGATAAAATAGTAATGCGATAAAAACAGATTTGAGAGATCCGTTGTTTTTATAATTACCAGCGACAGAATTTGAATTACTGAAATTAAAAATAAATAGGCAGTAAAAAACCTATAGGCTTTACTATTTCTAGTAAAACCTATAAGATATATGATAAATAAAACCGCTGAAAAATAGAGCGTGAAGTTTATTATGTCTATGAACATAAATTACGATAAAGCACTATTATCGTCGCAGTATGGCGGACAAGGCCTAGTGAAATCCCAAATACTATTTCCACCATCGGTGGTATTTTCGTCTGCCGGAAGAAGGTCGCGGTAGACAGTATTTCCGGCCTTATCAGTTTCCTGGTTTGTACCCACAATAATCAATTTTTCAGTATTATCGGAAGGATCTATCCCCAGGTAAGCACGTGCCATTGGATTACCACCTTGGTTCTGAATCTCAGAAATAGCTCCCTGGAGATCCTGTATGGGTATCAAAAATGCCTTCGCACTGGTTGAAGGGGCATTCCTCCAATTCGCGGTCCATGATTTGGCCGTAGCCAGTGTAATTTTTTTGTCAGCTTGACTCATAATTGGTTTGTTTTATTGTTTAACTTTTTAAAAATAAGAAAACCTTCACTAGAAAGCGAAGGTTTTTAATTTTAATAAACAACTGAATTAAATAGTCTTTTTTATAAGGGAGCGAGTCGATGAATTGTTAGCCATGTCAGGGCTTCCGGACTCAATAGCACCTAAGGTGTTCTTAGCCAGTTTCTTGCCTAGTTCAACACCCCATTGATCGTAGCTAAATATATTCCAAACTACGCCTTGCACAAACAGTTTATGCTCGTACATAGCAATTAACGATCCCAGGTTTTCCGGTGAAAGCTTCTCAATTAAAAGGGTATTGGTTGGCTTATTCCCCTCGAACACTTTATAGGAATTCTCCGCCTCGGAACCGTAAGTTCCTTGCAGCAAAGCTTCTGTTTGAGCGAAACAATTGGCCATTAATTTGTTCTGATGATCTGTTTGCTTGTGAAGCGCTTCAGAAAAACATATAAAATCGGTAGGAATCAATTTTGTACCCTGGTGAATGAGCTGGAAAAAGGCATGTTGTGCATTGGTACCTGTACTACCCCATACGATGGTGCCCGTCTGGTAATTTACCGCATTCCCATTTCGATCGGTGCTTTTACCATTACTCTCCATGATCCCCTGCTGAAGATAGGCAACCAGTTTATTCAGGTATTGGGAATAAGGTACTATACATTCGCTTTCAGCACCAAAGAAGTTATTGTACCAAATGGATAACATGGCCAGGATTACCGGTATGTTTTCAGAAACGGCGCTTTCCCGAAAATGCAGATCCATTTCGTGTGCGCCTCTGAGTAATTTCTCGAAATTTTCATATCCTACAGCACAAGCTATTGAAAGTCCAACGGCACTCCACAAGGAGAACCTGCCCCCTACCCAATTCCACATGGGAAATATGTTTTCCGAAGCAATACCGAATGCGGCTACATCTTCAAGGTTTGTAGATACTGCTACAAAATGACGGGCAATGTCTGTTTCGTCTCGCTCTTCAAGGAACCATCGACGAATGGTCTGAGCGTTTGTAAGTGTCTCCTGCGTGGTAAAAGTCTTGGACACGACGACGAACAGCGTAGTTTCTCTATCCAGGTCTTTTATGGTCTCCATTACATGGTCGCCATCTACATTGGATATAAAATGAACATTCAAATGATTCTTATAGAACTTAAGGGCTTCGCATACCATATCCGGTCCCAGGTCACTACCTCCAATTCCTACATTCACCACATCTGTGATCGACTTACCTGTTGCGCCTTTCCATTCTCCGCTGATAAGGCGATTGGAGAAGGATCTTATTTTCTGAAGGCTCGCATTTACCTCAGGTTTCATATTCCTGAAATCCCTGAGTGCGGTGTGAAGCACGGCTCTTCCCTCCGTTTCATTGATCTCCTTTCCTGTGAATTGTGCTTCGATCGCATCCTTCAAACCCACTTCATCTGCCAGATTTAGCAGCAGGTTCAGGGTCTCTTCGGAAACTCTATTCTTCGAATAGTCCAGGTAGAATTCGTTCCAGGAAACGGCCATTTTCTCTGCCCTTTTTGGATCAGAAACAAACCAATCCTGCATTTTCTGGTTTTTAATCGAATCGAAATGGCGTGACAAATCACTCCAGGACTTAGTAGAAGTTGGATCAATTTTCGGTAGGCTCATGATAATTAATTTTGAGAATTGGATTCAGCTACATCCAGGACATTGTTCCGGTAATATTCAAGGAGACCATCAATAGGACGCCGAATCACATTTCCGAGGTCCAGGTGATAACGCTTCATACAATCCCGAATGATATCCACAGAGAAATGAGCTATAGACCCGATAAAGTGAATTGGGACAGACTGTGCCTCTTTGTAACACATGATGCGATAATCAATGAAGCGGATCATCCCTTCACTAATTAATTTGTAGAAGTAGCCATTCACTTCGTGGCCAGTAAAAATGAATTCCGCAAATGATGCCAGGTAGGTATTTGGATTGGGTCTTCGATATAGATTCTGTTTTATCACGTCTGCATCCAGGTCGAAACGTTCTTCAAACTCTTTCGCCAACTGTTCCGGCATCCGCTGGTAATAGTAATCCCTAATGAGTCGTTTTCCGAAGTAATTTCCACTGGCCTCATCCATCAAAGTATAGCCAAGTGAAGGTATGGACCTGTAGATCTTTTCACCGTCGTAATAACAACTGTTCGAACCTGTACCGAGAATACATACAATACCTGGTTCGGTTGTAGCTGCATATACTGCAGCCATCAGGTCCTCTTTTACGGTTACACTTGTTGCATTAACAAATAGTGATTTTAATATCTTGGTCAATAAGGCTTTGGGTGTGTCTGTACCACAGCCTGCTCCATAAAAATCAACACGTTCTGCAGTTTCGAAAAGGGTGGGCAGTTCGCTATTCTCCCGAATCCGAATATACAATTCCTCTTCGGACACCACGGCAGGATTGAGTCCCCTTGTCCGGGTCTTTAGCACCTGTTCACCCTTGCTGTCCAGAAGTATCCAGTCACATTTGGTGGAACCACCATCCGCAATAATCGTCATATCTTAAATGCTTGCAATATGAACGGCCAGATCGATCAATTTCGCCGAATAGCCGTATTCATTATCATACCAAGCCACTAATTTAAAGAAATTGTCATTAAGCGCAATTCCCGCGTTAGCGTCGAAGTTACAAGTGTTCGGGTCGCTTACGAAATCCTGAGATACCACGGGATCCTCAACATAATCGATTACCCCTGCATAGGCACCGCTCGCAGCTTCTTTGAACATTTGCTTTACCTCATCGTAGGTTGCCGATTTCTCGGTACGTACCGTTAGGTCTACAACAGAAACGTTGGCAGTTGGAATACGAAATGCCATCCCTGTTAATTTACCTGCCAGTGAAGGGATCACCTTGGTCACAGCCACAGCTGCCCCGGTAGATGTTGGTATGATATTATTGAGCGCACTTCTTCCTAATCGGTAGTTCTTTCTGGATGGACTATCAACGGTATATTGCGTAGATGTAGCCGCATGAACAGTGGTCATTAAACCTTCCACAATCCCGAGGTTGTCGTTTATCACTTTAGCCATGGGTGCCAGGCAATTTGTAGTACATGAGGCATTGGAAACAACTGTGTCTTCGGCAGTAACTTCATGATGATTTACACCCATCACGAACATCGGTGCATCCTTTGAAGGTGCAGAGATCACCACTTTTTTGGCTCCGGCAGTGATGTGTGCTCCGGCAGATTCCTTGTCTTTAAAAATTCCAGTACAATCTACTACGATCTCGGCTCCTACTTCGTCCCATTTCAGATCGGCAGGATTGCGTTCGGCAGTAACCCGAATTGTTTTTCCATCAACCACAAGGTTTCCACCTACAACACTTACTGTTCCATTGTACTTTCCGTGTACCGAATCGTACTTGAACATATATGCCAGGTGATCTACTTCGAGGAGGTCGTTTACACCAACTACTTCCACATTGTCATTTTTCGCGGCAATTCTTAGCGCGAGTCTTCCAATTCGGCCAAAGCCGTTAATTCCAATTTTTATCATTTTGTTTGAATTTAAACAGACGTTATATCTGCTACTCGAATTAGTTCTATATCAATCTCATTATCTCCCTGTATCGCTTCAATAAAAGGTACAGAGACAACTTTTTTATGCGAAATACCAATCATAACTCCACGCTCTCCCCTGATCAAGGCATCAACGGCACCTACTCCCAGCCTACTGGCCAATACGCGATCGTAACAACTCGGCGATCCACCTCGCTGAACATGCCCTAGCACAGTTACCTTCACTTCATATTCGCTAAGGTTTTCCTGTATATAATTCGCCAGGCCGAAGATATTCTTACCAATCTGATCCCCTTCAGCAACCACAACTATGGTGGATGTTTTACCCGACTCTTTACTGCGCTTCAAAGACTTTAATAGCTTTTCCCTTCCCATTTCTTCTTCCGGGATAAGTATCTCCTCCGCACCTGCACCAATACCGGCGTTTAATGCGATATCTCCAGCGTCTCTTCCCATTACCTCTATCATGAAGAGCCTATTATGCGAATTCGCCGTGTCACGAATCTTGTCAATGGCCTGCACCACGGTATTCAATGCGGTGTCATAGCCAATAGAGTAGTCTGTTCCGTTAATATCATTATCTATGGTTCCTGGAATTCCCACTATCGGGAAGCTGAATTCATCTATGAAAACATTTGCCCCGGTAAAAGTTCCGTCACCACCTATAACCACCAGAGCATCTATGTTGGCCTTCTTCAAATTATTGTGTGCCTTTTGTCTACCTTCCTTGGTTCTGAAATCAGCAGAACGTGCAGATTTGAGAAATGTTCCACCTCGATTGATGAGGTTCTTTACGGACCTGGGACCTAATTCAATAAAATCACCTTCCACCAATCCCTGAAGACCTCTGTAAACCCCGATACATTCAAGTTTATGAAATGCACAGGACCTAACTACTGCCCTAATCGCGGCATTCATTCCGGGAGCATCGCCCCCGCTGGTAAGCACTGCTATACGTTTGATTTCACTACTCATTACTGTAAATCTATGTCATTAATTTCACAATACAAACCCGAAAAGAAACTATAACGTTTTCGGTTGATATGTTTCTGAAAGGTTGAAGGAATATTCCTCGTAATTGTTACTAAAAGCACACAAAAAGTATCGGTTTTCATGTTCTTGTATCGGGCTATCCCCAGTCTTAATTTGTTTTACGAAGTATCATAAACTGCCAGGGGCCCAACTCCATGGATTTTCCGGGTGCCATCGACAATGTAACTTCAGATAGCAACTCCTTGTAATCGCCTTCGACTTGCAGAGTAAATGTGGCGTCTTTTCCTGAGAGATTCGCAACAAACACTAAAGCATTGTCGTTCTTCTCCCTTTTAAAGGCAAATACCATTTCCGAATTTGTGGATAGCCGCGTATAACTACCCGGCTCTTTCGCCCCGGATAAGGCCGGCTCGTTATTCTTGATACTTCCCAGTTTCTCCATCAATGGCCACATAGTTCCTTTTTCCTTCGGAATGCTATCCTTCTCGAAGAACTTCAAACGGTGATCTAGATCGTATTCCTGTCCGCTGTAGACCAAGGGCATGCCCGGCAGACAATAGGTCAATGCAAGCATGGCTTCAGATGCATCCCCCATACGCTCCCGAACGGTTCCAGCCCAGGAATTCTCATCGTGGTTGGTAAGGAAGTTCATAAGAAATCCTCCACCACGCCATTTCTCCGCCAGATGATTCATATGATTGTCCAAATCCTGAACATTTTTCTCGCCTTTTGCGATGGCGTTCAGCAAGTGATGAGTTTCCCAACCGTAGGCCATCTCGAACAAATTATTCTGAGTGAGTTCCGGGTTGTCCCATTCTGCTAACATAAAAATGTCCTTCTCGGCCCGCAGTTCCGGGATGGCTTTAGACCAAAATTCAGTGGGAACCATTCCCGCCATATCGCAACGGAATCCGTCAATCCCTTCTTCTTTTACCCAGTATTTCATATCGTCTATCATGGCTCGATGCAACGCCTGGTTGGAATAATCAAGGTCCGCCACATCGTTCCATCCTACAGGGGTTCCATCGTCATTGAGAGGATCGGTGATCTCTCCCTGGGCGTTTTTAGTATAGAAATCCGGGTGTTCAGTGATCCACACATGATCCCAACCGGTATGGTTTGGAACCCAGTCGAGGATCACATAAATATCGTTATCATGTGCCGTTTGCAGTAACGCTCTAAAATCATCGATTGTCCCAAATTCAGGATTGATCTCCCTGAAATTCGCCACGGCGTAGTAACTACCCAGGTATTTCTCGCGTTCCTTGGGATCCTGAATATCTTCCACCATTAATTCCTGTGTCGCTTTGCGCTTTGCCTCAGAGATTGGGAAAATTGGCATAAGCCAGATCACTTTCACGCCAAGCTCCTTTAACTTCGGAATGTCACGGGTGAACGCCTCGAAGGTCCCCTCCGGCGAGTATTGACGAATATTGGCTTCGTAGATGATTGCCGACTCTAATACGGCATCGGTAATTGGTGCGATTTCAGTTGAATTTTCTATTTCCACAGTTTCAGTTTTTGTCTCTTCCTTGCATGCAAAAACGCAAAGAATACAAAGGATTAGTATTATTTTTTTTGGTAACATCTAGTCTTCAGATTTTTCCAGCAGTACAATATCGTATTCAGAATTTATAAACACACTTCCATTTTTTACTTCGGAAGTGATTCCGCTGTAAGCATCGCGAATCGTTGTACCATCGGTAAAAGCCTCTCCTACTTCAACCATCTTTTCACCGGCTGCAAGCCCGAGTCCTACTACTACGGCATCCTCTGGCATGTCATCCGCGGTCTTTCTCATAAACGTATAGGGAGTTTCTGTAAACATCTTATGAACTCCGGCACCCACAGCAATATGATCTCTTCGGAATCTACCCAACTTCTGCCAGTGCTCCAATATCTTCTTCGTTTCCGGGTTGTTCTCAATGTCTTCCCAATTCATAAAAGATCGTAAGGTAGCATCTCCATTCGTTCCTTCAATGATCAATGGACGCGCCAACTCATCGCCGTAGTACACTTGTGAAGCTCCGGGTGCCAACAACAGCCTGTTTGCCGTTTCAAATGGTTTCTCTCGTTCCTTATCGAAAGGACTACCGTCGTCGTGTGAAGTGAGATAACTCAATGTGCTGAATCCTTTCAATTCGTTCTGTAAGATCGAATTGTAATTACTGAATACTTCTTCGTAGGTCTTGTCACCACTCGATCGAAGGTTGAAGTTGATAAGTGCATCGAAACTATCCACGAAATAATCCACTTTCCTATCCCCGAAATCATAATATCGGCCACTCAATACGTCGTAGAAGTAGATCTCACCTACCATATAAAAAGGAGTGTTGTCCAGCACTTTATCAGGATTGGCTTGTTTCCATTCAGCAAAAGCATCAACACACACCTTCTTAAATTCCTGCCAGACATATTCTTCGGTATGCTTCACAGTATCCACCCTGTAACCGTCAATTCCGAAGTCGGTAATATAATCACTCAACCACTTCATGATATAGAACCTGGGAGCTCTTGGATGACCGGTCTTTTCGAAGAAGGCGTCCAATTCTGCCATCTCTTCCTCATACCGCCCTTCCGCTTTCCATTTTTCAACAAGCTGTGGTGGAAGTTCTACCGCTTCGTTACTTTCTGTTTTGATATCGGGGAGATTCTCCACTAGTGTACAGGTAACGGTCGACTCATAGTCCTGGAATTCGCATTTGGGCGAGGTTCTCACCCACTCCTCGGGCCAAACCGTATCCATTTCTGTTACCGGCCCAGTGTGATTGATCACAGCATCGAGCAATATTCTTATGCCTTTGGAATGGGCTGCTTCAACCAATTCGGCCAGGTCTTCCCTGGTGCCAAAATTAGGATCCAGGGCTGTCCAGTCTTTGGTCCAGTAACCGTGATAGCCGTAGGTGTAACCCGTACCTTCATCGGTACCATCGTGAACCTGTTCCACAACCGGTGTCATCCAGATAGCATTGATTCCGAGGTCTGTAAAATACCCCTCATTGATCTTCTGAGTAATTCCTTTCAGATCGCCTCCTTCAAACCCACGGAGCACGGCTGAATCATTGGTTCTTTCGTAATTCACATCATTAGACGGATCCCCGTTATTGAACCGGTCTGTTAGTAAAAAATACAGGTTGGCAGCCTTCCAGCTAAATGGGGCCACTTCTTCAGTATTTTCCGCTATAGGATCAGGGTCTTTTTTAGTACTCTCTCCACAACCTGCCAGAAGTAAGGTAGCAAGCGCGCAGATCATTAGCTTCGTCATATCTTTCATTGGTCCTTCTGTTTGTTTATTTCTGAAGTAATTATGCCGATACGGTCATTTCCTCACCATTTACAACTATGGTAAGTGGTTCACCACCGGATAATTCAAATTGATTTCCATTCCGACTCACCTTTACCTTGAGTGTTTGACCTCTGAAATTCACCTTGAAGGCAAACGCATCCCAGTGATCAGGTATCCTTGGGTGGAACTCGAGCCTGTCGTTTCGCACACGCATTCCTCCGAAACCTTCAACAATACTCAACCAGGTTCCGGCCATACTGGTGATATGACACCCTTCTTCAACCTCTTTGTTGTAGTCGTCAAGGTCCAAACGGGAAGTTCGTAAATAGAACTCATACGCCTTTTCCATTCTCCCTAGCTTGGCGGCCTGTATACTGTGCACACAGGGAGAAAGAGACGATTCGTGAACTGTGAAAGGTTCGTAGAAATCGAAATGGCGCTCCAATTCTTCTTCGGAAAAGTGATCCTCGAAGAAATAGAATCCCTGAAGTGTATCGGCTTGTTTTATGTATGGTGATCTAAGAATACGATCCCAGGACCATTTTTGGTTAATTGGGCGTTGAGAACGATCCAGATTGGCCACAGTGATCAGTTCTTTGTCCAGGAAACCATCCTGTTGGAGGTATATATTGTGCTCTTCAGAAACCGGGAAGTACATATTATCGGCTACTTTCTTCCATTCGGCAACCTCATCTTCTGAAAGTTTCGTCTTCTTCATGATGCGATCGTAATCGGAAGAGCTTTCCTCTTTCGCCCTGGCAATTTCTGAAGCTGCATAATTGATACACCAGCGTGCTGAAAAATTAGTATACCAGTTGTTATTTACGTTATTCTCGTATTCATTCGGACCGGTAACACCCAGGATGACGAATTTATTCTTCTGTGTGCTGAAATTCGCCCGCTGATGCCAGAATCTTGCAATACCAATAAGGACTTCCAGTCCTTTTTCAATAACGTAATCGTGATCACCCGTATACCGAACGTAGTTGTAGATCGCGAAGGCAATAGCACCGTTTCTGTGAATCTCTTCGAAAGTGATCTCCCATTCGTTGTGGCATTCCTCCCCGTTCATGGTTACCATAGGATAAAGGGCCGCACCATTTGAAAATCCAAGCTTTTCGGCGTTCTCTATAGCCTTCTGTAAATGGTTGTATCTGTACACCAGCAGGTTTCTTGCTACGTCGTGATCCTTAGTTGCCATATAGAACGGCAGACAGTAAGCTTCAGTGTCCCAATAGGTACTTCCCCCGTATTTCTCACCGGTGAATCCTTTCGGACCTATATTCAGTCGGGCGTCCTTCCCAAGATAGGTCTGATTGAGTTGGAAGATATTAAAACGGATACCTTGCTGCGCTTTCACATCTCCTGCTATAGCGATATCCGCCATATCCCAAATGGTGGCCCAGGCTTTTGCCTGACTCGCTTTCAACGCATCATATCCTTGATCTATACCTGTTTCCAGGGCTTTTTTTGCAGCATCCACCAAGGCATCGGGTTTGTGCTGAAGTGAAACTGTATATCCTGCAAACTTTCTCAAAGTAGCAGTTTCGCCAGAATTCACAGAAACCGCATAGTTCAATTGCACATATTGTTCTTTGGTTTCTGAAGTACTGCTAACCGATTGCTCAGCGCCGTTCACCAATACCTGGGATTGCATGTAGGTACAGATATGAAATTCGGTTTTCATTGTCATAGAACGAATGAACGCCTGGTCATTTTCTTCTGAAACACTAATGGTATCCCAAAATTTATCATCCCAGTTACTGTCTTCGTTGGTAATGCCACCGTCCAGGTACGGACTGAAAACAATATCTGCCGACTGGTTAAGGGGAGTCACTTCATAATTAATGATACCTAGTTCGTCAGTATCGAGGTGCAGAATCCTCGTGCTTCTTACTGAAATTTCTATTCCGTTCGCCATAGTCGCTTCAAAGGATCTTTGGTAGTACCCTTCTTTCATGTTCAGTTCCCTTCGGAAATTTCGCACGTCGGTACAGTTGTTCAGATCCAGGTTTTCACCGTTAACCGAAACCTTAATCCCGATCCAGTTTGGTGCATTCAGCACTTTGGCGAAATACTCCGGATAACCGTTCTTCCACCATCCTACCCTGGTTTTATCAGGGTAATAGACTCCTGCCACATAACTTCCCTGGAAGGTAGGACCGCTGTAATCTTCTTCGAAATTCGCACGTTGCCCCATGGCACCATTTCCAATACTGAATAAACTTTCCGAAGATTTAACTGTTTCCTTATCAAATCCCTCTTCAACGATGGACCATGGGTCCGCTTTGATATAATCCTGATTCATTATTCTGAAATTAATTTTGCAAAAAATTCTGTTGGTATTTCGGTAAAATCTTTAAAAACATACATCGCCTCGCTCAAAACGGAAGGATCTCCTATCCCGATACTGGTCATCCCTGCTGTATTGGCTGCTTTTATCCCTGCAACTGCGTCTTCAAATACGATGCAGTCCTCAGGCCTAACATTTAGCTGCCTTGCTGCTATTAGAAAGACCTCCGGATTCGGCTTTGCTTTGGTTACATTGGTTCCATCAACTATGGTATCAAACACATTCAGCAAACCAACTTCTTTCAGTATGGTCTTTGCATTTTTGCTGGCAGATCCCAGCGCGATGGGCTGTTTGTTCTGTTTCAAGTAGGAAAGTACTCTTGGAACATCGGGAAGTATTTCTTCCTCGTCCATATTTGCTATATAGCTGAGGTAATCGTTGTTCTTTTTATTAAGTAATTCGTCGAATCTTTCCTGGGTAAGGCTAACGTTTCCCCAGTCTAAGATCTTTTCCAGGGACCGTACCCGACTCACACCTTTTAGATGTTCGTTGTCAGTCTCATTAAACGAAATACCTAAGGTGTCGGCCAGTTTTCTCCAGGCCTGATAGTGGTATCGGGCCGTATCTACAATAACCCCGTCCAAATCAAAAATAAATCCTTTTCTACTCATGTAGTTTAATTTCTTTTTTGGAAGTTACTCTTAATGTTAGTAGTCCCGCGACTATCATCCCGATACCTCCAACGATAAGCGCGTACACAGGTTCGTTATTGAAAAATTCCTTTACCAGAAAACCCAATATTGTCGCGGCGATGATCTGTGGGATCACGATAAAGAAGTTAAAGACCCCCATGAAGTATCCCATTTTGGAAGCCGGTAGAGAGCCGGACAACATAGCGTAGGGAATCGATAGTATGCTGGCCCAGGCTATCCCTACACCAATCATAGTCAATAGCAGGCCTACCTTGGAGCTTACAAAAAAGATGGCAATAAGACCTAAACCACCCAGGGTAAGAGCAAACATGTGTGTGACCTTATTACTGGTTTTTTTAGCCAGTACAGGTAGCAAGAAAGCTACGGCAGCCGCTACACCGTTGTATACGGTAAACATCACGGTTACCCAATCTGCTGCGTCGTTGTAAGCTTTTGATGTTGGATCTGTAGTGTTGAAAACATGACCTGTAACCGCTTGAGTGGTGTATATCCACATGGAGAACAGAGCAAACCAGGAGAAAAACTGCACCCAGGCCAACTGTCGCATGGTCTTAGGCATGTTCACCATATCGGTTAAGATTATGGTAAAGGCATTTTTTTGGTTGGCACTTCTCAGGAAGGAATTCAGAATAAATAATAAGCCTACTACAATTAGTCCGATGAAAAGTATATACAACTCTTTCGAAAGCCCTTTTGAGTAAACAAAATAGGTAACCACAGCTCCAATTATCAGCATAAATATCCCGATCATCATCTGTGATCTTACATTCTTTGCATCATAGAAGTAACTGCTGTCTTCTTCGGAAACGCCCGTTTTGGCTTTCTCGAACTCGGCCAGTTCCTCAGGAGAATATTCTTTCGATTTCATTACAGTCCAGAGGACAGCCAGGAAAAAGACAGCACCGCCAACATAGAACGACCACTTCACCGACGGTGGTATTACACCTTCCGGAGCCGTATTATCCATTCCAATTACATTGGTGAACAGGTAAGGTAATAAAGACCCAACCACCGCTCCTATCCCGATGAAAAAACTCTGCATGGCAAAACCCAGAGTTCGTTGTTTGTCGGATAAGTTATCTCCAACAAAAGCTCTGAAAGGTTCCATAGAGATATTGATGGAAGCATCCATAATCCATAACATCCCTGCTGCCACCCATAAGGTTGGCGAATTCGGCATTATGAAGAGTGCAATCGATGCGAGTATAGCCCCTACCAGGAAGTAAGGACGTCGTCTACCTAATCTATTCCATGTTCGATCGCTGAAATAACCTACGATAGGTTGAACGATGAGTCCCGATACCGGAGCCGCGATCCAGAGAATGGGGATCGACTCAATATCGGCACCTAATTTTTCGAAGATGCGAGAGGTATTGGCATTTTGAAGAGCAAAACCGAACTGAATGCCCAGAAATCCGAAACTCATGTTCCAGATCTGCCAAAAACTTAACTTTGGTTTTTCCATATTGACAGCCTTTCGCCTCAATACTTACTACTTCCAGAAAGAAAGTAACAGCATATCAAAACTAAATTATAGAAGGAAGTAAAAATTGAGTCTTGATGCGCGACGGTAAATATAGGGTATTTTTTACTAAAGATCAGTGGCTGGAAGTGGATTCGCGCTCTACTAATCGAGTGGTCACGACCACGGTCTGGTAAGGTGGATCGAAATTATTCTCTTCCAGTCGTTTGATAAGGATTTCAGCGGCCTTTTCGCCCAATTGAATACCGTGCTGACTCACCGTGGTTAGACTGGGAGTAGCGAATTTAGACAGGTCGCCATCAGTAAATCCGATGACCTTAAGTTGATCGGGAATATCGCGGTCAAGTTTTCTTGCCGCTTTCATCGCGGTGAGTGCATATTTCTCATTTACTGCGAATATTCCGTCAACGCCCGGGTTGTTTCGCAAGAAGAGTTCAATCTCCGTCATAAGTCGTTCCTCCTGCCCTTCATCATTAAATTCATCTCGTAATTTCACAACAAGGTTCTCACGATAGGCAATCCCCGATTCTTCCAGTGCTTCTTTGTACCCCTGGGTCCTCAGTTTACCCACGTTCACATGATCTTCAGTGGTGAGTAGGGCTATGTGTTCACATCCCTGAGTAAGTAACTTCAGAACGGCATTGCGAGCTCCTTCCCTGTCATCTACAACTACTTTATCACACTCGATCTCCGGAACATTTCTGTCGAAAAGAACAATCGGCATTCCGTGATCTATGGTTTCGGTAAGGTGATGGTAGTCGTTCTTGAGTTGGGTTTCCCGGGAAACCGAGAGAATAAATCCATCAATACTGCCATTCGCTAATTTCTGCATATTGGTGACTTCCTTCTCGAAAGATTCGTTGCTTAAACCAATAATCACAGTGTATCCTTTCTCATTGGCTACCTTCTCTATGCCACTGACAACGGTAGTAAAGAAGTGATGTACAATTTCAGGAATAATCACCCCAAGTGTTTTCGTCTTCCTGTTCTTTAGGCTAAGTGCGATGGTATTGGGCCGGTAATTGTAAAGTTTGGCAAATGCCTTCACCTTTTCCCGGGTATCTTCACTGATCTCGGGACTGTCCTTGAGAGATTTTGATACGGTGGATATGGAAACATCTAGTTCCCTGGCGATTTTTTTTAGTGTTAGTTTTTGCATGTTCCTTCGGAAATGAATAATTCTACAACGTACAGAATTCAGAAATAAACAAAATAAAGGTCAATCGATTGTGAAATTTAAAATTTCATCAGCTTATTTTGATAAAATGTTAAAGTTAATAAACATATCAACACTATAACGTTTTCGTAACCAAAATTGAAAGCACCGGTTTAGAATGCCGTCATTTTTATTCTACATTTGAATAGGAAGTAAAAATTGGGTCACGCCAGCGTGAACTCATCATAAGAAAGCCATCGATGATTACAGTGTAATGCGTCGATGGTTTTTTATTATCATCCAGCCAATACGACTTTAATCGGAAATCCTAAAGTTATCAAAATACGTGTATGCACGTATGGACTGATTTAGGTACGAACTTTACCTTTGAATAGAATTAGTGAAAATTTTGCCAACGTCAATTTTTTGTGGGGATAGAAAATTCATTTGGCAAGATATTTTAAAAGTACTTCTAAGACTTTTAGAATTTACTAAGTTAGGTTTGTTATAGCATCCCGTGAAGACGGGATGCTTTTTTTATTGCTTCAATATAGTAAATTCTATGGACGAGTCGTTGTAAACGGTATGCGTCTGCTTCTGAAAATCCGTCTCCTTCGCTTTAAATATATTTGGTACATAGGTCTGAGGATTTCTATCGATTAGCGGGAACCACGTACTTTGAACCTGCACCTGGATCTTGTGACCTTTCTTGAAGGTGTGATGCACATCCTGCAATTTAATAGCTACTTCAGTTTTTTCACCCGGAACAAAAGGTTCTGGTTTTGCGAAGTCATTTCGGTAACGGCCACGCATCACTTCGCTGCGCACCATCATGTGGTAGTTGCTCATTTTCAGGTGGTCCTGCGTTTCTTCGGTATCGTCGGTATCGCCGGGAAAAACATCGATCACTTTTACAATCCAGTCGGCATCCGTTCCTGTAGTGGCCACTCTTAGCTTTGCCAGTATGTCCCCGGCCGTGGTGACGTCCTCGGTGAGAATTGGTGTTTCAAATACCAGAACATCCGGACGCCTCGCTGCAAACCGTTGATCATCCGTCATATACTTTCGGGGAGTAAAAACCATCTTTACATCTTCGGAATAAGGCACAGGCTTGGCGGGGTCACTCACAAATGTTTCGAAAGTATAGCTCTTTTCCATCAAGGGGTTAAGTCGTTGTCTGCTTTGAAGCCAATAGGTCTTACTTTCGGTGTTTTTTGGTGGCCATTCAGAAAAAGTATTCCATTCTTTCGCGCCCGAATCGAATACATAAGCTTCAGGTAAGCCTGTATCGCCTGATCCTTCGCCTTTCAGGAAATGATGAAAGAATTTAGTTTCAACGTCGCGTTGATAGTTTTCAGAAATATCATCACCGAAATACACATTCCCTATGGCCTGGCGTTTCCTGGCTCTTGCCCAGTCGCCGTGACTCCAAGGGCCAAAAACCATAGTGTTATAATTGTCACTGTTCTCTTCTATCTTTTCGTAGGTCTCGAAAGGCCCGTACAGATCTTCGGCATCAAAAAGCCCACCAACAACCATTACAGCGGGTTTGATATCCCTTAAATGCTGAATAATACCCCTGGATCGCCAGAATTCGTCGTAATCGGGGTGTTCCTTCAATTGTTGCCAAAAGACATTGTCTTCTTTGTAATACTCATCAAGATTGGACAAGGGACCTACGTCGATGAAGAACTGATACTGATCCTTGGTTCCCAGGCTGGGAAACTTATACCAGGATTTCTTAGATGGTTCACTCTTCATATATCCGAAAACAGCCGTGGCCCTCCAATAACTCAGCAGGTAGGCCCCGTTGTGATGGAAGTCGTCGAAGTAAAAGTCACCAATACATGCTTGTGGCGACGATGCTTTTAACGCCGGATGAGCATCAAGCAAGGAGTAGGTGGCGTAAAAGCCGGGATAGGAAATCCCCCAGGTTCCTACTTTTCCGTTGTTGTTCGGGACGTTCTTTACGAGCCAGTCAATAGTATCATAAGTATCGCTCGCTTCGTCCGTTTGTTTTCCTTTTTTATTCGGAATGTATGCCCGCATATTGTCGTAAACACCTTCGCTCATCCATCTTCCCCGCACATCCTGGTAGACAACGATGTACCCATCTTTCATCAGGAATTCGTTGGGTCCGATCTTAGACCTGAATTGATCTTCGCCATACGGTCTGCAACTATACGGCGTCCGCTGAAATAAGATCGGGTATTTCTTCGAAGTATCCTTTGGTGCATAAATAGTGGTAAACAATCTGGTACCATCACGCATGGTAATATACTTCTCAGTCTTATTGTAGTTATCCTTAACGTAGTTCTCATCAACTTGCGCCTGGACATAGAGACAAGACAGAAAAACCCAGAGGGCAATAATTAAACGATTCATTAACAATTATTTTTTATTTGAAGGCATCGATACCCTTGCGTAGCCATTTCAGGTAGTCGTCCACATCCGGTGTATAGCCCACCGGGGGTATGAGGTTCTCTTCGTTGTGATCCATGAGCACGTAGTAGGGTTGTGCATTTGCTTTGTAGCGCACAATTTGAAAATCACTCCATTTGTTTCCTATGGTTTTGATCTTCTTACCGGTTGTCTCACTGACATATTTTTCACTTTCAGGTAATTCTCGTTTGTCATCAACGTAGAGTGAAATGAGAACGATCTCATTTTTCAGAATCTGAAGCACACGGTCTTTTACCCAAACGTTTTGTTCCATTTTTCTACAGTTAACACAAGCCCAGCCTGTAAAATCAATCATTACCGGTTTGTTTACTTCCTTGGCGTAGGCCAGCCCTTTTTCATAGTCATTAAAGGCTAGAATATCATGTGGTGCTAATAAATGAGCCCCGTCAGGTAAGCTGGAATGATCACCTCCGCCTCCACCATCTCCTAACTTGGAATAACCTACACCGTATGGAGATTCACTGTACTCCAATGGCGGCGGAAAGGCGCTTATAAGGTTTAAAGGCGCTCCCCATAGTCCTGGGATCATATAGATCACAAAAGACAACGTAAGCAGAGCCAGCAATAATCTTCCTACTGAAATATGCGTAAGCGGACCGTCATGTGGCAGTCGTATCTTTCCGAAGAGATATAAGGCCAATGCACCAAATACCGCGATCCAGATAGCAATAAATACTTCCCGTTCCAGCAGATGCGTTTGCAAAACAAGATCAGCTTGTGACAGAAATTTAAACGCCAGAGCCAGTTCCAGGAATCCAAGAACCACCTTTACCGTGTTCATCCATCCGCCACTCTTGGGCAGCGAATTGAGCCAACCCGGGAACATGGCGAAGAGTGCAAATGGCAATGCAATTGCAATTGAGAACCCAAGCATTCCTACTATGGGAGCAATACCACCTATAGACGCAGCTTCCACCAGTAAATAACCAACTATTGGGCCGGTACAACTGAAAGAAACAATCGCAAGCGCAAGTGCCATAAAGAAGATACCGATTATTCCTCCCCTGGTTGATTTGGAATCCACCTTGTTCGCCCAACTTTGTGGCAACACGATCTCAAAGGCTCCCAGGAATGATATGGCGAAAACAACAAGTAGTAAAAAGAAAATGATATTAAACCAGACGCTCGTAGATAGTGCGTTCAATGCATCTGCCCCGAATATACCGGTTACCAGGGAACCCAGTACCACATAAATCACAATAATAAAAATACCATAGAGAATAGCATTCTTGATCCCTTTGGCCCTATTCTCACTTTGTTTGGTAAAAAAGCTTACCGTAAGCGGAATCATAGGAAAAACGCAGGGCGTGAGCAAAGCCGCAAAGCCGGATAGAAAAGCAATAATGAAAATAGCCCACAATCCACGATTCGAATCATCACCACCTGTAACCAAGTCTTCGTCTTCCGCTTCAAGGGTAGCACTGCCTCCCTCGGAAACCTCAAAGACAAACTCGGCCAAATCGAAAATACACTTCTCGTCATCGCAGGATTGAAAATCCACCGACCCATTGATCACATTTAAGTCAGGGTTGAGGATCTTCACCTTTTGTACAAAGGTCGCCTCTCCACTGAAATACGCCAGATCCATTTCGAAGATCTTGTCAAACTTTCGGTCCGGATTGCTTTCTTCCACATCACCAATCAACTCAAAGTCGTTGTTTTCGTTTTCAAAAGTAAAACTTGTTGGGATCGGACCTCCATCCGGTATGTCCTGTGAATAAAGGTACCAGCCCATTTCAATGGTGGCAGTCATTATCAATTCCAGGGTATCGTCACCGGTCTTTTTTACGTCATTCGACCATTTTACTGGTTGCAATACCTGTGCAAAACTTGTCGTAGTGAGTACGAGTAGCAATATTGAAATGTGGAGGAACTTTTTCATCTATTTCGGTTAAGTGTAATTTGCAAAATTCGGTCTGTATCCCCATCTACTTTGAAACGATCGTCCGAACGATATCCAATAATCCAAACGATTTGACCATCGCTTTCGAGCAGCCAAATTTTTTCTTTAGCCACCAAAGATAACTTTTCGTCTTTAAAATATTTACTCAGCTTCTTCTTTCCTTTCATTCCGAAGGGAAAAAAATAGTCACCGTCCTCCCATTTTCTAACAATCAGTGGATATTTAAGTTTTGCGGCATCTACGAAGATTTTATCGGTAGTACCTGTTCCAAGCTCACTAACCTCACGAAAGATGATGGGAAGCGGTTGGTCTATCCGGGTAGTCCGATTGTCAATTTCGAAGGCTTGTTCGTTCTGTTCTGCAGGAATTTCGGTGATCAATAGCCTATTGCGATCTTTTATAATTCGATGAGTAGGCGAAGTAATGGTTTTACCACTCTGGGCTTCAGGTAACGCTGTTATATCCTTCCAGGCAGTGAATCCGAAAGGATTCAGCAATTCGTATAACAGTGCATCGGGATTCGGAAGCTCACTAAGTTTTTCGATATCAAGGGCATAGCCATCTTCAGTTTCAGAAATAACCAACTGTTGGACCAAGGCCATATAATCTTTTACCAAAGCTTCACTCTCTCTTAGATGAGCCTGGGCAGTCGCAACTTGATCGAGCAAGCCCTTCACCAGATTCTTCATGGGTGGAATCACCTCATGGCGCAATGCATTTCGGAGGTAGTCTGATTTTGCATTGCTACTATCTTCTCTCCAGAAATAACCTTTTTCCTTTGCATAAGTAAGGATCTCTTCCCTGCTGAATGGCAACAAAGGCCTCACAATGTAGTCTGTTATAGCAGGAATTCCTGTTAAACCCCTAATACCAGAGCCCCTGGAGAGGTTGATGAGAAAAGTTTCCAAACTATCATCGGCATGGTGGGCGGTAAGAATATGATCATAGTCGAAATCCTCACGGATCTCTTCGAACCAGGCATATCGAAGTTCCCTCGCGGCCATTTGAATTGAAAGTTTCTCTTTTTTTGCGTAAGACTCGGTTTGAAATAGTTCTTCATAGAAAGGAATAGTAAGCATTTCTGCCAGTTCAGAGACAAATTCAGCATCACCATCACTCTCTTTTCCACGTAGTCCGAAATTACAGTGAGCCAGTCCCAGCTCATAGCCGAGTTCGTGAAACGACCTTGCCAGGAAAACACTATCCAATCCCCCACTGCAGGCAACCAGCAATTTCTTACCCTCAAGGAAGGCCATGTTTTTAGCAATATGTTCTCTTAGTTTTTCCAGCATCTACAATAGTGAGAGTTCACAAAGATAGGAATCGGCTAAATATGTCTCTCCAGTGCCTCACGCATCGCTTTAGCTTTCAGCAGGCATTCTTCGTATTCGTTTTCCGGAACCGACTTCGCCGTAATGGCTCCGCCTACGGAATAGCTAATGTATTTCAATTTCGAATTGTAAAGAATACTTCGGATGACCACGTTGAAATCGAAGTCATTATTTGGTGAAAAGTAGCCGATAGCACCACTATACAGACCGCGACGGGCATCTTCCAATTCTTCTATGATCTTCATGGCAGAGACTTTCGGTGCGCCAGTCATACTACCCATTGGGAAGGTATCTCGCAATAATTCGGCGGGTTTGGCTTCTTCAGAAACCGTACAACGAACGGTGGAAATGAGCTGGTGGACTTGTTCGAAAGTATAGACTGCACACAGTTCTTCAACCACCACGCTGCCCTTTTCGGCAAAACGTGAAAGATCGTTGCGTACGAGATCGGTGATCATAATGTTCTCACTTCGCTCCTTAGGATCGTTCTTTAATTTGGAAATAATCTCCTTATCCAGGACTTCATTGTGAAATCGCTTGGCGGTTCCTTTAATGGGTTGGGATATTACTTCCCTCCCATTTTTTCTTAAGTAGCGTTCCGGTGATGCCGACATAGCGTAGTGTTCACCGCGTTTCATGTAAGTGGCAAAAGGCGGACGAGAAATGTCGTTAAGGTGTTTGAAAGTACCAATGGGATCGATCTCAACATCTTCGGAATAGAACTCCTGGCAGAAATTAGCTTCGTAAATATCTCCGCGCTCAATATGTGCCAGCATACGATTCACCTTTTCGAAATAACTGTCTTTCGATGTACGCAGTCTTATTTTGATAGGTTGAGCTGATGGTTGTTCAGCATCCGGCAATTTAAAATCAAGGATCTGCTTCCAATCGCTTTCCAGCTCATCGGAGATCATATTCAAATATTTGATTTCAACCGAGGTTTCAGAAAAAAGGAACAACCGCTTCGGTTGAAAAAAGAAAAGATCCGGAAATCCCAAACCATCGTGATTGTTGGAACTAAGCCTCTCGACATCATTCTTCAGATCGTAGGTAAGGTAACCAAACAGCCAGTCATTTATGCCGCTCTGATATTCATCCAGATCCTGAAAGGCATTTTCGCAATCGGTTTTTATTGAAGTAAGCGCATCAACAGCCAGGATTGCATGGTAACTGCTGTGATCTTGAGCATACTCATTAGAATCGAGCCAGGCGACTTCGTAAAACTGTTCAGCCCAGTGAAGCAATTTTCGCTTCAACATTTCGTCCAGTTCGACAGTATATGTAACCGAGGTTCGGGTCATTAAAGTGATTCGAGCAGCGTTTTGATAGCATTATTGAGCTCGTTAGAAAGTTCGTCGTTTGTGATCCTTCCTTCTGAAAAGTTCTCTCCAAAAGACGGAAATGGCATAGAGGCCACTACCTCGCCATTGTATCTTGGAAGAACTCCTGTCGTATACTCAAGTGCCGTTAAGGCGCCTCTTCCGCCCGGAGAGCTGCTAAGGCACAGAACTTTCTTTCCGTCAAGGAATTTGTACTCTATACGTGAGAGCCAATCGAGAATATTTTTAAAGAAGGCCGAAATCCCCCCGTTGTGTTCATTGACTGAAATTATAAGCCCATCGTGCGACCTAATTATATCGAGCAATTCGGCCAATTTATCCGGATAACCTGATTCTTTCTCCAGGTCCTCGCTAAAAATAGGGAGCGGATAATCCGTAAGTTTTATGAGTTTTACCTCTGCCCTCTCGACCAGGGAAGAAGCATAAGTAACCAGTTGGTGATTTATGGAAGTACTGCTGTTACTTCCGGCAAAAGCAATGATTTTTTTCATGTGACAAAGATACCCTTTTTGATAGTACATTTGGAAGTGAAAAACAGCTGAATCGCATTAAAAACATTCAAAAGATCATCGACGCCCGGTCTATTTGGGTCGATGACAAAACAAAAACCATCCGCTCTGCCGGATGGTTTTATATTTATAATAAAAGTTCTGTTTTAAACGTGAAGTGGCCTGTTTTCTGTAGCAGCAAGCGCAGCTTCCTTAACCGCCTCAGCGTAGGTTGGGTGTGCATGGCTCATTCGTGCAATGTCTTCAGCACTCGCCCTGAATTCCATCGCGGTTACCGCTTCAGTAATTAGGTCGGCTACCCGGGCACCTACCATGTGGACACCCAGCACCTCATCGGTTGAGGCGTCAGAAAGTATCTTTACGAATCCGTCAATATCGCCACTGGCACGTGCACGTCCTAGCGCACGCATTGGAAACTGTCCGGTTTTGTAATCAACGCCTTCCTCTTTAAGTTCTTCTTCAGTTTTTCCAACTGAAGCCACTTCCGGCCATGTATAAACGACACCCGGTATTAGATTGTAATCGATATGTGGTTTTTGTCCTGCAAGTATTTCGGCTACGAGCACACCTTCTTCTTCGGCTTTGTGTGCCAGCATTGCGCCGCGAATCACATCGCCAATTGCGTAAATATTAGAAACATTTGTTTGAAGGTGATCGTTCACTTCCACTTGCCCGCGTTCATTTACTTTAACCCCTGCATTTTCGAGCTTTAAGCCGTCTGTATATGGTCTTCGTCCAACAGATACCAGGCAATAGTCCCCTTTGAATGTAACTTCTTTGTCCTTCTTATCGGTTGCTGTGATAACTACCTCGTTCTTCTTTCTTTCTACTGCGGAAACTTTATGTGAGAGATGGAATTTTACTCCTTGCTTCTTCATCACCTTCATAAGTTCCTTGCTCTGGGCCGAATCCATGGTAGGTATGATACGATCCATATATTCCACAACAGAAACTTCGGCTCCCAGACGGCGGTATACCTGTCCGAGTTCTAATCCGATAACTCCTCCTCCGATTACGATCATGTGTTTCGGGATCTCCTTCAGACTTAATGCTTCTGTTGAAGTTATGATTCGTTCTTTATCGACAGTTATAAATGGTAATGTAGCCGGTTTACTGCCTGTTGCGATAATCACATTCTTTGTCTCAATTTCTTTAGTTTCCTTTTCTGAAGTGATCTCGATATGGGTAGCATCTTTAAACGATCCCAGTCCCTCGTAGACATCGATCTTGTTCTTATTCATTAAAAAATCGATCCCTTTCGTAGTTTGGTCCACTACAGCCTGCTTGCGTTCGATCATCTTCTTGAAGTTCAATTTAACCTCACCAGGAATTTCAATCCCGTGATCTGCAAAGTGTTTCATGGCATCTTCGTAGTGATGAGAGGAATCCAGTAAGGCTTTACTGGGTATGCAGCCAACGTTAAGGCAGGTACCACCAAGTGTACTGTATTTCTCAATTATCGCGGTTTTCATTCCCAACTGGGCACATCGAATGGCCGCAACATAGCCTCCCGGCCCCGAACCGATTACAGCAACGTCATATGTATTCATAGAAAGAGATTTGAATTTTTAGAAGTACAAAGGTACAATACTCCTATACAACAGCCAACGAATTCAGAATCCTAAAAAGAGAGCGCCGTAGTGTTCTTTACTTCGTTTATGGTGAACGAACTTTGAGTGCTTCCGATATGATCCAACTTGGTAAGTTTTTTCACCATGAAATCACGAAAATGATCCATGTCTTTAACCAAAACCTTCAAAAGGTAGTCGTATTCACCACTAACGTGATAGCATTCCATTACTTCACTAAGTTTAACGATTTCCCTTTCGAATTCCACCACCGATTTGTGGACGTGTTGCACCAGTTTAATGTGACAAAATACGGTAAAACCGAGGTCAACTTTAGCGCGATCTATAAGGGCAACATACTTACGAATAATTCCTGCCCGCTCTAATTTTTTAATTCGTTCATAAATAGCAGTAACCGAAAGACTCAGTTTCAGTGAAAGCTGCTTATTCGTTTGTTTGGCATCTTCCTGGAGATTTTCCAATAAAGCGATATCTATCCTATCCAAAACCATCGCAGAATAATTTTCTTAAAGATACGGTATTTCAGGTAGATCGTAAACATATTTTCTACATATTTTACAATAGTTTGTATAATATTCTAATTATGATAAACATCATTGATTAATATATTGTATAAGTCTAGATTTGAGTAAATTAAAACTATACGCTATGTCTTTCAAGCCTGCTAATAAGATCCAGGATCTTCAGTATTTCGGGGAATTTGGTGGTGTAAACCCTTCTATCTCTGATTCTTCCACTTATACGTTTATTTCAGCAAAGACCATGTTCGATACCTTCGAGGGCAACGCTGAAGGATGCTATTTGTATTCACGGCATAGTTCTCCTTCCAATTTGTACCTGGGTGAAGCACTCGCGGCCATGGAAGACACGGAAACTGCAACGGTAACTGCAACGGGAATGGGAGCCATAGTTCCGGCCATCCTTCAAATATGCAACGCGGGCGACCACATCGTAGCAAGCAGGACCATTTACGGTGGTACCTATGCCTTCCTCAAGAACCTGGCACCTAAATTTGGAATTAAGACGACCTTCGTTAATATCACCAAACTCGAAGAGGTGGAAGCTTCGATCACTTCAGACACTAAGATCATTTTCTGTGAAAGCGTGAGCAATCCATTGCTTGAGATAGCTGATATCCGGGGCATTTCAGAAATAACAAAGCGACACAACCTGAAACTTTTGGTAGATAATACCTTCTCGCCTATGTCTATCTCACCTGCCAAATTAGGAGCGGATGTGGTACTGCACAGCCTAACAAAATTCATAAACGGTGCCAGTGACACTATGGGTGGTGTGATATGCGGAACCCAGGAATTTATAGACCAGCTAAGAAATGTAAACGATGGCACCTGCATGCTAATGGGAGCCTCCATGGATAGTATGAGGGCCGCATCCATACTTAAGAACCTTCGCACCCTTCATATTAGAATGAAACAGCACAGCGAGAATGCTATGTACCTGGCGAAGAAATTCCAGGACGACGGTTTCAGAACGGTATATCCCGGGTTGAAGTCGCATCCCGGGCATAAGCTGATGACCTCAACAATGAACCCAGACTATGGATATGGCGGTATGATGACCATAGACGTAGGTAGTCTTGAGAAGGCCAACGAACTCATGGAACTCATGCAGGAGCGAAATCTTGGGTACCTGGCAGTGAGCCTCGGATTCTACAAAACCTTGTTCAGTGCTCCGGGAACCTCAACTTCAAGTGAAATTCCCGAGGAAGAACAAAAGGAAATGGGGCTTTCAGACGGACTTATTCGATTCTCAATCGGACTCGACAACGACATCGAACGCACCTATCGCAGTATGCGACAGTGTATGTATCATGTAGGCATTCTTAACCCGGAGACCAATAAGTCGCTGGTTGTTTAGGACTAATTGTTTTTTATCATTTGTTTGATCTGTTCGATTTATACTTCGGAACAGCAACAATGTTTTCTATTTAACATACTGAAATTAAATGCTAACACTAATTCGAGTATGGATTGAATGTTTGCATTCGGATTTCTTTGGTCATTTGCATAGCCAAATTCAAAATCGTAACATTACAAGGCAAAAATCAAAAGCTGCATGGAGGACAAAGACAATATTTCAGAATATAAGATCCAGGACCAAAAAATTGTTGAAAATATTGAGCTTAACATATGGGAAGCCTTAATTCCCGTAGTCGCATTGGTCGGAATGCTATTCTACAATGTTTATGTCTTTGGAGATGATGCCTTAAGCGGAAGTAACCAATTCATCCTGCTTATGGGAGCGGCCGTAGCTGCCATCGTAGGCACCTTCAATAAAGTAGGCTATAAACGAATGGTGGAAGAGGTTGCCGAAAATGTGAAGTCGACCACCGGTGCCCTTCTCATCCTTCTCATGGTGGGTGCCCTGGCAGGTACATGGCTTGTAAGCGGTATAATACCTACCATGATCTATTACGGACTTCAAATTTTAAATCCTACCATTTTCCTCGCTTCCTGTGTGATCATTTGCGCTATTATTTCGATTGCCACCGGTAGTAGCTGGACCACATCGGCAACCGTAGGTATTGCGCTTATCGGCATTGCAGAAGCTTTGGGTATCTCCCTGGGTATGACGGCCGGTGCCGTGCTTTCGGGTGCGTATTTTGGAGATAAGATGTCACCTCTTAGTGACACTACCAACCTCGCCCCGGCCATGGCAGGAACGGATCTGTTTACCCACATAAAATACATGTCCTATACCACGGTCCCTACCATTTTGATCACACTTATTGTATTTATCATAATAGGTTTCGGACTAGATCCGGAAGGGGCTGCGGACACAGCCTCTATCTTAGCATCGATAGACTCCGCCTTCAATATTAACCCATGGCTTTTCGTAGTACCTGTCCTGGTGATCGTGATGATCATTAAAAAAACACCGCCACTTATCGCCTTACTCGCTGGTACTCTTTTGGGCGCCATTGCGGCCTTGATATTTCAACCGAACATAGTAACCACTCTTGGTGGAGGAACTTCTCTGGATTTCGTAACGGGATACAAGGGAGTTTTAAATGCAATTACTATAGATTCGGCCATCCCAACGGATAACGAAGCCCTGAACGACCTGTTCTCTTCGGGGGGAATGGCGGGGATGTTGGGTACTATCTGGCTAATCGTTTGCGCCATGGTGTTTGGTGGAGTAATGGACGCTATTGGAGCACTCGCGCGCATCAGCAGGGCGCTTCTGTCTCTATTCCACACAACCTTCGGATTATTCGCAAGTACTGTTTTCAGCTGTCTTGCGCTCAACGTAACCGCTTCAGATCAATACCTGGCCATTGTGGTACCCGGAAAAATGTACAGTAAGGCCTTTGCCGATAAAGGCCTGGCACCGGAAAACCTTTCGAGAACCCTTGAGGATGCAGGAACGGTTACTTCGGTACTGATCCCATGGAACACTTGCGGGGCTTATCAGAGCGGGGTTTTAGGAGTACCTGTACTGGATTATTTCGCTTTTGCGATATTCAACTGGTTAAGCCCATTCACAACCCTGGTCTATGCAGCCTTCAGAATTAAGATCCGGGAATTGACGACATCAGCTTCAGCATAAATAAATAGAATATACTTGTTAACAATGCGTAAAAAGCAGTGTTTCTTCCCCAAAGCTTTGCTAATTTTGCAGTTCTAAAAAAGGAAACTATGGCAAAAATAACTTTAGGTGGAAATCCCGCCGAAACAATGGGTGAACTACCCGCCGTTGGGTCTAAAGCACCCGATTTCAAATTGACTGCAACCGACATGAGCACTAAAACCATGAACGATTTTGCGGGTCATACACTGTTGCTGAATATCTTCCCTAGCGTGAATACCGGCATTTGTGCCGCTTCCGTGAGAAAGTTCAACGAAGACGCTGCCAAAGCAGACAATGTAAAGGTACTTTGCATCTCCAAAGACCTTCCTTTCGCGCAACAACAGTTCTGCGCAGCTGAAGGAATTGAAGATGTAGTTATGCTATCCGATTTCAAAACCGGGCAGTTCGGAAAGGATTACCAGGTAACGGTAGTTGGAAGTGCTTTTGAGGGGCTGCATTCGAGAGCGGTGGTCGTTGTAGATCCTAACGGTATGGTTACCTATACCGAACAAGTTCCTGAAATTGGTCAGGAGCCCGATTATGAAGCCGCTTTAAGCGTACTATAAAATGTGGAATACATATCTGGGAAAACGCCTTCTCGGCTTTAAATACGCTACCAAAGGAGCCTGGATGTTGCTTAAAAACGAAGCCAGCATCCAGGTTCAGGCGGTAGTAGCCGTTGGAGTCACTATCGCCGGATTCTATTTCAACATTTCTTCTACGGAATGGATCGCCCAGACCCTGGCCATAGGATTGGTAATGAGTATAGAAGGGCTGAATACAGCCGCCGAGGAAATTGCCAATTTCGTCCATCCCGACTTCCATGATAAGATAGGTTACATCAAAGATGTGGCCGCGGGCGCTGTTTTCTTTGCAGCAATTGCCGCCCTGGTCATCGCCTGCATAATCTATATCCCGAAATTTTAAAAATCTCCGATTCGTTGGTTTAAAAAATATAGAGTTACTGGTAGATTTTTCTTACGTGTTAGAAAAAATGGGATTCAATGGGAAAAGAACGATCAATCACTTATTACTTATAATTTACTGAGCTAGTATATTCTTCAGGAGAAAAAATTTTAATTAGTTTGGGACGTTGTATATTTGCTGAACGACAACCCAAAGCTTCATGGCGAAGAGAAGAACTTCCAAAACCAAAAAAAAGAAAACCTCACGCAAAAAAGTATCCTTTGCCCTCTCCAAGCAGCAGAAGATTTTGCTGGGGAGTTTTTTGTTTTTCCTGGGCCTCGCGCTATTATTTTCATTCATTTCCTACTTCTTTTCGTGGCAGGCAGACCAAAGTGCCGTTGGTGTGCTGAATGAACGGGAATTGCAAGCAGAGAACTGGCTGAATAAATTTGGAAATAACGTAGCCCATTTCTTTGTCTACAACGGTTTTGGGATCGCTGCCTTTATCATCGGTTTCCTGGTAACACTTACAGGTGTCTATTTCTTTTTCGATTACGCCAAAAAACAGCTACTCCGATTCTGGTTCTGGGGTCTGCTGGTTATGCTCTGGCTCTCAGTTTTCTTCGGATTCTTCGACAAGACCCGAAACCTCTTCAGCGGTGTGATGGGATACGAGATCAATGATTTCCTTCAGGATTATCTCGGACTTATCGGGTCCATTCTCCTTATGGCTTTCCTGGCGATCGTTTACCTGGTTATCCGACTTAAAATGACTCCTGAAAAAGTGGGAGACGCTTTAAAAAGGACTAAGGCAGATATCGCCTCAGATTTCGCCAATGAGACCGATTCCGAAGGACAAGAAGTTGAACAAACCGATTATGAAAAGGCGGTAGTTGAAGAAGTGATCAATACTTCTCCGGAATCAACCATTCAATTGGAAACTGTTGCCGAAGAAGAAGTTATTGAAGAACCCTATCTGAAAACTTCAACCGAAGATAAGCCTCAAACCAAACCTGAAGTGGAAGTTGCCATGGAGGTTGAAGAAGCAGTTGAAGAGGAAACAATGGAGGAAAACCTAAGCAAGAAACTGGTGGAGGATTTTGGGGAGTTCGATCCTACCCTGGAGCTGAGCAATTACAAATACCCAACCATCGAATTACTCAAAGACTACACGGGTGGAAAAGGTATCACCATCAACCAGGAAGAACTGGAAGAGAACAAAAACAGGATCGTCAATACACTTAGTAACTATAAGATCGGCATCGCCAACATAAAAGCCACGGTGGGACCTACAGTTACGCTATACGAGATCGTACCGGAAGCGGGTGTTCGAATATCAAAAATAAAAAACCTCGAGGACGATATCGCCCTTTCACTATCTGCATTAGGTATTCGTATCATTGCCCCCATACCGGGACGAGGTACCATTGGAATCGAAGTTCCGAATAAAAAACCACGCATCGTATCCATGCGCTCCGTGATCGCTTCGCCGAAATTCCAGAACGCCGAAATGGAACTTCCCCTATCCCTGGGTAAGACCATCAGTAACGAAACTTTTGTGGTAGATCTGGCGAAAATGCCTCACTTGCTTATGGCAGGGGCTACAGGACAGGGTAAGTCGGTTGGACTCAACGCCATCCTCACTTCCCTACTCTACAAAAAACACCCGGCCGAAGTAAAATTCGTGCTGGTCGATCCGAAAAAAGTAGAGCTTACGCTCTTCAACAAGATCGAACGACATTATCTCGCCAAGCTCCCCGACTCGGAAGAAGCTATCATCACAGACACTCACAAGGTGATCAACACCCTGAACTCTTTATGTATCGAAATGGACGAGCGATACGATCTGCTTAAAGATGCCCTGTGCCGAAACTTAAAAGAGTACAACGTCAAGTTCAAGCAGCGCAAGCTCAATCCTAACGACGGACATCGTTTCCTTCCCTATATTGTATTGGTGATCGATGAATTTGCCGACCTCATTATGACGGCCGGAAAGGAAGTAGAAACCCCTATCGCCCGACTGGCGCAATTGGCACGTGCCATTGGTATCCACCTTATCATTGCTACCCAAAGGCCTTCTGTAAATGTAATCACAGGATTGATCAAGGCGAATTTCCCCGCCAGGGTCGCTTTCAGGGTAACGAGTAAGATCGATTCGCGAACTATACTGGATAGCGCCGGTGCAGATCAGCTCATCGGACGAGGAGACATGCTGTACACACAAGGAAATGATCTTACACGTTTGCAGTGTGCCTTTGTAGATACACCGGAAGTAGCTGATATTGTAGACTACATTGGATCCCAGAAGGCGTATGCAAGTGCTCATATGTTACCTGAGTACGTTGGTGAAGAGGGTGGCACAAATCTTGATATTGATATAGAAGAACGGGACAAGTTATTCCGTGAAGCTGCCGAAGTTTTGGTCATCGCACAGCAGGGATCTGCATCCTTGTTACAACGAAAACTAAAATTAGGCTATAACCGTGCCGGCCGAATTATCGATCAGTTAGAAGCTGCTGGCATCGTTGGTCCTTTTGAAGGAAGCAAAGCACGGCAGGTACTTGTACCAACCATAGACGCATTGAATCAATTACTCGATAACGAAAGTAACGAACCTATATGATGAAAAAGCTGGCTTTAATATTTGTAATGGCACTTGGCGTATACACAGTGCAGGCGCAGAGCGCGAAAAGTTTGCTGAACGAAGTTTCTTCCAAGGTGAAGAGCTATAACAATATCTCGATCGACTTCAAGTATAACTTGAACAATACAAAAGAGAATGTGAACCAGGATACTCGAGGAGATGTGATCCTCCAGGGTGATAGGTACTTGTTGAATATGATGGGAACCACCCGCATGTTTGATGGCAAGACTATTTATTCAATAATTCCGGAAGACGAAGAAGTCACTATTTCTTCCTATGATGCCGGGGATGATAAAGAGATCACACCTTCAAAAATGCTCACCTTTTACGAAAAGGGATATACCTACAAAATGGATATCACGCAAAATGTGAAAGGGCGAAAGGTCCAGTATGTGCGACTCATCCCTATCGACAGCCGTGCGGAGATCAAGGATATACTTTTGGGGATCGACGTTCAGACTAAGCATATATACAAACTGATCCAGACGGATTCGAATGGCACCAAGTACACCATCACTGTTAATTCTTTTAAAACCAATCAGCCGTTATCCAAAACTCTTTTTACCTTTGATGAGGCTAAGTACAAAAGGGACGGCTACTACATCAATAAGTTGGACTAACAACGATTGAAAATACTGGATCGCTACATATTGATCTCCTTTTTGAAGACGTTTTTTAGCGTCTTCATTATTTTAATGTTCATTTTCGTTCTACAGACCATTTGGCTGTACATTTCAGAACTGGCAGGGAAAGACCTTGATGTATGGGTGGTTCTGAAATTTCTCTGGTATGTCTCACCAAGACTTATACCCCTGGTACTTCCTCTAACCATCCTGGTTGCATCCTTGATGGTTTTCGGGAACCTTTCTGAAAAATACGAGTTCGCAGCCATGAAATCCACAGGGATCTCATTGCAGCGAGCCATGCGAAGCCTCACCATATTCATCCTACTATTGGCTGTAACCGCTTTTTTCTTCGCCAACAATGTAATTCCCTATTCTGAATACAAATGGCAGAACCTGCGAAGAAACATCGCACAGGTTAGCCCGTCCATGGTGATCGCCGAAGGACAGTTTAGTCAGATAGGTGATGACTACAGCATCAAGGTAGCCGAAAAAAGTGGAGACCGGGATCAATACCTGAAAGACATCATCATTCACAAGAAAACCCCATCACGTCCCAATGGGAATTATACTGTAATGATCGCCGATAACGGAGAACTTGCGAGCTCTTTGAACAGCAACACGCTTTCACTTATTCTGAATGATGGCTACTACTACGAGGAGATCCAATCCAAGGATCCCAAGAAACAGCGTACAGAACCTTTTGTGAAGAGTTATTTCGAACAGTTTACCATCAATATCGACCTCACCGAATTCAACAACACCGACGTTGACAAAGAGAACGAACTGAGCAATCACAATATGTACAAGATGAGCGAACTCTTTGTGGAGATCGACTCCTTGTCGGTAAGTTATACAGAAGACGTAAGTACTTTTGCCGATAATATGTACTACCGGAGTGGTATTTCGAATTTCAGTGATGAAAAGGTACGCCAGGTTGAAGGCTCAGATACCCTGGATAAGATCATTGATGCTTATCAGCCACAGCTTCAGATCAATATTGTGAACATGGCGCTGAACAATGTTCGAGGAACAATCCAGTCTACTCGGTCTAAAAAGATCGAGTTCCAGATCAAGACCAAACGACTCAACAAGCACGAGATCGCCTTGCATGAAAAATACGTTTTAGCTTTTGCCTGTATCATTCTATTTTTTGTGGGAGCACCCCTTGGAGCAATTATTCGCAAAGGAGGAATGGGGCTGCCCATGGTAGTGGCAATCCTTTTGTTCCTGACCTATCACTTTATTGGAATATTCGCTAAGAATAGTGCGGAAGATGGAACTATGCATCCCTTTATCGCTTCGTGGTTAAGTACTGCTATTATGCTGCCTCTGGGTGTCTGGCTCACATACAGGGCCACGACAGACCAGGGAATTTTCGACATCGACTCCTTCCTTCAGCGATTCAGAAAATCTCCTGCGTCGGAAGCAGAGATCATTTACGAAAATCTCAACCAGGATATTAGCATTTCAGCAGAAGAAAAAGCACAGCTCGAAAAACTCTCGATAGACCAGCTTAAGGATTCAGTAAAGAACCACAAACAATACGGTTACTCTCATGACTACCGTATCGCAGCATTGAGGTGTTTAGATGCACAAGGCATTAGCCAGGAACATATGCACGTCGCCGGTGATCTTTTCAATAAAAAATATCAAATGGCCGAAAAACTGGTGAAGAAATTCAAAAAGCTTTCCACTTATACTTTCATCTTCTATGCTCTCGTTATAATACTACCAATCATCGTCGCAGTAGCCTTAGTGAATACGAAGGATGAAACTGCAACGGTTATTGTTTCAGGCGTGTCCCTTATCAGTCTGATCTTGTTCTATGTGCTTCTGTTTCGTACTCAAAACACCGTAACACAGCTATCAAAACTTACAAAAGATGAAACTGTATTTGCCGCTGCATGGCTCATAGGAATGCCTTTCTATATTTTCCTTTACTTCTATTACCGTAAGCATATACAACGCAGTATGAAGAACGTCTTTTAATAGCAGCATAAGAAAGTCTGATGCGATGTTCATCTTCAATTAATATGCCTTTCAGTATCTTTGTACCACAAAACGCTCAACAATGATCACTTCGGAAAAACCCGCCCACATTCAGCTCAATACCATAGAGGAAGCCATTGAAGATATCAAGAAGGGTAAGATAATTATCGTAGTGGATGATGAGAACCGAGAGAATGAAGGTGACTTTATCGCGGCGGCCGAAATGGTGACTCCCGAAATGATCAATTTCATGGCACGTCACGGTCGCGGACTCATTTGTGCCCCACTTACCGAAGAGCGCTGCAAGGAACTGGACCTTACCATGATGGTGGAAAACAATACAGTGTTGCACCACACTCAGTTTACGGTTTCTGTAGACCTTATCGGACATGGGTGTACAACGGGTATTTCCGTTCACGATCGGGCCAAAACCATGAAGGCCCTCGTTAGTGAAGACACCAAACCCAGTGACCTGGGTCGTCCGGGACATATTTTCCCACTACGTGCTAAAAAAGGCGGCGTACTGAGAAGAACCGGGCATACGGAAGCTGCTATTGACTTCGCACGACTGGCTGGTTTAAATCCGGCTGGAATTCTCGTAGAGATACTGAACGAAGATGGTACTATGGCGAGGTTACCTCAATTGGCCGAAGTTGCTAAGAAATTCGACCTGAAACTGGTTTCCATAGAAGATTTGGTCGCTTATAGGATGGAGCACGATTCCCTGATTGAAAAAATGGAGGATTTTGCCATTAATACCAAATTTGGAAGCTACCGTTTGCGAGCCTATAAACAAACCACCAACGATCAGGTGCATATCGCAGTTTCCAAAGGAGAGTGGCAAAAAGATGAGCCTGTTCTGGTTCGTGTGAATTCCACATTGGTTAACAACGATATACTGGGAACGCTTACCAATGATGCCGACAAGAAACTGGACGACATGTTCCGGGTGATCAATAAGGAAGGTAAAGGTGCCGTGGTGTTTATCAACCAGCAGGCACAATCCCTGAATTTACTGAATAGATTGTCTGAGCTCAAAGAACTCCAGACCGAAGATAGTGTAGCTAAAGCACCGGGTATCAAAATGGATAATCGGGACTTTGGTATAGGCGCACAAATCCTTCACGACCTCGGAATTTCCAAGATCAAGTTGATCTCCAATAGCGTACAGACCAAGCGTGTTGGAATGATCGGTTATGGATTGGAGATAATCGATTATGTAGAGTACTAGATGCTGGATAGTGCTTCCTTCATAGAAGCAGCTCTTTTCTGAACTTCCTCTTCACTCCACCCTACTTTCACAAGACAGGATATAGTGCGACTCATCCAGTGATCGCTTTGTGAGAAATCTGTAGTATTGAGATCCTGCATCTGCTCTTTTATTTCCGCAGGCAGACTTCCCATAGACTTCAATTCCCGCAGATGTTCCCAACCATTGATATAGTGCCAGTTATTGGTAAACCAGTAAAAACTTCCATCCACTCCGGCTTCCAGCAACGCTTTGTGTGCCTTTTGTGCGGTCTCACCATCGGGCAGGAAGAAATTAAGGAAGGAATAGTTCTCCACACCTGTTTCCGGTACTCTTCTGAAGGTAACTCCCTCAACGCCTGAGATGGCATTTCGCATGATGGTATAATGCTTCTTCTGAATATCCAGTATGGTATCGATCTTGCCTAATTGGGCCACGCCCACAGCCGCATTCAATTCCGAAATTCTGAAGTTGTATCCCAAATGTGGATGAGTTTCCGCCCCTCGATCGTTACCATCGTGATCATGGCCATGATCCTGGTACTGATCCGCATTTGTGATGTAATGTTCGAAGTTACTAATAACAGCTCCGCCTTCGCCACAGGTAATGGTCTTTACAAAGTCGAAAGAGAAACAGCCCAGGTCACCATAGCTTCCAAGGGGTTTTCCTTCGAAAGTCCCACCAATAGCCTGGCAGGCGTCTTCGAGAAGTAACAAATTATATTTTTCGCAGATATTTTTCAACGCTTTGAGATCGGCCATAGATCCACACATATGGACCGGCATTATGCAACGTGTTCGTGGCGTGATAGCAGCCTCAACTGCCGCTGGGTCGAGCGTTAGGGTATCGTCTATATCAACAAGCACAGGAACCGCGCCCAGCATCATGATCGATTCAAAACTAGCCACAAAGGTAAAGGTAGGCATGATCACCTCATCACCTGCTCCTATTCCCGCCGATGCGAGCGCAACTGTAAGTGCGGAAGTACCGCTGGAGACTAGCTGACAATGATTCACCTGCATGCGTTCGGCGAAGGCCTCTTCGAATTCTTTGGCCTTCCAGTGACCATTTCGCATGGCATCGAAGCCGTAGCGCATTAAGATTCCTGATTCTAGAACATCATTTACCTGTTTGCGCTCTTCGGCGCCAAAAACTTCAAATCCTGGCATAGTTGAATTGTTATCAATTTAAAGATGGATGGCAAAGGTAAGGGTTGCGCAGTTAAATTGAAATAACAACCTCTTCAACTCCTCTTCTCACCTTTTTCATCCCTGCGAACATGTCGTCTTCTGCACGATAGCCAACAGGCATTACCAATACCGACCGTAGTCCTTTTTCCTTTAGCTGAAGTAATTCATCGTATTTTTCAGGTTCGAAACCTTCCATGGGGCAGGCGTCTATGCCTTCCACCGCGCAAACCGTAAGCAGATTTCCCATCGCCAGGTAGGCTTGTTTGGTCATCCAGTTTCGGATCTCATCCTGATCTTTCTTGGAAAATGAATCAATAAGGAAATCCTCATAATCGTTAAGAATCTCTCTGTCCGTATTCCTGGTTGCCTCTACCCTGTTGAAGTGTGCCTTGATATATTCCGAAGAAATAGTAGACTCAATACAAAAAACCAGCAAATGGGAGGCATCCTTTACCTGTGCCTGGTTCATACTGGCCGGGACCAGTGTTTCCTTGATCTCCTGGTCACCTATTACAAGCATTTTAAGCGGTTGTAAACCGTAGGAAGTAGCTGTAAGGTTAAAGGCTTCCTTTAAGATATTCACTTGCGCCTCTGAAAGTTTTTTATTGGAGTCGAATTTCTTCGTGGCGTATCGCCATTGGAGTTTCTCTATAATTTTTGAATTCATCGTCTATATTCTTTAAGATGCAAAAATAAGTAGTTATGCATCTATTCATATGTTAACGGAATTGCAATTTCTTACTTTACAATAGCCATTCACTATTCAGGATTAGTTAATTCACTATGCAAAACTAATTACGCTTCTTCTGTAGTAGACTTTTCATCCTTCGGCTTATCGGGTCGTATTAAGCTTACAATAATAACAGCCAGACAACTCACAGGTGTTCCGATCAATGTAGGATCAATGGCCGTTTCAAAAAGATAACATACAAACCAGCAGACTCCTCCACATATAATAGCAGCCCATGCACCTGATAGGGATGTTCTTTTCCAAAATAGTCCGAAGGTCAATGGTGCAAATACACAAACCATTATAAGACTTAACGAAGCGATGACCAAGGCTACAATATCGGCATCGCTCATGGCGAAATAGCAGGAAACTCCGGCAACAAGTACTACGCTCATTCTAGTCCATAGTAGTAACCTTGCATCGGTTAAATGAGGAAAGTAGGGACGGATAAGATTTTCCCCTATAACCGTAGCTGGAGCAAGCATTGCCCCACTGGAGGTACTGAGGATGGCCGATATGAGCGCTCCGTAAAACAGAATTTGTATCGGCATACTTGAGATCTGGTCGACCATATAGGGAATGAGGTTCTGTCCATCACCTTCGGCAAGCAAATGTGGATAAAGGTGGTCTGCTCCTAACCCGAGTAGTAAGGGAATGATTGGTATCATTAGTAACAATAGTCCTGCAAAGAAAATACCTTGGACCGCAGATCGTGTCGATTTTGCCGAAAAAACTCTTTGATATATTTCCTGTACCGGAATGGCCCCAATTGTAAAGGCAGCAAATGCCGCCAGGTATTCATTCCAACTATCGAAGTCATTTTTGGGAAACGGAGAGAAAAAGGAATCCGGTTTGTTTTCGAATAATGGCGCAATTCCATCGGTCTTATCAAGCATGGTGAAGAGTAAGATTATGAGACCAACAATGATTATGATCCCCTGTAACATATCGGTATAAGACACCGCCCACATCCCACCTACGTAGGTATAAATGATAACAATGCCTGCGCCAAGGAGAATCCCATAATCTAAAGGAATTCCCAGGATCGACTGAAACAGATAGGCAAGGGCGACAAATTGTGCGGCGATCCAGTGAGGGTACGAGAACACCATTATAATAGAAACGACCATGTCCATTTTCTTACCAAAACGGATCTGGAAGAAATCACCTATGGTGACGATATTCATTTCGTAGAGCTTTTTAGCGTAAAAAGAGCCTACAACCACCAGACAGATAAAACTAGTAAGAGTGAGAGTTATAAAAGATGAAAAACCATCTTCAGCAATGTATCCGGGATTCCCCATGATAGAGCTGGATCCAAACCAGGTGGCAAATAGCGTGAAGCCTACGAGAAACGTACCTAATCCACGGCCTGCAAGTGTAAAGTCAGTAGATGTCTTTATACGGCGGGAAACCCAAAAACCAATAATTAGGGTAAGAGCGAGATAGCCCAGTATAAAAAATGCGAGCATATGCTCTAAGTTGGTTGGTTAGTGTTTCTAAATATAAGGAAATTAATTAGTGGTTCACTCAATTGGTCGATGATCAATGGAAAGACTAGTCAAAACTAATCCGATCCCTAATAGTCCCATCTTCTCGATGAATAATAACATCTGCCTTGCGTTTCCTGGCGATGCTCTTCGCTTTCCTAATGGCTGTAACCTGCTTTCTGTGCTTGGAAGTGATGCGCTTATTGCCTTCCCTTCGAACCGCCCAACCGTCCTTATAAGGCACGACGTGCTGATGCCAGGTTCTGGGTCGAGAGCTTTTTCGAGAGCTCTCAAAGATGGCCTTCACGATCTCAAGCAGGCTGCGTAGAATAGATTTTGCTTTAGACATTCTTAATTTGTAAGCTATGAAGATATGATTTTTTTAGGGCGCCTCCCCCTTCGCTAAGGCTACGGAGGACCGCGCTCTTCGCTGTATCCCTGGAGTTGTATTCTCAACTCCCGGGGATGCCGCTGCGATCGCTGGCGTATTAATTCTGTAACAGATAATTCTCCTATTGGACAATTACCTTAAAGGTCTTCTTTTTGAATAGCCTGTCAGTAACCGTTACCAGGTAGATACCCGCCTGAAAATTCGTAAATTCAAGTCTGACCATAGAATTTCCACTGTTGGTAACGCTATTCACCCTCTTCCCGGTAAGGCCGTATATATCAATGAACATCACATTTTCAGTATTGATTATATGGCAATAGTCATGTGAATCGGAATTGATGACCTGGACTTCGGACAGATCATCCCGAAATTCATCAATTTCCAGTATAATTGAGGGTTCACAAACATCTATGGAATCTAAATTTGAATAGAACAGTTCACCATTTTTGAAAAAACAGCTAAGATGGCCTACTTCATTAATATCCGGTAAACCGCTAGGTGCTGTAATTGTCGACAAAGAACCAGCTCCTTCAACCCAAACGGCATTGTTGGTACTAACCGTATTTGACGGCGTCGGTGATAGATAAAAATGGTTGTAATCATTACCGTCAAACAAAGGCCTTGGCACAATCGAATCGAGACGATAATATCCGGCATCTTCAACGAACGGGGTAATGGGATTCTTCATATCAATGGAATCGCCTACATCCATTGAGAAATCATACAACAAAAATTCCTCGTTGGAATAGTTTAAGATCCTCAGGTATATTTTTTTGTCCTGAAGGTCTTCTCGCAGTAAGAATGTGCGAGAAATATAGTGATACCCGTCTAAGATCTTGTATTCTGTATTATTTACAACGGTATCACCATCTGTATAGTATAGATCGGTTAGGCACCCAAAAAAGCAGGTGGTGAATTTCCATTCGTTATAATTATCAAGCAGAGGCGTATAGCTTTGCGCACATACCAATTGGCTTAAAGAAAATAGAATTATGAATATCGATCTTTTCATTCCGGCGTATTAATTTTGCTTTAAATTATTAAATTTTAGCATCAATATAAAATCACAATCGAATTGCCACGAGACTCTATCATGCTATAAGCTACATTAATCGTTGAAAATTTAACCTTTAGCTTATTCACAACGAATAAATGCGAATATCGTTCTTTCAACCAATAATCGGTATTATGCCAGGTGTAAAAATGAAAAGTAATAAATGTGATAGGGACAATTGAATGCCATCCTAAATGATTTAATAATCTTTTATATTTGCTTTTACAGATTAAAAAAGGCTTGTATATTTGCAGCCGCATCGGAGGAATGGCAGAGTGGTCGAATGCGGCAGTCTTGAAAACTGTTGAGGGTCACACCTCCGGGGGTTCGAATCCCTCTTCCTCCGCAAAAGGAAACCCGCAACCTAGGTTGCGGGTTTTGTATTTTACGAAATGAGTCAAACTTGTTTGAGCGTAATGGAGTAAAATTCAAAATCCAACAAACAAAGTTTGTTGAGGGTTTTATGATTGTACTGGTATCCCTTTTTGGGATCATGAAATAATCCCTCTTCCTCCGCAAAAGGAAACCCGCAACTTAGGTTGCGGGTTTTTTGTTTTCAGAAACGAACCAAGTTTACTTGAGTGAAGTTGAAGAAAACATAAAACCTAAACAAGTGAAGCTTATTTAGGTTTCTATGCTTGCCCAGGATTGCCTACATGGGATCACAAGCGACTCTGATCACCGAAGTTTTAACGAAGGTGATAGCGAGTAATCCTTGAGACTCCGCAAAAACCCTTGTAAATATTTGATTTACAGGGTTTTATTTTTAGTTGACAGTATCGTTGACAGAGCTATCGTATTTAAACTACGTTTGTCGCACCAAGAATATTATTGGTCATGGTTCTCATGGCCATTAGTATGCTCGACCTCCTTTAAGCCCATACCGCATACCGGACACTTTGTATCTTTATCAGAATATGTTTTTTCGCCCTCACATTTCATAGGGCATTGGTATTCGGCTACCGCTACTTCTTCTGAATTTTCAACTTTCTTGTTTTCATTTTTACAGCTTATAACTGTAAAGGCAGCTATTAACGCTAACCCTAACATTAGTTTTTTCATCTTTAAATTATTTATAGTTACTACTCGATTACTTGTTTTACTTCTCCACAGGTTAGCATTGCTTCGCCAAAATATGGATTGATTACTTTTTCTTCTTTGCTCAACCAATATGCACCTTTATTGTTATCTGCCATCGGACAATATTCAACAAAGACTTTTTCATTAACACCAAACAGTTGAACAGCATTGATTAGGTTTGATGATAAATGTTTGAAATGGTCTCTCTGTACTTTTATAACTGACGTATTAGAAATAGAAGTCGCTGACGATTTGAGTTCTTTTTCTAATGACATCCAATGGCTATGAGCCATATTATCTGACAAAAGCTTCATATCTATTTTATTCAAATTGTTTAGTAAACTTGTTGCGATTTCAGATGTGCTTTTTGAATCTTCTTTAACTAAAGCATCTTTTAAACCGATATAATCGTTGAAAACAGCTTTTAATTGCTCCTGGAAATTTTCCGGAACAACAATTCTTTCATTCTGATCGGTGGAGTCACTTTGTTTTATCGATGTATTCTTGTCTATTCCTAAATGGCCTTCGTGACCTGTTGAAATTTTGCCGCCTTCTTTATTCATCATTGACTTTTTACCCTTTAATTGAGCTGCTGCATCTACCGTAAATGTTCCATTGGTTACAATTTCATTTCCAACAAATAAGCCCTCTAAAACTTCATATTCATTCCCAATTAGATTGCCTATTTTAACTTCACGCATTTCAAAAACTGGTTGGTCTGGAATTATTTTCAAATAGACCACAGAACGCTCACCCGTCCATAAAACAGCAGATTCAGGAATGGTTAATACTTCGTCATTGTTAGTTGTACTGCCTTCAACATTAGCGGTTACAAACATTCCTGGTTTAAATACATCATCCTTATTGTTTAGAACTACACGCAAGGTTACCGTTCTTGTATTCGTGTTTAAAACTGGGTTTATAAAATCGACTGTGCCGTTAAACTCTTTGTTAGGATAGGCATTGGTTGTAATCATCACATCTTGTCCTTTTCTAAAGTGGTCAATCTGATTTTCATAGACATCAAAATTTCCCCAAACTGTGGCGAGATTAGCAATTTTCAATAGGGGTTGACCTTGTTTGATATAATCGCCTTGCTCTACCAGTTTTTCTGTGACTGTTCCCGAAACGGTTGCATATACAGGAAAGTTTTCTTTCACTTTTCCAGTTTCTTCAATCTGATTGATTTGATTTTCTGTTAGCTTCCATAATTTCAATTTACTGCGAACCGCTTTGTACAAAGCAGGTTGCGATTCTTTTAAAGATGCTGCCGTAATCAATTCTTGCTGTGCCGCATAGAGCTCTGGAGAATAAATGGTTGCTAATAGCTGACCTTTTCCAACTTCTTCCCCTGTAAAACTCACATTCAAACGTTCAATTCTACCCGAAAAGTAACTTACCTGTACTGCATTGGCTTCTTCGTTTTCAGCAATTAAACCAGACAGTTTTATGGTATTGCCTTCTACATTGCCTTTACCCACAACGGTTGTTTGGATATTGGCTAAAGCCATTGCGTTATCTGTGAGCTTGAATTGGTCTGCCAATAAGCCATCACTTCCACCTTCAGCAGGAATTAAATCCATCCCACAAATCGGACAATCGCCTGGTTCTGGTTGCATAATTTGAGGATGCATTGAACAGGTCCACATTTGAGTGGTTTCCACTATCTCGTCATGATCATGTTCTGTTTCCTTATTTGACGAATAACCAAACAAAACCCAGCCTAATAATAGACCAATTGTGAGCAAGCCGATGTAAATTATATACTTTTTCATTTTTCTATATTTCAATTGTTCTTAATCGTAATGCGTTACCTATAACCGAAACAGAGCTAAAACTCATTGCTAACGCTGCTATCATTGGCGAGAGTAATATTCCAAAAAATGGGAACAATACACCTGCTGCAATAGGCACACCCAACGTGTTGTAGATAAGTGCAAAAAATAGGTTTTGCTTGATGTTTTTCATTACTGAATCACTTAAATTCCTTGCTTTTACAATACCTTGTAGATCGCCTTTAACCAATGTAATCATTGCACTTTCAATTGCTACATCTGTTCCTGTTCCCATAGCAATACCAACATCGCTTTTAGCTAAAGCTGGCGCATCGTTAATACCATCACCTGCCATAGCAACCACTTTTCCATTTTCTTGTAGTTTCTCTACTTCTTTGAGTTTGTCCTCGGGTAGCATACTGGCTTTGAAATCTGCCAGATTTAATTCTGATGCGACTGCTTGGGCTGTATCGTGATTATCACCTGTAAGCATTATTACATTGATACCTTTATCTTGAAGAACTTTTATAGCCTTGGTACTTGTTTTCTTTATCTTGTCGCCAATAACCACATAGCCAACAACAACATTATCTAATGCTAAATAAGAAACCGTTTTACCCTGTTTTTGGTAGGTTATCGCTTCCTCTTTCATTTTAGATGTAATGTCTGCTTTGGTGTAATCCATCATTTTAGGATTACCCAATGCTACATTTTTGCCATCTATTTTCGCTTCAACCCCTTTTCCAGTAACAGCACTAAAATTTTCGGACTTAAGTATTTCAGCTTTATGCTCTTTTCCATATTTAACGGTAGCTTCAGCTAAAGGATGTTCGCTATTTGTATTTAATGAAACGATGTATTGTAGCAACTCTTTTTCGCTTAAAACCTCATTAAAAGCGCCTACGGTTTCAACTGTTGGTTTTCCTTCGGTAATTGTACCAGTTTTGTCAACTATGAGTACATCTACTTTATTCATTTTTTCAAGTGCTTCGGCATTTTTAATCAACACACCATTTTGAGCACCTTTACCCACACCAACCATTACAGACATTGGTGTTGCTAAACCTAATGCACAAGGACACGCAATAATTAAAACTGCAATGGCATTGACCAACGCAAAGACGTAAGCAGGTTCTGGTCCCCAAATTGACCATACAATGAAGGTTATGACCGATATGATAACTACAATTGGTACAAAGTAACCCGAAACTTTATCGGCTAAATTTTGAATAGGTGCACGACTTCTACTGGCATCATTCACCATATGAATAATTTGAGATAGCAAGGTGTCACTTCCTACCTTTTCCGCTTTCATTAAAAAGGATTGATTCCCATTGATTGTTCCGCTACTTACTTTATCATTTTCAGCTTTGTTTACTGGAATAGGCTCACCTGTAATCATTGATTCGTCAATACTAGTATTGCCTTTTGTAATCACACCATCTACAGGAATTTTATCTCCTGGTTTTACTTTAATAATATCATTAAGTTCAATCTCGTCAATACTGACTTCAATTTCCTCACCATCTACAATTTTTAAAGCTTTATTTGGTGCTAATTTCAACAGTTCCTTAACTGCCGAATTTGTTTTACTATGTGCACGAGCTTCTAACAGTTGACCTAAAAGCACCAATGTCAAAATAACCGTTGCTGCTTCAAAATATACGTGAACAGCACCTGATTCCGTTTTGAATTGTTCAGGGAATACATCTGGAAATAACAATCCCACGACACTAAACAACCAAGCTACCCCTGCACCAATACCAATAAGCGTAAACATATTGAGATTCCACGTTTTAATGCTTCTATATGCACGTTCAAAAAACATCCAAGTGGCATAAAATACTACTGGAATAGACAACGCAAACTGAATCCAGTTCCAATATTGCTGTTTCATTATGTCGTATAACGGATTGTTATGAACCATTTCACTCATTGCGATTAAGAAAATTGGCAAGGTAAATGCTGTGGCAACCCAAAACTTTTTTAATAGCTTTTTATAGGTTTTTTCTTCTGCTGAAAGGTCAGGTTGCATTGGCACTAAATCCATTCCACAAATTGGACACGAACCTGCTTCGTCTTTGATTATTTCTGGATGCATAGGACACGTCCATTGTTCTGTTGAAGAAGTTGATAGATTTTGTTCTTCGACCAAATCCATTCCGCAAACAGGACAGTCACCAGGTTGGTCATAGGTTTTATCATCTTCACAATGCATAGGACAATAAAATGTCCCAGTACCCCTCCCTTTGGATTGAATATCATTTTTATCTTCTGAATGATAATGCTCACCCGGTTTATGAATGCTGTATCTGCCACCATCATTTTTCAATACGTCTTGAAATGTTTCTATCTCAATATGTGAATCCGTTTCTATTTGAGCTTCAGCCTTTTGTAAATCGACGATTACCTTAGAAACACCTTTAACCTTTGAAAGTGATTCCTCAATATGATTTCGGCATCCGTTGCAAGTCATTCCGTGAATGTGATAGGTATGTTTCATCATTGGTGTGTTAAATAATTGACTATTGTGGTTTGCATATAGTAATTCTTCACTGACTCAATCTGATTCATTTGGAACTTCAATTGCAATTCTTGAATGTCCAATACATCATTGAAATCAATCGTTCCTGTTTCATAACTTTTAATTAAGATTTGTTCAGCATCTTTGGCCTGCCTTAAGTTTTTGGTTTGAGTCACATTGCTTATTCTTGCTGAATGACGATCATATACAGCCTTATCCAAAAGAATTTCCAAGCGATTAAGACGTTCTTGCTTTTGAGATTGAATTTCCTGTTGTTGCAACTCATTTTGCCTGGAACGGGAATTATACTTTTTATTAAAAATTGGAATCGAAACCGAAAGCATTGGCATCAAAATATCCTTGCCATTATCGATAAAACTCATATCCGGACGCCTGTCAACATTGACATAATCTATTCCGAAACCAATCATTGGACTGCTTTCTTTTTGGTTTAATAATTCGGATTGTTCTACTGATTGGTAGAGTTTGTCGAATTTAAGCAGTTCGGGATGCAATGTTAAATTTCCAGAATTGAGTTCAATATCTTCTGGAGGGATCACTAATTCATCAACCACATTAACTGGAATATCATTTGCCCTGTTTAATAGATTATTGAACTTGGTTTGTTCCGCTAAAAATTGTTGCTGTAACACCTGTTTCAGTTGTTGTATTTCGTTCTGTCGCATTTGCAACCGTAATACATCCACTGCAGAAGCTTTTCCTACCTCAACTGAAGTTAGTGCCAAGGTTTCATAAGTGTTAAGTAACCTGATGTTTTCAGTTAATACCTCTTGCTTGGCCTTGTTCGCATATAAGTTGTAATACGATTGTGATACAGATGCTATTAATTTTCGCTTTGCGATAACAATGTCTTCGTATTCAGCATCTGCTAATGAACTCACATAATTTTCTCTCGCAGTAATGGTCCCAAACCACGGTAACATTTGTTTAGCCGAAACCTTAAAGCGTTGTGCGCCTGTTCGGGTTTCTGGTTCACTTACAAAATAGCCAACACCTAATTCGGTATTAGCTAGGGTATTTACCTCATTAACCTTTTCCGAAGCTATTTTATATTGTAACTCGAATTTTTGAATTTCCGGGTTTTTCTCGATGGCTTCATTTATGAACTCTTCCAAACGCTGAGCACTTAGGTTTAGACCAAAGAGTAAAGAACAAAGAATGAAGACTATTTTTTTATGTGATTTTATGAATTTCATTTGGCTGTTCTTTTAAGTTGAACTTCTGCTTTCCAACTGTACAATACTGGTACAACAAATAGGGTAATCAATGCTATGAGCATCCCACCAAAACTTGGTATTGCCATAGGAATCATAATATCACTTCCTCGTCCAGTTGAGGTTAATACTGGCAGTAATGCCAATATGGTAGTAGCTGTCGTCATTAAACAAGGTCTGATACGCTTTTCACCTGCTTCAACAACTGATGATCTAACCTGTTTTTTGTTCTCCGGTGCATTTCTGTCAAATGTTTGCGTTAAATAGGTTGCCATTACTACGCCATCATCGGTGGCAATTCCGAAAAGGGCAATAAACCCAACCCAAACCGCTACACTTAAATTTATCGGGTGCATTTGGAACAAATCGCGCAAATTTTCACCAAAGAAATTGAAGTTTAGAAACCATCCTTGACCATAGAGCCATATCATTAGAAAACCACCTGCAAATGCTACTGCAATGCCAGTGAATACCATTAGTGATGTGCCAACCGAACGGAACTGGAAATACAGAATCAAAAAGATTATTAGCAGTGCCAATGGCACAACAACCGATAAGGTTTTCTCTGCTCTCAATTGATTTTCATATGTTCCCGTGAATTGATAGTTAATGCCTTTTGGTACTATTAATTCGCCACTATCTATCTTTTGTTGAATTAAGGTTTGTGCATTTTCAACCACATTTACTTCCGCAAATCCATCCATTTTATCAAATAACACATAACCAACTAAAAATGTGTCTTCGCTCTTGATCACTTGTGGACCTTGTTCGTATCGTATTGTTGCTAATTCGCTTAAAGGAATTGGACTGCCTTTTTCGACTGGCACATAGATTTGTTTTAAATCGGTCGGGTTAGCTCGTAATTCCCTGGGGTAGCGCACACGAACACCATATCGTTCGCGACCTTCAACGGTTTGGGTTAATACCATTCCACCTACGGCGACCTTTAATACGTTCTGTACGTCATTAATGGATATACCATAACGTGCTATTTTCTCTCTATTAATATCAATTAGCAGGTAAGGCTTACCAACAATCCGATCTGCGAATACCGCCTCTTGTTTGACTCCTTCAGCCTGTTTTAAGATGTTTTCTAATTGGACACCAAATGCCTCTATTTTTTTTAAATCCTGACCTTTAACTTTGATTCCCATAGGTGCTCGCATTCCTGTTTGAAGCATCACCAATCGGGTTTCAATGGGTTGTAGTTTTGGTGCTGAGGTGACGCCTGGAAGTTTAGTGACTTTTACGATTGCGTTCCATATATCGTCTGGTGACTGTATTTCTGGTCGCCAATTACGGTAGAACTTACCATTGTTATCTTCGATCAATTGAAACCTTTTTACCGTGTTTAAAGTGACATTTTCAGAATTATTTGGGTTTGCAATAAAACGACCATCTTTCAACTCAAATAAACCATCATCATTCACTTTAAAGCGTTGACGCTGACCGTTTTCATTCAGCATATACTCTGGTTTGTACTGAATTACATTTTCATACATTGATAATGGTGCCGGATCTAAAGCTGATTCTGTTCGACCTGCTTTACCTACCACTGTTTCAATCTCTGGAATACTGGCTACTGCCATATCCAATTGCTGTAAAACACGTTTATTTTCTTCTATGCCAGAATGTGGCATTGAGGTTGGCATTAGTAAAAAAGAGCCTTCATTTAATGATGGCATAAACTCTTTACCGGTGTTTTTCATAATGAAAAAACCTGCAATTACAATCGCAGTTGGGACAGACAAAAAGAGCAACTTGTTATCTAAACACCACTTTAAAATTCGTGTGTAGTATTTGATGAATAATGAGAAAATGCCTAATAAGCCAAAGCAAATAATACTAACAAAAATGAGATTCCAGAAAATGCTTTTATCAACGCCTAATGGTCTCCAATATTGAGCTAACAGGAATACTATTGCTGATGCGGAAATAATGATATTAGTAAGGTTTGATTCCTTTTCGGTTATCTTTTCTTGTAGATTAAGTAGTGCTGTAATTCCAAAAGCTATCAATATCAATCCTAACCAATACCCATAGACTATGACAACCATACCTAACGCAATTAAAACGCTATTTAAACCATATTTAAAATTGGATTTAATGCTCTTCTTTCTGAATAAAAATGCTGCAAACGGTGGAATAAAGAACAACGCTACTATGATTGATGCTGTAAGCGCAAATGTTTTGGTAAATGCTAATGGCCTGAATAGTTTTCCTTCTGCTCCAATCATTGTAAATACAGGAATAAAACTGATGATCGTTGTCATTACTGCGGTAACGATTGCACCAGACACTTCGGTCGTGGCGTAATAAACTACTTTATTTATTGGAAGTCCATTATTGTTTTCGTCTAAATGCCTGATAATATTTTCTGAAAGAATAACACCAACATCGACCATTGTACCAATGGCGATCGCAATTCCTGATAAAGCGACAATATTTGCATCCACTCCAAAGAGTTTCATTGCAATAAAGACCATTAAAACTGCTACGGGTAATAAGCCTGAGATTAATACTGAAGCCCGAAGATTAAATACCATAATGATAATGACCAGAATGGTGATTAGTATTTCTAAAGTCAATGCTTCGTTAAGAGTGCCTAATGTTTCCTGTATAAGTTCTGTTCTGTCATAGAATGGTACTATGGTTAATTGCGACGTTCTTCCGTCTGCCAAAACTTTTGAAGGTAGTCCTGTACTTAATTCGTTGATTTTCTCTTTTACATTATTAATAACTTCCATTGGGTTTGCACCATAACGCGCAACTACCACAGCTCCGACAACTTCTGCACCTTCTTTATCCAATATTCCTCTTCTGGTTGCCGGACCCAATGAGACTTTTCCAATATCTTTTATCCTAATAGCTGTAAACTCCTCGGAGGCCACCACGGCATTTTCTATGTCTGCAATAGACTTCACATAACCCAGGCCACGTACCAAATATTCAGCTTGGTTGATCTCCAGTGTTTGTGCCCCAATATCTTTATTACTTTCCTTAACCGCTTTTACAACATGATGTAAACCAATATTATACTGACGCAATAATTCCGGATTAACATCAACTTGATATTCCTGAACATACCCGCCAATAGAAGCTACCTCGGATACACCACTCGCTGACGATAGTGCATATTTTACATAGTAGTCCTGGATGCTCCGCAGTTCCTGTAAATCCCAGCCACCGGTAACATTTCCGTTTTCATCACGGCCTTCCAGTGTATACCAAAATATTTGACCTAATCCCGTTGCATCCGGACCCAAGGCAGGATTCACCCCTTCGGGTAACAATCCACTTGGTAAAGAGTTGAGTTTTTCGAGAATACGACTTCGACTCCAATAGAACTCTATGTCTTCTTCAAAAATGATGTAGATACTTGAAAAGCCAAACATCGAAGAACTACGAATGGTTTTTACTCCTGGTATTCCTAAAAGCGATGTGGTTAATGGATAGGTAATTTGATCCTCAATATCCTGTGGTGAACGACCATCCCATTTTGTAAATACGATTTGTTGATTCTCGCCAATATCGGGAATGGCGTCTACTGCCACTGGGTCATTTGGTAGAAATCCAATGTCCCAGTTAAAAGGAGCATTTATTGTTCCCCAACCTACAAAAAGGACAAGCAGTAATAGAGCTACGAGTTTATTTTCTATTAAAAATTTGATGCTTTTATTTAGCATTGACTTTGATAATTAAGCAATTAGACTTTGGTGTTAGGAAAACACCGAATACTACAAATTATCCTTACGACAGAAAGTCAAAGGATAAAACAGTCTATTGTTTAAAATCAAATTAAATAGGTCTCGTCAATCTTGTAGATTTGCCTTATAACGAGTGGTGGCCTGTATTCTTCGTAAGAACTTACGTTTTGATCTAAACCTTCAAAAAGGTTGATGTAGGAATAAGCGAAGGAAGCTATAAATACTTGTTGCTCAAATGAAATTTTATCAATTTGTAATTCATCTTGACCTTCAACAACTAACTGCTTATCATCACAACAGTTCTTTTTTGTGATTGCACAGCCCTCTGTTGAGGGTTTGTCCATTTCCATACCACAACCTTTGGTTTTTTGGAAAATGGCCGTTTCAACCAATGAATCGCCACAATAGTGCATGTTCACAGTAAATGACATTGTAGAAAATAAGACTACAAATGCCAGTAACAAAGACAACATTTTGTGGAATACCTGCTTCATTCTAAAATCAAAGGTAGAAAATTTTAACTATTCGTGATTTTGTTTAACAGAAGTTTAATGGCTCAATTAGAGAATAAAAGGATCAAATTCCACTTTCTCCTCTAATGAATTGCATTTTGATATAAGTTAAAAATAAAATCCCACAGAGTTTTCTTGAACTGGATTTTTCGATTTATGGTGTCGATCTCAACATTTTAGTACCACTTAAAATAATCGACGGCAAGTTTTAATGTTTTTTTTCACTTAATTCACATTTTCAGTTTAATTACTTCTTAAGTTCACGCTAGAATAGAACGACAATTAATGCATTAAACAACACCAATCTATTGAGCAATAAGATTTCTCGAACTCACCCCGAACAGAATTATTATTAGAAATCGGTGTAACGAATTGAAAATTTTTAGGTCATTTGTTCATCAATCAACAACTAATCCATGAGAATCTGCGTATTCCTATCTTTTGCATTATTTATCACCTTCCACCTCTCAGCACAAGAAAAAAAATCACTTCAAATTGAAAGAACAGACTCCTCACCGAAAATTGACGGGGTGTTTGATGAACCTATTTGGGCAACGGCTCAGGAGGCTGTGGAATTCACGCAATTCAGACCAGATGTAGGTGTTAAAGATACCGAAGCCAATAAAACCGTAGTGAAAATGACTTTTGACGATCAGGCGATATATGTTGCCGCCTATCTCTATGATGATCCATCTTTAATTGCCAAACAACTTTCAAGTCGTGATAATTTTGGACAATCAGATTTCTTCGGATTTGTAGTTAACCCAAATAACGATGCCCAAAACGATACAGAATTTTTCGTTTTTGCTTCCGGAACTCAAGCCGATGCCATTGCTAACCCTAATATTGGTGAAGATTTTGGTTGGAACGCTGTTTGGAGTAGTGCGGTAAAAATAAATGATGACGGATGGACTGTAGAGATGAAAATCCCATACAGATGTTTGCGTTTCGACAATAAGAATCTGGAAACCTGGGGGGTTCAATTTCACAGACGCTTCAGAAGAGATGAGTCTCAATATACCTGGAATCCAATTGACATTACAAAAGGAAACATTGGTTTATATCATGGTGAGTTAAAGGGTTTGTCCAATCTTGAACCACCGGTTCGACTTGCCTTCTACCCTTTTGTCTCTACAGTACAGAGGAGCTTCGATGGAGACCATGAATCTAATTTTAACGCCGGGCTCGATGTGAAGTATGGGCTGACTGAAAACTTTACATTGGACGCCACCCTTATACCGGATTTTAGTCAGGCCAGATTCGATAACGTAACTCTAAACCTGGGTCCTTTCGAACAAACCTTCTCCGAGCAACGACAATTCTTTACCGAAGGAGTAGACCTTTTCAATAAAGGAAACCTGTTCTTCTCCAGAAGAATCGGTGGCCCTCCCAGTACAAGCCCCGAATTAGGAGAGAACGAAGAGGTTCTTGAATCACCAGCAACCGTTAAAGTCATTAATGCTGTAAAAGTATCCGGACGAACCAAAAAAGGGCTTGGTATCGGACTGTTCAATTCGATCACCGAAAGTACCAATGCCACAGTACGAAATACCATAACAGGCACTACCAGAGAAGTAGAAGTTGAACCTTTTACCAATTACAATATCGTGGTAGTTGATCAACAGTTTAACGGAAACTCGTCCATAGGTCTGATCAACACTAACGTGTTCAGAACTGGTTCTTTTAGAGATGCCAACGTAACCGGGCTTGTCTCAAATATCAGTAATAAGCGTAATACCTATAACATTAGAGCCGAGGCAAAAATGAGCAATGTGAATATGGAAAGTGGAAACGAGACGGGTTTTAGTTCCTACTTTTTAATTCGGAAGGCACACGGAAATTTTCGATATAGCTTTGATCATAGCTTTGCGGATACTAAGTACGATATTAATGACCTGGGGCTACAGTTTCGAAATAATTTCAACAACTTCGGGATAGATGCCAGCTATCGAATATTTGAGCCAACCGAAAAATGGAATAGATATAGCATAGGAACTTACGTGAACTATACCAATTTGGCCAGTCCCAGTACTTTTACTGGATTTGGTTTCGGGTTCTAGGCCAATGGTACCACTAAGAAACTTCTTAGTATTGGAGCCAATATTAACTTGAGACCCGGAAAGCAGTACGATTATTTTGAACCCCGCAAAGAAGGAAGTTTCTTCATTGAGAAAAACAACGTGAATGTCAATAGTTGGTTCAATACGAACAGCAACAAAAGACTGTCTCTTAATGGTTACACCGGTATTGAGACTTTTGTAGACGAGACTCGAGATTATGTTAATTTTTGGTTTGGATTTAGGCCGCGATTTCGAATGAATGATAAATTCTCCCTTTCCTATGGTTTTGATCGTGAATATTATTCAGGGGACCGAGGTTATACCACACAGGTAGATGATGACGTTATCTTTGGGGATAGAAAAAGGGTGGAAATAACCAATTCCTTTAATACCAGCTATAATTTTAATCCATATAACACACTTGCACTAACTTTCAGAAACTTTTGGGCTACAGTGGAATACGACCAACAATTATTTTCTCTTCAGGATGATGGATATGTAACTAACACTACAGGATACACTACTGAAAATATTCCGGATAATCCAGATATCAATTTTAGTACATGGAATTTTGATTTGAGTTACTCATGGCAATTTGCTCCTGGAAGCTTTTTAACCGCACTATATCGAAATCAGTTATTCAACATGGATAATGCTGCACGTGATTCTTATTTCGACAGTATTGGGACACTTTTTGAGCAACCCATCACTCATGTATTTTCTGTTAAACTCCAGTATTTTTTGGATTACAATCAAATTCCGGCGCTTTTTAAAGGAAAAAACAAAAGGGCTTCAAATATCCAATGACTTCGTATCGCACATCTTTGTGATCGAATAACCTGATCGATCCCTCTATCCAGACTTTGAATTAAGGTGATGACATCCACAGTAAATAATCTTTGGTCTGTAATTAGACCTTCGAGGTAGGGTATAACTTACAGAAACTGTTTATACACTATAATCGGTCTAATAATATTGTTAAGACTAAGATATTCATATGACGAATATCATTCTCTTAATCGAAGTAAATCTTAATTTCACTTCTTATATATTAGACAAGCCTAAAAATTCGTTAACTAAAGGATTATATATATTGTTACTTTGTTTTTGTCCCAAATCTAACACAGTATTATTTGACTAAAACCACACATAAGATATACATTAGTTCGATGGTTTCGATTATAGTAATCGCAACCATATATCTCGCCTATACGGGCTATTCGTACTATAATACGGTGCTGGAAGAACGTTTCTATCACCCGAAGCACGATTGGTTTAAACCAAGTGGTGCTTATGGCCATGGTCTTGGGATCATTGGCACGTTAATGATACTATTTGGAGTAAGTATCTATATTGCCAGGAAGCGCTATAATTTCCTTGGTAAGTTCATCCGACTAAAATACTTGCTTGAGTTTCACATTTTCCTTTGTACCCTGGGACCCATCATGGTATTGTTCCATACGGCTTTCAAATTTGGCGGCATAGTTTCAGTAGCATTCTGGAGTATGGTAGCGGTTGTTCTCAGTGGAGTGATTGGCCGATTTATCTATATTCAAATTCCAAGAACCATAGAAGGAAGAGAGCTCAGTCTGCAAGAGGTAAAGTCAATGAAAACTGACCTTTCAAATGTATTAAGTGAAAAGTTCAGGTTAGACCTTCCAACTGTTCAATTTTTAATACGATTCACTAAAAACAATGAGAAAGACCAAAATAAAGTCTCCTTGTCCGAACTAAAAAAAGCACTTAAACATAGTAATCTAACCAAGACTGAAAGGGGTTCCATTCTGAAATTATTAAAGAACGAACGGACCCTCAGCAGGAGAATCGGAAGGTTACAAACCATGCAAAAGCTTTTCAAATACTGGCATGTGGCGCATTTACCCTTTGCATTGGTTATGCTGATAATCGTAATTATCCACGTTGCTGTTACCCTGGCATTTGGTTATAAATGGATTTTTTAATGGAAGTACTTATCGAAAATATTATTGCTTATACTGCCGTATTCCTCTTGTGTGCGATCGTGGTCCTATTATACCTTCGGAAACTGAAGAAGAACACCATGGAAACGGTGAAAAAAGTAGAGATCGCCAAAGAAGAAGGCCTCTTCGAACCCGTTTCCTTACATCCGCATATCAATTTGAACACCTGTATTGGTAGCGCCGCCTGTGTTTCAGAATGTCCTGAAAAAGATATCATCGGAATAGCGAACGGCAAAGCAACGCTCATAAATTCTTCAAATTGTGTGGGTCATGGAGCCTGCTTCCACGCCTGTCCTGTTGAGGCTATATCACTGCGCATGGGAACAGAGTCAAGAGGAGTAGATCTTCCTCATGTGAATCAGAACTTCGAAACCAATATTCGAGGAATATATATCGCCGGTGAACTTGGTGGCATGGGACTTATTCGGAACAGCGTTGAACAAGGACAGCAAGCAATTGATAGTATTGTTAAAAGCAAGAAGCCAAATCCGGATGGGGTTATAGATGTTTTAATTATTGGTGCCGGACCTGCGGGTATCTCCGCAACCCTGGCATGTAAGAAACACAACTTGACCAGTCTGACACTAGAACAAGATTCTCTCGGAGGCACAGTGTACACGTTCCCGAGGTCTAAGATTGTCATGACATCACCCATGAACCTTCCCCTTCACGGAAAAGTCAAGCTCTATGATACTTCTAAGGATGAATTACTTCAACTATGGAACGATGTGATCTCGCAACATGACATTGATATCCGCGAACAAACCAAAGTAGATGATATAATTCCTTTGGCCGATGACACCTTCAAAATAGTAACCAACACCAATGAAGAATTCATCTCCAATAATGTGCTAATTGCCATTGGTAGACGTGGAAGTCCGAGGAAACTCAATATACCGGGAGAGGAATCTCAAAAAGTTGCTTACAGGCTTCTTGAACCCGAGCGAATCTCTGAAAAGGAAATTATAGTCGTGGGTGGTGGAGACTCGGCAATTGAAGCTTCCCTCCTACTTATGGAGAATAACAAAGTGAGACAACTTGTAAGGACCGAGACCCTTACCAGATGTAAACCAAAGAATCGTGAGAAAATTACTAACGCCGCTGCGGAAGGTAAGGTAAACCTCATGTTCTCCACTAACCTTATTTCGATAAGTGAATCTCATTGCCTTATTAAAACCGATGGAAATGATGAAGCCACTGAAGTACCTAACGACATGGTATACATATTTGCCGGAGGTATACTGCCAACCGCCTTTCTGGAGAAGCCCGGAATAAAAATTACGAAGCGATTTGGATACATTATGAAAAAACATGGTTAACTTTAGGTAGGGTAAACCAAAAGTTAACTGTTAATAATAAAAGAAGGGACCTTAAACGACGTCGGTTCTTTTAACAACCAAACTGAAAATAGAAGATATATGGTTTGAAAAACCGATTTTTCCATATAACATTTCTATTCATGCTCGCTGTACCTTTTGGGTACGGACAGATATCTCCTGGGGATCTAACAAATGCTCACTCGGATTTGGAAGGCATGAGCAATTGCACACTCTGCCATGATATCGGGAAAAAGGTCTCCAACAGCAAGTGTCTCGATTGTCACAAGGAGATCCAGTCTTTATTGACGAATAACCAGGGATATCACGCGAGCAGCGCGGTTAAAAACAAGGATTGTTTCGAATGCCATAGCGAACATCACGGGCGAAAATTCGATATGGTTCGTTTCGATGAAAAAAACTTTGATCACAACCTAACCGGTTACGCACTTGAAGGTAAACATGAAGAGGTAGATTGCCGTAAATGCCATATGCCGGACAATATCGCAAATAGCGATATCAGAAAAAGGAAAAATACATTTCTGGGACTCGATAACGAATGTCTGTCCTGTCATGATGATTTCCACCAGGGAACACTCCCTAACGATTGTCTAAGCTGTCATAATATGGATGCTTTCAAACCAGTAGTCAACTTCAACCACGCTGAAACGGACTATCCCTTAAAGGGAGAACACGTCAATCTGGATTGTATTGAATGTCACAAAATGACTACCAGGAACGGCGTCCAATTTCAGGAATTTGCTGATATCCCTTTCTCAGATTGTAAATCATGCCACGACGACCCGCACAATAACCAATTGGCAGGGCAATGTAAACAATGTCATACTGAAACATCTTTCTCGAGATTTGTTGGCACTGGTAGATTTAATCACAATGTTACCGGATTCGACCTTAACGGGAAGCATCGCACCGTGGATTGCTTTAGCTGTCACGATAGAAGTAGTAACCCCTTAGTTGTTTTTCAGGATAATATTGATATTTCTGAAGATAATTGCGTTTCCTGTCATGAGGATCAGCATGAGGGAAAATACGGCACAGATTGTGTAAAATGCCACCAGGAAACCAGTTTCCTGGCGCTGAGAGATATGGATTTCTTTGATCACACAGTTACAGATTATCCATTGGAAGGTATGCACCTCGAAGTAGATTGCAGGGAATGTCACGTCGAGCGATTTACCACACCAATCGATTTTTCAGCATGTAACAGTTGTCATGCCGATTATCATCAGGGCGAATTCATGGAAAACGGAATTAACCCGGATTGTATCGAGTGCCATACCCTGGAAAAGGGATTCGACTATAGCCTTTATACCTTGGAACAGCATCAAACATCCTCTTTTCCATTAGAAGGTGCACATATCGCTACACCTTGCTTTGCGTGTCATATAAGCGAAGAGGACGACCGCTGGACCTTTGCGGATCTCGGCTCAAGCTGTGTGGACTGCCATTTAGATATTCATGAAGATTTCATTAGTACTTCATTCTACCCACAGCAGGATTGTACGGCTTGTCACAGCAATGAGGCCTGGGATGTCGTAAATTTTGACCACAACCTAACTAACTGGCCCCTTGATGGACGACATTTGGAGATAGATTGCAGGGAGTGTCATTTTGAAATTTCAGAAAATAAAACCCTTGTAAATCAGAAATTTACTAACTTAGATAATCAATGTGCATCATGTCACGAGAATGTGCACGATGATGTTTTTGCCATTGATGGTGTCACCGATTGTAATCGTTGTCATGTAACGGACAGCTGGTATCCGAAAAAATTCAACCACAATTCAACAGCCTTCCCACTGGAAGGACGCCACGCTGAAATTAGCTGTGCTGCATGTCACGAAATTACCGATGAGGACGGAACGAAAACCGTTCTATATAAACTAAACAAACTGGAATGTACCGATTGTCATTTGCAATAGGACTGATCCTTTCTTTCGGATCAATATTCGGACAGTCCCCTCACGGAGAGGAACTGAAGATCGATTGTGGTCAGTGCCACAATCCAAGTGGATGGACCATCGATTATAACACTATTCAGTTTGATCACAACGATACCGATTTCACCCTGGAAGGATCTCATGAAGTGACCGATTGTAAAGCGTGCCATACAGATCTGACTTTCAGTAACGTTCAATCCGACTGTATTTCATGTCACCTGGATGTCCACAATCAGAGCGTTGGAAACGACTGTATGCGTTGCCACAATTCCGATAGCTGGTTGGTTTTCAATATTCCTGAATTGCACGAACAAAATGGTTTTCCATTGATCGGTGTACATAATAACCTGGGATGCATAGAATGTCACGGAGAAAATGCTACTACACTTTCCTTTACTCCTATCGGGAATGAGTGTATCCAATGTCACAGGGACGACTACCTGTCCACAACTAATCCTAACCACCCGCTTTCCGGTTTTTCTACAGACTGCCTTGAGTGCCATAGTCCGTTGGGATTTGGCTGGGATTCTCAAGGGATCAATCACGATTTCTTCCCACTTACGGGAGGTCACGACATTCAGGATTGTAGTGCCTGCCACGATGTAACTAATTTTTCAAATATTTCATCCGATTGTTTCGCCTGTCATTCCGACGATTTTGCCGCTACCACGAATCCAAATCATTCATCGGCTGGATTCCCAACGGATTGCGTCCAGTGTCATACAGCGGATCCGGGATGGATGCCTGCGACGATCAATCACGATTTCTTCCCTTTAACCCTGGGTCATAATATCCAGGACTGCAACGCTTGCCATATAAACGGAAATTTCAACAATACACCAACTGACTGCTTTGCCTGTCACTCCGACGACTATGCGGCCACAAACAATCCTAACCACCAGGCCGCCGGTTTCCCAACAGATTGTGCTGCCTGCCATTCCACCAATCCAGGGTGGATGCCTGCCGTGCTCGATCACAGCTTTTTCCCTCTTACGTTGGGACATGATATTCAGGATTGCACACAATGTCATATAAATAACAACTATACCAATACACCTACCGATTGTGTGGAGTGCCACTTAAGCGACTATAACGCGACCACAGATCCAAATCACTCGGCTGCTCAGTTTCCCACGGATTGTGCCTCATGCCATACCACCAACCCCGGATGGATGCCTGCTACCTTTAATCACGATGGTATGTATTTCCCAATATACAGCGGTGCTCACGAAGGCGAATGGAACCAGTGCATCGACTGTCATATTAACGCTAACAACTATTCAATATTCACCTGTACCACCTGTCATGAAAAGATCGATATGAATGATGAGCACGAAGGGGTCTCAGGTTATGTATATGAAAGTAATGCATGCTTTGCATGCCACCCTAACCCATAATAAGAAGATAAATTTTTCCTGATGTCCCTAAAAGATGCTTGCATATTGACAGCATTGTTCTTTTGTTCAATTATTTATTCGCAGGACAGAACACTAAGCGGTACCGTTTCTTTTGTAACGTCGAATAACGTGTATGTGAAGTTCAATAGTACAGAAGATATCGAAATAGGTAAAGTGCTTTCGTTTAATGGTAACGACTGCCTGAAAGTAACCGACAAGTCTTCTACATCGGTAGTTTGTACCGTGTTAAATGATTGCGTTATTTCCAACGGAGATACAGTGAGTTATTCAATTGTGACGTCTGCGGAAACAACTCAACCCACTACAATTACGGAGCCATTGGAGGAAGAATTACCTCCTGAAACGAATATACCGGTTGATTTAGGGGAAAAAACTTCTCTGTACAAGGAAAATATTCGCGGAAGGGTATCGCTGTCTAGTTACAATACCTTTTCAGACGTTCGAGATGATCGCAGTATTTTCAGGACACGATTCTCTTTAGATGCAAATCATATCGGAGATTCGAAAGTATCCGTGCAATCCTATCTGGTTTACCGAAATTTCAATACCGCTACAGATGACTACGAAGGCAGAACCGGTATATTCAATGTTTATAACCTCAACGTCCGTTATGATGCCACACCAGATCTTTCTATCACTGCGGGCCGAAAAATCAATCCTAAGGCCAGTAGTATTGGAGCTGTAGACGGGTTGCAGGTTGAGAAATACTTCGGAAATTTCTATGTGGGTGGTATGGGAGGATTCAGGCCCGATTTTGAAAATTTCGGATTCAATGCCGATCTGCTGCAGTACGGAGGATATGTCGGTATTGGAACCAACTCCAAAGATTTTTTCAGTGAAACGACTCTGGGAGCTATGGAACAGACCAACGCCGGCGCAACCGACCGAAGGTATATTTTCTTTCAACACATGAGTACCATCGCTTCGGATCTTACCCTCTTCAGCAGTGCAGAGCTCGATATTTTTGGTAATAACGGGAACAGTACACGTTTAACAAATTTGTATATGTCTGCACGATATCGCTTTACCCGAGCCGTAAATGCTATGATCTCATATGATTCCAGGAAAGCGATCATCTATTATGAAACTTTTCAAACGGATATTGAGCGTTTGTTGGATGATGATCTGGCCCGACAAGGTCTAAGATTCAGATTCAATGTTAGACCCACAAAACAACTTTGGATGGGCATAAGTTATAGTAGGCGATTCCGAAGTGATAATGAAAATAAATCCGATAATATTTACGGCTATGCAACCCTGTCTAAAATACCCGGGATTGGCGGTAGATTCAACGTATCTTATAACATGAATTCCTCAAACTACCTGAAAAGCAACATCTATTCAGTGCGGTATAGCAGGGAATTCTTTAAAAACAAGTTTAATACCGATGTGTATTTCAGAAGAGCAGAATATACATATGAGAATAATCTCAGCGACTTGTCGTTGAACTTCTATGGAGCTACCTTATCCTATCGCATCTCTCGAACCTGGATACTTAGTGTATCTGGTGAATATTCACAAAGTGACCCGGAAAATAGTATTAGGTTCTATACCCGGTTGACAAAACGATTTTACAGTAAAAAGAAAAAATAACTATGAAAAATAATATGATCTATACAGTGGGAGCAGTCCTACTGATTTTAACCTCATGTAACAATAGCCCGAAGGTAATTACTGCGAAAAGCTCGAATGAGGGTAGTAATCCCACTCCCAGTGGAATTTTTTCCGAAACGACCGATAATAGCCCCGAACAGTCGGAAAACCGGGGTTCGTTTACTGAAGATTTGCACAAAGTCATGGTGAAAGAGGTGTTACCGGCTACAAAATACACATACCTGAAGGTAACCGAAGGCGGGGAAGACTACTGGATCGCTATTAGAAAACAGGCGGTGAGCGTTGGCAGCACATATTTCTACCGTAACGGATTATTAAAGACCAATTTCGAAAGTAAGGAGTACAATCGAGTTTTCGATAGGATCTTCCTTGTTTCCAGCCTGGTTCCTGAAAATCACGGTAACAATGCAGGTTCATTGACAGCCGACTTTACTTCTGAAGAAAATGTGACCCAACAGAAACAGGATATACCAACTCATACCGATGAAGTGATCCAGCATAAAGGATCGGTAAAGATCGCCGAAATTGTCGCTAATCCTTCATCTTATGAAGGAAAGACAGTCCAAATAACGGGAAAGTGTGTTAAAATAAATCCGAATATCATGCAGCGTAACTGGATTCATCTTCAGGACGGAAGTAAGGATGACTTTGATCTTGTAGTGACTTCAAACACTTTCGTACCCGAAGGAAAAGTGGTCACTATCAAGGCAAAGGTAGTTTTGAACAAGGATTTCGGTGCTGGTTATCGCTATGATCTGATACTCGAAGAGGGAGTAGTGATCGAATAGATCTGAATTAATAATTCATCGAGATAGGACTTCGGTCGTCCAACTGAAGCGTAACTAGAGAACAAACTATTATTTTCAGAAAAAATAAAATAAGCGCAAGAGCTGATCACTTGCGCTTATTTACTATTGAACTAATAACTTCTTTACTATTGATCGATCATCCAGTTGTATGTGTATAAAATACATACCACTGTCAAAATGTGAAACGTCCAATACTACTTTTTCTTTTCCATTATAAGAAGGTTCGTAAATTTCATTTATTAACTGACCAAGACTGTTGAAAATCCCTATTTTGAAATAGCCGATTGATTCAGATCCTAGTTCAATTGTAACAAATTCAGAACTCGGGTTTGGATATATGGATACCATTCCCAACTGGGTTTCTGTTAATCCTAAAATTGTTCCGGAATAAATGTATGCGGATCCAGAGTTATTTCCATTATCATCATCATCTCTGGCACCGACAACAGCAAAGTTTCCATCGATTGCAACAGAACATCCATAAAGGTCCAAAGCTGCACCATCGCTGGCGATAAGCTTGTTTATCTCAGTACCAGTTACTGCATTGTAAAAATATACCGAACCTGAATTGAAGCCGTTTTCATCATCCTGGTGTGCTCCAATAAAAACCGTCCCATTATCAAGTGATATTGAAATTCCGAAGTTATCTCGATCTTGGCCATCATCGGGTATAATTTCTGAAACTTGGGTTCCGGTAGAAACATCAAATAAATAAGCAGCTCCCGAGTGGTCTCCAAAGATACTCCTCTGCGGTGCTCCTACCGCAACCAAGCCGTCATCGATGTCAATGCAATCAGCGAAAAATCCACCCAGATCTCCATTCACGTTCAGATTATCCGGCTGAAGTACATTAAGCTGATTTCCATTAGATACATCGAACAAATATGCCTTTGCAAAGGTGTAGCCTTGTCCAAGAACAAAGAATGTCCTTGCTCCCACGGCCACAACTCCACTATCCATGGCTACAGACACACCAAAAGTCTGAAAGTCGTTTCCGGTATCCGGTAATAATTTCTCAAGCTGATTTCCAGTTGATGCGTCAAATAAGTAGGCCGCACCAGAAGCATCACCAAATTCGTCGGCTCGCCAGGCTCCAACAGCAACAACACCATCGTCTATAGTGATGGAGTTTCCAAACTCGTCTTCAGCGGCACCGTCATTGGGAAGGATTTTGAAAAGCTCCATACCCGTAGCTGCATCGAATAGATATGCGGCCCCGGCGTTTGTACCATTCTCACTGTCTCCTTTTGCTCCTACCGCTACAACGCCATTTTGAATAGCGATGGAAAAACCAAACTCTGCGTTGGCTGCTCCATCGGACGGAAGAAGCTTAAAAATCTGAACCCCAGTGGCTGCATCAAAAAGGTATGCAGCACCGGAGTTGGAGCCATTGTCATCGTCGAATGGCGTTCCAACGGCAACAATGCCATCGTCGAGAGCAATAGAATAGCTGAACTCATCATCGGCCGAACCATCGTTGGCTGTTATTTTAAAGTCTTCATTGGTCACATCAGCCCAGGTGAAATTTTCTTGTCCGTAAAGATCATTTACACACAATTGGCCTGTAAACAAAACAACCAATGTTAGTATGTTTATATTTTTCATGGCAATTGATATTTAGTGATTTTCTTATTTCTTTCCCGAATACCTAATTTCCTGGTATTCTCGACTGCTCTTTATTTATTCAATGTTGTTCCTGACCTTTTAATGGGCAGGTCCTAATTCCAAGCGGTGCGTAAAGTGGGCAAAAGCTTATTAAACTCGTTAATACAAATACTCCTGCCAGTACCAAAAGTACTATCCCTAGTGTTCCGGAAATTGTTCCTGTGAAATAAAGAACTGCGACGATTGCAGCGATTATTACTCTAATAATTCGATCTGCTGTACCCATGTTTTTTTTCATGATATAAGTTTTTAAGTTTCGATTTATATCAAATATATGTGAAGTAAAATCTTCTTGCAGTGACTACAGTCACAGCTCACTGATAATCTTTATTTCTCCCGAATTTTGAACAACAATACCCTCTATTTCAAGTTTTTTCATGATCCTTGAAATTACTTCTCTGGCTGTTCCCAGTTCATTCGCCAGTTGGCCGTGACTTATCTTAATTGAATCGCCATTGGCTATTTCGATTTTTCTTTTCAGATGGTCGAACAATCGTTTGTCCATTTTGTCTAGTAGCAAGTGACTAATGGTATCTAGTAGCTCAGTGTACCTCAAATTGAATTGGTTGTAAAACAATTCATTGAATTCGGGGTATTCTTTTAGCCATTTCGGTAGAAGTGACACAGGGATCAATAGGATCTTAGAATCTTCTTCGGTTTCTGCAAATACTCTACTCGGTGTGTTCTTCAGTGCTGCATAGAACGACATTACACAGCTCTGTGCTGGTTCGATATAGTACAGCAACAATTCCCTTTCATCGAATCTTGAATAGACCTTTACAAATCCCTCAACTACTATCGGCAATACTTTAACATATTGATCCTCTCTTAAAATTTCAGTTCCTTTAGGAATTGTTTTTATACTTGATTCAGCGAGGATTGTATCCAGCAAGTCAGGTTTTAAAAAGGATAATATGCTTTTGTCAAAGTCCACTTTAGTGATGTTGTTTGATGTAGTTAACAAAGATTAAATAAGTCAGGATATCTCCTTAAACGTTCGTTTCCTCAGGTATGCAAGGAAACTGATCAGGATCACACAACTCACTACGATGTACACCCACTGTGGAATTGGCACGGGATCACCGGTTGCGTATGAATGCAATCCTGAAAGGTAATAGTTCACGCCGTAATATGTCATAATCACCGAAGCCAGTCCGAAAATAGTTGCCAGGTTGAAAGCATAGGTCCCTCTTAATTTAGGTATTAACCTCATGTGCAGGATAAAGGCATAAACAAGTATGGTCACCAGCGCCCAGGTTTCCTTGGCATCCCAGCCCCAGTATCGGCCCCAGGATTCATTCGCCCAAACACCTCCTAAATAAGTACCGACACTCATCATAAAAAGCCCTCCTATTAACGTTAATTCGCTGATGTAGGACATCTCTGTTACAATGCGTTTCACACGAAGTTTATTCTTCTCTGTGAGGAAGATCATAAGTATCAGGTTGATCAAACCAATGATAGCTCCCAGCATCAGGAAACCATAACTACCTGCCTCCAATGAAACGTGAATGGTGAGCCAATAGGATCGTAATACAGGAACTAGGGGTGTTATTTCAGGATCGAGAAAACTTAAGGTAGATACGAATAGGATGGTACCGGCGAGTACCATGGTCGCGGCTAATCCACCGAAGGATTTCCGTGTAAATAACAGCCCTGCCAAAGTTGAGGTCCAGGCAATATAGATCATGGATTCGTAGCCATTGCTCCAGGGAGCTCTTCCGGATACATACCAGCGCATTCCTAGTCCAAGGGTATGTAACACAAAACCGAGTAATATTATGGAGAACAGCACCCAATATACCTTCCTTAGCCTAAGGTTTGGTTTAAAAACCGAAAGGAACAAGAAGAATAACAACAGCACTCCCAGGATCATATATAATCCGGCCAGGCGAGTAAACACATTCATGTTATTCAGCCGAATCTCGGTATTGATCTTTCCTTCGGAAGGAACAACCGCCGCGCCCTGTTGCTGTTGGAACGTCTTCAATTCGTCCAGTAGATGTCCGGCATGCTGAAAGTTTCGCGAAGTCGTCGCCTGTTTCAAAGCAGTTCCGTAAGCATTAAAGAATCGCTCCGCCACAGAGCTATGATCATGGCCATCGTCCTGTGGATGGTTATGACCACCAAATGCTTGCCATGTGTTGTTCGGGTCGTTAGGAACGGGGACAATTTTCAGTAAACTCCCTGAGAACAGCATACTAACGATATTAAGCCGCTCGTCAATTTTAATGAGCTCCTTCGCATAGACTCCTCGGTCCACAGGATCGAGGCCATAAACGCGTCTCACTTCATCTCTTAGTTTGTATTCTCCTTTTTCGGTGAAAAAATCCTTATAGGAAGCGTAAGAATCACTCGCTCCTATTAATTTCAAGACGTCGGAATGCTTTCCTAGCTTGATCATCTTAACGTCATACCAGTCCTGCTTATTCACGAACATTCCCAGTATTACCTGGTCTGCTGTAAGACCTTCCCAACTCTCCTTACGTGCAATCTTTCTCATTACCTCCCTGGAAAGGGTGTGCATGGGTTTCATGCGCCCTTTGAAATCCTGCACCACCAATTTACTGAAGGCTTCGGCATGTTCTTCTGATACGGCCCGTTGCTTGTATTCCTGAGCATAGGTGGTAGTCGCTAGTGAAATGAATAAAATAGCTATGAAAGTTCCACTTTTAGCTCTTAGTTTTTTAATTTTTTGAAGTACTGCGTAAAACCTTGTTTTCTTGCTGAAAAATGTTAGGATCATCCCAAGAGTGAGCAAGGCATAACCTATGTAGGAAACCAAGGTACCCCAGAAATCGTGATTCACACTTAGATAAGTTCCCTTTTCATCACGGTCGAATGAGGACTGAAAAAATCGATATCCTCGATAATTCAGGATGTTATTCATGAAAATACGGTAATTCAAATTTACGTTTTCGGCAGGATCCAGCAGAGTAACCTCGCTTGCATAGGAAGAAGCACTATTGGTGCCCGGATAGCGTTCCATGATAAAATCGTTCAATCGAATACTAAAAGGCACTTCTTTTAGTTTTGAACCGTAAGAAATTTCCAGGTCCATTTCATCAAATCGAAGAAAAGCCGGATTTCCGGTTCGGCCCTTATTTCCATATACATAAGTGGTCTTTGTATTTTCACCCACAGTCACGTCCATCTTAAGAGCAACTATACTCTCGTTTTTTACTTTGGGGTCGTCACTTGTGATCACTATTGCTGCTTCCGGTTCGAATTCAGAAAAAACGAAGTTATTCTGGCCATCGGAATAGAGAGATCTGAGAACTAAGGCCTTGAACTCACCATCAAATTGTATCGTATCTTTGGTTTGGGTAGCCATGACGGTTTGAGTAAGCATTCGATGGTAATTGAGACGCAATTCATCATTTTCATAAACGATATTCACAGCTCCGGCTATGGGTTGCTTTTTGAAGTTGAATATCATTGATCCTATTCGCCTTGAAGTTCCCTCTTCGATCAAATATTCTTCTCTACCGTTGGACCCACCGATAACTACCTTAATTACAGCCGTGCCGCTCAGCGGTTGAGGAACTAATTGTTGTTTCGGATTAGGGATGAAATCCGTGAGACGAACTTTTACTAAGGCTCCATCAACTAGATAGGATTCGTTAAAAGTATTCGATCCAAGGCTAGCAAATAGTACCGGCTCATCAAAGGAATAATCGATACCTTCTTTCTGAACATTGAACATGAGGTAGGGTTCGAACGACAAAAACTCAGAAGTTTGATCATTCTCCCGAATGTGCATAACACCTTCAAAACTGAAATATCGAGTAATTGCAGCACCGAGTATAATTATCAGGATGGCTCCATGGAACATCAGTAGTGCCCATTTTTTCATTTGAACCATTCGGTACACATAAATGTTATATAAAATGGTACATGCGAATAGCAATAACAACAATTCGAACCACCATGCCTTGTACACAAGTTTTTGTGCAGCACTTGTTCCAAAGTCATTTTCAATAAAGGTTGCTGCACCAATGGCGCCTGCAAAAAGTATGAAATACAAGCCTGCAGCCCTTGTATTAACTAAATAGGTTAGAACTTTTCGAATCTTGGAAATAATGATGTTCGTGTTCATAGCGAATTACTCAAAAATAGCTGAAATAATCATTGATTCCCAATAAGATGATCCCGGAGCGGTTGATCATTTTAAACATTTATATATATAGGGTATAACAGTAAATTCAATAAATACCCTACCCGCTTCTCCATGAAATCATAGATTTTAACAACCTACTCGAAATCCAAGATAGTATATTCTAAGTATCGAACTACCTTGTTCATACTAAAATCCGTATATCATGAAAAGAATAATCCCACTCCTGATTCTTACATTAGTTTGTCTAAATGTGAGTGCCCAAAATCAAAAACTTCTCGTAAAAGGCCTTATGGCGACCAACCAGACCGCCACCATGAACGTGGAAAGTGCCGCTTTTAAATCGGTGCTCATCAATCCTAATGGTAATCCCACCGCAAACAACACAACCTATAAGTACTACTTCAAACGCCGAATGGACAATCGTTCTCCTAAGATCGCACAAGGTGCTAAAACCGGTCGTGTCTACTCTCAGGCGCAGGTATGGACCAAGGATCACGCTGGAAAAGTTGTGAAATACAAACTGCAGAATGCATTTATTTCAATGTATGCGGAACATTACGAGAACGGAAAGCCTCCTATGGAGACCTTTGTGGTCACCTATCAGAACAGAACAAAAATTTAGGGCTAGCGCTTTACGAACTTCTTAGAAGCAACTCTCTGATTGTCCTTGTATATATTCAGAATGTAAACTCCTGCGGTTAATCCGCGGACACTAATTTCTGAATTTTGACCGCTATACCGATTCTCTAATAGCTGCTTTCCCTGGATATCTGTGATTTGAACCTGGTAGTTAGAAAGATTCAAACCATCCAGCCGGATCACATCTGTTGCCGGATTGGGATATAAACTGAATTGTAGCGCTTCGGAATCGCCTACAGAAAGTGGTGCCGGCGGTAGGGGGATCATAGCGCCTCCTGCAGGTGAGATTGCGTAGAGTCCGAAGGCTGGCCCGTTCGAATTCATGGAAGGTTCAAAAAAGCCGGAAGCGATCACTGTAACGGCTACCCCTTGAACACCTAATGACTCGAGGGCAGCGATATAAGCCGCAATTCCCTGACTCCCATCGGCCGTTCGAATTTGAAATGTATAATTGTCTTCGGGTAGTTCCAGATAACCATCGTATTCGGAATAGGAAATATCGTCAACCACCTGACCTAATCCAACTTCAGTCTCATACACATCAACAGTAGGTGCATCGGTTGAGCCGTGATGTACCAGGAGATCAACTTCTAACGGATTGTTCGCCACTTCCCTACCCATATCGTACACATACAGATCAAAAGGTGGTGCCGGATCATACCCGGTTGGACTCACGATCCCTTCAGCAATCATGATATAAGTCTCCCCTTCTTCAAGGGTATAGGTTTCGGTGAAAAAGGCATCAAGCGCACTCATGCTATCGCCGGGAGCCACGGCCAGAACCAGCGGAACGCCCGCAGGAAGGTCGGTAAATGGAGACGACGTTCGGAAATTTACATCTGGTAGCGTCAACATACCATTCAAATAAACGTCTACGGTGGATGTAAGAGCATCTGCCGAATTGTGCACTACCTGTACACGTGCCACCTGGGCCTGAATACCAAGGCCAAGCAATATCGAAATTAGAAATAGGAATTGTTTTTTCATAGTGTACTTTTTTTGGACGTATAGTCGATCGTAAAGTTATAGATTTCAGAAGGAAACAAAAAAAGCCGCCCGACAAGTCGGACGGTTTATCTCGTTCTATTTCAGTAATACATTAATAGAATGTCACAGACCCATCACTGATATCGTACATACCTCCAACGATGTTGATCTCACCATTTTCCTCCATTTCTTTCAGAACAGGACTCCAGTTACGAATATTATCCATGGTCATTTCTACATTCGCCTTGGCAACATTATTTACAAATTCTATGTTTCCAGAATTTCTCAGGCTATCATCTGCCGGCTCCGGAACAGCGAGTACGGCAGGTTCCAGTTTATTGATCAGCTTGGTAAGATTCCCGAGACGCGCATGGTCGCAGGCTCCTTTTACTGCTCCGCAGGCAGTATGTCCAAGAACAACTACCAATTTGGTCCCGGCTAATTTGCAGGCAAACTCCATGCTTCCTAGAATATCATCGTTCACGAAGTTTCCGGCAATGCGGATGCTGAATACGTCTCCTATACCCTGATCGAAGACCAATTCCGCAGATACCCTGGAATCGATACAGTGTAAAACTGTAGCAAATGGGTATTGACCGGTTGATGTATCGCTTACCTGTTCACCGAGATTACGATGTACCATGTTGTTATTTACAAAACGAGCATTCCCGTCCTTCAACGCCTGAAGTGCCGTTTGTGGCGTCATCGCCGCTTGTGTTTCTTTTGTTTGTGCTTTCATAAAATTCGGTTATAGTGTGTTAGTTAATAGACTCACGCCAACAAAAGGGACGATGGAAGTTGGTTAATGACTCCATTCATATTCGCAGGAGAAGCATTCCGGCTTCTTCTAGTCACATAATCGCGATCTAAGAACAGTAAATTTACATTATTTCTAAGAACATATTTCGATAAGTTCTTAACGGCATTATCGCCTGGTTCAAAAGCATATTCCACTGTCTTAAAAGGCATGGTACTGGATGATTGGGTATCACTTGACTTGTTAACAATCCTAAAAGACTTCACAGGTTGTGACGAGATTTTAAGGAGGTCTTCCACAATACCTTTAGGTGCATCAGAACCTGAAGCAGAGAGCAGTCCCAAAGAGAGTTGTTCATTAAGCTCCAAAACCTGATCCGTGGCAGAAATCAAAACAGGTCCATTGAATTCATTTACCACAAATTGGGTAAGTCGATCACCTTCCCATGGAAGTACTTTTTTAGGCCTTTTTCCAAGGATTACAAGGTCAGGATTCAATTCATTCAGATACTTTCCTATATGGTTTTTCACATTTCCGATAGCGATCTTGCTCCGAATTTTAGTATCCGTGGATTTCTGGAATGGCTCCAATAGTTCTCGCATTTTCCCATCTATTTTCATATGGGTATCCGTAAGGGTTTTTATAGCGGATATATGATTTTCGTTTTGAACTGCGTCTGTCGCTTTCTTAACGTATAAAAAGGTCAATACTGCGTTCAAACTATTCGCAACATTGATAGAGTTCCGTACTATATTGAGTTGTGGTTTATCTAGATTGATTAGAACCACTATATTATTTTTTTTCATGATTGTTATTTTTTTTTTGGCCAATTATGCCGTTTTCGGTAATAATTTGAAATATTCTATGAAACTAGGAGGATTTTCAACAGTACCTCCTTCGGAAATAATCTTGATATCGATATTTCGCTCCTTTGCCTTGTAAGCAAAATCTTCCAGGATTTCGATGATGTCATTATCCAGGTATCGTGTCTGGCGAACATCCAACTCTAGATATGTATCCCTGGGAAGGCTATCCAGTTCCTTTAAAATGGCTCCCTTATTAAAAAAGGTCACCTCTTCGGCCAGGGTCATTTTGATTTTATGCTTCCCGTTACTTTTATCTTGAATATGCAGGAAGTGAGAGTTTTGATAACTCTTAAACAAGATTACGATAATACCAACACCCAATCCAAGACCAATACCAACCAACAGATCAGTAAAAATAATACCTCCCACAGTCACTGTAAATGGCAGAAACTGTTTCCAGCCCATTTGGTACATCTTCTTAAAGAGTGATGGCTTAGCCAGTTTATATCCTACAACTAAGAGTATGGCAGCTAAAACAGATAATGGAATCTTATTTAATAATGTTGGGATAAGTATTACTGAAATCAACAGGAAGAAACCGTGAATGATGGCAGATGCTTTCGACTTTCCACCCGATTGAATATTGGCGGAACTACGAACAATTACCTGTGTGATTGGCAGTCCACCGATGAGTCCCGAAAGAATGTTACCGGTTCCCTGCGCTAAAAGTTCTCGGTTGGTAGGAGTAACTCGTTTTTCCGGGTCCAGTTTATCGGTAGCTTCTACACAGAGCAGGGTTTCCAGACTGGCCACCAAGGCAATAGTAAAAGCAGTAACCCAGATTTCCGGGTTGGTGATAGCCGCAAAATTCGGGAAGGTGAATTGTGCTAAGAAGGAACTCGCGTCTTCAGGCGCCGGAACAGTTACCAGGTTCTCGCTTGCGATAGCCATGCTGGTTCCATCGGTTAAACTAAAAAATACAATTCCGAAGATAACCGCTACCAGCGGCCCCTGGATCAACTTGAATATCTTGGACTTTTTTGCCAACACCTTCTCCCAAAGGATCAGGATTCCCAATCCAACTACCGCAACAATGGTGGAGCCAAGACTAATGGCATTCATGGTTTTAAAGATTTCGGAGAAGGTAGTTTCTCCATCTACCTGGAAGAATGCGAAGTCACCTTCGGGATCTGCATCGTAACCAAAAAAGTGCGGGATTTGTTTCAGAATAATAATGATCCCGATACCTGTTAGCATTCCTTTAATTACTGAAGAAGGGAAATAGTACCCAATTACTCCAGCTTTCAGAATACCAAAAACAATTTGAATAATTCCTCCAAGTACAACAGCTAGTAGAAAGTTTTCGAAACCACCCAGGGCGCCAATGGCAGTAAGTACAATGGCAGCTAATCCTGCGGCCGGACCACTTACACCAATGGCTGAACCACTAAGAGATCCTACAACGATCCCCCCAACAATTCCGGCGATGAGTCCTGAAAATAGCGGAGCTCCACTCGCCAGTGCGATACCCAGACATAGTGGTAAAGCAACGAAGAATACGACTATACTCGACGGTAAGTCGCTTTTAAGATTTTTGAACATAGTATATTGATTTTCACTCAGTTGTTAACCGAGTAATGTTTGTTTTGTTTTTGCGTTGAATGGAAAATCAACTATGTTCAGGAGGGGGAAGGATAATTTCGGGATGAAACTGATTGGAACCATCCAGGTAATGAGATGCCCTGGCCATTAGTATTCCAATCAATGTATTCTCATGTACTTGCAAGTCCTGGAAATATACCTGCTTCTCTTCCAGTTCGGAAGTGTTTTGCTGCTTTTTGTTCTCTTTATTCTCTTCTTCGTTGATCTCTATGATAGCTATCTGACTGATGTCGTCCACGACCAAAGGAATAATGGCCGGAGCTAACAGAGAAAAGATCACCGTTATCATTAGAAAATATTGTAAAAAGCTCTTTATCATAGTAACACTCACAAATATTAAAAATATTACTATGAATAAAAAGGGGTTTAACAATTAATTAGTCTGGTTAAACAAAAAGGCGTTTAATGACGCCTTTTTGTTTAAAATTACTTGACTAATTTGTGGGTGTTGTCTTCACATTATTTACCGGAATACCGGGAAAGTTAAACGGAAGATTTACCCCAAAATACCAGTATGGGGCATCGATGGTTACATTATATCCATAGCCAACACTAATAATATCTCGTATTGCAGTGGCGATTATACCCACACCAAATTCCGGAGTACCATCGGTATCCAGATCGGGGGAAGCAAAATTAATCCCAAGTCCGAAGTCGACAATATTGTTGTAGGTCATTGACTTTCTAGATCCGAACTTAAAAAGCAAGGATGCCCCCGGAGCAAAATAAAATTTACGTTCAGGTTCAAAATCAAGACTGCTCTCGTTGGGATTCATCAATAGCATACCAACAGCTACTTCCGATCGTATACCGATAAGTTGCATGGTGAGTAAATGCTCTTCCAGAGTAATTATTTGTTCCGGCATACCATCTTCAGAAGCAGGAAAACGAAGAACCACTTCGATCAAGAGTTGATCGCCATTCGACCTGTTACCCGTCCCCTTAAGATTGATAAAACCCTTCTGGGGAAGCGTAGTTGCCGTGAATTTGAGTACTTCCTTACCAATTTCTTTGTTCTTTATGAAATTAGACTGTCGTTTAACAATTAAAGACAGCGCTTTGGTCAGATTGTCGTAATCATCTTTCAAGGCGCTGTAACAGCCCGTAAAACTTGTTACTAGCGTATCTGCCTTAGTTTGAAGTGTTGCGATCGATGCAGCAGTTCTCTTGAATGAATCGAAAGAAATGGAAATACTTTCGAATTCCTGTTTTAGGTTCTTGAGCGCATCCGCTGCCTGGAATACTGTATCTACATCCCAGGAATCAAAGTTCTTATTAAACAGGTCGATCAGCACCTGAAGACTACCGAGGTCTTTGTAAATTTTGGACGAAATGTTTTTTAGATCCGTTGTAAAGGGGCCCGCCAGTTGTGGATCCTGCAGCATATCGTTAAGATTGTCTTTAACCTCACCAATACAATCAAGGTTCGGGAAGTTAGCTTTAAAAAGCTGTTTTAACTCATCGAATAAAGTTGCATTGCTTTTATTTAATTCTTCCGCCTTTGCTCTCAGATCTTCCAGCTTTTTCTTTTGTTCTTCTGAAAGAGTCGTCACCCAACGATCAATAGTTACATAATCGCGTTCGGTGTAGGTGTCGAAGTTCTTAACATGCACTCTATCACCACCTGAAGGGTCCTTTTTGAACGCCAGCAAACTCACTGAATATGCTTGAGGTTTCGAAGTGTTGAGATCTTCTACCAGTTTATCCAGATCATTATTTAAATTTTGAATGATATATGCCTCCGCAGGGAGATCCTGACTTCCTGTAATGCCGTATACATTGTCATACTCCGCATACAAGGCATTCACTTGTGCCCTTAGCTCGCTATTCTGACCTACCAGCATAAGGAATCTATCTATTTGAAAGAAAAATGTTTGCTGCTGGTCCCTGGAAGGCATACTTGATTGGAGAATATTGATAATGGATTCCTGGTTTTCCAGGGCCTTTTGCAAAGCGTCTATCTTGCTTTCAAGCTCCACCTGTGTTTTCAATTGAGGATACTGAAGTTCTATCGCCTTGAGCACTTCCCGTTTGTTAACATCCACCTCTAATGAGGAATTGATGTCTACAATCTTGGGGCCACTCATTTCAACAGTGCGTGTCTTTCCATTATCCGCTTTCTCTTGAATGGTCACGATCTGGGCAAACCCTGAAATGCCAAGGAAGCAAACCAGTACTATTGTGATTAATTTTCTCATAGCTTACAATCAGGTATTTGGATTATTTGTAAAGGCGATATCATCAGACTGCGCCTTGAAGAAGGACTGCTGAAGGCTCACATAGTCCAGCACACCATTTTTTTGTATTACCCCGTCTGCCAGGTCCTGGATTGGAGACAAACTGAAACATTTGATGTCATCGTAGTCCATGTCCTTAGTATTGGGTGATTCGGCTAGTTTTTGCTCTAAAGTACCTCTAAGTACTTCGTAATCCCTTACCCACAAAACCCAGCGCTCCATATTGAAGTAGATCTTGTGAGCCAAACTGTCTGCAGTGGGCATAGCGGTTCTTATGGTGTCTGTATCACCGATTATTATCATGAGAACCAGCATTTCCTTTTCAATGAAAGATTGGAAAAGCTGTTTAGCAAGATTCGGATCGTCAGTCGGAATAATTGTTGTTCGTTTTAAATTCATCGCATTAGTTTTATGATTTAAAGATACTAAAGCGTTACACCATTTAAGTGCCTGGTAACGGGTATACTGGAAATTTCAGGGAAAATCCTGTATTCTGAAAAGGGATAATACTCTAGGCCGGATGAGGCTTTATTTTCACAAAATTTTTACAATCTACCGTCGTCATTACTGTATCTTTAGCCGCAATTACATAACTTTTAACCTGATGAAACAACTATTTATACTCGCGCTTTCTGTATTAACTATCTCATGCAATTCCGCGCAAACCAATGTTAGCACAACTGTGATGAGTAAGGTCGATTACGCGAGTACTATCACAGCCGAAGACCTTAAAACACATTTGTACACTTTTGCTTCAGATCAAATGGAAGGTCGAATGACCGGTACCGATGGTCAGAAACTGGCCGCCGAATATCTTCGGAATTTTTACATGGACCAGGGAATTCCTTCACCGATCGAAGAGAATAACTACTATCAGAATATCCCCGCGAGTTATCTGGGAAGACGCGTTACCAATGATTCTGAAAATATCGTTGCCTACATAAAAGGTTCAGAAAAACCAGAAGAGGTGATCGTGCTTTCGGCCCATTACGATCACGTTGGAAAACGAGACAACGGAGATATTTACAATGGTGCAGATGATGATGGAAGCGGGACCGTAGCCATGCTCGAAATTGCCGAGGCTTTTCAGAAGGCGGTTAAGGATGGAAACGGACCAAAACGTTCTATTCTCTTTCTCCATGTTACTGGAGAAGAGATCGGACTTTACGGTTCGAAATACTATACTGAAAATCCTTTGTTTCCTTTGGAAAATACCCTGTGCAATCTAAATACCGATATGATAGGCCGTATCGACCCGGATAAGGCTGGAGGTGAAGATTATATATACTTAATTGGGAGTGACAAATTAAGTCAGGAGTTGCACGACCTTTCGGAAGCTGTTAATGAAAAATATGTAAATCTTGAATTGGACTATAAGTTCAACGACGATAACGATCCTAATAGATTCTACTATCGAAGTGACCATTACAACTTTGCCAAGAAGAATATTCCAGTTATTTTTTACTTCAACGGTGTTCACGAGGACTATCACCAGCCTACCGACACACCTGATAAGATCGAATATGAACTAATGAGTAAAAGAGCAAGATTGATCTTTCACACAGCCTGGGAAGTGGCCAACAGGGAGGAAAGAATTATTGCGGATAAGCTTAAATAACATGAAGAAAGAATTCTTAAAAGCCGAATGTTTATTCATTCGGCTTTTTTTGTCCGTACATCCTGGTAATTATAAAAGAATGAGCAAACGTAATAGCGCCTAGAAATGCGAAGAACAGCGGCATGATGATCTCCTGATTATCTTTGAAAATATAGAATAACATTAACATTGATCCTACGGAAATCGCCCAAATGATCGAGGAAGACTTGAGATATAGTTTAAAACTGGGGAGACTAACCTCTCCATATAAATATTTTAGTTGCCCGAATATTGAAGGAATACTGTGCCAGTATATGAAATAGATCGCAAAGGCCCAGATAAGATCAGCATACCTAAATACTATCCCGAAAACCAATAATAGGAAGCATTCGAAAGCTACCCTTCCGTAATCAATTTGTTTTTTAACAAGAAGATAGAACACAGCAATAACCGTAAGGACTAGCGAACTTAAGAGACCATAAACAAACCAGGATTCAGGTATGATTTGTCCGCTAAGAGAGCTGATGATTTCCTGAGTAGCACCCATATTCGTATAAAAAAGCAAAAACAAAATTAACAGGCCGTATCCCGCGAAGAACAGACCCCGAAATCCTTTTGGTTGCAACGTTTCTAAACTTTCCCAATGCTGTTCGCCAAAATGATAAGCGCTAAAGAGGATAAAGCCTGCCAGTGCCAGTTCGGGTAACCAGTAAAAGAAGGCACCAGCGATAAGAACTACTAGGATGTAAGAGCCTAATACTATTATTAATCTCCTTAATCCCGAGACAGATCGCAACTTGCTCATAATCGCCAAGTCATTGCTCCCGTGAAGAATTCCTACAGAAAAAATAAGAAAGAAGGCAACTAATTCCTGCTCCGACCCCGAGAAGTAATTCGTGAGCCATAAACTGAAAAGCGTTATAAAAACTGCTACTTTCTTAAAATTCATAAAGCAAAACTAAAATGTTAGCAAATATTTAAGGGAATGATTGGGAATCTTTTAACACCTTTCTGTTTAACTTTGATTGAAATTAATTAAACAAAATTTATATGGAAACGTTTTCAAACTTTATTTCACTCGTACCCAAGCTTGCGCCGGACGACTATGTAGGTTTTACATTTTTCGTTGGTTGTATGGCTATGATGGCAGCTTCTGCCTTCTTTTTTCTGTCTATGAATAGTTTCGATAGGAAGTGGAGAACTTCTATCCTAGTTTCAGGACTTATTACGTTTATTGCCGCAGTTCACTACTGGTATATGCGAGATTATTGGGCAACCAATGCAGAATCACCAACCTTTTTCCGCTACGTAGATTGGATTCTTACCGTGCCACTTATGTGCGTTGAGTTCTATCTTATATTAAAAGTAGCTGGAGCTAAAAAATCTTTGATGTGGAAACTCATCTTTCTTTCAGTAGTAATGCTAGTAACAGGATACTTAGGTGAAGGAGTAGATCGAGACAATGCCTGGTTATGGGGTCTTATATCCGGTATTGCCTACTTTGTAATTGTATACGAAATCTGGTTAGGCGGCGCTGCGAAGCTGGCGAAAGCAGCTGGTGGATCGGTTCAAAGTGCTCACAAAATCCTATGCTGGTTCGTACTAGTGGGATGGGCTATTTATCCAATTGGATATATGGCTGGAACTCCAGGATGGTACGAAGGTATCTTCGGCGGACTTAGCATGGATGTCTTCTACAACATAGCAGATGCCATTAATAAGATTGGATTTGGTCTGGTTATTTATAACCTGGCCGTTCAACAAACTTCCACCCAGGAAGCATAAATAGTTGTTGTTGTTTAAAACCCCTTCGCGGAGGGGTTTTCGTTATTTATTAGTTAATCCTAACAAAAAATCAGGTAAATTATCAAGAATTTACTATTTTGCGTTGCTACAGTCGTGTGATCATTAACGGCATTCGTACCTCTAACCGCTTAGATCACAGCTGAATTACAATATTGAAAATTGACAGTTCACATGAGCTGATCAGGAAACATAATTTAGAGGTTATGTATTCTATAAGCCCCTTTTCGGAGGGGCTTTTTTATTGAGCCCGTTCTCTTTCGTCTTTCTTGTTTTCTGAAAATGCTTGTCACTCTGAACTCGATTCAGGGTCTCGGGATTACTCGCTATCACCTTCGTTAAAACTTCGGTGATCAGAGACGCTCGTGATCCGGACCGAGCGTAAAAAAAGTGTCCGGTGGACACTTTTAGCGAAGGGGCCAGCTGGCGTGGTGGCTATTCCTTAATATACCGCTGCAGATACTATGGCTTCAATGTGCTTTTCATTCCTTGTCACACTGAACTCGATTCAGGGTCTCGGGATTACTCGCTATCACCTTCGTTAAAACTTCGGTGATCAGAGACGCTCGTGATCCCGGACCAAGCGTAAAAA
>NZ_JAFMTQ010000014.1 GCF_026126405.1 Aureitalea sp. L0-47
AGGTTACCCGCATTGGTTACCGTAAAGGTATAGGTGATCGTATCACCCTCAGCTAGGTCAACACAGTTGCCCGGCCCACCTGGTACCTGATCCGATGTTTTTACCAGTGCAATGTCTGGATTTTGACAGATTGTAAGGTCAATAGTATTACTCGTATCGTTTACTGCTCCTAATGCTGTATCACCATTCGCAGTTGCAGTATTCGAAATAATACCAGCATCAATATCTGCTTGAGTAACGTTGTAAGAAGCATTATAAGTCCAAACTTCTCCAATATCTAATACGCCGGGATTGCTAACATCACCTGATGCCGGTCCGGCTACTACTCCACCCAGAAGTGGGTCATTAACAACAAGATTAGTGACGTCTACATCACCTAGATTTGAAACTGTAAATGTGTAATTAACCGTACTTCCTTCTATATATGGATTACAATTAGACGTATCTCCATCTGTAGCTTTTGTTATCTCAATTTCGGCATTCTGACAAAGAGTGAATGTTTCACTATCATCATCGTTAACATTAAAAGAAGCACTTGAACCCGTTACGTTTCCGTCTACGGTTGCGACATTTACCACCTGGCCATTCACAATATCAGGTTGTGTTACTGTATAGCTCGCGGTATATGTCCAAACTTCACCTACATCTAAAATTCCGTTATTATTTGTATCTCCTGAATCTGGTCCGGGAATCGGGTTAACCGCATCTATAAGTGGATCATTCACCTCAACATCCGTTATCTCAACATTACCAATATTGGTTACTGTGAAGACGTAGTCGATATCCTGACCTGCAGGTACTGCATTACATCCATTAGGATCGTTATTAAGTGCGTTCTTCTCGATTACTATATTACAATCATAAATTGTTAAGGTAACTGGTGTTCTGTCCAGACTTGAACATCCGCTAACGTCGTCTACTGCTTCAGCATAATACGTTTCAGTACCAACACTACTTAGCGAAGGATCGGGAACCACATTACCTCCAGTAGCGGCATCGTACCATACGATACTAGCACCTGGCGTTTGAACAACCTGAGCGGTAAGGGTTTGAACAGGAGAAGAAGCACACTCTGCCTGATCACCTCCTGAAGTTGGCATCTCCGGTGGTAAGTATACCTGAATTTCGGATTCAACTACTACCGGAGGTAAATTACAATTGTTGTTATATGTTCCATTGTAGGTAAGTTGTGCCTTGAAATCCCCTTGAAAAGGATCAATTCCTGAATAAGTAAAACTACCCGACAGGTCTCCCATGGTGGTACCAGAAACAGTACCTACGGAAACATCATTCAGGAAGAATTCCCACTCAAAACCAAGAGTGAAAGGTGTGCACGTTCCAGGATCAAAAGTCGCTGAATAATCTATAACATTTGTACATTCAACCTGATCAACGACTGGGTCGGTAATCACGGGACATGGAACACAGACTTCTGGATTCGGGAAAGGTGTGGTAACGTTACTACAGTTAGCATCTTCATAACTCATGGAACTCATTCCGGAATTTTGAATTCCGCAACCTTGCATTCCAACAGCTTCAATAGTGTAATCAAGCATTAATGTTTCATTGGAAACATCTCCCAAATCCCATGTAATCGTATTAGTGCCTGAATTATATGAAGCATTTACAGGGTCACTAAGTGATCCCGGTACCAATTGAAATCCTGAGCCAAGAATATCGGTCACAATCCCCATTTTGGCAGCTAGAGCCAATTGTCCAAGGATGTCATTATAAATTGTTGTTAGATCGGCCGCGCTTTCTGTTGTGAATAATCCTTTATTCTCTATCTCATCAAGCACAAACGTGGCGGCTGTTTGCTGATCTCCTTCGATAGCCCCAAAAAGACCTACCGAGAAAATGCTTTGGTCGTATAATCCCGGATCTGCCGGTGCAGGAGGGTTTAAGGTAGTTTGTGCTGCAACACCTTCATTGATGGCATCGGTCATACACTGTGTATTGTTAGCCGGGAATGGTGGTGTTGGAGAACTTGAACAACTTGACCCGCCTAATGTACGGTTGGTAACACCATCGGTAAGTAGAATTATACTTCGGGAGGTAATACAGTCAAACGTTGCATTGTTTATCATGTGATTATCCGCAGTGTCCATAGCCCTGGCGATATTCGTTCCGCCATTAGCAACTAATCCGTCAACTGCATCAATTGCATCCTGTTTGTTTGCAGCAAGTACAAAACTCTCATCCACTGTCGCATCGGTGGAATAAGATACGATCGCGATTCGGTTTAAACCTGTTGGGTTGTTAGCCGGTAAGAAGAGATTATTGATAAAATCGGTTGCGGCGTCTTTGGCATAATCAATGGGTTCGTTCGGATCGTTTGGAATATCGAATCCCATACTACCGGACCTATCTATAACGAGAATAACCTCCTGGGGAATTGGTGGAGGATTACCAGTTACGGTTAAAGAGATATCGAACTGATTACATAAGGCACTTTCAATTGCTGTCTTGTCCAGCGTAATATCTTGCGCCTTGAGCGTTTCAGCATTGGAAAGAAACAAGGCCAGAAAAAGAATGGTTGCCTTGGTAATTATGCTACTTCTCAAGTGTAGTTGCTTCTTCATAAAATGTGATTTAGGTTGAAACCTATTATATTTTACTACCAGCAAAATGTATTTCGGTTAAGAATCGGGGGCGATTTCGGGGGCACGAAACCTATTAGTTCTCCGTGGGGTCGGGAATGTAAACTTTTAGTAATTTACGAGCTTCACTCTTCGAGCATGCTTCGGAAACGGCTTTCAGTTCAACGCACTTCCAAACATTCAGTTTAGAACCAACATTAACTGAAATCTCCGCAAGGAAGGTTTTAGTTCCTCCTGCTGGTACAGTAATGAAATTACTTCTGGATCCTTCCGAAGAAATACTTACATTCAGATCTGAAGTCCTTCTACTGGAAGAATTAGACATGCCAATTTTTTCACATGGTTCTTCGAAAGCTACTGATTGAATTTCATAGGATTGAGATCGGCCGGACTTATTCGTGATCTCCATCTGAAATCTAGTGGGATCATTAACAGTCGCAGACCGGGCATCCCGGTTCTTGTGAACACTCAACTGAGTATCACAACTCTGTGCATGAACGGAAAAACCATTCAAAAAAAGAGCGAGGGCGAGTGTGATCAAAACTTTGATCGTGTACTTCTTTTGCATGACTAAAATGTTTTAATGGAGGTCGAACATCTATAGTTCTCCCACAACATAATCAGTCAAATATAAGTAGGAAAATACGTTCAGATTTAACAAATAGTTAAGTATTAGCCGAAGTGTAACAAATATTCGTTGAACTACATAATTTGATAGGAAAATCGGTGTTTTTTTGTAGGAATTATATGTACGTATATACACGTATATCCCTTATTTTTCAACATATATGAGAGCATCATGTTGTAGGAATTGAAATTCCAATTTCTCGGTTAAAGAGTTTAAAACAAGCAGTATATTTGCGCTAAATATTTAGCACAATTCATGTCATTAAATAAAGAAATTGCCAGAAGGAAAACCTTCGGAATTATTTCCCATCCGGATGCGGGAAAAACTACTTTAACTGAGAAGTTATTACTCTTCGGTGGCGCCATTCAGGAAGCCGGTGCGGTAAAGAGTAATAAGATCAAAAAAGGAGCCACTAGCGACTTCATGGAAATCGAACGCCAAAGAGGTATTTCGGTGGCTACCTCTGTTTTGGCATTCGAATATAAGGACATTAAAATCAACATCCTGGACACCCCCGGGCACAAGGATTTTGCCGAGGATACATTTAGAACCTTAACGGCAGTGGATAGCGTTATTGTGGTTATTGACGTGGCTAAGGGTGTGGAAGAACAAACTGAAAAGTTAGTAGAAGTATGCCGTATGCGGAACATTCCTATGATCGTTTTTATCAATAAGCTCGACAGGGAAGGAAAAGATGCATTTGAACTTCTGGATGAGATCGAGCAAAAACTTCACCTTAAAGTTACACCTCTGAGTTTCCCAATAGGTATGGGATACGACTTCAAAGGGATCTATAATGTTTGGGAGAAGAACGTAAACCTTTTCAGTGGGGACAATAGAAAGAACATTGAAGACACAATTGAAGTAGAAGACATTTCTAGTTCTGAACTCGATGAACTCGTAGGCAAGGACGCGGCCGATACGCTACGCGAGGAACTGGAACTGGTTCATGAGGTATATCCTGATTTTGACCGCGATGCCTATCTGGAAGGTGAGCTTCAGCCTGTTTTCTTTGGTTCGGCCCTAAATAATTTCGGTGTTAGAGAACTCTTAGATTGTTTTATTGAAATTGCTCCGCGCCCCAGACCTAAAGCAAGTGACACCCGGCTGGTGAAACCCGAAGAGGAAAAATTTTCCGGATTTGTATTTAAGATCCATGCGAATATGGACCCGAAACACAGGGATCGACTGGCCTTTGTTAAGATTGTATCGGGTACATTCGAACGAAACACTCCATATCTCCATGTACGAAACGGTAAGAAAATGAAGTTTTCTAGTCCGAATGCCTTTTTTGCTGAAAAGAAACGAATTGTCGATATCTCCTACCCTGGTGATATTGTAGGACTGCACGACACCGGGAACTTTAAAATTGGTGATACTCTTACAGAAGGCGAAATCATGCAATACAAGGGTATTCCAAGCTTCTCACCAGAACACTTTAAGTACATAAACAATGCTGATCCCATGAAAAGCAAACAGCTCGAGAAAGGGATCGATCAGCTTATGGATGAAGGTGTAGCGCAGTTGTTCATTCTTGAACTCAATGGCCGAAAAGTAATTGGTACTGTGGGTGCGTTACAATTTGAAGTGATTCAGTACAGACTGGAGCACGAGTACGGAGCCAAGTGCCGCTACGAAAACCTAAATGTTCACAAAGCCTGCTGGGTAGATCCGGAAGACCCAAATAGTGATGAATTCAAAGAGTTTAAACGAGTTAAGGCAAAGTTTCTTGCCAAGGATAAACGCGGTCAGTTGGTCTTCTTTGCAGATTCGGCATTCACGCTACAAATGACGCAGTCTAAGTTCCCAGGTGTCAAATTGCATTTTGTGAGTGAATTTGAATCTGTAGCAATTCAATCGTAGTAGTGGGCAATAATTTGCATTTCATCTGCACCGGATCCTAAGTACATTTTTACCGCACCGGTCCCGGAAACATTACCCACTGCTAACTGAGCCGCAAAAAGTGCAACATAGGTTCCTGGGGGCAATTTCACGTAGTCCGTACCTGTATTCCAAAAATTCTTGTATTCACCATTTCGGTTACTGTTGTTCGCATAAAATTGTCCGTTTAAGGCTAATAAACCACCTGTTTCAAGACATACGGTACCAGACGCATTCACATCAATACACCAGGGACCACCATTTATTGGAATTCCGTCTAAATCATTTATTACTGCCGGGCCCGCATAAGGATCGGTAGGATCGGTTACTTCCCGAAAGTACAAGCCAGTTTGTACAATTCTCGCATGCTGATCATCTATTCTTCCACTCGCTCCGCTTGTTTTATATAAGGAATATGATACTGAATAATTCACTTCTACAATGGCATTTTTGGTTAAAGTGAATGTACTCCCGGCAAAGTCAGTCGGATATCCGGCAATTTCATACCCGAATGCTGTTCCTGTTTGATTAACCAGACTGGTTGGGTTCTCAACATTATTGAGATAATTTTCGGAATCGACAAGCATTTGCACATTATCACTTTCACTTCCTAATACCAAGTCTCCCTCTCCATCAACATATACCCTAGTCGTACTATTTATACCTAGATTTTCCGTGTTGTTAGACTCATTTAAGCCATCTATCCTAACATTAGACGTCGAACCAGCGACATGAACTGACTGTTGAGGATTCGTAGTATTAATACCTACCTGCGCCAGTAAAGTACACGAAAAACCTAAGGCAAAAAAAACTATGGACGTTCTCATATTCATTTTAATTATAGATTCTAATCTTTAAATAGTCCTGCGCACCTCCAAAGCCCACACTCGTATAACTAGAGGCATCATCTTCTACACGTCCAAAAAAATATATTGTATGAGTACCTGCAGGAACTTTTAACATACCCTGACCATTTTGATATGGATATCCAATTGATCCCTGATTAGAAGTTGCAAAATATTGAGATTTCTGGCCGTAATATTTCGAATCTTCAGTCGGATCAAGGAATCCATCATTACCTACATCCACCTTGAAGTATGTAAACATAGAAACGGCTTGATTCAAGGTAGGATAAAAGCACGGACAACCCGCAGAAAGATCATTACCCACTACAATCATAGTCATCCCATATTTGACTTCCACGAAGGCATCCTGGGGAGTGTCAAAAGTTACTGTTGTAATGAGTCCTTCCGTTACAGTTTCACCAAGGTCATTGTTATTTACAACCACTCCTGTCCTGATTCCTAGGCTATAAGGATCATCCGTTACAAAATTATCAATCACTAAAAGAAAATTCAGAGGTTCCTGGCCGGTCGCGCCAGAGCCGTTTCCTATTGTAATATCTCCGTTTCCATCCACATAAGCTGGCGCTAGTTTTACACCGTCATTATAAGTATTATTTGCAGCATTCAAACTTTCTATTCGGATAGTGGAAGATGCACCGGATATATGAAGATCCTCTTGAGGGGTAGTCGTTCCAATCCCAACTTGAGAAAACAGAGCGTAGGATATCATAAAAAAGATACTTACCAGAATATATTTTTGAATGATCTGCCTAGTCTTCATAATTTTAATGTAATCTCATGAATAAATGATCATCTCCGACTGCAAATTCAACATAGGTGGCTTCAGCATTTGGTCCCCCACCTCCATTCTTAACTCCGGAGGAAACTCCACCTTCCAAGTTTATGGTATAAGTACCTGCTGAAGGCAAATAAATATAAGTGGTCGCACTGTTATAAAGAATACCATCCACGCCTGCAGAAGATAAATTTGAATAACATTTCGAAGTCCTTCCCCATCTTCTCGTCATGCCATCTACGGAAATAAAGTTAAAAATTCGTCTAGCTCGATTATCAGTTATTGTTGAATAACTATTATCAGCGTAAACTCTGGCGCTCATGCCGTATTTCACTTCTAATAAAACTGATCGTGGGACTGTAATTGTATAACTTTGAATGGTTGTTCTTTGACCACCTGTAAGACTAGTTCCAAGTAAGGTAACAGTACTTGTGGACAAGGTTGTATCATCGAATGCATCGATACCAGCATTATCCTCAAAAACAGAGAGTTCAAGCGTGAAATCACCGTTCTCATCTACATATAACGGATATGTATCATTGGTAAGATCCAAATCGCCATTGGCATCACCTCCATTGTAAGAATTATTTGTCGAATTAAGACTTTCTATTCTTAAGGTTCCTGTGGTTCCGGCAATGTGAAGTGATTGTTGAGGATCAGTAGTATTGATTCCAACCTGCCCATTTGCAGATATACCTCCTAAAAGCAAGGAAAGTAGAAACAAATATTTTTTAAATCCCATCATAATATCAGCCTCATAGACATTTAGTATGCCATGTCACTAAGATATTGGGGCGTAAAAAATTAAAATCGAACGCTCTGGAAGGGGAGTAACCGAGAACGAATTAATCAGGATCAAGGAAAGTAGAAAACCTCAACCACTTGTTTCAAGTATAAATTTACCAAAAAAAAGTCACCCGTGGAGGTGAAAAATGCTAAATGACATCATAAATGATTGATATTTTCGACCAAATACGTATTTACGGTATCAAATACGCATAAAAGAGCGCATTACTTGATGAAAATCAGCTACTTATCTTCCTTTCGATACAGACTTTACAGATAGATGGCGTGGATATCCAAACGATCCATATCGCCAAAGGTAACTCTGAATGATGCATCGGAGCTCAAGCCTCCGCCGTTTACTTCACCATTGAGATGAATGCTGTAGGTGCCTGCATCTAAAGGCATGGTAACCGACCTGGAATTATAGATATAACCTGAAGCTGTATCACAATTTTCATTGGTATATACAGTTGATGTGGTTCCAAATTTCTTGGAAGTATCAGGATTTTCCCCATCACCGAGATACCAGTAATTATGAGCTATTTTAGTACGGCCATCAACAAGCTTTGAGGCGCCGTCATAGCTTTCAAACTCCATAGACATATAATAGGTCACAACTACATAAGCTCGCTGCGTTAGAGTAAAAGTTCTTGTATAAAGCTCGCTTGAATTAGTATCTGAATCGAAAGCAGTTTGCACAACCACGGGTGCTGAAAGTGCATTCTGAGAAAAAATTGCACCGGAGCGATCGGCTAATGAGAGATTACCATCACTATCAACTACCACATTATACAAATCGGTTCCTCCCGAATTCTCACTGTTGTTGGAACTGTTCAAACCATCAATACGAATAGAACTATTCGCTCCGGCAATATGTAGCTTCTCCTGGGGATTCGAAGTCCCGATACCTACTGCCTGTGCCCAACCTGCTGTAACGGTTGTTAAACAAACGAGATAAAGAGTTATTGTTTTTTTCATGTTGCCTTATTTAAGAAAGAATTGCTTTCAAATGACTTCTCTTTACAGATAGATCGCATGTATATCCAAGCGGTCCAAGTCCCCAAAAGTTACCCTGAAAGCAGCATCTGAGGTTAATCCACCACCGTATACAGCACCGTTTAGATGAATACTGTAAGTACCTGCATCCAACGGTATTGTTACTGATCTGGAATTGTATATATAACCCGAAGCTGCATCCGTACTTGAACTAAAGTAAACTGAACTCGTCATTCCATAGGACTTTGATGTATCAGGGGTAACTCCATTTCCGAGGTACCAGTAATTGTGTGCAATTTTAGCCCGACCATCATCTACTTTGGCGGAGCCATCATAATTTTCAAATTCCATAGAGATATAATAAGTAACTACCACCAGGGCTCTTTGAGTGAGAGTAAACGTTTCTGAATACAGCTCGTTCGAATTCATTCCTGAATTAGCAGTGGTTTGTATTACAACCGGAGAAACCAAATTAGCTTCCGAAGATAACTCTCCGGAACGCTCTGCCAATTTCAGATTACCATCAGCATCAACAACTACATTGTACATTTCAGCACCTCCCATGTTCTTACTATTGTTGGTACTATTTAACCCGTCTATTCTAACAGAACTATCATTTCCCGCAATATGTAGTGCCTCCTGGGGATTCGTTGTTCCAATTCCCACCTGTGCCCAGCTACCATAAACGGCGGCTACACAAAGCAGACAAAGAGTAACTATTTTTTTCATAATGCTATATTTAAGTATAGTTTTCAATATTGTTCTTAGTTGTTCTGTAATAGCGGTCCGTCAGCACCTCCCGAATTACACGGACACCCGTTATTAGGATAGGTTACATAGCTTATTGTTACCGAAGATGAATCGCAAATACCTGAATTCGGGGCTGGTAGACAGACTTCATAATCGAAGGTTACATCTCCTAAATATCCTGATGTCGGCGTATAGCTATATGTTCCATCCGAATTAAAGCTAAACGAAACACCTGCTGGACTTGGACCGCTCACAAGTGAGAAAGTTGATCCTAGCGGCGCATTTCCGTCATTTACTGTGCCATTGAAATCTTGATCCATACAACTGGTCTCAGTTTTGGGCTTAGCATATCGCTGAGCTATAAATACTTTACCGTCGCCATGGTCCTGAGTAGCCGCCATTAAGTCTACTCTTGTAATTACAGATCCTACTGGAGCAAGATCATCCAATGTAAATATTGCTATCCCAAGTGTTCCACCATTTTCTATAACCCGGCCGGAGTTCCAGTAATCTACTCCAGCAGGAGGAGCATTGAACAAGGGGCCCCATTGGGTGGTATTCTCACGAACAAATGTATCGCCAAGGAATACTTCCGGGCCACCCCCAGAAGGAATCCCATATACTGTTATATAGTAACAGTTATTGGCATTTCTTTCGGTTATTGCCAGGATACCTCCATCGTTTGAAGGGATTCCAGGTGAATAGGTAAGGGTCTGAATTTGCGCGTCTGTTGTACCAACAGCAACAAAATCATTGCAAATGTCCCGTCCGTTATCATTTGAGTGGAAATAGTGATTCAAGTTCTTATCCTGAAAAGCAGCGATGGCATCAGCTTCCCAGGTTGCGTTGCTACTGTTTGTGTTAACATTTACGCCATTCAGAATAATATTATTTTCATTGTGACCATCAGGTCCCAAACGTGTAAGACGATACTCGGTAGGCGCCGCAAATGTATTATATACTGTTCCGTCGATTGTAATAGAGCTAATTGTAGCAGGATCCGTATTTACTGTTTGAGTATCTGCCCATTGGAATGTAACCCCCGTCTGAACAGAGGGAGCTTGTGTTTGTCCAAATGTATCTTGGAAAATTGTAGAGAATATCGCCAGGATAATAGGTATCCATAACAATGTGAATCTCTTTGATTTGGGGGCTAAAGATTCCATAAGTCTAATTTGGGTCGTCCACAGATCGCGATTAAAAAAAAGCGGGGGCTTCTGTGAACTGATACAAAAGTAGGAAGCCTTCAGTATTTTCTTACACGTTTCGTCAATTATTCGATATCACGACCGATTTACTCGACAACTGACGTTTTTAGGGTAGAAATTGTAGGTTAGTGAGTAGAAAAATAAATGATTTATAGGGAATTTTTCTATAATTACTGCTGAATGAGCATAAAAAATCCCCGCTATTTGCGGGGATTGATATAATTACATTTAAGCCTCTCCTGTCGGCCCGAAATTAATGGGCATCGGAGGTTGCTGGTAGTCTTTGATCTCACCATGAGCATTCTCAAACCTCTGAACGTTATCCGCTAGTGCTTTGAGGAATCGCTTTGCATGTTGTGGAGTGAGTACGATTCTTGATTTAACCTTACTTTTTGGCACTCCTGGCATTATGGAGACAAAGTCAACCACGAATTCCGACTGTGAGTGGTTGATGATCGCCAGGTTGCTATAAATTCCCTGTGCGGTCTCGGCGTCTAATTCTATATTTATTTGTCCCTGTTTGGGTTTCTTTTCTTCAGCCATACTATTGTTTTAAACAACTTGCGCCCCGATGAGGAGCGCAAGTTTTATTGTTAGTTGTAATTCACTTCTTGTTTCTCGCGGGTCATCTCCTCCAGTTCCTCTTTCGAACCTACGATGATCGTATCGTAGTTTCTCATTCCGGTTCCGGCAGGGATCCTATGACCAACGATCACATTCTCCTTGAGTCCTTCAAGCGTATCTACTTTACCGCTTACCGCAGCTTCGTTCAATACTTTTGTTGTTTCCTGGAAGGAAGCGGCGGATATAAACGACTTCGTCTGTAGCGACGCCCTCGTAATTCCCTGGAGAATTGGAGTGGCCGTTGCTGGGACAGCGTCCCTGGCTTCAACCAGCGCCTTGTCAGCTCTTCTAAGAATGGAATTCTCATCGCGTAAATCCCTTGGCGTGATGATCTGTCCTTCTTTAAGAGTCTCACTGTCGCCGGCATTCTCAACAACCTTCATTCCGAAGATCTTATCGTTCTCCTCGATGAAGTCGTACTTATGTGCCAACTGGTTTTCCAGGAAGGTAGTGTCTCCACTATCTACGATACGTACTTTACGCATCATCTGGCGAACTACCACCTCAAAGTGCTTATCGTTGATCTTCACACCTTGTAGTCGGTATACTTCCTGAACCTCGTTCACAAGGTACTGCTGAACGGCAGATGGCCCTTTAATGTGAAGGATGTCTTCAGGAGTAATAGAACCATCAGATAATGGCATTCCGGCACGAACATAATCGTTCTCCTGTACCAGTATCTGGTTTGATAATTTCACAAGGTACTTCTTGATATCTCCAAGTTTGGATTCGATGATGATCTCTCTGTTACCACGCTTGATCTTTCCGAAGGAAACAACACCGTCGATCTCACTAACTACAGCAGGATTCGATGGGTTACGAGCTTCGAACAGCTCCGTTACACGTGGCAGACCACCTGTAATATCACCTGCTTTCGCAGACTTACGTGGGATCTTAACAAGGATCTTACCGATCTTGATCTTATCTCCGTCATCAACCATCAGGTGAGCTCCCACCGGCAGGTTGTATGAACGGATCACTTCATCTTTCTTTCCAAGGATATGAAGCGTAGGAATCTTCTTCTTATCTCTGGATTCAGAAATTACCTTCTCCTGGAATCCGGTCTGCTCATCGATCTCCACCTGGTAGGTCACTCCTTGCTCGATATTCTCGTATCCGATCTTACCGGCAAATTCAGAAATGATCACACCATTATATGGATCCCACTGACATACTACAGTACCTTCTTTCAGCTTTTGGCCATTCTTCACGAAGATGCTGGAACCATAAGGAATATTATTCGTACTTAAGGTAATTCCCGTTTTCTCATCGATCAATTTGATCTCTGAAGTCCTGGAAATCACAATATCCACTTTATTCCCTTCACTATCCTCACCTTTCACCGTTTTCAGGTCTTCAATCTCGGCTTTACCGTCGAATTTGGTAACCAGTTTGTTTTCTTCTGAAATGTTACTGGCAATACCACCCACGTGGAAGGTACGCAGTGTAAGCTGTGTTCCGGGCTCACCAATAGATTGAGCCGCTACAACACCAACGGCTTCTCCTCGCTGTACCATCTTATTGGTTGCAAGGTTCCTTCCGTAGCACTGAGCACAAATTCCCTTCTTAGCCTCACACGTAAGTGCCGAACGTACTTCGATCATCTCGATTGGAGATTCCGAAATCGCCTGGCCAACTTCTTCACTGATATGATCCCCTGCTGCCACCAATAGATCCTTGGTTAGCGGGTGATATACATCCTCAAGTGACGTACGTCCAACGATTCGCTCCCTAAGCGTCTCAACGATCTCCTCATTCTTCTTAAGGGCAGAAACTTCGATTCCTCGTAGTGTTCCACAATCCTCTTCGTTGATGATCACATCCTGAGATACATCTACCAGACGGCGCGTTAAGTAACCCGCATCTGCTGTTTTAAGAGCCGTATCCGCAAGACCTTTACGAGCACCGTGAGTAGAGATAAAGTATTCGAGAATCGATAATCCTTCCTTAAAGTTCGAAAGAATAGGGTTCTCAATGATCTCTCCACCTCCAGCAGTAGATTTCTTCGGCTTGGCCATCAATCCACGCATACCGGTTAGCTGACGGATCTGTTCTTTAGATCCCCTCGCACCGGAGTCAAGCATCATATACACCGAGTTAAATCCTTGCTGATCCTCGCGAATACGCTTCATGGACAATTCGGTAAGTTCGGCATTGGTAGCCGTCCAGATATCAATAACCTGGTTGTATCGTTCGTTATTTGTGATAAGACCCATATTGTAGTTGGCAATAATGCCATCTACCTGGCCGTTCGCCGAGTCGATCATCGATTGCTTTTCAGCAGGAATAATAATATCCCCTAAGCTAAATGACAATCCTCCTTCAAATGCAAACTTATATCCCAGGTCTTTGATCTCATCAAGGAATCCAGCCGTTACAGGCACACTGGTTACCTTAAGGATATTTCCAATGATATCACGAAGCGATTTCTTCGTAAGTACATCATTTATGTAACCTGCTTCTTCTGGTACTTTATCGTTGAAGATCACCCTACCAATTGTAGTGGTGATGATCTGATTCACCAACTCACCATCTTCATTGAAGTCCTTGGTTCTTACCTTGATCTCCGCATTCAGATCTACTTTCTTCTCATTGTAAGCAATAAACGCTTCTTCAGGAGAATAAAAAGTAAGTCCTTCACCCAGCACTTTCGCGTCATCGGTGGACTTTCTCAATTTGGTCATATAATAAAGACCCAATACCATATCCTGAGATGGTACCGCAACCGGTGATCCATTCGCAGGATTCAGGATATTGTGAGATGCAAGCATCAACAGCTGCGATTCAAGGATCGCTTCTGGCCCCAATGGAAGGTGTACAGCCATCTGGTCACCGTCAAAGTCGGCATTAAAAGCCGTACATACTAACGGGTGCAGTTGGATCGCCTTACCTTCAATAAGTTTTGGCTGGAATGCCTGGATTCCTAGTCTGTGAAGCGTAGGAGCACGGTTCAATAGAACCGGGTGTCCTTTTAATACGTTCTCCAGTATGTCCCAAACTACAGGTTCTTTCTTATCGATGATCTTCTTGGCACTCTTCACCGTTTTGACAATACCTCTTTCGATGAGCTTTCTGATCACGAAAGGCTTGTATAGTTCGGCGGCCATGTCCTTCGGAAGACCACATTCGAATAATTTCAATTCAGGACCTACAACAATTACCGAACGAGCCGAGTAATCAACACGTTTACCAAGTAGGTTCTGACGAAAACGTCCTTGCTTTCCTTTCAATGAATCTGAAAGGGATTTAAGCGGACGGTTGCTATCTGTTTTTACTGCTGAAGACTTACGCGTATTGTCGAATAGTGAATCTACAGATTCCTGAAGCATACGCTTCTCGTTTCTAAGGATCACTTCAGGAGCTTTGATCTCCATCAATCGCTTCAAACGATTGTTACGAATGATCACACGACGATACAGATCGTTAAGATCCGAAGTCGCAAACCTACCACCATCAAGCGGCACCAGCGGACGTAATTCCGGTGGGATCACAGGAACCACTTTCATGATCATCCATTCCGGACGATTTTCCCTGTTCTTGTTCGCATCACGCAGTGCTTCCACCACCTGAAGACGCTTTAACGCCTCGGTTTTACGTTGCTTGGATGTTTCGTTATTTGCTTTGTGACGAAGTTCGAAGGACAAAGTATCCAGGTCGATCCTGTTCAACAGGTCGATCAAACACTCCGCACCCATCTTCGCGATGAACTTGTTCTCATCGGAATCTTCCAGGTATTGGTTTTCCTGTGGAATGGATTCGAGTATGTTCAGATACTCTTCTTCCGTTAGGAAATCCATTTTCTGAATAGGCTCCCCTTCTTCATTCTTTGCGATACCGGGCTGAATCACTACGTAACGCTCGTAATAGATGATCATATCCAATTTCTTCGAAGGAAGACCTAGCAGATATCCTATTTTGTTCGGCAGTGAACGGAAATACCAGATATGTGCTACCGGTACTACCAGGTTGATATGCCCAACACGATCACGACGTACTTTCTTCTCAGTTACCTCAACACCACATCGGTCACAAACGATACCCTTGTATCGAATTCTTTTATACTTACCACAGGCACATTCGTAATCCTTAACAGGACCGAAAATGCGCTCACAGAAAAGCCCGTCACGCTCCGGCTTGTGCGTACGGTAGTTAATCGTTTCCGGCTTCAACACCTCTCCCCTTGACTCCGCCAAAATTGATTCAGGAGATGCCAGACCGATCGAGATCTTGTTGAACTTCTGTACTGTGTTTTCTTTATTTCTTGCCATAATGCTCTGTACTATGCTTTGTTGTTATTTGATTTAAGAGTGTTGTTTCACTCCTTCTGAAGTTCGGATGGTTTCCCGCCATTTGGCGGGAAACTCCGTTATTCTTCTAATCTGATATCCAGACCCAGTCCTTTCAATTCGTGCATCAACACGTTGAAAGATTCCGGTAGTCCGGGTTCAGGCATGGCTTCACCTTTTACTATAGACTCGTAAGTCTTGGCACGGCCGATCACGTCATCCGACTTAACCGTCAGGATCTCACGCAGGGTGCTTGAAGCTCCATAAGCTTCCAGTGCCCATACTTCCATTTCCCCGAATCGCTGACCACCAAATTGTGCTTTACCTCCAAGTGGTTGCTGGGTAATGAGTGAGTATGGTCCAATGGAACGTGCGTGCATCTTGTCGTCTACCATATGGCCCAGTTTCAGCATGTAGATCACACCTACGGTTGCAGGTTGATCGAAACGCTGTCCGGTTCCACCATCGTATAGATAAGTGTGACCAAATCTTGGAATCCCTGCCTCATCGGTAAGCTCGTTGATCTGATCCAGTGTAGCTCCGTCGAAAATTGGCGTAGCGTAACGCTGGTTCAGTTTCTGTCCGGCCCAACCAAGTACGGTTTCGTAGATCTGCCCAATGTTCATACGTGATGGTACACCAAGTGGGTTCAATACAATATCCACTGGTGTTCCGTCCTCAAGGAATGGCATATCCTCTTCCCTAACGATACGGGCAACGATACCTTTGTTACCGTGACGACCCGCCATTTTATCACCTACTTTCAGCTTACGCTTTTTAGCGATATAAACTTTGGCAAGTTTCAGGATTCCGGATGGAAGTTCGTCTCCAACGGAGATCGTGAACTTCTCACGACGCAGGTTACCCTGAAGGTCGTTTTCCTTGATCTTATAATTGTGCATAAGATCCTTCACCATACTATTGGTCGCAGCATCCGTTGTCCATGTACCTCCGGTTAGGTGGGTGTAATCGTCAACGGCATTCAGCATTTTAAGAGTGTATTTCTTTCCTTTCGGGAAGACTACTTCACCCAGGTCGTTCATAACTCCCTGTGCTGTTTTACCACCAACTATAGCGAAGAGCTTCTCAACAAGGATATCTTTCAGGTCATCGAATTTCGCATCATAACGTGTTTCCAGTTCTGCAATATCCTCCTTATCCTTGGCTCTCTTTCTCTTGTCTTTAATTGCTCTTGCGAACAACTTCTTATCGATCACTACTCCGCGAAGTGATGGTGACGCTTTTAAAGAAGCATCCTTCACATCACCGGCCTTATCACCGAAGATCGCTCGAAGCAGTTTTTCTTCAGGGGTAGGATCACTTTCTCCTTTCGGGGTGATCTTACCTATAAGGATATCGCCCGGCTTTACTTCCGCACCAATACGGATCATACCGTGCTCGTCGAGATCTTTAGTAGCCTCTTCAGAAACATTAGGAATATCATTGGTCAATTCCTCGTTTCCTAGCTTGGTATCACGAACCTCAAGCGAGTATTCATCGATATGGATGGAGGTGAAGATATCTTCACGTACCACCTTCTCGGAGATCACGATCGCATCCTCGAAGTTATATCCTTTCCATGGCATGAAGGCAACCTTCATGTTTCTACCTAGGGCCAATTCACCGGCTTCGGTAGCATATCCCTGGCAAAGTACTTGTCCCCTGGCAACTCTGTCGCCTTTCTTAACGATAGGTTTCAGGTTGATGGAAGTACTCTGGTTTGTTTTTCTGAATTTGATCAGGTTATAGGTCTTGTTATCACCATCGAAACTCACAAGTCGCTCGTCATCTGAACGATCGTACTTGATCACGATCTCATTGGCATCAACATACTCAACCACTCCATCTCCTTCAGCATTGATCAATACCCGAGAATCTGAAGCTACCTGACGCTCAAGGCCAGTACCTACGATTGGCGCATCTGCTCTTAGCAGAGGCACTGCCTGGCGCATCATATTCGATCCCATAAGTGCACGGTTCGCATCATCGTGCTCAAGGAATGGAATTAGCGATGCTGAGATCGAAGCGATCTGGTTTGGCGCTACGTCGGCATAGTTCACCTGTTTTGGTTCCACAACCGGGAAGTCACCTTCTTCACGGGCAATAACACGGTCGCTGTCTATGGTTCCGTCCTTTTTCAGCGGTATGTTTGCCTGTGCAATTAGTTTTTCTTCCTCTTCCTCTGCGGAAAGGTATATCGGCTCATTCTTGAGGTCGATCTTACCATTTTCCACTTTTCTATAGGGAGTTTCAATGAAACCGAGGTTGTTCACTTTCGCATATACCGAAAGTGAAGAAATAAGACCAATGTTCGGTCCTTCAGGAGTTTCGATCGGACACAGTCTTCCGTAGTGGGTATAGTGAACGTCACGTACCTCGAATCCTGCTCTTTCACGTGACAGACCTCCTGGCCCAAGTGCTGAAAGTCGACGCTTGTGCGTGATCTCGGCCAATGGGTTGGTCTGATCCATAAACTGTGATAGCTGGTTCGTTCCGAAGAAAGAATTGATCACAGACGAAAGTGTTTTCGCGTTGATCAGATCGATCGGTGTAAATACCTCGTTATCCCGAACGTTCATTCGCTCGCGAATGGTTCTGGCCATACGAGCAAGACCCACTCCGAACTGCGCAGATAACTGCTCACCTACGGTACGAACACGACGGTTACTCAAGTGATCGATATCATCGATCTCCGCTTTGGAGTTGATTAGCTCGATCAGGTATTTGATAATGGTAATGATATCTTCTTTGGTAAGCACTTGCTTTTCCATTTCGATATCAAGTCCCAGTTTTTTGTTCATTCGGTAGCGACCTACTTCACCGAGGTTGTATCGCTGATCACTAAAGAACAGCTTATTGATAATGCCTCTTGCCGTCTCTTCATCTGGCGGTTCAGCATTACGCAACTGTCTGTAAATATGTTCAACTGCTTCTTTTTCTGAGTTGGTAGGATCCTTTTGGAGCGTATTATGGATTATCGCATAATCGGCCAACTGGTTGTCTTCCTTGTGAAGGAGGATTGTTTTAGAACCAGACTCCATGATCTCCTCGATATGTTCTTTTTCAAGAACGGTATCCCTGTCCAGAATGATCTCGTTACGTTCGATAGAAACTACCTCACCTGTATCTTCATCCACGAAGTCCTCGTGCCATGTCTTCAGAACACGAGCCGCAAGTTTGCGTCCCATGTATTTCTTCAGGCCAGTTTTGGTAGCTTTTACCTCTTCAGCAAGATCGAAGATCTCAAGAATGTCCTTATCACGTTCAAATCCGATGGCTCGGAAAAGTGTTGTAACAGGTAATTTTTTCTTTCTATCGATATATGCGTACATCACGCTGTTGATATCGGTAGCGAATTCGATCCAGGATCCTTTGAATGGGATCACACGGGCCGAGTACAACTTGGTACCGTTAGCGTGAAACGATTGTCCGAAGAATACTCCGGGAGAACGGTGCAATTGAGAAACTACTACTCGTTCGGCCCCGTTAATGCAGAAAGTACCACTTGGGGTCATGTAAGGAATAGTTCCAAGGTACACATCCTGTACAATGGTTTCGAAGTCTTCGTGTTCTTCGTCGGTGCAATATAGTTTTAAGCGTGCCTTGAGTGGTACGCTATACGTCAACCCTCTTTCGATACATTCCTGAATAGAATATCTTGGTGGATCTACGAAGTAGTCCAGGAATTCTAGAACGAATTGGTTTCGGGTATCCGTGATTGGAAAGTTTTCCATGAAAGTCTTGTAAAGACCTTCGTTGCCTCTTTCTTCTGATTTAGTTTCTAACTGGAAAAAATCCTGGAAGGATTTGATCTGGATGTCCAAAAAGTCGGGATAATCCGGCTTATTCTGTACAGAGGAAAAATTCAATCTTTCAATTTGCGTTACTGACATTTACGGACGGAATTTTAATTAAAAAAACAGTGACGCGTATACTCAAAAAATCTTAACCTTTATATACGCAAAATGGTTTAGGCCCATCCGCATTGGGCGGAAGGCCTAAACCTTAAGGTTTGGAACTCGGCGAGCTTACTTAAGCTCAACCTCAGCTCCTGCTTCTTCTAACTGAGCTTTAAGTGCTTCAGCTTCGTCTTTGGCAACACCTTCCTTGATTGGAGATGGAGCGTTGTCTACTAATTCTTTAGCGTCTTTTAGACCAGCACCTGTTAGTTCTTTTACAAGCTTAACTACAGCAAGTTTAGATCCACCTGGAGCCGTAAGAATTACGTCAAACTCAGTCTTCTCTTCAGCGGCTTCTCCGCCTCCGGCACCTCCACCAGCAGCAACAGCTACAGCTGCAGCAGCAGGCTCGATACCATATTCTTCTTTTAGGATGTCAGCTAACTCGTTAACTTCTTTAACGGTCAAGTTAACCAACTGTTCTGCGAAATCTTTTAAATCTGCCATTTTCTATCGTTTTAATAAAATTGTATTTATAGTTTAATTAGTGCTAAATGATTAACCTTCTCTTTCGGAAAGGGTTTTAACAATTCCTGCAATTGTTCCTCCACCGCTCTTAAGCGCAGAGATAACATTCTTGGCAGGAGATTGAAGTAAGCCGATGATGTCTCCGATAACTTCTTCTTTCGACTTGATATTAACAAGTTTCTCAAGTTGATCGTCACCGATATAAACAGCCTCTTCAATGTACGCGCCTTTAAGTAGCGGGCGTTCAGATTTCTTTCTGAATGCCTTGATCACTTTTGCCGGAGCGTTTCCAGTTTCAGAAAACATAAGAGAAGTATTCCCTTTAAGTACTTCAGATAAATCTCCAAAGTCCTTATCGGCACTCTCCATTGCTTTCGAAAGCAAGGTATTCTTTACAACACTCAGTCTCACTCCTGCTTTAAAACAAGCGCGGCGTAAATTTGAAGTGGTTCCTGCATCCAGGCCAGAGATATCAGCCAAATAAATGGTGCTATTCTCAGCCAGCTGAGCAGTCAAATTTTCTATAACCTGTGATTTTTCTTCTCTAGTCATGTTTCTAAATTTTACTGCTCAACAAAGCGCTTGGAATCAATTTCTACTGAAGGACTCATCGTAGAGGACATGTAAATGCTCTTGATGTAAGTACCTTTAGAGGATTGAGGCTTCATTTTTACGAGTGTAGTTAGTAATTCTTTCGCGTTTCCTGCGATCTTCTCAGCATCGAAAGATGCTTTTCCAATTGCCGCGTGAACGATTCCGGTCTTTTCAACTTTGAAGTCGATCTTACCAGCTTTCACATCGGAAACGGCTTTAGCAACGTCCATAGTTACCGTACCGGTTTTAGGGTTTGGCATTAAGCCGCGAGGACCAAGAATACGCCCCAGAGGTCCTAACTTACCCATAACACTCGGCATAGTAACAATAACGTCGACATCTGTCCAACCTCCTTTAATCTTAGTGAGGTATTCGTCCAATCCAACATAATCTGCTCCAGCTTCTTTTGCTTCGCTCTCCTTATCGGGAGTAACCAAAGCAAGAACTTTTACATCTTTACCCGTTCCGTGAGGAAGGGTAACAACTCCACGAACCATTTGGTTTGCTTTACGTGGGTCTACGTTAAGACGTACCGCCAGGTCTACCGTGGCATCAAAATTTACCTTGGAGATCTCTTTTATCAAAGCGGAAGCCTCACTAAGAGTATAGGTTCTATCCTCTACCTTTGCTTTGGCTTCTTTTTGCTTTTTTGTTAGTCTTGCCATTTCTATAGATTCTTTTTCGGTTTAGAAAGGTGCAGCACCTTTAACTTTAACTCCCATTGAACGAGCCGTTCCAGCTACCATTTTCATGGCAGACTCGACGGTAAATGCGTTCAAATCGGGCATTTTGTCTTCTGCTATAGCTCTTACCTGGTCCCAGGATATAGAGGCTACCTTGTTAATATGCGGTTCACCAGAGCCTTTTTTAACTTTGGCGGCTTCAAGGATCTGTACAGCGGCAGGTGGGGTTTTAATTACAAAGTCGAAAGACTTATCTTTATAAACCGTAATCACCACTGGCAACACTTTTCCTTGCTTATCCTGAGTTCTTCCGTTGAATTGCTTACAGAACTCCATGATATTAACACCGGCAGCACCTAAGGCGGGTCCAACTGGTGGAGACGGGTTAGCGGCTCCTCCACGAACTTGCAGCTTAACTACTTTACCTACTTCTTTTGCCATTTTTCAAATTTTAATTCGGGTTTTTTCGTCTTGGAAGCTTCAGAAAAAAACCTATTATATAGCGTGTAACAATTAAACTTTCTCTACTTGCATATAGCTTAACTCTAATGGTGTTTTTCTACCAAAAATCTTCACCATAACTTCAAGCTTGCGTTTTTCTTCGTTGATCTTTTCTACCGTTCCGTTAAATCCGTTGAACGGCCCGTCGATCACTTTAATGGTTTCACCAATAACATAAGGGATGTTTACGTTCTCATCCTGAACGGTAAGTTCATCTACCTTTCCTAGCATACGGTTCACCTCGGCCTGTCTTAATGGCACGGGATCTCCTCCTTTGGTTTCACCTAAGAATCCGATCACCCCGTTAATCGATTTGATAATGTGCGGGATCTCACCCTCCAGTTTTGCCTGGATCATGATATAGCCCGGGAAGTAAACTCGTTCTTTGTTTACTTTCTTCCCGTTTCGGATTTGAATTACTTTTTCTGTTGGAACTAAAACCTGCTCAATAGAATCCTCCAAATTAAGTCGTTTTATCTCAGATTCGATATACGACTTGATCTTATTCTCCTGTCCGCTTACAGAGCGAACCACATACCACTTCTTTGTACTTTTAGTTTCCGTCATTTCGATTTAGGACTTAATCCAATTGAAATATAACTCAACAACGTTGCTGAATACTTTGTCCACACCAAATACAGCTAGTGCCAGCACTATTGAAAAGGCAGCAACAATTACTGTAAGTTTCTGTGCTTCCGCCCAGGTTGGCCAGGACACGTGGTTCCTCAGCTCGTTATATGATTCTTTAATATAATCTAACATCGTTTTCGGTGTTATTTCGCAATGTTTGAGAGACTCCCCTCGACTCCGCTCGGGATAAACTTCTCGTCTCCAGAGAAGTGCTCCCTTTTTACTTTTTGCACGGGTTGAGAGACTCGAACTCCCGACACCTGGTTTTGGAGACCAGTGCTCTACCAACTGAGCTAAACCCGTTTTTACAGTTCAGGTTACCTACTAAACTTTTGCTTTTTGCTCAGCCCTGCCTGCCGGCGGGCAGGTAAACCCCGTTATAAAAGTCAAGGCATCCGCCGGAGGCGGACACCTTATGACTTCCTATATAAACGTAATTAGTCTAAAATTTCAGTTACCTGACCAGCACCTACTGTCCTACCACCTTCACGGATAGCGAAACGTAGTCCAACATTCATTGCGATTGGCTGGATAAGGTCAACAGTAATGGTAAGGTTATCACCAGGCATTACCATCTCAACACCATCAGGAAGAGCAATATTTCCTGTTACGTCAGTTGTACGTACGTAGAACTGTGGACGATAGTTGTTGTGGAATGGTGTGTGACGACCACCTTCTTCTTTCTTAAGGACATACACCTCAGCTTTGAACTTAGCGTGAGGAGTAACAGATCCTTGCTTACAGATAACCATACCTCTACTGATATCAGTCTTTTCAATACCTCTTAGTAGGATACCTACGTTATCACCAGCTTCTCCTCTGTCAAGGATCTTACGGAACATCTCAACTCCAGTAATAGTAGAAGTTAGTTTTTCAGCTCCCATACCAATGATGTCAACAGGATCACCAGTATTGGCAATACCGGTTTCGATACGACCTGTAGCAACAGTTCCACGACCAGTAATTGAGAATACATCCTCGATAGGCATCAAGAAGTCCTTGTCGATCTCACGAAGTGGCTCTTCGATCCAAGTGTCTACAGCTTCCATAAGCTCAAGTACAGTATCAACCCACTTTTGCTCACCGTTAAGTGCTCCTAAAGCAGATCCAGCGATAACAGGACCGTTATCACCGTCATAGTCGTAGAAGTTAAGAAGATCACGGATCTCCATCTCAACTAATTCAAGTAGCTCCTCATCGTCTACCATATCCACTTTATTCATGAATACAACGATACGAGGGATACCTACCTGGCGACCAAGAAGGATGTGCTCACGAGTTTGTGGCATCGGTCCGTCAGTGGCAGCAACAACAAGAATCGCTCCGTCCATTTGAGCAGCACCAGTAACCATGTTCTTTACATAGTCGGCGTGACCAGGACAGTCAACGTGTGCATAGTGACGATTCGCTGTTTGATATTCTACGTGAGAAGAGTTAATAGTAATACCTCTCTCTTTTTCTTCAGGTGCATTATCAATTTGATCAAAAGATCTTGCTTCTGAAAAACCAGCATCTGCTAAAACTTTTGTAATAGCAGCCGTTAAAGTTGTTTTACCGTGATCTACGTGTCCAATAGTACCAACGTTCAAGTGGGGTTTGGACCGATCAAATGTTTCTTTTGCCATCTTGTATTAATTTAATCTTAGTTTATATATTAGTGTTCAATTCTTCTATGTGAGCCAATGACGGGATTTGAACCCGTGACCTCTTCCTTACCAAGGAAACGCTCTACCCCTGAGCTACACCGGCGTAAAGTGTTGAATCTACATAAAGCAGATTCCTGCCTTCGCAGGAAAATTGAGCGGGAGACCGGGTTCGAACCGGCGACATTCAGCTTGGAAGGCTGACGCTCTACCAACTGAGCTACTCCCGCTTTTTGTTTCATCAAGGCACAATACCCTGAGAAAACCGATTTCAATATGTCAAAAAATGCACTTTATCTTGGACCATAAAAGCGTGCAAAGATAACCAATATTTAGCTCTGGTCCAAATAGTTGGTTAGATTCGTTAGCACAGGTTTACCTCGCTTCGCTCGGTGATCAAAATCTCAACTCCATGTTGAGGATTACCTCGCTTCGCTCGGTGATCAAAATCTCAACTCCATGTTGAGGATTACCTCGCTTCGCTCGGTGATCAAATCTCAACTCCATGTTGAGGATTACCTCGCTTCGCTCGGTGATCCGTGAAGGGGGACCCTTCACTACAATTTTTCAAACGCAGATTTACAAAAGTGAACTTTTGACATCCGCATCTTGAAAAATTGATGTGGGGAGAGCAGGATTCGAACCTGCGAAGGTAAAAACCAACAGATTTACAGTCTGTCCTCGTTGGCCGCTTGAGTATCTCCCCTTTAGAAATTAACCAGTATTATAAAGAACTTTTTGAGAGCCGATGGAGGGACTCGAACCCACGACCTGCTGATTACAAATCAGCTGCTCTAGCCAGCTGAGCTACATCGGCTTTTTTGGCTAATTTCAACCAAAAAAAAGTCCGCTATTTCTAACGGACTGCAAATGTATATAAATTATTTAATCAAAAAAACTTTTTTCAGAAATTTTCATCATGCATGCGCACGCAATTTTTCCTTCCGTTTTTTAAGCTGTCGTTCCAATGATTGTATACACTCATCGGTTCCTGCCTCAAATGTTCTAGCCTCCTTTTTTACAATCATATCACCACCCGGAACACTGAGCAAAATTTCAACTGATTTGTTTTCTTTTTCGCTCGTTTTCTGAACCTTTAAAAACACATCAGCAAAAATGATCCTGTCGTAAAATTGTTCCAACTTATTCAACTTCTTTTCAATGAAATCGATAAGTTTTCCGTCAGCGGCAAAATTAGGGGTTTGGACAGTTACTTTCATAGGGGTCTTGATTTTTTAGAATTCAACATTACAATAGTGCTCTTTCCAATGGATTTGTTGTGTCCTCTAGAAAAAGTAAGAGCTCATAAGCGAAATTTTAGTTTTTACTTATTTCGAGTTGCGGGGATGCGAGTTGCGATAAACTTCCTTCAACTGTGCAATACTGTTATGAGTATATACCTGCGTGGAAGCCAAACTCGAATGCCCGAGCAGTTCCTTGACTGCGTTTAGGTCTGCACCCTCATTCAAGAGATGCGTTGCAAAGGAATGCCGCAATATATGCGGACTCTTTTTTACCTTTTCCGATGCTAAACTAAAATAGGAATTTATTATGCGGTAGACAAGGGTTTCATATATTTTAACGCCCTTTTTAGAAAGTAACAGATAGTTAGGATCCTGTACCTTTTCCAATCCATGACGCTCCTCCAGGTACGCCTTAATCGAATCAATTACGGAAGGCAGCAAAGGAATGATCCTTTCTTTATTTCGCTTTCCCAACACCTTCAGAGTGCGCTGCTCCATAGACACATCACTGCATTTTAAATTCACAAGCTCTGCCCGACGCATGCCCGTACTGTAAAATAATTCAACAATAAGCTTATTCCGCTTTCCTTCAAATCCTTCTGCATCGGTCAACAAATCCAGAACATCTTCTATCTCCTTTTCTGAAAATGGCACCTGTATCTTCTTAGATGTCTTTAACGACTTATGCTTCGCCAAAGGATTGATCTCTATCTGTTTTGTCTTTAGAAGAAATTTGTAATACGATTTCAATGATGCGATCTTTCTATTGATACTCCTGTTCGCCATCCCATTATCCACCATGGATACGATCCAGCTCCTTATGATGGAATATGGCACTTCTCGAATATCCCCCATTTCATATCCCTCAGAGACAAACAAGGCAAAGTCGCCCAAATCCTTCTCATAGGCTTTTACGGTATGAGGCGAATAGTGCTTTTCCAGGGAAAGATAATCGGTGAAATCTGTAAAGAGCATAAAAGGTTCTTGGTTCTTGCTTCTAAAATACGACTTTGTACAATAAAAAAACCGCCGGTAATTATATAACTACCGGCGGCCTTGAATTATTTTGATCTTTTCTAGATCTCTTCCTGATCTCTAAGATTCTGAATGTACTGAGCTTTTTGGATCTGCGCTCTGCGCTTTACTGAAGGCTTAGTAAACTGCTGACGCTTACGTAGCTGACGCATAGTTCCTGTACGATCAAATTTTCTTTTGAATCGCTTTAGAGCTCTATCGATATTTTCTCCGTCTTTTACTGGTATAATTAACATAGTGTCATCACCTCCTCTCTTTAGGACGGCAAATATAATTAGATTTTTTAGATATCTGAAGAAAGATTATAGAGTTATTTTACTATTGTTTGAACAAGGTAGCTCGCCTTGTGAGATCCTGGATCAACTGATCCTCTTCCTCGCTTTCCAGTAATACGTTGTAATTTTCCCAGAAATCCTCGTTGTAAGGCCGGGACGAGAATATGTCCGAAGACCATTTCTTTTTCAAGGCCTTGGCAATCGCATCCGGATCCTGAATGATCTCCGTAAATAATATTTCCTGAGTGGTGTAGTAGTACTGCTCGTCCTTATCAACACCTCTCTCTTCTTCGTTCCGTTCCCGATCTGATGATCTATCACCTATCTTCACCAACTTTGGTGTTTCATAATAGAAATAGTTGGGATACATACGGTCCCCGTATTCTTTATAGGAAATCACAAGTTTGTGATTCACCTGGGTACCAAAAAGACTCTTACTTCTTCTTTTCTGAGCATCCGATGCTGCCACTAGCTCGTATTCCAATCGCTTTATGGCATAATTATCATAATATATATAGATCCAGCCCCTGCCTTCAAATCCTTCATTGTAGATTCCGGGCGTATTCAAACCAACAAATTCTTTTCCTTCGAAGATCCTGATCTTGTAGATCTTCCTTCCGTCGTCTACTAGAATAGTATCTAGCTCGAACTGATGCCTTTCCAATAGATCTTCACCCAACAATGCTTTTTTCATATTCGCATTGCGAATCATATTGAGCTTTCCTTTAAACAGGTTCTCCAAGCCGTTCACCCGGGTATCGTTCCATTTGATGGCGTTGACCAGTGAAGCTGTTCTTATGGTATCTCTTCTTAGCTTCTGAGACCTGGCATTGATATCCATCCCCCGGCTCTTTAAGTAAGAAGCATAAGTAAATAGACTATCTACCTCTCGCAGATCGTAACTCTTTCTAGTTTCATCTACGTTGATCCTGAGGTTCTTTCGCGAACCACTCTCGTAACTGGAGTCGTACACCGTAATTGCACTTTCGATAAGCCATTTGTACTGTTTCTTGTTCCGCTCCTTATGCCGAAGAAATCCCTTCTGAATGTAAGCGCTGTCCGGCAAGTTCTCGGGCAACTCTTCCAAAGCTCTCAACATAATGTCATTCCCTGTCTTGGGCCTGGTTTCAGCAACCACTACCACCTCATCCAGGGATGCGATATCTTCTTCAAGGAAAACCTCTTCCTCTTTAAATTCACTGATCACACTTTTATAACTCTCATATCCAATAGAAGAAATTATAAGGGTGTCATTCACGTGTTCTTGCGGAACGTTGAGGAGAAATTTACCATCCACATTAGTGATAACCCCAATAGTTGTATTCTTGATGTATACACTGGCGTTCTCTATGGGTAGGTAGGTAAGAAAGTCGGTTACTTTGCTTTTTATCTCGGTTTGGGCGATCCCCGTATTCCCGACGATCCAAATCAAACACAATGAAAATAATAGCTTACGATAGCTCATTCGTTTAAAATTAAGTTCACATTATTTGGAACCGGAAATATAAGACTTATTGCTGAAGATCGACTGTCCAATCAGGTGGCGGGCTTATATTCCTTACCGTCTATCACCATCTTGGCAATGATCTCTTTTAGTATTTCTGAAGTCCCTCCTCCAATGGGTCCCAGCCTGCTATCTCTCAGATTTCGTGCCAAAGGATATTCTTCAATATATCCATAGCCCCCTAATAGCTGAAGACAATCGTAAGCAACCTGGTCTGCCACACGGGTTGAGACCAATTTTGCCATACTGGCTTCTTTCACTACATATTCCTTCTTTCCAAGTCGATATGCAGTTGTATAGTTGAAAGCCTTACACATTTCAACCTCACTGGACATTTCCGCTACTTTATGACGAAGTGCCTGGAACTTATCGAGCGATTTACCGAAGGCCGTTCGATCTTTCATATACTGAATGCTATACTCAATGGCCCACTCACTCCGGGCATGTGCATTGATAGCCATCACAAGACGCTCCAGCGCAAGATGTTGCATGAGATAGGCAAATCCCATCTTCTCTTCTCCAAGGAGGTTACTGGCCGGGATCCGAACATTATCGAATGCAATCTCTCCAGTATCACTTGCTCTCCAGCCCAATTTATCCAGCTTGGTAGCCGAGACCCCAGGTGTAGCTCTGTCTATCACAAACATACTGATCCCCTTGCTTCCTAATTCGGGATGCGTTTTAGCCGAAACTATAAGATAATCACTGTACACCCCATTGGTAATAAATGTTTTCGAACCATTGAGAACGTATTCATCACCTTCTTTAACGGCAGTAGTACGCATACCACTTACATCACTTCCGGCGAAAGGTTCGGAAATACAAAGACATCCTATTAGTTCTCCCGTGATACTAGGCACGAGGTACTTCTGTTTAATTTCTTCGGAACCTTCAGCATTGAGATGCGACATGGCCAGGTACGGGTGCACCCACATAGCCGCAGCAAAGCCTCCTGAATTGATTCGCTGCATCTCCTCCAGGTAAATTACCAGGTAGAAGATATCAAGGTCGAGCCCTCCGTATTTTTCGGGGTATGATATTCCGAAGTAACCCATCTCCCCCATCTTCTCCCAGATAAAGCGTTCGATATGACCGGTCTTCTCCCACTTCTCGATATGCGGTACAACTTCTTTCTGAAGAAAATCTCGAAAACTCTTTCTGAAAAACTCGTGTTCCTCGGTAAAATATAATTCGTTCATGTAACTCCTTGAATTATTATCAAATTCGGAATAAAGCCGAAATTAAGACTCTGAAGTTTGAGAATATCTCAATTTATTCAGTAGACAAATATAACTTAATTAGGCGTAATTTGGCAGGTGTGATTTCTTCAATTTTTGTTAATTCATCAAGGTCTTTAATGCCTTCCCGCACTCGCACAAAGCTCCAGATCTCTCTTGCCAGTTCGAATGAAATACCCGGCAGGGTCGCTATATCCGAAGCTGAAGCTGTATTGATATTATAGCGCTCCATTTCTTTCACCCCCTTTACGGAAAATCGCATTCCGATGCGATCGATCACCTCATCGCTCAATCCGTAAACCGCAAATAATTGCTCATTTACCGAAAAGCCACCAAGCTTTTCCCGATAACTGATAATTCGTTCCGAAAGCACTGCGCCAATTCCGGGTACCTGCCTGAGTTCCTCCGCTGTTGCTGTATTCAGATCTTTTTTCAGGTGCGTCGGTAAGGCTGAAAAGCTCTTAGGTTTTGAATTACTGAAAGTTTTGCGATTATTCACCCAATCCGGAAACTTAAAATCCGCACTGATCACTTTCAGCAAAGAATCTGAAACACCCGTAACCTTCTTGAAATCGGTCACCGAATTGATCCATTTACCCTCATCCCGATATGACTTCAGTTTAAGATATTCTTTGGCAGACAGGCCCAGCGTATATGCTTTGTATTCAGAAATAAAATTTGGATTGAACTTGTAGTTAGGCCTCGCACTTTGATCAGCCTTGATCCTTTTGAGCGAATCCATTTCCTCCCGAAGTAAATCAACCTCAGCAGAACTAAGTTTGAATTCCTGGGCTTTAGTCTTGCTGCGGAAGTATATTTTCAACCCAACAACTAGTAGAATGACCCCCAATAAAAAAAGAATCCCATTTCGCTGACCGCGGTCAAAAGTGAAATGGGATTTGTTTATTTTCATAACTCCTCGATGTAAGCGGGGAGTTAGAAATTTTTATGTTTTAGTCCGAATTACCTGGCCATCTTTATGGCATCCAGGTACCTGCGCAGTTGTTTCTTTACAACCGGAAACAGGAAGTAGAGTCCTATCATGTTCGGGAATACCATCGCAAATATCATGGCATCTGAGAAGGCCCAGATAGAGTCCATACTTGCAGCAGCTCCAATAACTACGAAGACACAGAACAGTACTTTGTAGATCAGATCCATTTTCTTTCCTCTTCCGAAGAGATATTTCCACGACTGCAATCCATAGTAGGACCAAGAGATCATAGTGGATACCGCAAAAAGTACCACGGCGACCGTAAGGAATATTTTTGAGTATGGAATGTACTCTGCAAATGCTTTAGACGTAATACCGGCTCCCTCATATTCCATTCCGTCGATGATCACTACACCTGCTCCGGTAGCGTCACCATATTCAAAGAAACCACCGAAATTAAAGATAATGATTACAAGGGCGGTCATGGTACAGATCACTACTGTATCGATAAATGGCTCCAGTAGTGCTACCAGTCCTTCACTGGCAGAATAATTTGTTCTAACCGCGGAGTGTGCAATAGAAGCAGATCCTGCACCCGCTTCGTTGGAGAATGCCGCACGTTGGAATCCTACAAGAAGGACACCTATAACACTTCCAACACCAATTGCTTTTGGATTAAAAGCTTCCGTAAAGATCAATGCAAAAGCATCGTCCACAAATGAGAAGTTACTTCCAATAATATAAAGGCAACAAAGTACATAGAGTACAGCCATAAACGGAACGATCTTCTCCGTTACAGATGCAATTCTCTTTATACCTCCAATTATTATGACACCTACCAGGATGGCCAGTACAACTCCAACAAGTGTTCCGGCACCCGTACTCTCCCAATTAAACAACTCTTTTATTACTATGGTTGCCTGGTTCGATTGGGCCGCATTTCCACCACCAAAAGACCCTCCAATACAGAAGATCGCGAATAATACAGCAGTTATTTTCCCGAGCACTTTGAAACCACGCTCTTTCAAACCTTTCGACAAGTAATACATAGGTCCGCCATAAACGGTACCGTTCTCGTCCACATCCCTATACTGAACCCCAAGCGTACACTCAACGAACTTGGTAGACATACCGAGAAGTCCACAAACTATCATCCAGAATGTCGCACCCGGACCACCGAGAGCAATAGCTAATGCCACACCCGCGATATTCCCGTTACCAACGGTTCCGGAAACTGCTGTGGCCAGTGCCTGGAAGTGACTTACTTCTCCTTCTTTACTTTCATCCCGAATGGTATCTCGGATGTCACCATCAACTGCTGCAGCTGCATCCCCTAACTCATGATGGTCGATCTCGTCGTACTTACCGCGTACTGTATTGATCGCCTTTCCAAAGAATCTGATGTTCGGAAAACCAAATACAAGTGTGAAGAAAGCTGCACTCGCTACTAATAGTATTAACACAAATGGTATACCTCCGATCTCAAAGAATACTACCTGGGTAAAGAAATCGGATACCGGCTGAAATGCCTGGTCGATCTTTTGATCGAATCCTACCTCTTCAGCTGCCGTTTCAGTCTCCTGAGCGAACGAAATAAATGGAATTAATAGGGAAAATAGTGAAGGAAGAAGTTTCTTCATGATTGGTTTTTTAGTTAGAATTGGCTTTTCAGCTAGGCAAGATGCTAAAAAATTTAGCCGTTATCAAATTTTAGCCGTTAAAAAGATAAGGAGTACTTATACGTCGTAAAGTTCTTTCAGGTTGCGGATTTGATCGGGACGTCCAATTAAAATAATCTTGGAATCGCGCTCCACTTTCAGGGTTGGTTCAGGGTTCACTATGTATTCCCCATTGGCATCTTTATAACCGATTACAGAGCATCCTGTCTTCCTGCGAATGTCCAGTTCTCGGATGGATTTCTCTTCTCCTTCCGGACACACTTTTTCGAAAGAAACTTGTTCAACGTTAATACTGTCCTTCTCGCCTGATACCGATAGATTATCTAAGAACTCAACCAGATCCGGTGTTACAACCAGGTTCGCCATGTGGTCCCCACCAATCTTGTCGGGAAGGATCACATTGTCCGCTCCGGCTAACTTCAATTTTTGGAAACTGGTTTCTTCAGTTGCCCGGCTGATGATCTTGAGATCAGGGTTTATCTGCCTTGCCGATAACACGATGAACAAATTATCCGCATCACTTGGCAGGGCACAAATAAGTGTGGAAGCTCTCATTATTCCTGCTTCAATTAGCGTATCATCATCAACGGCATTCCCATGAACAAACAAAACATCTTCATCTCGAGCATTCATAATTGTATCCTCGCCCATCTCTATCACCACAAACTTCTCGTTATAGTCCCGTAACTTTTCCGTGGCTTGTTTTCCATTTCTGCCGTAGCCACAAACAATAACATGTCCCTCCATATGTTCAATAGATTTTCTAACTCGCCTGAGTCTATAGTTACCAATATTATTCTGACTTAAAATATATTCCGAAATTACTTTGATTGCATAACCCACCACGAAAATCGCGAAGATAATCAGCAGGCTCGCGAATATCTTTTCATTCGGGCTTAAAGGATGTACTTCGCCATAACCAACTGTAGTAATAGTAATGATGGTCATGTAGATGGAATCGATCCAGCTATAATCGGAGAAGAATCTGAATCCTAAAACTCCCGCAAGGAACACACACAGTACCAGGAAAAGCGCACCAAATATTTCAGATCTGAAGAGTCGTTTCATAAATCAAATACTGAAGTTCTTTTTGTGTATACCAGGTCCTTTAGTCGCAACCAAAACGCAAGAGTGAGGTATATTGCAAACCCAACTCCCGCAGTGGCAAAAGACACGTAAATAAAAAAAAGACGGACACTTTTGGCCCGCATCCCCAGACGATCGGCCAGTCTAGCACAAACGTAGTAGCCATGTCGTTCGAGGTAGTGTCTGATCTTATAAACCAGTTGCAACATAGGTGCAAAATACTACTTTTTACTCATTTCATCTATGTTTAGGAAGCTACAATTATTTTCCCAACACCTCATTCCCTATCCTGCATCTCAAACATCTTTTTTTAGTACAATATTCATTCTTTAACTGAAGTAACCCTTGGCTTTCCAGCATATTCCCCGTTCTTCTACCCAACCGTTCGAAATTTGAAATAATTCGGTTCTTCTCTGGAGGTAATCGCTCCGCCAGCGAGAGCAGCTCCTCATCATTAGAAGATCCCATCTCTCTCAAGTAGTAAAACTTCAAAGGCATCACCACATTGATCAGCAGGTGATCCTTGAATTTCGCACTTATTGGTTTCGATTTACTCTTGTGTTCTTTTCCGAAGGTAAAGTGCTGCTCCCAATACGTACTCACCGTCGCATCGAATAATTTATAGTATTCTTCTAAGGTTTCTGCGTCGAGAATATCCGAAAACAATCGCGGACGTTTTTCATACAAATCGGCTAACTGCGATAGTCGGATCGTTGGAAAATTATTAGGACGTAGCCGAAAGAATTTCGGAAGGATGACCCCTGAATTATTTAGTCTGAATTTTCGTTTCAGAAACAAATAATCATTCCTGAATTTTAAGTATCCTTCATCCCTGGAGTCATCTTCGAGCAATAAGGCCTGACCCAATAACATAACTTCAAGCTGACCATTTTCTCGAGCCAGTTTGCGAACTAGTGAGAAGTCTACCGAGTCTGCAATACTTATGAAGGAGTCCTTATTTACCCTCGTTCCGAAGGACACACACAACTCGCGAAACAACAAAGCTTCCCAGTCGTTCTTTAACTTATGCAGCACCTTGACATAACGGTCAGTTCGCTGTTCCATACGCTCAATAAAAAGCGCGTCGAGCCAATTCTTGTAGATGAAATCATCCACCCCGGAAAAATCAGCTTCACAGGGAATCCAACGATGCATTCCTGAATAAAGTCGTTGATAATTCGAAATCGCCAGTGCCGGCACCCTGTTCTGCAATTCGATGGTTGGTATTTCTGTATTGTCCCTTCGGAAGACGGGACGGTCATACAGCCATACAACGTGAAGTACCACATTATCGTAAGCAGGATCGTCCTGATGCTCATGGGCATACCAAAGCGAGGATAAAATATGTACCTCAATGTTACCGGCCCATTGCTGATCGCCAATTCGGACCGCGCCATTAAAGAAATCAGGACCCGAATCGAGATTGTGTAGTCCGGGTGTTATAACCTCAACACTATCGCCAAGAGTTGTACGTAGATCGGAGGTGTCGAATTTCCGGAACTTCCACACATATTGCAGGAATTCTTCTTTCAAAATATGCTGAATCTGCGGGAAGTGGAGAACTGAAGTATTCAAAAATAAAAAATCCCGCCGTAAAGCAGGATTCTTCTAAGTTTTTTTCTTCGGAATTAATCAATAAATCCCTGCTTACGCATCCATTCGTCGTTGAACATCTTACCAACATACCGGCTTCCGTGATCGTGGAAAAGTACCACTACCACATCGTCTTCGTTGAAGTGTTCTTTCAGCTGAAGCACCCCTTTCATGGCCGCCCCTGCCGAATTACCAAGAAACATTCCTTCTATTCGGGCAAGCATCTGAGTGTAGATCGCAGCATCTTTGTCGGTAACTTTGGTAAAACCGTCGATAATATTGAAGTTAACGTTCTTCGGAAGTATATCTTCTCCTATTCCTTCAGTGATATAAGGATAGATCTCATTCTCATCGAAAATACCGGTCTCGTGATACTTCTTGAATACACTTCCGTAGGTATCTACTCCCCAAACTTTCACGTTAGGATTCTTCATTTTTAAGTAACTACCCACACCGGAAATAGTTCCTCCGGTGCCCACTCCTACAATGAAATGAGTCACCTTACCGTCCGTTTGCTCCCAAATCTCAGGTCCAGTAGATTGAAAATGAGCCTTACAATTGCTTGGGTTGTCATACTGGTTCACATACCAGCTGTTAGGCGTCTCATCACCCAATCGCCTAGACACCGAATAATACGATCTGGGATCGTCCGGGGCCACATCTGTAGGGCAAACGATAACCTCGGCTCCCATAGCTTTGAGAACATCTACCTTTTCCTTAGACTGCTTATCAGTGGTCACGAAAATGCATTTATAGCCTTTCACAACAGCAGCAAGCGCAAGTCCCATTCCGGTATTTCCTGAGGTACCTTCTATGATGGTGCCTCCGGGTTGTAAACGGCCATCGGCCTCGGCGTCAAGTACCATTTGTAATGCCATTCGGTCCTTTACCGAGTTACCAGGATTGAAGGTCTCATATTTTGCCAAGACCAGGCAAGGCAATTCCTTGGCCAGATGATTAATTTTTACCAGGGGTGTATTCCCAATGGTATCTAAAATGTTCTCTGCGTATTCCATATCTAACTAAAGCGGCGCAAAAGTACGTTTTCACCTTAGTTTGCGCAAGTTATTCCTTATTCAAATCTAATAGCCTTAACCGGAGATATTCGAGTTATGATCCATGAAGGTATGAGCAACATCAATAAACACAGGAGGAAAGTACCCGCATTCAGAAGTAATACATAACCCACATCCAGGTACACCGGGGCTTCTGTTACGTAATAGGTTTCCGGAGGCAACGGGATAACTTTAAAATACTTCTGGATAAGTAATAGTCCTAATCCAATAACATTTCCGAAGAACAATCCAAGAAATATCAGGTACATTGCATTATAAATAAACACCTTGCGAACGCTCCAGTCATTACTACCAAGAGCCTTCAGTATACCGATCATTTGAGTCCGTTCCAGGATCAGCACCAATAGTGCCGTGATCATATTGATACCCGCCACCAAGATCATAATTCCTATGATGAGATATATATTAAAATCGAACAAATCCAACCATTCAAAAATTGATCCGTACTTCTGCCGGATCGTCTGTGTGTCCATAGTACTGGCCGTCTCCATGTAAACCTGATTTCCTATGGCCTCGATATCGTCGAAGTCTGTAACAAACAATTCGAAAGCTCCCACCTGGTCGTCTTCCCAGCGGTTCAAACGCTGGATATGCCTGATGTCTGCAATCAGGTACTGCTCGTCAAATTGTTGAAACCCGCTATTGTAAATTCCAACGATTTCAAACCCCCTGCTTCGAGGTAGTTTGGAGCTGTCGGTATTCATGAATAAGGTGACGATGCGATCGCCCAATTTTAGTCCGAGTCGATTTACCAGATATTCAGAAATGAGTGCTTCAGAATTGAGGTCACCTGAAAAAACCGGCAACCGTCCCTCCACCAGGTATTCCTCAAAACTCGTCCAGCGATAATCATTGCCCACGCCTTTTACCACCACCCCTTCGAAGTCGGTCGCGGTTCGTATCACACCACCTTTCAGGGCGGTGACCTGTATGTGTTCTATACCTTCAACCAGCTTAAATTCAGGATAGAATTCCTGCTTTGTGGAGATCGGATTTTGGGAGTCGTTAGAGAAGTTGGTGTCGAAATTTGAAATGATGATATCCCCGTTGAAGGCGGATACTTTGTCTCTTATCTTTTTCTGAAGTCCCACACCGGTCGCAATAGAGATCAGCATCATGATCACACCTATAGCAATAGCCGTAATAGCTATTTTTATTATTGGAGCCGAAATGCTACTTTTATGATCCTTGGACGCGATTATGCGTCGGGCGATAAAGAATTCGAAATTCACGGGTCTCTAATGCGATTTACCTACTTCAAAAATACACTATTCCTATTTGTTCTTGTCTGTTTTTCCTGCGGAAGTGGTTCCGGGAAGGAGAACGATGAAAAATCCAATGATATTGTCATCCACGACGCGGTCTCCATAAACGGACTTCAGAAGAAAAAAGAAAGCGGTAATAATCAGCATGTCGTGGTTGGGGCTCAACGCTTCGATGCCTATGAGAACCTGCTGCGCAATAAAAAAGTAGGAGTAGTGGCCAACCAAACATCACTCGTCACTTACCGTTCCGAACCAGATAGTTCTCGATTCGAGATCAACGTGGAAATGCACCTGGTGGATTTTTTACTTCGGAAAGGAATAGATGTGAAAAAGGTCTTTTCGCCAGAGCATGGCTTTCGCGGTGAAGCCGATGCAGGAGAATTGGTTGAGGACGGTGTTGATACCAATACGGGTTTGCCGATAGTATCCCTGCACGGCAAAAACAAGAAACCAACCGAGGAACAAGTGAAAGGTTTAGATGTCCTGGTTTTCGATATACAGGACGTGGGAGTGCGCTTCTACACTTACATCTCCACCCTGCATTACATCATGGAGGCTGCAGCCGAAAATAACATCAAGGTGGTTGTGATGGACAGACCAAACCCGAACGGAAATTACATCGACGGCCCGATGATGGAAGTCGAGCACACAAGTTTCCTTGGTATGCACCCGGTTCCGCTTGTACACGGTATGACGATAGGAGAATACGCCAGGATGATCAACGGTGAAAGTTGGCTTGCCAATTCTGTGAAATGCGACCTCGAAGTGGTAATGATGGAGAACTATTCACATCATATGCTCTATTCTCTGCCCGTACGGCCCTCTCCTAACCTACCAAATGATGTAGCCATCAACCTGTATCCCAGCCTTGGATTGCTCGAAGGAACGAACTTGAACGCCGGCCGTGGGACGGAGATGCAATTTCAGATCTTCGGGTCACCGAATCTGCCGGAGGAACTGTATCCTCTTCAGTATACGCCCATGCCGAATTTCGGATCTAAATACCCCAAGCACAAGGGTGTTGAATGCAACGGACTCGACCTGAGAAACACTCCCCGACTGGAAAAAGTGGATCTTTCGTGGATCATGGAAGCCTATCAAAATCACCAGGACAAAGACAACTTCTTCAACACTGCGAATTTCACTGCCCACGCGGGAACTGCAGAGTTGCAGAAAATGATCGAAGCAGGAAAATCTGTTGATGAGATCCGGGATACCTGGGTGGAAGGCCTAACCAATTATCACCTGATGCGAAAGCAGTATATGCTGTATAAGTGATTCCTAAGGAATTCTTCTTTTCATCTCCTCTACTATATTGAATGCCGCCGGGCAGATAGCCACGTTCTTTAACGTCAAAGTAGAGATCTGCTGAAATTTCTTTCGGTCGGTATGCGGAAATTCCCGACACGCCTTAGGGCGCACATCATAAATACTACAGTAATTATCGGCCCCCAGGAAAGTGCAGGGAACGGACTGTAGCACATAATCATTATCCTCATCGATTCGAAGATAGGTCTCGATGAATTTCTGTGGTTTAATCCTGAAATGTTTCGAGATGCGTCCGATATCGCGATCTGTAAACAAGGGACCCGTAGTTTTGCAACAATTGGCACAGTCCAGGCAGTCGGTCCTGCGGAATTCCTCATCGTGCAGTTCCTGCATTAGGCTATCCAGCTGTTTCGGAGGTTTCTTCTTCAGCTTTGCAAAGAACTTCTTGTTGGCATTATGATTATCTTTGGCCCGCTGCGGGAGTTGTTTCAGAATCTCTTCCATTCTTCAAAAATAGGCAAATGGACGATATTTTTGGCCAGGCATTACTGGATTATCACAGGGGTAATTATACCGAAGATCTACGGACGGAAACCTCAATTTCGGAACCGGACGAGATGCCGCTACCCTATCTTTTCAGAAGCTACGAGGAAATGCCGGAGATCGAGCAGACAGCCCTGGATGAAAGTCGTGGGGATATTCTGGAGGTTGGCTGCGGCGCTGGAAATCATGGTCTTTACCTTCAAAAAAAAGGGCTTAAGGTTACGGCGATCGATGAATCACCGGGAGCAATTGAGGTTAGCAGGGATCGTGGTATTCGCAAGACTGAAAACGTAAGACTACTTGAATTCGAAGGCGGCCCCTTCGACACTATTTTACTTCTTATGAATGGGACCGGGATTTTTGCCAGGTTGGAATTTGTTCCCAATTATCTGAAACACCTGAAATCCCTCCTGAAACCGGGAGGACAAGTCCTGGTGGATGGCAGTGACTTGCAGTATATGTACGATCGAACTGAAGAAGGGGCTATTTGGGTGCCGGCTGATCGCTACTACGGCGAACTCGACTTTATCATCAGTTATAAAGGGCAATCCACCCCACCATTTCCCTGGCTGTACCTTGATGAACGCCTGCTCGAAGAGTATACGACTCAAGCCGGTTTCGAATTCGAGATCGTTGTGCGAGGCGAAAACTTCGATTATCTGGCTCGGCTTACTCTCTGATAAACAAAAGCTGTAATTCAAAAGGAAACAAATCCTATAAAAATCCGTTAAATCTGAAAGTCGATTTTTAAAATGCCCATTTAAAGGTTATGTTTGTTAAAAATTGTTAGGTACGACCATGAAGAATTTCCGAATTTACCTGTTGCTATGTTTTCTCTCTCTGGCCCTGTTCTCAGGCTGTAAAGAGGATGATTCCGATCAAGTAAACAATCAAAGGGCCGAGAATTTAAAAGCATTAGGGGAATCTGCAGAAGACTTGCTCTCCGATGATATTTATGACAGACTTGTTGTGGAAATAGTCTATTCCAATGGATTCAGACCAAAGCAACTATCGCTGGATACTTTTCGTACTTTCCTGAATCAGCGCCTTAACAAACCCGGTGGTATCAGCATTATTGAAACTATGATCGACCCACCTACGGGAGAGCCCTACAGCATATCTGAGATAAGGGATATTGAAAGTAATGTGCGTACCCGATATACAAATGACAATACCATTGCAGTATATGTTTTCTTTGCCAACGGTAATTCATCCAATGATACACAAACCACGGTTACTTTAGGTTCTGCGTATCAGAACACCTCCATAGTTATCTACCAGGAAACACTGCAAAGCCTCGACCAGGACCTGTTCCTGATGGAAGCGACTACGCTTCGTCATGAATTCGGGCATATTTTAGGGCTGGTTGACATTTCCGGGGACGATATTCATCCTACGGGACACCTTGATCCGGACAGTTCAAAGCACTGTATGGTAGAAGGTTGCCTGATGTACTTCGCAAGTACCATACCTCCTACAATTGCCAATCCAACCGTAGCCGATATTCCCGCCCTGGACCCACTCTGCATCGAGGATCTTCAGGCTAAAGGGGGAAAGTGATTTAGTATTTTGGATTGTTAGTATGCAGAAATGTTGATGCGATTATTTGTTGATGCGTTTATTCGACACTGCTTACTGCTCACTGAAAACTGCTTACTGAACACTGCTTATTGTCTACCATAAACAAATCACAAAAGACAATCCTCAAAAGACAAATAAATCTCAATATCCAATAAAGAAAGAATTCATAATTGGAATTTGAAGTTTGGAATTTATTTGTTATTTGAAAGTTTAGCTTTGGAACTTGATTCCTCAACCAGACATTTGCCTAATCAACTCCAAACACCTTCTCCCCATTAACAAAGGTCGCCAGTACTTTAGTTCCTGGAATTGAGTCTTCCTGAACTTTCATGATGTCACGATCGAGAACCACGAAATCGGCGAATTTCCCTACTTCGATACTACCCTTTTCCTTCTCTTCGAAGTTGGAAAAGGCAGCCCAAATGGTCATCCCTTTCAGCGCTTCCTGCCTGCTAAGGGCTTCCTCCATGCGATAGCCACCCTCCGGGTAATTATCCAGATCCTTTCGTGCTACAGCAGCGTAAAACGTATGCATTGGGTTTACTTTCTCAACCGGGAAGTCTGTTCCCAAAGCAACGATCCCTGCCTGGTTGAGTAAGGTTTTGAAAGCGTACGCGCCTTTAATTCGGTCCGGCCCTACCCGGTCTTCGGCCCAGTACATGTCACTGGTGGCATGAGTAGGCTGAACAGAAGGAATAATATTCATAGAGAAATAATCGAAGTCAGGCAGATCAATCACCTGTGCATGCTCTACTTTCCAGCGAGCATCGGTTTTACCTTCCAGTGCTTTGGAATAGGATCTTAAGACAGCTACATTAGCCGAATCTCCGATAGCGTGTGTGTTCATCTGGTAACCAGCTGCGGCTATTCGCTGCGCCAGGGAATCCAATTGAGCTTCGGTAGTGATCATTAGTCCGAAATGACCCGCCTGATCGCTATACGGTGCTTTCATAGCGGCTCCCCTTGAGCCAAGCGCACCGTCGGCGTACACCTTTACACTGCGGACATTCAGCCGTTCTGTTTTTACAATACCATTTGAAAGAAAATGATCCAGGTTCTCCGGATAATTAGCCGCCATTGCATAGACTCTTATTTTCATTTCATCCGTTTGTTGCAGGCTGTCGAGCAACTCTATTGCTTCACGAGATAAACCTGCATCATTCACAGTAGTAAGTCCGTGCGAAAAGCAGATGTTTTCCGCATCCGTAAAAGCTTTTGCATAGAACTCAGCGTCTTCTTCCGGAATAATTTCACCAACAGGTCGCATGGCGGCATCGATAAGTACTCCAGTAGGCTCTCCGTTATCAACGATTACTTCTCCACCCGGCATTTTTGTTTCTGAAGTAATTCCCGCCATTTCCAGTGCCTTGGAATTACACAGCATTGCATGACCGTCTATCCTTCTAAGCGCGACCGGGGTATCGGGAAACAGTGAATCCAGTTCTTTTTTGGTTGGAAATTCTTTCACCTCCCAATCATTTTGATCCCATCCGCGACCCAAAATGAATTCAGATTTTTTTTCATTCTGAAATTGGACTACCCTTTCCAAAACTTCCCGGTAACTTTTGGTTCCCACCAGATTAACTTGTTGAAGTGTTACACCGAGGTTGAGTAGATGAGCGTGGGCGTCAATCAGTCCGGGAAGGACCACATTTCCGTCGGCATCGAAGGTTTCGGTTGGTTTGTATTTTTCTGAAAGTGAATTTGCCGTTCCTGTTTCGAGGATCTTCCCGTCTTTAACGACGAAGGCTTCAGCCATTCCAAAGGAATCGTCAATGGTATAAACAGTTGCATTGGTAACTAGTAGATCTGCCGGAATCTTTTCCGAAGAACAAGAGAATAAACAACAAACAATAAGCAGTAGTGAGGGTATATATTTCATACCCGAAAGATAGAAAAAATTACTGCCAATCAAACTTATAGGTAGCGCCTACCAGCCCCTGGATACCTTGCACAGGGAAATGCTGCCATCTCTCATAATTCTCTCCTACAAGGTTACTTCCTTTGGCAAAGATCGATAGTCGCTCATTTACCCTGTACCCAATGTGAACGTTAGCGTCTATAAAACTGTCCAGCGTTCTGAATTCCACCATACCATCGCCGAAAATACCAATGTCACCCGTAAAAAGAATGCTTCGTTCACCCACATAGAAAATGGATGCACCGGCATAGATCTCATCTGTAATATCAAAATTTGTAAAGAGGGTGGCTTTCAGATCGGGAAGGTTCCAGGCTTCAGGTTCGTTGGTCATGGAATAGCTAAAATATTCGGCATTGATACCCAAAGCGAAGGAATCATTCACCTCAACTTTTAATTCTCCGAAGACCGCAAGTGTATTCACATCATCGTACACCAGGCCAAACGAATTTCCGTATTCATAACCTTCCGAAGGAGCGACATCGATCACCGGATTCGCTTGAAAAAGTGGTTTATTCTCTTCCTTTCCGTAGGACGCTCTCACATTGTAACCAACCGAATTCGAAAGCTTCCCTTTTAAACCTCCAAAGGCGTTGTACAATTCACTGGTGGGCATGATCTGTAAGGTAGGTGATACGAACGGATTCTCTTCCACGAAGCTATAATAGGTATTTTGACGAAGTCCTCCATCCGCACCACCATAAACTATTAGCAATTCATCCACCAATCGATAGGAAGCCGCAATGCGAGGGTAAATAAAGAAGTTGGATTCGCTATTTTCTGTGTCAAGTCCAACATAACCAGCCACTCCCAGGGAAAGCGTAAGATCTTCATCAACGTACACCAGTGACGGGCTAACGCCTGCATTCAGGTAGCTATAGCTCGTCCCACTTGTGCCGAACAAGCCCCGATCAAAGCTACCGGACAGGTAATTTACATCTCCGTCCACCTTCAAAATGAACTGGGTCAAGGGGAAAGAAAACTCTGGTTGAGCAGAGAAATTGAATTCCGAAGAAGAATAAGAGTCCGTAAAGAAGCGGAGGTTGGCTGTGGCTTTTTCAAAGAATGAATCCTGAAGTGCGAGGCTCCCTCCTACGTAGCCTCCGAAATAGGTTTGCTGAGCGTCAATACCATTTATAAATTCTTCTGAAAGCGCATCGAAATAAACCGGAAGGCCGTACCAATTAACTAGCTGATGCTCGATCCCCGCGTCGGCTGAATAAGTAATGTCTTTCTGCCTGCTCGTATAATTACCATCCAGGCGGGTATCATAATACTTGTTTTCTATTCGCACATCATCTATCCCTCCCTGGGATGAATTATGCCTGAGGAAGAATCCGGCGTTATCCGTCCGGCTTATCTGGAAATTACTGTACAGTTCGGCCAGGATCGATGTGTAATTCCCGAATCCTAACGTAGCGTAATTATCGTACTGCCGAATTGGTTTTGCCTTTTCAACTGACGTTGCCTGACCCTTAGCCGGGGTGAAGGTTGATGCAACAGGAACCGAAAAGATCTGGTACTCCACTTTCTTCTTGGTGGTGTTCACGGAATCGTTCAGCACTGGGGTTTCTTTTACCTTAAATGCATCCGAAATTGACGGAGTATAAGGCTTCACGATGTTCACCACTTCGGTTCCCAGATTATCCTCCTGGGCAGAAGCTATGGTAACACATAGCAATAAGAGGGTGATCACGATTACGATCCTGATTAGTCGTTCGCTATAGGATTGTGAACCGAGGAACATGGCAAATAGTTTGGAGAAAATGTCTTTTAACATTGTCATGATTGTGATTGAATTTTGATTGATGATCTTAATTCTGTTCTGTCTCTATGGAAGCATTTGTCTTGGACTCAGCAGCTTTGATGATGGACAATTCTGCCTTGGCTTCTTCCACAATATCCGGGTAATCCGTAAAATTCGTGATCACGCTTTCCAGTATGTAAGTAGCCTGATAGGCATCGTCCAGGGCATAGAAGTTTTTGGCCATAAGCACAAGTCCTTTGGCTCCAAATTCCTTGTACCCGGAATAATCCCTTGCCAACTTCTGAACTGAAGCATTAGACCCTTCATGATCACCTTCTTTGTTTTTGAAATAGGCATCGAAATAAAGCGCTTCGGCTGCCAACTGCCCGGTTGCAATCTTAGCAACCTCCGTGTATGCGATCCTGGCTTTTTCTTCCTCACCTGTTTCCATAGCAGAACGGGCGATGACCACCTGGGCATCACTCTTGATCGAATTGTCGATCTTTTCCAGCGCAAGTACCTTTTCAGCATAAGTCACAGCATCCGCGTAGTTTTCCAGCTCATAGCTGGCTTTCATGCTATTGGTCTGTGCGAATACAATATTCTGTGGGAAATCGGCTTCTACTTCCAATCGTTTCAGATAGTTAATCGCGCTTTCATAATCTTTCTTTGCAAGGAATATTTCTGAAATTCTCGCGAGCGCCTGTTCCGTGAATTCGGTTCGTTCACGGTCCACCACATATTGATAATGCGGAATCGCTTCCACTCCATTACTTTCACCGAAATAGATCTGAGCAAGGTAGAAATTCGCCTTCAGGGCATGGCGACCGTTTGGAAATTCTGATACATATTCTTCGAAGCGCCCGCGTGCCTGCTTGAGCTTGTTTTCCAGGTAAGGTTGCTCGGCAGCAGCATAGGTGGCATCGTCCAATTCGGCATCCTCTACCTCAACATAACTAAGGCCTCTAACCCAATCGGCATATTCACTAACACGACCCTGATCGATATAGATCAGCTTGGCAGATGCAACCGCCTGCAGCGATTCATCTGAGCCCGGAAAGTCATTGGCCACTCTTTTAAAGATAGAAAGTGCATCATTGCTTCGGCCGGTGTTGTCAAATATCAGGGCCTTTTTCATCAACGCCCGAGAAACATAGCTACTTTTCGGGATCTCGGTAACGAGTTTATCGTAGGTCCGGATGGCATCATCATTCTTTTCTAGAGCAACATAAGTGTTCCCCAATTCATACAGTGCGTCATCCTTGTAAATGGACTTCGGAAAGTTTTGGTTGAAGGATTCCAGTCCTTCGAGTTTTTGGTTGACCCGATCTACAAATCCGTAGCTGATGGCTTTTTGAAAAGCCGCATAGTCTTCGTCCGGAGTTCCAAGAGTGATCGCCTGGTTGTAGTTTTCCATGGCAGGCCAATATTGGCTGGTAACAAAATAGCTGTCGCCCAGTCTAAGGTAGGCATCTTGTTTCCTGGCCGCATCGGAAGTTGCCGACTCTACAAATCCTTTGAAGTAGGTAATAGCGTCCGGGTAATTCTTCAGTTTAAAATAATTATACCCGAGGTTATACTTACTGTTCTTGAATTCCGGGGTAGTTTCCGCCTGTGGCAACTGCAGAAACTGCTTGTAGCCCACAAGTGCCTGGTCGAATTCTGAACGATTATAGTCGCTTTCCGCTTTCCAGTAAACGGCTCTAGCCGTGTATGCAGCATCTCTTGGCTCTTTCAGGGACTTGTCAAACAAAGCTACTGCCTCATCGTAACTACCATCGTTATACAATTCGAGTCCGCGAAGGAAAGTTACTTTCTGGTAGGCAAGTTTGTTTTCGAATGATTTGTTATCCTCCAGCAGTCGAACGGCTTCCTTGTAATTCTTCGAAGTGATATAGGAGTCGATGAGCAGATCTCTCAATTCCTCGTTGTTCTTGTTGTCCGGATAGGTTTCGATAAACGACAATAATACCTGCGGAACCGGTTCGTAGCTGTTCCCGATCTCGTAGCTAAGTTTAGCGTAATTGAGCCAGGCATCTTCACGGATTTCCGGGCTGAAATCCATTTCCGAAGCATTTCTGAAAGCATTTAGAGCTTGTTGTTTCTTATCCAGCTTAAGGTAACTCTCTGCCAGGTGATAATAGGCATTTTGAGACACGGCGTTGTTCCCGTCTATGATCTTGTTGAACTCTCCAATCGCATTTTGAAAATCCCCCTGTTTGTAATAGGCGTAGCCCAATTGGTAGTAGTCGGTATTGGTCCATTTGCCGCGCTTTCCATTGTACTGACTCAAATACCCAATGGCCTCGGCGTATTTCTCGAGATTGAAATAACTTTCGCCTATGATCTTGGCAAGTTCGCTTTTTTCTTTCGGGCTGGAATTATCGAATTGCTCCAATCCCATATCGATCGCCTTCTGAAAATTCCCCAGTTTAAAATTCATATCAGCCTGATAGTAGGATAAATCTTCCGCATAGCGCTCCTCGCCCTGGACTGATTCAAAGAGTTCGGTTGCCTCTTCGTATTCGTCACCTTCATAGGCGATGAAACCCAGGTAATATTTGGCCTGGGCGCCATAGGTAGGTGAATCACTCACCCGGTTGAAGTATTTACTTGCTTCTGAATAACGTTTATTTCTGAAAAAAGCATAGCCATTGTTGAAATTGAATCGTTCGCGTTCACTCCTACCAAGACCGGTTTCATCCACTTTGTCATACCATTTCCTGGCGTAGGAGTATTTGCCGTTATCGAAGTAGTAATTCGCCACGTTGATGTAGGCATCGTTTCGTTTGATACTGGTAGGGAATTCAGAAACAAAATCCTCCATAAGTGCATCGGCATTCTGCTGGTTTAAGCGTACGGCGCAATTTGCGATGTAGTAAGCACAATCTCCCTGAATGGTCTCATCTGTAGCCTCCCGTTTCACCCGGTCGAACAAGGTTTGAGCTGCCAGGAATTGCTCATTGTTGTACAGTTCAACTGCCTTGCTATAGGTTTCGAGATCGTTGGTGAATATTTCGGTTTGCTGAGAGTAGGCTGAAAGCGAAACAACTACGAAGATCGCAGTTATTATAAGGTTTCTGAACATTAGAAATGGGTTTTTAACGCACATAAAGATACAGGTTACTCAAGTTGCCCAATGCCCGAAAGCAAAAGGTTTTTAACAATAAAATCAACAGATTTTGAGTAGTATTCTTACATACGAAAGCCGTTCAGTTTATGTGGTCAGCTTACATTAGTAACGCAACAAAATGGAGATAATTATGTTTATCTTCACAAGCAGAATACAGCAGTTTAAAAATAATGCTACATTTATTGAACATAAAAATCAAGCCATCTATGAAAAATTTCCTCATTCTAAGTTGTTTGCTAATAGTTTCCACATCCTTCGCGCAGCGGAATTTCAGCAACCTAACCGAACGTAACGGGAAAATTGGTATTGGTACGAAGTCCCCGGATGAACTCCTCACAGTAAAAGGAAAGATCCATACACAGGAAGTCCTGGTAGACCTGAATGGTGCGGTGGCTCCCGACTATGTATTTGAAAATTATTTTTCGGGTGCTTCGGAATTGAAGCCGGAATACAGCTTTCCTACCCTTCAGGAAGTGGCATCTTATGTGGAGGAACAACATCATTTGCCCGGCATTCCTTCAGCAAAAGAACTGGAAGCGGAAGGTCTCTCTCTGAAAGAAATGAATTTGCTTTTACTTCAGAAAATAGAGGAACTCACACTCTACACCCTCGAGCAACAAAAAGAAATCGAAGCCTTGAAAGAAAAAATGGCCAAACTGGAAGAGTAGCCAATTAATTGAATATTTTTGTAGTAAACGATCTGTATGTCCCAACCTGTTTTATCTCTCAAAAACGCATCGATCTTTCAACGAGAGAACCTCATCCTTTCAGATGTCACTGTCTCCGTTCAGGAGGGTGAATTCGTCTATTTAATTGGAAAAACCGGTACAGGGAAAAGTAGCTTCATGAAAACGCTCTACGGAGACCTGCCCTTGTTGAAGGGCGAAGGAGAAATAGTAGGCTACGATCTCCCTACGCTTCAGGAAAAAGACATTCCCTTCTTAAGAAGAAAACTAGGGGTGATCTTCCAGGATTTCAAACTCCTTAACGATCGCACCGTGAAAGATAACCTCATGTTTGTATTAACAGCTACCGGCTGGAAGGACAAAAGTGAAATGGACAGCAAGATTGACGAGGTGCTGGATAAGGTAGATATGAAGACCAAGAGTTTCAAATATCCTTATCAACTTTCCGGCGGTGAACAACAGCGCGTGGCCATTGCAAGGGCATTATTGAACGATCCCGAGTTGATTCTTGCCGATGAGCCTACTGGTAACCTTGATCCCCAGACAAGCGTAGAAGTGATGGAAGTGCTACAGGAGATCAATAAGAACGGGAATACCATCCTTATGGCAACTCACGATTACGCCCTTCTCCTGAAATATCCTTCGAAGACGCTAAAATGTGATGATCAGCAAGTATTCGAGGTTGTTCAGAAGACTGTTTAGAGGTTATTCGGGGAAACCCTCTCGCAACACCAGGTCGCATTCCTTTTCCAGCGACGGATCAACCTTAAGATGTATGTTTCCTTTTGAATTTGGCCGAAGTATGGTGTTTGGGCCAATCGTGATACTGTTTTTAACGGTTAAATTGAGTGTAGATTCCTTTGTAAACTGTTGGTTGCGAATAGTCACATTTTCAGCATGGGAAGTTATCTTAAAATCCCACCGACTGAATTTCTGATCCTGGATATAGGCTGTTTCACCTTCAGTATATAATTTATAAACCATTTCCACGGCCTTACCAATATTCAACATGCCGGAGCCATAAAGCCCTAGAAAGGGTTCATTGGGTTTTATATGATCTATGTTCCAGGAAGTCATTTTTAGAATACTTTCCACCTCATCCACGGGCAAACAAGGATTAAGTGAGAACATCAATCCTATGGTCCCTGTTACAAAGGGAGCAGTTGGGGAAGTTGCTTCGTATTGAATATAAACAATCTCATTTTCCAATAGGAATTTGGGAAGTTTCCAAACTCCTACCGACGGTGTAAGAATGTCTATCTTATCGTTTAGTGTAGTTGTAGAAACCCTATAGATATTCGGAGTGACGGATAGGTCATTGTTTTTGAAACCCATGGTCCTTCCAATATAGCCCCGTATGTTCGATGCATAGTAATTACCCTTTGGACCTACACCATAATTGTCCAGCGGATCAGCATACTTGTACATTGCCGTGCCTACAGATATAACATGATCATAAGAAGCAGGATAGTACAACCATTCTCCTTTATTCTCACTGTACGGCCGGTTACCGGCTCCGGCCACAATAATTGTCCCGTTCTCGAACATTTCATCGATTACCGCCTGGGCAGTATCGTAATATCGAGATGAAACCCAACTACAATTGATCACTCTAACACCCATATCCGATAATTCCTTGAGTTGGTCAAGTGTCTTGTAGCTGCCATAGGAAGTGGTATAGATCCCGCAATCGTAGCAAACTCCGGTCCCTCCGTACGCATTATTTCCCTGGGCAGCGGCTATTCCGGCGACTCCCGATCCGTGGCCTTTCACATTTGGTGATTTTCGGATCACTTTTATTTTTCCTTTGAATTCGGCATTGACTGTATCCACTTCGGCGTCGGATATACCTACTATGGTTTCCCTATCACCTGTGGTATAGTACCAGGCCCTGGGCGCTTCCATAAAATCAAGGTAATCCAGATTAAGTGGTAAACCTTGGTTTTCACCTATAGTGCTGGTAATTCCATAGTCGTTGGGCTGAAAGATCTTTTTATCCTCTTGAGAGATCTCTTCACCAAATTCGAAAATATCCCCCGCCCACCGAAGCAAATTATTCATGGTTTCAGGGTTATCCGAGATCACAAAGAATGTCCTTTTTAACTCATCCTTTTTTGTCCCTCTGAATGTTTTCTTGAACACTTTGATCTTGTTCTCGCTGAATGTACGCTCAAGGCCGGGATGATCACCTTTGTAGTCAATTTTATCGGCTAATTGCTTCAGCTCGGGTTCAAAAATCGTGTCCTTGGCCCGCATATAAAACCAGTGCTCCGTTTGCGCCCAACCCGAAACAGTAAGTGATAGAAAAAGTAAGCTGATTATAATTCGCATGGAAGTCTTATGTATCAAAGGAAAGGTAAAGAAAAAAAACTAATTCGCCCCGAATTTCGTTATATGCGATATATTGTACATTTGTTGTATTCTTGAATGATCTCGATACTCATCCCAACATATAATTATGATACGACGCCCCTGGTTCAAAACCTGTTGGATCAGGCAAAAAGTTTGAAGCAGTCAGTTGAAATACTGGTCTTCGACGATGGCTCTATAAACTTCAGGGAGGAGAACACGAAAAATGGCGAGTCGGAGCAGGTTACCTATCAATATTTTGAAAACAATACAGGACGTAGCGCTATCCGCCAAAAACTTGCCGAACAGGCTTCCCATGACTTGCTCCTATTCCTGGATGCCGATGTGCTGCCCGAGTCGAGTAATTTCCTCGAGAAATACGTCAAGACTGCTAATGATGGTACAATGGTACTATGTGGGGGAGTAACCTACGATTCCACACCACCTTCTGAGGATAAAATGCTTCGCTATGTATACGGAAAGGAACGAGAGGCTAAGTCGGCCGCCGTACGGTCAATAGAACCGTACATCATAGTTACGGCAAACATGCTTATTCAGAAAGATCTGTTTCTGAAAATAAATGAAGACCTTACGAACTTCTACGGGGAAGACCTGTTGATCTCATGGAACCTAAAGAAACTAGGCGTGAATGTATCACATATCGACAACCCGGTGGTGCATCTCGGACTTGAAGAATCCGCAAACTTTCTGGAAAAAGCGAGGAGTGCGATTACGAATATCGTCCGACTGGAAAAAGAGGGGAAAATTGGTGAGGATTTTATATCCTTGCAGCGCGCTTATGGCAAATTAAAACGATTTGGTGGTTTGGGGTTATTCCATTGGATCATGAGAAGAATGAACCAAAGAATACGGGCAAATGCTCTATCACACCGCCCAAGTATGTTCTATTTCAACTTACTACGGTTGTCTCACTATGCTGAACTAAAGAAAAATGGTTGAATTCTCGGTCGCCATAGCGGTTTATAACAAACAGGACTATATCGGTAAGACGCTGGAAAGTGTCTTGAACCAAACATACCGGAATTTTGAAGTGATCATTGTAAATGACGGATCTCAGGATAAAAGCGAGGAAGTTATTCTGTCATTTAATGATCCCAGGGTGAAATATTCCCGTCAGGAAAATACCGGTGCTGGAGCCGCGCGAAATGCAGCAATATCTAAGGCCACCAAACCATGGATCGCTTTATTGGATGCCGATGACATCTGGTACCCGGACTACCTGGAAGAGCAGTCCCGCCTCATTCAGAAGTTTCCTTCAGAAAAAGTCTTCGCCACGAATAGCATGATCCATCGGGATGGAAAATTCTTAACGAGGGACTATTCGTTTACACTGCCAAAGGAAGATACTGTATTCAATTTCTTTGAAGCCAGTCTCAGGGATTCTTTACTGAATAGCTCCCTTACCGTGGTGCACAGCGATGTGCTTTCTGAAGTAAACTACTACGACACCTCCATCAAGAGTGGCCAGGACACAGATCTGTGGGTGAAGATTGGACTGCGCTACAATGTGGTTTTCAGCCCGAAAGTTTGTGGATATTATGAGATCAATGAAACGAGTCTATTTGAATCGGCAAGAAAAGTTTCAGAAAAAACAACCTTCGAAGCATACGAACATCTGGAAAAGGATAATAAACCTTTAAAGAAGTTCCTGGATCTAAACCGTTACTCTATCTGCATGATCGCAAAATTTGAGAGAAACAAAGAAGCTTTTAATAAGCTATATCCCAAAATTGACCTGAATAACCTCTCTTTCTCGCAACGTTTGCTACTGAAGATGAACCGGCCATTACTGGTCCTGGCAAAAAAAACACAAAACTTGCTTTCGCGTCTTGGGATTCGGTTAAGCTCCTTTAAATAGGAGGAATTGGGCGTAATCACGAATATAATCCGCCTCATCATATTCACCTGACGAGGCCACCAGGCAGATAGCCCCTGAGGTGAAATTACTCAACCCCCTCCAGGTTCCTGTTGGGATGAGCAAGCCCCTATATGGCCGATTAAGTGTAAAAGTTCGTTTGGAATGTCCATCGTCCAGAACCACATCGAAGCTTCCGTTAAGCGCAACCAGGAATTCCAATTGTTCTTTGTGGGCATGTCCGCCTCGGGAAGAATCACCAGGAACGTCGTAGAGATAATAGACACGCTTGATCTCATAAGGAAGTAAGTCCTTTTCGATCACAGATAAGTTACCCCGACCTTCAGGATCGATGATCTTGGGAATTTCGATAAGTTGAATTTCGTCCAGGTTCATTTTATTCTAATAATTTCTTCCAACGTGCAGCAATTGCCTCCATTGAGAAGGCCTCAATAGACGATTTTGCATTCGATGATAGTCGTTCATATAACGAATCATCATCTTTAATCTTGCGGATCGCTTCAGAAAATAAAGGTAGGCTTCTTTCGGGAATCAACAAACCATTTTCTCCATCTACAACAATTTCCGAAGGACCCGAAGCAATATCCAAAGAAATCACAGGAGTACCCACGGAAAGTGATTCAACAAGTACCATTGGAAAGCCTTCGTACCTACTTGTAAGTACCGTAGATCGCGCATATTTTATCACTGGAAATGGGTTTGGCGTATGTGGAAGGAAGTCAACATGTGCTCCCGCTGCAGATTGCTTAGCATATTTTTTTATATCCTCTGAATCCGGTCCATCTCCCATGATCACCAAATGTGTTCCCTGTTTCCAAACCTCTGATTGTTCAAATGCATCAATTAAAAAACGCAGATCTTTGATCTCGTCTACTACCCTACCGTACCACAACAGGTATTGTTTATCACGAAGCTGAATTGGAAGTTCATCTCCTACACTTACCCAATTAGTATCGAAGGCATTATAAATAGTAACAGTATTGTGAATTCCTGATGAATTCAGCAACTCGGTTTCAATATATCGGGAAACAGCTACAGTTGCGTAGTTCTTTGAATAAATGTCAATCATCCGTTCCTCTTTTTCCGAGAAATAGGAGAATTTATTAGAACTGTGAACGACATAGATCCTACGAATTCCTTTATACACATACCTGTCGTAGAACATCTCCCTTTTACTTTCATTTTTCGGACGGTGATCTATGATGAAATCGAAATTATTGCTCCTGAGAAAACGCTTTAATTTGTAAGCACGGTAGAGTCGGTCACCAAAAGAATCATTTTCTTTTTTGCCTTTCCCAAGGTTAAGCAATGTTCCCGAAAATGCCTGGTCCACCCTATCCTGAAGGATCACCGTATGAACCTCATAGCCCAAAGAATCCAGCATATTGGAAAGCATGGCGCACGACCGTTCTGCTCCTCCTTTGCCGAGTGACGTTGCCACCAGGCACACCTTAATTTTAGCCGATTTCGGAGGCCTCGTCATTAAATATCTTATTTTTGAAGATGATGCAGCAAATATAACGCATTTATGAAGATACTATTGGTTGGGGAATACAGCCGCTTGCACAACTCTCTCAAGGAAGGCCTTGTAAAATTAGGACATGAGGTAACCATTGTCGGTAGTGGAGATGAATTCAAAAAGTACCCTGTCGATATTCAGATCAAGAGTAAATTCGAGAAGGGCTGGCGCAAAAAATTCATGGTGTTGTGCTATAAACTCTTCGGAATAAACCTCAAAGCAAATAGCATCAAAAATCAGTTCTTCGAGCATGCTGAAAAACTTAGAGGCTATGATGTGGTTCAGCTCATAAATGAAAGTCCGCTGGGTGCAAATCCGGAGGTAGAAATGGAATGTATCGACTTTCTGAAATCGAATAATAAGCAGCTTTTCTTACTTTCCTGCGGAACAGATCATCTGAGTGTGAAGTATGCCCTCGAAAAGAAATTTCGTTATTCAATTCTAACTCCTTTGTTCGAAGGAAGGGTTTCCGAAGCCGATTTCGATCCGGTTCTGAAATATGTGCGTCCCGAATACAAAGCCTTACACGATTTTGTATTTGAAAGGATAGAAGGAGTGATCGCTTCGGATCTCGACTATCACATACCACTTATAGGTCATGAAAAGTATCTCGGGATGATCCCAAACCCTATCAATACCAAAAAGATCGAATATATCCCTCTGGAGCCGACTGATAAGATCGTAATCTTCCATGGGATTAATCGGCCGAACTACTTTAAAAAAGGCAGTGATTATTTTTCCAAAGCCTTGAAACGACTTAAAATTTCTCACGGGGATCGCATTGAGATCATTACCGCTGAAAGCGTCCCTTATGCCGAATATATCAAGTTGTACGATAGGGCGCACATCCTCCTTGACCAGGTCCTGGGTTATGACCAGGGGTACAATGCCCTGGAAGCCATGGCAAAGGGAAAGGTGGTTTTCACAGGGGCCGAAAAAGAGCATACAGATTATTTCGGACTTACGGAAAACGTGGCCGTAAATGCCAGTCCTGATGTGGATCAGATCTACGAATCCCTGGTAGATTTAATTGAATCACCAGTGAGAATTCAGCAAATATCAAGATCGGCCAGGGAATTTATTGAGAAGGAACATGACTATCTGAAGATCGCGCAGAAATACCTCGATATCTACACAGCTTGATCGGATAATTCGATCAACATTAAGCCACTATTGATTACCTTTGTGCCAAATTACTTCAACCTATGAGCATGAATGTTATATCCGACAAAGCCATTATTGGTAAAAATGTACAGATCGGTTCGTTTTGTGTGATCGACGAAGGGGTCGAAATCGGCGACAATACTGTCATCAAGAGTTATGTTGAATTGCGAAGCGGCACCAAGATCGGGAAGAATTGTTATATCGATTCTCGAGTGTCGAGTTCCGGTAATTGTGTGATCGGAGATAATGTGACGGTTAGATACGACAGTATTCTGGCTCGTGGTGTTAAAATTGGCGACGGGTCGTACATCTGCCCGAAAGTAATGACCAACAACCTAAACACGGAGAAAGAGCAAATTGGAGGTGCGCATCTGGGCAGCAATGTATTTGTGGGTACCGGCTGTGTTTTACAGCATGGGATCGAAATTGGAGACAACAGTGTACTAGGTGCCTTATCCTTTGTTAATAAGCACGTACCACCTAATGAAGTTTGGTTCGGGAATCCTGCTTCTTTCAAAAAGAAACTTTAGTATCTCCAGATATCCTTGTTCCGAAGTAACATGTCCTTTTCCGACTCCCAGTCGCGTACATAATTTGTTTTGAGAAGTTTTGCGGGTATACCCCCTAACAGAATATTGCTACCGTACTCGGTATAGTCACGGTTGCACATGGAGTTTGATGCCACAACACAGGAATCCGGTGTTTTTGTATTGTTCATAATAGAGACTCGATTCGAGATGGTGTTGTAATTCCCAATTTCGATCGCCCCTGCCATAGGGACATATTTCCCAGTAGTAAGGTCTTTCATAGGGTGAGCTGTGGTGTCCACAACCTGTGATTCATAACCGATTCCCGCCCAGTTACCAAGAACAATTCGGTGAGTACAAATAAACTTGACATTTGAACCCAGGCAACCCATATCACCAAATTCGCAGTATCCGTTATGATGGATAAACACAAAACAATCTTTCCCTATATGTGCCCTGTTCTTAAAGACAATAGTTCCTTCGATGTCGAGTTCGGCCGTCCCGCGGTGGGTAGTCCCACGCTCGAATTGCAATCCGAAACCAATCATTCCCTTCTTTATTGGCCCTTCTATTATTACCTTACCCGTAATATTGGTGAACTTCACTGGCCCATAGAACATAACAGGTAACTTAATGGCCGTGGACAGCGGAAATTTCTTGAAATTAAAGTAAATTGTTTTACCCCAATTAACAGAGCAGTGACGCCTGTATTTACGCTTGAAATTCCGGTATATTTTTCGAAGCCCCATTATTTCTTTCTTCGGTTTATAAAATCTCGTATCACCCCAGCTATGTCCATTTTCTTATTCAGGAAATATACAGTAAAAATAACAGACAGCAGAGCGAGGAATCCCTGGAATACATAACGTTGCAGGTCACCTTCTAAGTATCCGATAGCAAAGCCAGCCCCAACCATTATGGTGCAGACGATAAATATTCCATAGAATTCCGCGGAAAGATAAAAGCTATACCTGAAATAGGTTATCACTGCCAGTCCGACAAAATGCACGAAGTAATAGATACAAAAGCTAATTCCCAGACCTTCCAGGCCTCCCAGGTTGTATCCCAGCACATTACTCGCGACTAGTAATGCACTAAATCCTATAGCGGTTTTAATGAACAAGGACGAATCACCCTTGGCGATGATCACATAACCAATGGACCAGGATGCCGCTTTAAACAGCATTCCAAGGATCCCCCAGCTCACAAAGATCACAACCGGCAGGAAATCCCCGGAATATAATATTGTAATGATTAACGGAGCAAATACCAGGAATAACAATATGATGGGCGTAATTAATAAAACCGCGATATAGGCTTGTTCAAATACTGTTTTTCGCACTTCAACCATGGAATCTGTGATCGCCGAAAGTCGAGGGAAATAGTCGGTGGCCATGGCGTTGAATATAAGTCCAACGTATGTATTCAGGATCACGATCCCGGCCGTGTAGTAACCCACTTCGCTCACACCTCCTTCAGAACTGATATAGATCTGGATGATGTATGCTGCCAACAAGGCGATCATACTGCTCACGCTTAAAGTAATACCCAGTTTTACCATTTCCTTTCCTTCGGAAAAGACATTCTTCGTAGCAACTTCCACTTTTTCGAGCTTCGTTTTTGCCCTGTAATAACTAGTAAAAGCAAAGCTGAGTAAGGTCGAAATGATAATGGCGGGCACAATTGCATCCAGCCTGAAAAAGTAGTACAGAGGCACAGTGATAATCAGTCCGGCGAGGTTACCGAAAACATTGGCAGAAGCCAGGTGCTTTAGTTTCCGGAGGCCTTGAAGAACCGCCAATTCTCCACTTGCAAGCTGCTTGAAAAGTAGAGCCAGGGCGATCCACACGAACGCCAGGGAAAAGGAGGTATCTCCAAACGCCAGTTTACTCAACAGCCAGGAAAACACCATCATTAACACAGCACCAACCACGCCCGTAATCCAGACTAGTCTTCGCAGCACTTTCACAGTTCGGGCGACCTCAGTGTCAGTACCATTCTTCAGGGAATATGAGATATCTTTCACACCACTTTTATCAAGGCCGAGGTTTGTTGCACCATTCACAAGATTCAGAGTAGTGTTTAACAGCCCGGCGATCCCCATTCCTTCTGGGCCAATGAAGAGGGCGATGAATTTTGATCGAACGATCGAGATGAGGATATTGAAGACCTGGACACCCCCAAATAGTGAGGTGGCCTTCATAACCTGTCTGTATGAACTTTTTTGATCGCTCATGCTAACTATTATTCGATTCTGAAGTTAGATCATCCGGCCTGTCCGGGTTTTTTCTGAAATAGCGGATCAGAAGGAGTAATACAACCACAAATAGTACAGCGTATCGGATAAGGTGTGCAATAACAACCCCTTCCACTCCGTAATCGGTGATCAGGTAACGCGAAAGCACAAAAAAGAGTGCCACAGAGACCAATTCAGTAAAAACAAAATTCCAAACTAGTTTCTTCGCGATGAACTGATGGATAAGTACAAGTGTGGCCAATCTCACAAAATCACCGGCCAGTTGCCACTTGAACAAGGGCGCCATTCCATCGAAATCAATAAAAATGTATTCGATAAAAAGAAATCGCATGAAGTAAATGATGAACATCCCCACGGCAAATAAGGGAAGTAAGGTCTTGTAGATTACTCCAACTTCTTTCTTAAAATCATTCTGCGTTTTGATACCCACGAATTTTGGTATCACATACAGTGTGAACAAGGCTGAAGAGAAAACCATATAATTCTTAGACAGGGTTGTCATACCGGTCCAGATACCGGCATCCGACTCCGAAAGTCGGTTTGCAAGTACCGATCGAATATCAATCTCCACCAAATTCATTAGCACTGTGGATGCAACCGACATCACCGTAAATGCCAGTAGTCTTTTGGCAAACGGAGTGGCTAATTTCAATTTGCTGAATTGCACATACTCTCTAAGCACCTTTATGAAGATGAACAACATAACGATCACCTGTAATACTGGGATCACGGCAATCGCGATCAAGGCACCATCCAGGTCGTAATTATAGAGTAAGATGAGCGTTAGAGCCGCTCCCAGCAGGTAGGCTGTGAGTTCGATGGCAGCGAATTTCTTGTACCTGGACAAGCCGTTCACGATCCCATTGAATACCCTTTGAATTGAAATAAAGGGGACGATTACCGACACAAGCTTTATGATATATTCGTATTCCCGAGTGTAAAAGAAGTACTCACTGATCCAGCCCGAACCAAAAAACAAAACCGCAAAGCACAAGGCGCTACCCAGGATGGTAAAGACAAAGGTTGTGGAGAACAATCGTTGAAGTTGCTCCCTGTCTTCTTTGTATTCGGCAACGTATTTAACGACACCATTGAAGGTTCCGAAGGAGGTAAGCGACATCAGGATCTGACCCAAATTTCGCAGGGAGCCGATCTTCGCATATCCGGCTTTCCCGGTAAGCTCGGTAAGCTCACGCTGTAGAAAAAAGGCAACAATCAGACGCACCACAATAACTGTCGCATTCAACGACGTCATCTTCAGCAAAACATTGTTCCGTATAAATCTCGGGATCTTCAATTAGTAATTATTTAATACCTGGACCACCTTGTCGACCTCTCCATCACTCATTACAGGGGAAATAGGGATACTTACTGCTTCCTCATGAATGTGTTCACATACAGGGAATTTCAAGTGACTGTATTCCTTTAATGCGCCCTGTCTGTGTGGTGCAATTGGATAATGAATGAGACAACCGATGCTGTTGGATTTTAAATATTCCATAAATCCAACGCGATCGGACACACGTACCACAAACAGGTGAAAGATATGATCCTTTTTACCCGAATAGGAAGGCATAGTTATTTTCTCATTTTGAATTCCCTCGAGATATTTAAGAGCGATTTCTCTTCTCCGCTCATTATCCTGATCCAGCAATGGCAGTTTACACAACAGGAAAGCAGCCTGAAGTTCATCCAGTCTCGAATTGAAGCCTTTAAGGTCGTTCACGTACTTGGAGGAAGCCCCGTAGTTTCGCAATTTTCGAATTACTTCGGCTAGTTTAGCATCATTGGTTGTAACCGCTCCTCCATCTCCAAGGGCACCGAGATTCTTGGTAGGATAGAAACTAAATCCCGCTGCGTCCCCCAGGTTACCAGCCATTATTCCTTCGGAATTCATCGCACCATGACCTTGTGCCGCGTCTTCGATAACCAACAAGCCATGTTCCCTTGCAAATTCGTTGATCACCTCCATAGGCGCCAGTTCGCCGTAGAGGTGAACCGGCATAATAGCTACTGTCTTTTCCGACAGGTGATTTGTCAGGTCCTCCGTTTTGAAATTATAATTGGACGTATCTGCTTCCACCAGGACCGGAATCATACCCACCTGTTTTATTCCAAGAATAGTAGCGATATAGGTATTCGAAGCCACCAGTACCTCGTCTCCTGCTTTTACTTTTCCCATGAGCTTATAGCCTTCCAGGATTAGACGTAAAGCATCGAGTCCGTTGCCCACACCAACGCAGTGTTTGGTCCCGCAATAATCTGCAAATCGGCCCTCAAAAGCAGTCACCTGGTTTCCCAATATGTAATAACCAACATCGAGAAAATCCTCGAAAACCGACTTGAATTTATCTTCAAATCGTTGGTTGATCTTATGTAAATCCAGGAATTGGATCATCTCAGTTCGATGTTTAATTGCTTATAAGATGCAGTAGGCAGTAAATAGTTGTCTATAGTATGAGCTCTTGCCCCACAGGTTTCCTTCCAGAATATGAGACCGGCACTCAGCGCGGCTCCATTTTCCAGGCTGGACGTATTGAAGTTGAAATAACGCCTTCCTTCGGAAAACTCGTTTATGATGAAGTCGTAGCAAAGATCTAGACTACCGTATTTATTTTTGTCAGCATTGCCCGACACGTATTGAGGATGCACTGTTGTTTTTGTAAGAAATACAGTAGTTCCAGCCACAATGTTGCCATCCGAATTATAAACGTTCACTTGCTTGATATTATCGGGAAACCTTGAAGTGAGTAATTGAATCTCTTCCAGGGTGTGCACGGGCTCGGAGTCGTGTTTCTGCTGAAGATTGGGAATAAGGATCTCGTTCCAGAACCCTTCTATATTATCATCGATAGTAACTCGTAAACCATGACGAACCGCCTTATTGATACCTTCTCTTCGGTTTTTCTGAAAACGGATTTTATGATCGTAATCGAGGACCATTAATATATCTCGTTTAAGCAACTTCCCACCTGCCCTGTGCATCAGGTAATCGATCTCATCGGAAGGAACAAGATGGTACAATCTTGGGATCATTCGGATTTCAATATCCTGAACACCCTGTTCATTTAAATACTTCAATACCTCAGCAAATGCGTCGAATGTATCTTGAAGTTTAGCTTTTTCAGACAATACGAATCCGCCGTAGGTCAACCCCTGATGTGAGTGCACCCTACTACCTTTCTTATTTGCGGGAAGTACTGCGAATAACTTACCTTCCTTAAATACGAGCAGTGAGAAGTCTTCAAACCGATCGCTGTGATATTCCATGAAACCCCGTTGAAAAAGGAATGTTGCATTTTTAGCCTTGGAACAAAACTGGTCCCAGGCTTCTTGGTGAGAATCGTTGTATTGTACTACTTTGTAAATAGTTAGACCTTTTCGAAAGTTACTTTTCCGTCCTCGTCAATACACTTATAAACGCCTTTTGGGGCATTTTCTTCTATGATTATATAACTGCTGTTCTCTTCGAGCTTGTTCAAATATGACTCATTTTCGGCTAAATACGAAAAAAGAATCCTGAAAACATTAACGGGCGATTCAAGTTTGGAATCAAATTCCGGGGCTATTCCGTCCGGCCAGTGAATGGCAAGTTGAGCGCTGTATATGCTATAGATCCAGTCTCTTTCCAAGGATTTTTTCCTGGCCTGCAGGGTGTAATCCATCCCTACATCGCCACCGTGATCTGCCATTATGATAATCAGCGCATTCGGGTCATTGGCCTTAATTATGTCAATTGCTTTAGTAAGGGTGGTGTTGGCGATCTGTAGGCGCTCGATCCACAGTTCCTTTTCCTTTTCAGCACCTAAACTACTTTCTTTCCTCGAAGGAACATGACCTGGCTTGAAGATCTCAACAAAGTAAAATTTCGGTTGAAGGGAATCGAGTTTCATAGTCGTCTCTAGCGGTTCGAAGATCTCTTTTTCCTTGCTATATCCAGTTCCTATAAAGCCCACATCTTCTTTTGTGAAGTTGCTGTAGTCATATCCCATTTTCGGTTTGTTGGCCAGTAAATAAGGGACTTCCGCAATAAAATGCGTCTTATACCCATTGTTCTTTAGTATATCCAGCACAGGGTTACCAGAAACGATAACTTCCCTGCCATTAATGGTCTCTGCGAGATTAAACCCGTAATTGAGGTAGTGATGTTTCATTCCGAAAGTAGCCATATTTGAGGCGAGGGTTGCATTGTAATTGCTTCGGAAACCATCGTACAGCGTAAATCCGTTCTTCTCGAGATAGTTTTTGAAGTCACTATTGTCAATTTCATAGTAACCTCTATCCATCTCCGAAAAGTTCACATACCCATCAGGTTGCAGGTAGTAAATATTGGGTGTCTTTTTAAAAATTGCAGCTTCGATATCATCCGGCTGTTGCATCCAGGCGTCCGAATAGTTCAATTGCTGAAGTACCGTTGGGACTAGTGAAAACAATCCTATAAAGGCCAGAAGTAATTGAAATACAACCAGTTTCTTAAGATGCTTATACAGGAAATAGGCAAAAACTACAGAGACAATCACGATACCAAGCGTAAACCATAAACGGAATTGTGCATACAGAGACAGCTCAATAAAAACTAAGAAAAACAACAAACTCATGAAGGGGAATGTGTATTTTCTAAGTCTCGATAATGCATCAATTTTAAGGATGCGGCGAGTAATGAAGAAGGCAACAACCGGTACGATTAGAAAAAGACAAATGAAAAAACCCAGATGCTTCCACGAATTGATGAGGGAATAATTATTTGAGTAATAGAATATAACCGGGTACAAACCGCAGGCTAACCCCAGAAGGAGGGGTTGGGTTAGTTTGTCATTTTGAATCTTTTCTGTCATCTGAATATTAAAATTCGAAATTGCGTTCTATTGCTTAATGAATACTATTTCGCCTTCATCATTTATATATTGATATATTCCCTCAGGGGCGTCATTCTTTAGAACTACGTAACTCCCATTATCCTGTAAATTTTCTAGATAGGCAGTGTTTTCGGAAAGATAAGAAAACAATACGCGAAACAGGTTAACGGCAGTTCCAATGTACTGGTCCGTTTCAGGAGCATCTCCATTGGGCCAATGGATCGATAACTGACTGCTAAAAATAGAAAAGATCCTGTCCCTATCTTGTGTTTTAGAGTAGATCTGTCTACTGTATTCCATACCAACAAAGCCACCGTGATCTGCCAAAATGATGATCAGTGCGTTCGGGTCGTTCGCTTTGATCTGGGTAACATAATCTACCAGTTGCTCACAGGCATAATCCAGGCTTTCCAGCCACTTTTTCCTTTCCACTTCTATACCTCGTGAATTTGCAGATCGATTTTGAATATGGCCGGGATTGAAGATCTCCATGAAAAAGAACTTTGGTTCGTCCGGATCCTCTTCCATGAATTGCTTTAGATGGGGCATGAGATCTCTCTGAGGTCCGAGACCGGTGCCGATATAACCCACATCATCGAGTGATAGGTTGCTTTTATGATAGCCCATTTCTGGCCTGTTCAGCAATAAGTAGGGCTTTTGCGCAAGGAAATGCGTGATATAGCCATTCTTCTTGAATAGGTCCAATACTGCGTTGCCTGAAATAAGAAGGTTCCGCGCATTGATAGCTTCACTATAACTCCTACCACCGTTATAATAGTGATGCTTCATCATGAAAGTAGCACTATTTGAAGCTAGTGTTGAAGCATAATTACTTCGGAATTCAGGATAATTAACGAAGCTATTGTCTAGTAGAAAGTTCTCAAACTCGCTAATATCGTAGTTGTAGTATCCCTTTTTAAGCTCTGTAAAGTTGACAAAGCCATCTGGTTGGATCACGTAAACATTTGGTTTTTTGACAAATACAGCGTTCTCTATATCGTCCGGTTGTCTCATCCATTCGTTCGAGTAATTGAGCTGGCCATATACCTTCGGAATAACACTGAATACACCAATTACGGCTAAAATCAGTTGTAATACAATCACCTTCCGAAGATATTTATGGAGGAAGAAGGTAAAAACAACAGATATCACAAAGATCAGTACAATTAGTTTCTTCTGAAGACCCGCATAAAGACAAACTTTCAGCAGGAACAGAAAAACAAATATGTTTAGAAACGGCAACACATATTTTCGAACTTTATCGAGCGTTTTTAACCTTGATACCCGATCCAATACAAAGAAAATTACCAAAGGCACACATATAAACATTATGGCAAAATAGGCCACATGTCCCCAGGTATTGACAAGCGAATAGTTATTAGTGAAATAGAAGAAGATCGGATAGGCTCCGGCAGCAATCGCGGCAAACAGAAATAGGTATTTTTCAGAAGTAAATAGGGTCCTCAACCAATTTCCTCGTTTGGATTCTATATTGCTATTTGTGTTTTTTTGAGTCATGAATGAAAAAGGCACAAACCAATAACTAAATTTACTCTTTTGAAGTCTGAAAATCGACAGACCTTCTCAGGGAGCTATTTTCGTTTCAATAAATACAATACCCGCTGAGTACCGGCTATCTGTTCTTTTTGAACTATTTCAAAATACTTCGAAAACCCTTTTTCAAATTCTCCTTCATTATAAAAATCGAAATGATTTATAAATTCCCTTTTCCGAACCAGTAGCGACTCCACCCAGGAATCTTCTCGTTTAGGGAATTCGATGATCAGGTTTATGGAGAACTTGGCGAAGAAGCCTGCAGATTTTTCAAAAGGAACATTTCCAGACAGGGTTAGGTGATGTATCAGGGCCAAAGCCATGGTGACGTCCGGATCATAATCGATCAACCGTTCCACAAGTGAGTTGCGCTCGGTATTGTTGAAACCGATACCCGGTGCAGGTTGCAGCACATCACTTACAAAGGTGAGCATATTTAACTCTTGCTTATCTCGTGCACGCCTGTAATTTTGTTCTACGGCATTGCTGTCGATATCCGTCACTATAACATGAGGAACATCCTTTATTACCGTCCTGGCAAAGGTCCCATCGTTGCCGCCCACATCGATAAGTCGCTGTGGCTTTAGTGGCTTCACCCATCCGCTAATAAGTGCTTTCTTGGCCTGGAAGGATTCCGATTCGTAGTTTGTTTTGTCGTAGTAATCTCCCCATTCGGTAGCTTCGTTAATGCTCAATTTCTTGATGTATCCGAACAAATTCTCCAGTATATTGTTCTGAGATTTTTTGCTCAACCTGGCGATCTTGGTTTCTGCCTTGTAATCATCGCTGTGCTTGCTTTCAAGTTTTGCCAGGAGATGAATATTGGTGTACAGGGTAGAACTAAACCTGGTCTTCGCAGGAAGTAAGGAGGAGATCAATTGAACAGGAATCCCGTCGATATGGGTCTGCATCATCTTGAGAATTTCAGTACCGTGGTACTTAGCGAGTACCAGGGGGCCGAAGAAATGCATGATAAATTGCTTAAACGCCCTCCAGGGAGTACCTTCCTCGTAGAAGTCGAATGACAATGTATCAATAAAAACCGGTTTTCCGTTGTGAAAGGTCACGTTGTAAGCCGAGGCATCTTTCAGCACAAAACCTTTGGAAAGTGCATATTTCTGGATCTGCAATGTTAAGAGTGCGGCGTGTTTGTATTGTTCGAAACACCACTCATACGGGTTCGTAATAAATGGAATGGGGGAAGGTGTGATTACTATTTCTGAATCAGTTACCGAAGTTTCCTCATGGTCGATCAACAATCCCTTCTTCTGAAGAGCTGCAAATACACCTTTTTCCTTTAGTGCGTTATATTGATCGAAATAAATTGGATTAATGACTCTTCTGAGTACTTCTCCATCGTGAATTATGTAGCCAGAGGGATCGCGAAATGAGGCTTCGTGACGTTCCTTATTGGTCATTCTCTTTGGAGTCTTTTTCCTCAATATCGATGGAATCGAAAGAATCGTCCTCCTCCTTCATCATACCAAAGAATGACTTCACCTTATACATCACATTTTTGGAGAACAGCAATACACCAGCCGCCGCAGCGATTACTGCCTGGGCTATCATTGCACCTAATCCCGGATCGAAATAAAGAAAATTCATATTACGTCTTTGCGCAAAATTAACCAAATCAACACAATTTGGTAACAAAAAATGGAAAATTCGAAGATTTTAATATTCTTCAGATAAACGAATTAAAGTTTATTTCTTTTTCTCTCAACTTCTTTAAGAAAGATCTTTCGGAGTCGGAGGTGGTTAGGCGTAACTTCCACATACTCATCTTTCTGAATATATTCAAGTGCCTCTTCCAGTGAAAACTTTACCGCAGGTACAATCCTGGCCTTATCATCTGCTCCTGCCGATCGTACATTGGTTAACTTTTTGGTTTTAGTGACATTCACCGTCATGTCGTCCTGTCGAGAATTCTCGCCAATAACCTGTCCTTCGTAGATATTCTCTCCCGGATCGATAAAGAACCTTCCGCGTTCCTGAAGTTTATCGATAGAGTAAGGAATAGCCGTACCATTTTCCATAGAGACCATGGATCCGTTAAGGCGCTCGGGTATACCTCCTTTTAGTGGTTGATATTCAAGGAACCTGTGGGTCATGATCGCTTCACCGGCGGTTGCCGTAAGTAATTGATTTCGCAAACCTATGATTCCCCTGGATGGAATAATGAACTTACAGATCATGCGTTCGCCCTTACCTTCCATGCTCTGCATTTCACCCTTTCTTAAGGTTACCATATCGATAGCGCGACCGCTCACGTTCTCCGGCAGGTCAATGGTAAGTTCTTCAACCGGTTCGCATTTCACCCCGTTAATTTCTTTTATGATCACCTGTGGCTGCCCGATCTGTAATTCATAACCTTCTCGCCTCATGGTCTCGATCAAAACGGAAAGATGTAATACACCTCTTCCGAATACCATGAATTTATCGGCACTATCTGTGGGTTCCACCCTTAATGCCAGGTTTTTTTCCAATTCTTTTTCAAGGCGTTCCTTAAGATGTCGCGAGGTTACAAACTTTCCATCCTTCCCGAAAAACGGAGAATCGTTGATGGTAAAAAGCATGCTCATGGTGGGTTCATCGATGGCAATGGTGGCAAGACCCTCTGGATTTTCAATATCGGCCACTGTATCCCCGATTTCAAAACCTTCAAGGCCAACCAATGCACAAATATCTCCGGCGTGGACCTCTGATACTTTTATACGGCCCAGGCCTTCGAACGTATGTAGTTCCTTGATCCTCGACTTTGTAACGGTCCGATCTCTCTTAACAAGGGAGATCTGCATATTTTCTTTCAGCACGCCGCGTTGCAGCCGTCCTATCGCAATCCGACCCGTAAAGGATGAATAATCCAGGGAAGTGATTAGCATTTGAGGGCTTCCTTCCCGCATGATGGGTTCAGGTATATGCTCCAGGACCATTTCCAATAAGGGTTCAATAGAATCGGTTGGATGCTGCCAGTCTTCGCTCATCCAATTGTGTTTGGCCGACCCGTACACGGTTGGGAAGTCCAGCTGCCATTCCTCGGCACCCAGTTCGAACATCAGGTCGAAAACAGCTTCATGCACCTCTTCCGGAGTACAATTCTCTTTGTCTACCTTATTGATCACCACGCAGGGTTTAAGCCCCAGGCCGATTGCTTTCTGTAGCACAAACCTGGTTTGCGGCATTGGCCCTTCGAAGGCGTCCACAAGCAACAGTACTCCGTCGGCCATATTCAGCACGCGTTCCACCTCTCCACCGAAATCGGCGTGACCAGGAGTATCGATGATATTGATTTTCGTGTCTTTGTAGACTACTGAAACGTTCTTAGAAGTGATGGTAATTCCGCGCTCCCGTTCAAGATCGTTATTATCTAAAATCAGTTCACCCGTCTTTTCGTTCTCCCGAAACAGACTACAGTGGTGCATGATCTTATCTACCAGCGTTGTCTTTCCGTGATCTACGTGGGCAATAATGGCGATGTTCCTGATGTTCATAATATTTGTTTTTACAAATCATAGGCCTGTCGCCTACGAGCGCGCAAAAGTAGTGTTAATTCGTGGATTTCAATGTATATTTGCCACTTAAAACCGAGTTATGAATCTGGATTCCATTCCAAAGATCAAGCACACCGATTCCAATAACTTCTTCCTAATGGCTGGTCCATGTGCCATTGAAGGCGAAGATATGGCCATGCTTATAGCGGAAAAGGTAGCTGCCATCACGGACCGCCTAAAGATCCCGTATATTTTTAAGGGCAGTTATAAAAAAGCAAATCGCAGTCGCATTGATAGTTTCACAGGTATTGGCGACCAGAAGGCCCTTGAGATACTGAAAAAGGTCTCCGATCATTTTGATCTACCAACGGTTACCGACATCCATGAATCTGACGACGCGAAAGTAGCCGCTCAGTATGTCGATGTATTACAGATCCCCGCTTTCTTAGTAAGACAAACCGATCTTGTAGTAGCTGCGGCCAAGACAGGAAAAGTGATAAACCTTAAAAAAGGTCAATTCATGAGTCCTGAAAGCATGCAACACGCGGTAAAGAAAGTGACGGACAGTGGGAATGATAAAGTAATGGTAACCGATCGAGGAACCATGTTTGGATATCAGGATATGGTAGTAGATTTTAGAGGTATTCCTACCATGAAATCTTTTGCAACCACGGTATTGGATGTTACCCACAGTTTGCAGCAGCCCAATCAATCGGTTGGAGTTACCGGTGGTCGACCCGAGATGATCTCAACCATCGCACGAGCAGGGATCGCGGCTGGAGTTGACGGTCTGTTTATTGAGACTCATTTCGACCCCGCAAATGCAAAGAGTGATGGTGCGAATATGCTAGATCTTGCGAAGCTGGAGGAATTATTAGCTGGGCTCGTGGCGATTCGGAAGACTATCAATCACTTGTAGTATTTTCGATCTCGAACAGAGTAGGCTTCCTTTAGAACATCGATCAATACCTCATCGTCTACATCTTCCAATTTAAAATAACGCAACGACTTCATGTGCTTCCTATTTTCGGAGACTAATTTGTCCCTGTGAACGGTGAGATGAGCACCATGCCAGAATCCCAGATCTACATAGTTCTTAGACTGGTTGAAATAACACAACCCCTGTTTTCCTTCAATGTAGTAGAATGGAAGCCGCCATTTATACAGTAACTCCAGATCCGTAAGCGTTGATTCTATTACCATTTGCAGGTGTAACATAATACTCCTGAAAGGCTCTTTGGCATTGAGAATATATTCTTCCGCAGGTTTCATGATGTAAAAATAAAAAAAGGTTGCCTGGCTTAGGCAACCTTTATAGGAACATAATCGTAGTATTAACTCCCCAATTAAATGACGATTAGTTGTTGTCGTCTTCTCTTAGTATTATGACTAGTATTGAAGACACTTCAAATATCGTCAAGAATGTATTTCGCAACAACAGGAGATTTCCTGTTTCTACACAGGGTTTTTCCTGTTTTTAATATTGGGAAAGCAAATATTTGATAATATCGGTGGTTGTTACAATTCCGGTTAACTTTCCATCGTCTACTACAGGCAAGGCATGAAATTCCTTTACTGCGAAGATCTCTGCTACTTCCTTGATAGTTGTTGCTGAAGTAACACTCACTACATTTCTCGCCATCACCTGTTCTATTGAAAAGAGCGTATAGACGGAAGTATCAACATCGTGGGTATCATCACTGAAAGCATCAGCGAAACTAATTCGAAGCAAGTCGGTATAACTCAGAATTCCAATAATCCGTTTCTCTTTGATAATGGGGACGTGTCTGATCTTTCTTGTTTTGAAGAGATGCTCGGCCATCTCCAGGGTGTCTGAGCTGTTCAAAGTAACAACCTCCCTGGTCATTATCGTGGAAATAGGAGTTCTTGCATCCATTGTATGGTCGTTTTTTGTTCGGTCTTTAATTTATTTCAGATGAAAGTTCAGCAAATCAACATGAAAAAAATATGATATTAGTCAGTGGGAAATTCACCGAATTTCACTAATACAAATTTAGCGAATTTTTAACAGCTAATTACCTTGGAAAAATGAATGGAATAGTTTTACTTTGTTTTCCAAAGTACTTTTTTATGAGTGAACAAGATTATCTGAACGACATAAGTGAGATCAAGAATCTCATGAACCGCTCCTCCCGCTTTATCTCTTTAAGTGGTCTCTCCGGAATCTTTGCCGGCATCTATGCACTGATCGGCGCGGCCGTTGCCTACTGGCTTGTAGCAAACTCGGGGCGTGAATATCTCATCCTGGACGGAAAAGTATTTCGACTTATCATGCTGGACCTCTTCCTTATCGCCTTTTTCAGCGTGATCACTGCTATCTATCTCACTACGCGAAAGGCCAGAAAGAACGGAGAAAAGATCTGGGATACCTCATCAAGAAGACTGATCATAAATTTCCTTATACCACTCCTGGCAGGGGGTGCCTATATTCTAATTATACTGAATCAACAGAAATACGGCCAGACGGGAGCACTCATGCTCATATTCTACGGACTGGCACTTATCAACGCCTCCAAATACAGTATAGGCCATGTGCGTTACCTCGGCATAACCGAGATCATCTTAGGATTGATCGCTGCTATATTCCCGGGCTATGGATTCTGGCTATGGGTAATTGGTTTCGGACTTATGCATATTCTCTACGGAAGTATTATGTTCGCAATGGAAAAGAAACAGTAGTGGGAATTATTGACAACATAAACAAACTATTCGATCATCGAATACGCCTTGGGATCATGTCTATCCTGGTTGTCAATGAGTATGCCGATTTTAACCGACTCAAAGAATTGCTGGAAGTTACAGACGGCAACCTGGCGAGTCACCTCAAAGCTCTCGAAAAGGAAAAATACATACTGGTAGAAAAACAATTCATCGGGAGAAAACCAAACACGCGATATTCGGCTACTAAACTGGGCAAGACCGAATTCAGAAAACACATTGAAGCCCTTGAAAAACTATTGAAGAAATAATTTTTTTGTCTATATACTTTGTATTTCAAAGTACTTTTAATATGAATATCCGAAAGAAAATAATCGTCCGACTTTTTGAACTCTCCGAGCAGTTTTACACCCGGCATTTCAAAAAACACAAACAGCCGTGGAATCTTACGAGAACCATTTTAACGAGCTATCCTGAGAATTCCTTCGGAAATCACATAGGGTTGTTCCTTCAAGAAAACAACTTCGAGCTCATCCCCAAAGTAGAAAGACACGATGCCTATCATGTATTAACCGGTTACGGCACAAATGTTGAAGATGAAATTGCACTGCAGTACCTCTGCCTCGGCAATGGGAAACGCAGTCCGTACCTCTTTGGTGTCATTGTTCTTGGCACCCTACTCCTACCCGATTATTTACGCTATTACCGGCGATCATTTCGTCGTGGGAAGCAAGCATATGCTTTTCATCACTGGGATTTTCAGAAACTTCTGAAAACTCCCCTCGATGAGTTGCGACTGGCCGTCTTTCCGAAGGAATACATAGAACAACTCAGTAAATCAATTCAAGTATCACTTAAATAAAACCACATGGAACAAAAAAGATCAAAATTCGGAAACTGGATGCGCAACTCAATCACCGCTCGTATGCTGGTGGTGGGATTCCTTCTCATCGTGCTACTCATTCCTTTGGAATTTGTAAAAGTTCTAATCTCGGAACGCGGCTACCGTCAGCAGGAAGTAATACGCGAGATCAATGGTAAATGGGGTAATGAAGTACTCATTTCGGGCCCCATTATAATGATCCCATACGAAACTACCAAAGAGCATTTAGTATACGACAGCGACTCTAAGGTCACTCGTAAAACCACAAAGACCGAAGTGAAAACCGCCTATTTACTTCCCGATACACTGCTAATCGATTCAGAAGTAGAATCCCTTGATCGTAACTATGGCATTTACGAATCGGTGGTGTATACCAGCGACATGAATTTCAAAGGAAATTTTCCAGCCATTGACTTCAGTGATCTTCAAATAAAGAAAGAGGACATATTATGGGACAGGATCACGCTTCAAATTCACACTTCCAACCTTAAAGGAATTCGGAACAGCGTAGCTGTCAACCTGGGAGAAGAAACGCTGAGTATGACCCCAAAATACGATGAAGGCTACCTGAATATCATTCAAAGTAAGGTGCTGACAAATGATTATTCAGATATCACCGGGCCGATTGATTTTAATTTCAGGATAAAAATAAATGGTAGTGAGAGTTTGAAATTTGTTCCACTCGGTAAAGAGACTTCGGTTTCCATGGATTCGAACTGGCATGCACCTAGTTTCGATGGTAGCCCGCTACCGGATCAAGAAACAAAGGAAATTAATAATGATGGGTTTCACGCCGACTGGCATGCGTTTCAGATCAACAGGCAGTTTCAGCAAAAATTCCTGGAAAAATTACCCAACTTCAGGTCTTTCGGTTTCGGGACCAACTTTATCATTCCCGTAGACGAATACCAAAAAAGTGAGCGAACCGCCAAGTATGGTTTTATGGTGATCGGACTCACTTTACTGGTCTTCCTGCTCATACAACTAGCTTCGAGGATCTACATCCATCCCTTCCAGTACGTGATGATCGGCCTGGCCCTTGTGATGTTCTACACCTTGCTTATTTCAATTTCTGAACACAGTACCTTCCTGAAGGCCTATGCCATAGCCGGAGGTTCAGTACTTGCTTTGATCACTGTCTACTCAAGGGCGATCCTCCGCGGATTCAAATTTCCGTTGCTGGTATGCGCTTCGCTGGCTTCATTATATGGTTTTATTTACGTGATCATTCAATTGGAGAATTATGCATTACTAGTTGGAAGCATTGGTCTTTTCATCATCCTGGCCGTCGTAATGTTTGCTTCCAGGAAGATCGATTGGGGAAATGATTAATTCTGAAAAATCATGAAAGTATCTTTTAATAAACGCTATTTCACACCCTTTTTGTTGGTTTTGGTGGCCGAAATAGCCATTGCTATCTTCTACTTTCATCGGTTTGTGAGAGGGTTCCTGGGCGATGTACTGGTGATTCCATTGCTGTACTATCTGCTCAGGTCCATCTCATCTATTCGCCAGAGGCCTGCTCTGGTTTTTGTGATCGCATTTGCATTTCTAATTGAAGTGCTTCAGTTAAACGATCTAACAAAACTACTACCAACTGATAATTCTCTTTTACAAATTGCTATGGGCAACACCTTTGACTGGCTCGACCTCGTCGCATACCTCATGGGTGGTTTAGCAATCTATTTCATTGAAAATTCGACTCGAAAATGAATCATCTAAAAACATATTTTTTCAATCGTTTTAACACCTTCTCAACGTTGACATTGACCTCACTCGGAGCTCTGATGTTACTCATGCTGAGGGTCAAACTAACACATTCCTTTTTCCTGTTGTTCATGGTCTGGAACTTGTTCCTGGCGTTCATACCTTTTGCTATTTCTTCTTTCCTTAAATACAGGCCCGCCCGTGTAAGTAGATGGGTGCTGCTTTGCTGGGGTGCAGCTTGGCTTGTGTTTCTGCCAAATGCCCCATACATGCTCACAGATCTGATCCATCTCATTAGTGACGAATCCATAATTTGGTTCGACCTGGTCCTTATTCTGGGTTTCGCCATTAATGGATTATTGTTTTACTATTTGAGTGTACGCGATATGACTGAGATGATCAAACAAGTTGGCACGCCTTATTGGATACGAGGAATACTCCTTTTCCTACCTGTCTTGATCTCCATTGGGGTTTATATCGGAAGATTTCAAAGGTGGAATTCATGGGATATATTGACCGAACCATTTGGGCCAATTCGAGATATACTTTCACTTATACGCTATCCCATACATCACAGTTTGGAGTGGCTGTTCATAATAGGCTTTTCGCTGTTTTTGCATATGGGCAACCTGGCTGTAAAAAGGCTAGAATTTCTAAAGAAATTGAACTGAAATTTTCAGAACACAAGGAAATCAGCTAAATTTCGGTCTAAAATTTCCTCTTACCATGCGCCATACTGTTTCCGGCATATTATTGCTTAGCCTTCTTTTTATCTCGTTCAATCTACTAGCTCAAGATCGCCAAAAACGAGAATTCGGAATTGTGGATGTTCGCGACCACAATGTAACTTCCTATTCGCAGGATCCTGAAGCAGCTGGGGTAGTATTATTTGAAAAAGGACGAAATTACTGGAGGTTAATTGACAATAAATATATCCGACTCATCAAGGAAGTGCACGTGCGTATGAAGGTTTTCGACGCATCACGTTTTGAGCATGCTACCGTATTCATCCCCTATTATCGTGGAAAAGATGCTGATGAGGTCATCAATAAATTCAAGGCGATCACTTTTAATGGTGAAATAAAGAATTTTGTTGGTGAGAGTGCAATGTTCGATACGGAAGAATCGTCGAACTGGTCTGTGAGGCGATTCACATTTCCAAACGTAAAAGACGGCAGTATACTCGAATACTCTTACCAGATCGAAAGTCCGTTCTTCTTTAATTTTGGCGGATGGAACTTCCAGGGTGACCTACCTAAGATGTATACTGAATTCACTTCAGAAATACCCGGAAACTACGTATATAACCGCTCACTTATTGGAACTGAAACTCTAGACATAAACGATGTCTCTCTTAAGAAGGATTGTTTCTTTTTACCGGGTCATAAAATAAACGCAGACTGCGAAGTTGCCGTCTACGCTATGGAGGATGTCCCGGCATTTAAGGAGGAATCCTATATGCTGTCTAAGAAAAATTATTTGTCGGCGGTAAAATACGAATTAGCTCAGTACACAGATTTTTACGGCATCAAACACAATTATGCCCAGGATTGGGACGATGCAGATAAAGAAATGCGCACTGACAAGGAATTAGGACGGCAATTAAAACTCAACTACTACTTCAAAAGCGAACTTCCCGAAAGTATTCAAACGATGCCTGATGAACTGAAGAAGACGAAAGCCATATACTCGTTTATCCAATCTCACTACAATTGGAACGGTAAGTCACCTTTCTTTGGTAATGTGAATGTAAAAAAAGCTTTTGAAGCAAAAACCGGTAATGTTTCCGAGATAAACCTGGCTCTGATAAACTGTATGGAGGTAGCGAATATAGATACAAAACTTGTTGTCCTGTCCACAAGGGAAAACGGTTTGCCACGGCAGAATTATCCGGTAATAACCGATTTTAATTATGCGGTAGCACTTATAAAGGTTAATGGACAGGAGTATTTACTCGATGCTACAGACAAATTAATTCCTTTTGGGATGCTCCCGGAGCGAGCTCTGAATATAGAGGGTCGCGTACTCGATTTTAAAGAGGGAAGTTATTGGTATCCTCTGAAGCCCCAAGAAAAGAACGTCCATTATGTAAATGCTCAGATCAAGCTTCAGGAAGACGGAACTTTTACGGGAAAAGCAAGCGAGATCAACACGGGCTACCTTGCAGTAGCACATCGAAATTCGATAGCCAAATTAGCTACCAAAGAATACCTTTTGGAAAAACTCAACAACAATCCCCTTGTTGAGATCAGCAATCATGAGATAGTAGACGGAGAAGCGATAGAAAAGCCGCTAAAGGAGAATTATGAAGTACGGATCGAAACCGAACAAGTTGGAGATAACTTGTATTTTAATCCGTTTGTCCTCAACAACTTCTTTATGGAAAACCCATTCAAATTGGACAAGCGCCAATACCCGGTGGAATTTGCCTACAACAGGACAAATACCTACATACTGTCGGTGGAATTGGGTCCCAATGTGGAAATCGTTGAACTTCCGAAAAACAGGGCATTTCAACTTGCGGGAAATGCAGGGGAATGCACTGTAATATACAATGCGGGCGATGGAAAAATCAACTTACGATACAGTTTGAAATTGAACGATCACCGATTCGAACCGGAGTTGTATAACGATATCAAAAATTTCTTCGGAAGTATTTCCAACGTACTTAGTAACGAGGCTATTCTATTGAAACAGATCTAGTTCCCCCCATACACATAATCCTGTAAATAGGAGTAGCGCTCAGTAAGCGTCCCGTTCTCGGTTGTCATCCTGGCGCGATGCAGGATTCCATCCTTATCCCCGTTGAAAAACGCAGGGATCACCCATTTAAGGAACATCTCTCCAAAACCGAAACTCGCATCTCTAGGCAACTCACACGGCAGGTTATCAACTGCCATAACCGTAATCGCACCGGGAGCATCGAAGGCTGTTTCTTCTTCTGAAACCGGATCGTATCCATAGTAGGGATCGGCAATGGTGGAGGAACGTATGGTACTGGCTACAGGACCGTCTATATCACAGGAGATATCCGCCACCAGGTTGATCTTAAAGTCAGGGTTTTTCGCATCCTCTCTTGTAAAAAGATAAGGGGCACCATCTCCATAGAAATGGCCCGCGATAAACATATCACTTACTTTGGCGTAGCGCATGAAGTCGCTTTCGTGTCCCGAGGGATCGTCGTAGAATTCGTATTTATCCATCGGTTTACCGTCGATCCTCCTATTGTACTCGGTAACATCTATGAGACAATAGACCGGTTCATCGAAGGTTAGAGAAAGGTAATCCGCATCGGTGACCTGCCTGATCTTCATATGGTCCAGGATCTCGTTAGCTCCTCTCGCTACTTTCCCGGTTCCGGAGAGTATGATCCGAAGATTCTTGGGGACTTGAATTTTGTCCAGTTCGGATTTCAGTTCCTGAAGATCATGTAGTGTTTCTACTTTCGGTAAATCGAATAGTTTATCTCGCATCCCCAGCGCTCTAAAAGCATTGTATGCTCCTACCAATCCTGCATAAAAACCAAAACCAATGAGTCGCGCACCATTCGGGCGGGTAATGAGTTCATGATCGAACAGTTCGATCTTTTTATCTAGCACGGTATGAAGCAGGGATCGATTGTAGGGTTGTTTTTTGATAGTATGACTGAAGAAGAAGTATTTTTTCTTCGGAATAAGTGCTGCTTCCTTCACTTCCTTAACCCCAAGCATAACATCCGCCTCTGAAACATCGTCACTCACCTCCACACCCACGGCACGGTAGTCATCATCTTTGAAAACGCGAATATCCGAAGATTCCACGACGATCCGGGCATCCGGATGTTCTTTCATGACTTCCTGGCACATTTCGGGTGACAAGACAACGCGTTTATCGGGTGGTGTTTTGGTTTCTTTGATAAGAGCGAAGGTTATGGCCATTTCGGAATACTTTTTGTGTTATTTTGAAGGATGCAAAGATACGGCAAAAAAGCTATCTTTGCAGGCCCTTTTAGTGTGAGAGTGGTTGTGTTAGGTAGAATTGTGACATTCACTTTCTTCACGGCAGATGAGATTCCTGCTTACGCAGGAATTTGTTTCGGGCAGGGATAGCAGCGGCATCCTTTTTGTCTCCCTGAGCGCCCGCCTGAACGGAACGGGCAGGCAGTCGAAGGGTATCAGACAAAAAGATACAGCGGATAGCCCGGTCCACTGAATCCGCCGGAGGCGGAGAAGGAGGAGCCCGCATAATGATAAAGAATGTTCTTTGAAAAAACCTCTTCTTCGGAAGAGATTCCTGCCTTCACTTCGACGAGCTCAGTGTTGCAAGCAGGAATAATTTGGGGCCGACTGGTTTTGACAGCGGGTCAAATTGTACGGTAAGCATGCCGAGCGCTGGAATACAGCTCGTAAATCTCATATTTCATCCTTTTTAAACGGCGAGAATAACTACGCCCTAGCTGCATAATCCGAATTATAGTAGGATGTGCCTCGGCCCGCAAGGCGGGCAAGCAGGAAGTCACTCGAAGGCCTTGGTTTACGGCAATCGATAAAGTGGCTTCGTAAAAGTAAACCTAGATCCCGCAGGGCTTTGATGCGGTTTCGAAACTCAATTGAAGCTAAGCGGTGCGTGGGCGGTTTTCGGCCAACAATCCGACGAAAATTCAAACGAAGACTAAGCATGTAGAAAGCGGTATGGTTGCTCGTTTGGACGAGGGTTCGAATCCCTCCGGCTCCACTCAAAAAGCCACCTCCGGGTGGCTTTTTTCGTTACGCCTTCGGGATTCGAAGGCCGACGCGACAAGCTGGCACCTCGCTAAAAATGTCCACTGGACATTTTATTTACGCTCGGTCCTCTCCGGCTCCACAATCAAGCAGAAATCTCTGCTACGGATTCAATAAGAAAAATGCCTGGAAGCTCGCTTTCGAGGCATTTTTTGTTTGAAGACGTTTTGTTGTGAAACAACAATAAGATTTCTATTTGCAGCATGGGAACAATTAGGGATCACCGCAGGTAATCCCTCGTTTGAGTTACATTTTTTGTTATGACATTGGTTTGTGCAACAAACCATGGATTCTATTTACAGGACTGGAAACACAGGGATCACCGCAGGTAATCCCTCGATCAAGCTGAAGAATCAGAGCAGGTAACTACTGTCCACCCCCAAACGCAGAAGGATCAAACTCCTTTTCTTCATAATCTTCCGGTATGTCGAATTCACTGTCAGATACCTTTTTCGTATCAATGGTAGTAGCTGTCATGATCATGGTCATACCCATATTCTCGATCATTATTTTTAAAGGCATACCGTTTATTTCTTCCAGGAAAAAAGCACCGGCATTCAGATCTTTAGACCCACCGGTCCTTTCGATCTTGAACTTATCCGTAACCCACAGATACTGTGTGCTCTCCTCTCCGTTTTCTGCCTGAGTTACTACTTTGTACTTCTGGCATTCATATCCGGAAATGGCTATAATTTCATCCTCCTTTGTTATGGTAGGGGTTGGCGTTTCTTCTTCCTCGTCATTATCCGGAAAGGTATAAGCGGTCTGCTCCTCATGCTTCACCATCCAGGCTTTCTCCATTTCACCATCAACAATGATATCTCCCATCATTGCTGCCGTCATTCCACCATTCATTTTGAATTTTAGCTTTTTGCCTTTAAAAACGTATTCATAGTTGTTCGGCATAAAGGCAGCCATTTGATCGGCTCCTTCACCGGCTAATTCAATGGTATAAACAACCCTGCCTTCAAAAGATTTCTGAGCCCTTGATGTAGTACTAAACATCATTAGTGCTACCAGGAGAAGCACCATATTTTTTAAACGAATCATAATTGAATTTTAAATTTTGAACAGGAAAGTTAGGTAATTTCAAGAGATAACAGAGGCTTTAGGTTTTGAAATTTAGCATCAAAACTAATACAAAGTATCAATGATAATCACATATCACTCATTAACAACATTTAGTGCATTGATCTGCTCCCGGTATTCCTTAGGCAGAAGTAGCGTTTTCACAACATTGTCGAGTCTTACAAGGCGGCTTATTTTATATAGCGGAACCCCTGGAGCCAACCATTGGATATTGCTAAAACCCATATAATTCTTCACGATAACAGGAACAACCAGCTTCTGGGCCTCGATCAACAGACTGTAACGAGTATTTCCCAGCTGTTTCCTGTATTGATTGAACAGATCAATTGTATACTCACTTTTCGTGAGGTCATTTTCTAAGTGAGCAGCGCGTACAGGGAGCCATTTCTTATAGTCTCGAGGGAGCTCTTTCAAACCCATACGATCGCCCACCCTAACAAAGACATTATAAACTTCTTCTTTTTCGGTATCGTTTAGCTTTTTCTCCAGTAGCTCATAAGCGGCTATCGAATAATGGATTAACATGAACAATACATCTCGATAAGCCCAATCGGGTATACTATATCCGCGACTTTTTTCTACCCCTTTATGGATTTTGCTAATTGTTTCTATAGCCTCATTTGCTGCTTCCGTAGTTGAAAACACAATAGACCTTGCATAGCGTACGGTGGAGAATAGCCTGCCTATAGGATCGGAAGGAAGCCTACCGGTAAAATAGAGCCAATCCACCGCTTTATTAAGAGCAAACTCAGCCGCTGCCCCGGCGAAAATAAAAAGAATAGTATCGCTTTTCCCCCAGATCTTTCTTACTATGGAATCACTGTTAACAAAGTACTGCATACAGAATCAGTCTATTACAAATTTACACCTTCAACCTCGATTAATCCCTATGATAAAGGTCATTAAATAGCCACTATTATTCCGTATCTTTAAGTATTAAGATTAGACAATAACAAAAAATCATAGGAATATGAAAGGTGGAGAATTTATTGACGTATACTCAGGATCGGAAGTTCGGGTGATTATGCTGAAAGGGTTACTGGAAGAAATCGGTATTGAAGGAATTGTTCAGAACGAATTTCAGTCTGGAATAACTGCCGGTTTTGGCGGTGGAACCATCAGCACAGTAAAACTCAAGGTTCATGAAGACGATCTGGAGAAAGCCAAACCAGTAGTTGAAGATTTTATTGAGAATCAGCATTAAAAAATGCCTTAGCGAACAATTTAATGCGAGCTAAGGCATTGACTAACAGTTTAATAACTGAAATCTATTTGGTCTAGTAGTATTTCTTAGTTAATAAGTCACCTTCTTCATCGTACACGAGCCACTCACCTTTTTTCTTGAAGTTATTATACTCGCCTTCCGTTTTTAGCACACCGTTTTCGTGATAGAATTTCCAGAATCCGTGGATCTTTCCCTGGTCGTAGTTACCATCCGACTTTAACTGTCCGTTGTCATGGTAAAACTTCCATGGTCCGTTTTGCTGTCCATTCTCGAATGCACCCATGGATTCGAGCGTTCCGTCCTCATAATAGTTCTTCCATTCACCAGATTTCTGACCGTCTGAATAGCCTCCTATTTCTCTAATCTGACCATTCTTGTAATAGTACTCCCAGGTACCGATCTTCTTGCGTTCTTCATCGTAGATCCCCATATCGCGTAACTGACCGTCCCTGTAATATCCTCTGGCTATTTTAGGCTCGAAAGGTTTTGATTCTTCCACGGCCAAAGTGGGAGTCACCGTTTCTTTCTTCGGACTAATCTTCAATTTCTGGCCTACAGCAAGCTTATCTGAACTCAAATTGTTCCACTTCCTGATATCACTTACTTTAACACCGTACTCACTAGCGATCTTACCCAGGTACTCTCCTCTACCCACTTTGTGGTAAATGGTTTCTGTTATGGCTTCCGACTTAACGGTTGATTCGCTTTCAATTTTTGCCAACTCGGAAGCTTTTTGAGCCTTAGCAGCTGCAGCTTCTTCCAATGCCTTTTGATTTTCAACTTCTGCCAAACGTGCTGCTTCCTTCTCCGCAGCCTTCGCCTTCGCTTTTTCAGCTTCGATCTCGGTTAATCTTGCGATCTCTTTTTTGGCTGCTTCTTCCAAAGCTTTTTGCTTTGTTACCTCGGAGGCCAGACGTTCTGTTTCCAGTCGCTCTGCTTCTTTTCGAGCTGCTTCTTCAACTGCCTTTTGTTTCTCAATTTCGGCAAGACGCGCTGCTTCCTTCTTCGCCGCTTCCTCGAGTGCCTTTTGCTTTTCTGCTTCAGCTATGCGGGCGGCTTCATTCTTCGCAGCTTCTTCTGCGGCTCTTTGCTTTTCTATTTCTGCTAATCTTTCCGCTTCTTTCAGAGCTGCCGCCTCTTCCTTAAGCATCTGTTCTTTCCTGGCAATTTCCTTTCTTACTTCTTCCTGAATTGCCGCATCACGTTCTGCTGCTGCAAGTCTTTCTGCTTCCAGGCGAGCTGCCTCCTTCTTTGCTGCTGCTTCAAGTGCCTTTTGCTTCTCTGCTTCAGCAATTCGTGCTGCCTCTTTGCGAGCTGCTTCAAGTTTCTCAGCTTCTCGTTTGGCTTCTTCCTCAAGGGCTTTCTGACGTTCCGCTTCGGCCAGTCTGGTTGCTTCTTTGCGAGCTGCCTCTAACCTTTCGGTTTCTTTTTTAGCAGCTTCTTGCAATGCTTTTTGTTTCTCAACTTCCGCAATTCTTGCAGCCTCCTTTCGGGCGGATTCCAGTCTTTCAGCTTCGCGTTTGGCTGCTTCTTCCATGGCTTTTTGACGTTCAAGTTCCGCCAGTCGTGCAGCTTCCCTGCGCGCAGCCTCAAGCTTCTCTGCCTCTCGTTTTGCAGCCTCTTCAAGAGCTTTTTGCTTTTCTACCTCAGCAATTCGCTGTGCCTCTTTACGAGCGGCTTCAACTCTTGCAGCTTCTTTCCTTGCAGCTTCTTCAAGAGCCTTTTGTTTTTCAATTTCAGCGAGTCGCATCGCTTCCTTTCTGGCAGCTTCTATTCGCTCTGCTTCTCGTTTGGCTGCTTCTTCCAGTGCCTTTTGCTTTTCTACCTCGGCTATTCTTTGTGCTTCTTTACGGGCCGCTTCAATCCGTTCTGCTTCGCGTTTCGAAGCCTCTTCCAATGCTTTCTGTTTTTCAAGTTCTGCTATGCGCAGCGCTTCTTTGCGCGCAGCCTCAACCCTTTCTGCTTCTTTTATCGCAGCCTCTTCCAATGCCTTCTCACGCTCTAATGCAGCCATGAGCTCTGCTTCTTTTTTGGCGGTTTCCAACTTCTCAGCTTCCCTTCGGGCGGCTTCCTCAAGTGCCTTTTCACGCTCAATTTCGGCCAGTCGGAGCGCTTCCTTACGTGCGGCCTCAATTTTTTCTGCCTCTCTTTTAGCAGCTTCCTCGAGTAATCGTTGTTTTTCTGTTTCAGCTTGTCTTTCTGCTTCCTTTAGCGCCAATTCCTTGCGTGCAGCCACTTCAAGGGCTGCCTCTTTTAACGCTGCTTCTCTCTGGGCCTGCTCTTTCAAAACAACTTCTTTGGCAGCAGCTTCCTGCAATGCGAGTTCTTTCACGGCAGTCTCCTGAATTGCTTTTTCCTTCAACTCCGTCTCCATTCGAGCGGTTTCTCTAAGCTCAATTTCTTTTTTAGCTGCTTCTTTTAATGCTAATTCCTTAGCAGCTGCTTCTTTCAATGCTGCCTCTCTGCGAACTGCTTCTTCGGCCGCAGCTCTTTTTAATTCGGCCTCTTTCAATGCTGCTTCCTTCAGGGCCAATTCATTTCTGGCAGCTTCGAGTCGGGCTTCTTCTTTTAACTGCGCCTCCCTTTTTGCTTTTTCTTCCAGGGCCAATTCCTTAGCTGCAGCCTCAATCATTGCAGCCTCCCGCGAAGCGGCTTCTTTTCTGGCTGCCTCTTTAAGTTCGGCTTCCTTCTTAGCAGCCTCCCTCAAAGCAACCTCTTTAAGAGCAGCTTCCTGCAAAGCTGCTTCTTTCATAGCCATTTCCTTGGCAGCAGCTTCTTTCAATGCGGCTTCTTTGAGCGCTGCTTCCTTTAGTTCCGCATCTTTCTTATTCTTTTCCTCTTCCGCAATTGCTTTTTGTTCAGCAACTTTATTCGCTGCGTCATTGTTCAAATCGATAATGGCCTCAAGTTTCTTCACGCGGAAAGAACTTTCGTCTAATTGCTTTTTAAGGTAATTGGCATAGGCTGCCTCGTTCATTAGTTCTTTTTCCTTCTGACTTAATTTCTGAACGAGTTCCTCTTTATTCTCAGGGAGTGTTTCGGTGGCCGAAGGAGTTTCTTCTTCTACTACTACTGTGACATCAGTGGTTGTTCCCGGACTAGTTTGAGCGAATTCAGATCGGTCCATAGGTGTTACCTGCGCAATACCAACTCCACGTCTTCTTGTGGGCTGTTTACGTGCCTGAGCGGTTATCATGTCGGACATATATAATACCTCACCCGGCTTTTCACCTTCAGAACCATATCCAACCCGCTCCAGTTCGCCGTTAGGGAGAAAATACTTCCACTCACCTGTTTTCTGGCCTCTTATATAGGTTCCGATGGACTGTAGTTTTCCATTCGTATGGTAATATTTCCATTCTCCGGATTTCCTGCCTTCCGAGTATCTTCCTATGTCACTCAAGCGTCCGTTTTCGTGATAAAACTTCCACAAACCGGACTCTTTTTCACCGGAAAATGAACCGGTATAATGGATATTACCATTGGGATATTGCCGCCCAACATAACTCATTTGGGCTTGTACTTCCATTGAAAGAAGCGCAATTAATAAAACGAGTAATAGTTTTTTCATATCTGATGGGTATACAATTCAACAATCATCTAATTCCCTTATTAGGAAATAGATACATTGCACATATAGGTAAGAAATGGAGAGTTGGGACGATGGTAGATCAATTATAACCTTCTGCGATTCAGTATTACCTGATATGTGCGTATTTCAACAAATTTCGCACACCGATAGAAGGTGGAGAAGCCATCGGAATTTGAAAAATACAAAAATTAGGTGTCACCGCGCCTACGGGATAGCCAAAATTTGACTTAGAAACAGAAAATTAAGTGTATACACTAATAGTTAATATTGAGTCCTTCAGAAGGTAATTCGGAAACAAAAAAAGCTAAGAGAATCGCCATTTCGACTGAAAAACCCAACTAAAACAAGAGTAGGAATATTTTAAGAGCTTCATGATAATTATCAGATTTTTTCTTCGCCGGAAGGGCTACATTTGAGTCTGAAGTCACTGTAAATGTGGCACTTCGGAAGATCAATCGAAACAGTAAAAATTTAAAATTTTAGTTCATGGATGTAAAACAATCAGACTTAGCAGGTCCCGGCATCAGCACTTACGAAGAAGTTAGTAAAGTTCTACCGAATGACTACAAACCATTGCTCTCTCCCCTGAAACGTATGGAAGCTCTTTACCTGGTGAAAGAGTACATCGAAAAAGGACTAGCAGAGGAATTAAATCTTCAAATGGTTCAGGTTCCTTTAATTGTGAGTAAGGACAGTGGTGTAAATGACTACCTGGACAGAGACGGATCGCGCACACCTGTTGAATTTCCCGCTGGTTTAGGGCTTCCTAAGCGTATGGAGGCACAGATCGTGCAGGCAGCTACAAAATGGAAACGAATGGCACTGGCTCAATTTGAATGCGAAGTAGGGCAAGGTATTAACACCGATATGCGAGCCGTTCGCAAAGATTATTTCCTCGATCACGACCATTCCGCCTATGTTGATCAATGGGATTGGGAAAAAACGATTGCCGAAAGCGACAGAACGCTTGAATACCTCAAAGACGCAGTGCGAAAAATCTGGAAAGTGATTCGAGGTGCCGGCATTATGATCAAGGAAAAATTCCCTGAACTCAATGATCCCCGTTATCCGGACTTCCCCGAAGAACTCGAATTCTTCCACGCTGAGGAAATACTGGACATGTATCCTGACCTTCCCAGAAAACAACGCGAAACGCGCTTAATCCAGGAGCACCCGGCCGTATTTATCATTGGAATTGGATCCGTATTAAAAGATGGTTATCCTCACGAAATGAGAGCGGCAGATTATGACGACTGGATTACTCCAACCGTTATGAAAAATGGTGAGCAATACTACGGTCTGAACGGTGATATCCTTGTATGGAATCCTGTGACGAAGAGAAGACACGAGTTATCGTCCATGGGAATTCGCGTTACTAAGGAAAGCATGAAAGCGCAATTGGAATTGTCGGGCCAATCCGATTTCCTTGAACTTCCTTACCACCAGGCCATCCTGAACGATGAAATCCCTCTAAGTATTGGCGGAGGTATAGGACAGGCGCGTACTTATATGTACTTACTTCGAACAGCACACCTGGGAGAAGTAACTGTTTCTATCTGGCCGGACAAGCTTAAGGAAATCTGTGCCGAGAAGAACATTGAAGTACTAGAATAGTACAGACTTCAGTACAGAATATAAATCAGGTTTCAGGCGATTATTTCTTTGCCTGGAACCTGAATAATTCTACACCTATACTGACAAGAATAATGGAGATAGCCAACATTTTAGCGGGTTGAGACAGCGGGGATAATAAAAAGTGACTTCCCAGTGCTCCAATAGCCACGGATACCAAAAGAATCTTTACTGAGTGAAAAAATAATCGTACCATCACTGTTAAGCGCTAATTACTGCAGGTAGTCCAACTTCAGACAAACTGCTATATTTAAATAAAAGGTTTCGGTAAAAACGAATATCCTGCGGGCTTCTCTCCAGACATCCTTTTAGGGTCTCCTCCAAATTCGAATAAGAAATCGTAAGAGCAACAGCATTGTTCAGGCTGTATAAATTATCCTCTTCCTGCATTCTTGGATTTTCAGAATTCCACAAGGTTAAAGTAGATGCCTCGTCATTGATGGTCACCTCTACCGACTTGAAAAAATGTCTCAGTAATTCTTTTTGAAAATAATACAATCGATGATCCTCGTGAGAGTGAGAATCCGCGCAGCTCCTAGTGATGAGTTTACGCATTTCATCGTGCACGTTAAACACTTGATTCTTCATAGCAATACAATTAATTCACCTAAAAGTACGCCTTAAAGAATCCTATTATTGTTAAGAAAACATTGTTTAGGATGATTTTAACAGCTTGTAAATCATACTGTTAAAATATTAAGAGGGAATTTCTTACTTAACCACTTCCCGGCCCGAATCTTGCCAGGCCACTATCCCGCCGTCCAGGTCATAGACCCTGGTAAATCCCATTTCTTCCATCATGGCAGCCGTATCGGCGCTTCTTCGGCCACTTCGGCAAAAAACGTAAACGGGATTATCTTTATCAAGTACTTTGAGCTGCTCTTTGAAATCGTCTGCGTAGAAATCGAAGTGAATCGATCCGGCAATCGTACCCTCCGCAACCTCCTCTGGTGTTCGGACATCGACCACTTGAACGTCACCTACTGCATTGATATGTTTTTCGAAGTCTTCGGAATTCAATAGGGAGACCACTTCCTGGGTCGTCACTGCTTCTGAAACCTCTTCTGCTTGTGTTTTTTTCGACTCAGACTCTTTACAGCTCATCATTCCGAAGAAAAGAATGATCAGCAAACTCATGTACTTGATTGTTTTCATGTTATACGGCTTTATCACCCTGCCATTGTTCAAATCCACCCAGCAGGTTGTATGTTTTACTGAAACCTATGGAATTTAAGATCATACAGGCTTGTTTACTTCTTCCCCCACTCCTGCAATAAATATAGTAACTCTTGGATTTATCCAGCTCGTTAGCTTTCTGCATAAAGCTTCCTGCATCCTGGATATTGATATGAAGCGCATCGGGAATGTAGCCCTGTTCAATTTCGAAGGGCGTTCTTACATCCACTATTACGGCGTCCGGATCGTTCTCCATCATCTCTGTCCATTGCTGTTGCGATAGGTCTTGCATAGATTATTTTTGGGCAAAATTAAGCTTTTTGAGACAAGAAATAAAAACCGGCTCTTTGAAGTAAGAACCGGTCTATATTTTTTGGGCTAAAATTTATTGCTTCACCGAGCAACCGATGGCTTTGGTTTCTTTTACAGTAACCTCTTTCCCATCGAGCAATTCATAAATCGCGTTCGCCAGGAAACGATCTTTAACAGCGGCACCGTTACGCACATTGTCGTCTATCGCACCAATATATCGAACTACCCGGCCTGCATCTGTTTTTTCCAGCAGGTAGACATGAGGTGTCTTAGTTGCACCATATTCGGCATAGACTGTGTTGGTTTTGTCGTACAGGTAAGGAAAGGTAAATCCTTTATCCTTGGCTTTTTTCTGCATTAATTCGTAAGTGTCGTCCGGCTGTACTTCAGGATTATTCGGATTTATCGCTATTACAGGATATCCTTTGCCTTTAAATTCAGCATCCAGGGCGATGATCCTGTCTTCGCTGGCCACGGCGTAGGGACAGGTGTTACAGGTAAAGATCACAATGAACCCTTTGGCTTCAGGATAGTCGTCGTAACTAACCATGTTACCATCGGTGTTCAACAGGTTGATCGCAGCGGCCATATCACCAATTCCATAACCGTCATCTTCCGAATCGCCTGCGGTTGAAAACCCGACAAAGGCGAATGACGCCATAATCAGGAGACTGAGTACAAATACTAATTTTTTATTTTTCATGATTTTCTATAATAGGGATTTAACTTCGTTTTCTAGTTCTTCATAAGTGAACGATCTTTCGAAAAAGGCTCGTTCATTTTGATTGTAAATAAGGGTAGCCGGAATAGCGCCCTGCCATTTAGTACTTACCTTTGGTATCCAGTCGTTGGCATTATCATCGTCCAATAATACCACTTCCGATTGGATCTTGTTTTTTTCAATAAACGGGACCACCTGTGTACCCAAACGGTCGGGAAAGTCGAGACTTACGAAGATGACCTTCACTTTATCTTTCGCATACTCGGAAGCGATTTTTTCGAAATAGGGCATTTCTTTCACGCAGGGTTTGCACCAGGTGGCCCAGAAATTCACAACGTATGTAGTATCGGTTTTTTTCTGAAGCAATGCCTCGTCCAGGGCTGGAAAATTGTAAGCGGTAATTCCGTATTCCACTCTTGTTATAGGTAATACATCCTCCGTGTCTTCCTGGAGAACCTCGGATGATTCGTTGCTTTGTTCAGCTACCTCCTTCTTGGAGGTGTCGTCACAAGAAATTAGCAGTAAAAGCGCGAAAGCGCAGTATATAACTTTCATTCTTTAAAAATATTTATTGTAGCAATGATTAGGAAACGATTTAACATAAGATTAAACGTATTCAGAAATAATAATTGATCCGCTACTGATAAATTTTTGTTAACAGACGATTCAACTTCAGAAAAATAATTACATTTGTACATACAAATATTGTAATTACATCAATGGATATTGAAACGGCAATAAAAACTATTCACAAAATGGCGATCAGCACCAAGACCGTCATCAATGTGATGTATACCTCTCGTTACATCGAAGAGGCGGTAAATACTGTTTTAAAGCCGTACGACCTTACGATACCACAATATAATGTGCTTAGGATCTTGCGCGGTCAAAAAGGAAAGCCAGCCAATCTTTCAACCATACAGGAACGAATGGTAGACAGAAACAGTAATACCACCCGGCTGGTAGATAAACTGATACGCAAAGGTTGGGTGAAACGATCGGTCTGCGAAACAAATCGCAGAAAGGTGGAGATCATCATTACCCAACGAGGACTTGATGTGTTAAAAGAACTAGATCCCATTACCGAAGACAATAACTCAATGATACTTAAAAATCTTTCAGAAGATCAATTGGTTCTGTTGAACCAGCTTCTGGACACACTAAGAACTTAATTAAATTCATAAACCAAAAATTAAAAAAATGAAAAAAGTTGTAAACTCAGCATTAATACTTGTAATAGCTTTAGGCGCTATGGCATTTACCACTCCTGTGAAAAAGAAAGTTAATGTTTCCAAAAGCACAATTAACTGGAAAGGCGAAAAAGTACTAGGTACACACCATGGCACTTTGAAATTTAAGGAGGGATGGATCGAAATGGACGATAACGGGATTAGCGGCGGAAAATTCGTTGTAGACATGACCAGCCTGGTTGTAACCGATCTTGAAGGAGGGTCTAAAGGTAAACTGGAAGGCCACTTGAAGAGCGATGATTTTTTTGGTGTTAATGACCATCCAACTGCTACCCTTATGATCACTTCAGCATCTAAAATTGATAGTGGGTACAAGGTTAAAGGTGATATCACCATAAAAGGAACCACAGAACCAGTTAGTTTTATGCTTATGGACAATGGTGACAATACGCATTCTGCAAAACTGGTGATCGATCGTACCAAATTCGGTATTCGATACGGAAGTGGAAGCTTCTTCGATGATCTTGGCGACAAGACCATCAACGATGAATTCGAACTGGAAGCAAAGATTGTTTTATAAATTACAATTGCTATGAAAAATTAGGGCCTGCATTTCGCAGGCCTTTTTTTATACAATATTAAGTGGTGCATGTGCTTCGTTCAGCAAAGTAGTGCTAGGAACATCCAGCCAGTTATCCATGATATTCGCGTAGATCCTTCGGAAATCGATCTCATAGATAAGATCTCCGTTCTTGTCCAGCCTTGTAAGGTCGGGAGCCTGGTTATAGAGACCAGGACGCTTCAGGTTCTTACCAATTACAAAGACGTTATTTGCAGCACCGTGGTCGGTTCCCATGGCGGCATTTTGCGATACTCGCCTTCCAAATTCAGAAAAAGTAAGAATCAGCGTATCCTTAAAGGTTCCGTTTGCTTTCAGGTCCTTGACAAGAGTACCCACTCCTTCAGCATAGGTTTTAAGCAGGGATTCGTGCTTCCCTGATTGACCCGCATGAGTGTCGAACCCGTTCAACGAAGCAAAATACACTTTGGTGTCCAGGCGGCTATTGATGAATTCCGCCAGGGTTTTCATTTGTTTACCGAATTCTGAAGTACCGTAATCGAAAGCCGACTTGGTCACTTTCGTTTTTTCATAGATATAATTCGCCGTTTGTTTTGCATCTATCATGGTTTGGTAGAGATATCCCATATTGTGCTCACTTAAATGGGCATCCTGCTGATAAGACAACAGGGTGTCGAAATACGGGTCCCCGGCAACTTTCTTCAACATGGCGGCATCCTTTGCAACGGTACCATTACCAAATTTGCCCTTCATTATTAAAGACAAAGCATTTCCTACTTCAATAGCGTCGTACGGATTCTCACCATATAGATCCAAATAACGACCTACCCATCCTTCGTGTAACACTTCGTTAGCCGCACTGGCCGTATGCCAGATATCAGTGGACCTGAAGTGTGATCTGTTTGGATTTGGATAACCTACGTTGTTCACGATCGTTAGTTCACCTTTGTCGAACAGTTCCTTTAATGGCGCGAGATTAGTATGGAAACCTAGTTCCGTGTTCAGCTTTATAATATGCCTCTTCTTGATCGCGATCATCGGCCGTTCCCGGTAATAGATATCGTTGCGATAAGGAACTACGGTATTGAGTCCGTCATTACCTCCTGCTAACTGAATGATCACTAAACGCTTGATTCCCTCTGGAACACTAAGCTGTGCGTCCATAGCCTTCAAAAACCCAGGCACTAAAAACAAGCTACTGGCCAAGGCCGAATTTTTTATAAAATCTCTTCTTTTCATAGCTTACGTCAATTGAAATTCAGGCAGCGACATCAACTGCATACTAATTTCTCTTTTGGAGAATCCGTCTACCTCTTTAAACATTTGGGCTGTTCCACCTTTTAATTCGGGTGCGCAGATGGCTTCAGCCAACCCTTCAAATTCCAGCCCACCGTATTCGTTACTGAATGAGCTCCAATCGCTGGAAACCTTTAATCGATCACCAAAAGTTCTTCCTTGCGCTGCTTTATACTGAAATGATTCGGAAGGTATCATACCGTTCCCAAGGAAAACCGAAGCCAGTTTCATACGTATCATCAGGGTATGACTGTTGATCCAGGAACGACCTCCAGGCCATCCCGCCACGTTAGGCGGCTCCAGTAGAGACTGTCCGAGCAACCGCTGAACAAACAACTGCTGCCTGTGATCCTCGAATTCGAAAGGCACAACCCTGTAGATCGAACTCAGAAGATCTATTGGTGATTTGATCTTATTCCCTACGTTATCGGCATCGTAGAACCAATCCGACATAAACAGAAAACGCATTAAGTTTTTTATATCGTGATCCTTGTGGAATACTTCCGCCATCTCCTCTACGTGATCGGGATTCACATTGGTATTTACGAAATACCGATAGAGTTTAGTACAAATAAATGTAGCACAGGCTTTCTGTTTACAGATGATATTCACGATATCATCACCATCAAGTTCACCTTTCCAACCCATAAAGTTTTTTGTACTGAAGTCGTGTCGACGTTCATTCAGTATAAAAGAACCATCCATTCGGGAGCCCCAACCTGTAAAAGCGCGAGCGGCTTCCTTAATATCATCCTCCGTATAATTTCCTTCACCTAAAGTGAAGAGCTCGAGGAGTTCCCGGGCGTAGTTCTCATTGGGGTTGCCTTTCTTGTTCCTGTTCGTGTTGAGATATTTCATCATGGAAGGGGCCTTACCTATCTCCTTGGTAAAATCTCTGAAATCACCCAGTGCATGCTCCCTCAGCATATTTCTATACTGAACAGAGTAATAAAGCACCTGGTCCCTTACCACAAAGTGATTGGACCAGAATAGGGTCATTCGTTCGTTAAGCGCTTCTTTGGAAGTGGAAATTCGTTCTAGCCAGGCAGCATTGTACTCAAGATGTTTACTCGCATTTTTCCTGATGAGCTTCCTGAATTCTTTCAGCTTCCCCTGGAAATCACCGGCGAAGAACTCGTCGAATTCGGATAGATCAACGGTGAGTGGGGTGACATTTTCAGAACCTTCCATTAGCTTATCTACCACTTCTTCTCTGGTGAATGAAGTAAGTTTTTTTGCTTCGGAAGGACGTATTCCAAAAGCTGCTCTTCGGTATAAATGGTAAATATTTTTCAACTCCATACCTAAGTATGACTAAAAATTATGCCAAACGTTTATTTGGTTAAAAATGCGACCTAAAATTTTTGCGTGTTTCGAGGCAATTCATATCTTTGAACTCACATGAAAGCAATAAATTTAAACAACTGGTGGTGGAAAAACTTACGTCAATCGTCGTGAGCGGAGCACTATGAGTTATCAATATACGGGCTTGTCTATCACGACAAGCCTTTTTTTATGCTAAACTACTAATGAAATATAACTTAACAACACATTTCGAAAGACTACTGGCGGACACCTTAACTCCGGTTTCTGTCTACCTTCGTTTGCGTGACAAGTACCCCAATAGCTTGCTGCTTGAAAGTAGTGATTATAGGGCTAACGACAATACCTTTAGTTTTATTTGTTGTAATCCCATAGCGTCAATTTCTATTTCTGAAGAGAAAGTAGTGCAGCACTTTCCCGATGGAAAAAGCGAATCAACCAAGATTGATCCCGATATGAATATCCCTGAGGTCCTTGAAGAATTTGCGGCTTCTTTCCGAAGTAATACAGATACAGCATTTAACTTTCCTACTAATGGGCTCTTCGGATATATGAGTTACGATGCGGTTCGTTACTTTGAAGATATAGAAGTGAACAAAAGCAAGTCGCAGCTCGAGATTCCGGACGTTTATTACGCCGTCTATCAGAACGTTATCGCCATCAACCACTTCAACAATGAAGCTTATATATTTTCTCATTGTTTTAATTCCGAATCTAATATACCGGAGATCACCCGTGTATTGCAATCGAAGAATTTCGCCGAATATCCTTTCAGGCGAAAAGGAAATGTAAGCACGAATATTAAAGATGAAGCCTTCATGGACCTGGTATCGAAGTGCAAGGAACATTGTGCCCGTGGAGATGTGTTTCAGATAGTACCCTCAAAACGTTTTTCCCAGGAATTCAGCGGTGATGATTTCAACGTGTACAGAGCGCTTCGCAGCATCAACCCTTCCCCTTACCTTTTCTATTTCGACTACGGCAATTATAAGATCTTCGGAAGTTCTCCGGAGGCACAATTGGTGGTTCAGAAGGACCGGGCGGAGATTCATCCAATTGCCGGAACTTTCAAGCGAACAGGGAATGACGAGCAGGATGCCGAACTGGCTCGTAAACTTTCCGAAGATGAAAAAGAGAATAGCGAACATGTGATGCTGGTCGACCTTGCGAGAAACGATCTCAGCAGGCACGGAAGTGATGTACAGGTGGAAACCTACCGGGAGGTTCAGTTCTTTTCACACGTGATCCACCTGGTGAGCAAGGTCACGGCGAAGAAAAATCCCAACACCAAGACCATGCAAATTGTAGCCGATACTTTCCCGGCGGGAACGCTAAGCGGAGCTCCAAAACACCGGGCGATGCAACTACTGGAAGAATACGAGAATGTGAATAGGGAGTTCTACGGTGGGGCCATCGGATTTATGGATTTTGAAGGGAACTTCAATCACGCCATCATCATTCGGTCATTTGTGAGCAAGAACCACACCCTGCATTACCAGGCCGGGGCGGGAATTGTTTCCGACAGTAAGGAAGAGAGCGAATTGCAGGAGGTTTACAATAAACTTGGAGCGTTAACCAAAGCCATGGAAATGGCAGAAACCGTTTGAGAATGAAAGTATTGGTAATAGACAATTATGATAGTTTCGTGTACAACCTGGTACACTACCTGGAGGATCTCAATGTAGACGTTACCGTAGTTAGAAACGACAGGTTCTTACTGGAAGAAGTCGAGAAGTACGATAAAATACTATTGTCCCCCGGACCCGGTATTCCGGACGAAGCCGGACTGCTGAAAGATGTTATCAGAGCCTATGCAGGACGAAAGCCAATTCTTGGGGTTTGTCTCGGACAGCAGGCCATAGGAGAAGTATTTGGTGGCAGTATCACCAACCTAGATGAAGTTTTCCACGGTGTTGCCACCAAAGCAAATATCCTGGTGGATAACGAACCACTATTTTCGGGTTTACAAAAAGAGATCGAGGTAGGAAGATATCATTCCTGGGTGGTGGAAAGAGAAGGTTTTCCGGATGTTCTCGAAATTACTTCTTTAGACGAGAACGGACAGATCATGTCTTTGCGGCACCGCGAATTCGATATTCGGGCCGTTCAATTTCACCCGGAAAGCGTTTTAACACCCGAAGGAAAAACAATGATCAAAAACTGGATAGAAAGCTAAATGAAAAAGGTGCTCAACAGGTTGATAAACCACGAACAATTGGATAGAGAGGAAGCCAGGAATATTCTAGTTTCCATTTCTGAAGGAGCTTATAATTCTAGTCAGATCTCCGCCTTTCTAACCGTTTACATGATGCGAAGCATAGGTTTGGAGGAACTGGAAGGGTTCCGGGATGCCTTGTTGGAGCTATGCATACCGGTGGATGTTTCGGATCTTAATACTATAGATCTCTGCGGAACGGGTGGCGATGGCAAGAATACATTTAATATATCAACCCTCGCATCCTTTGTAACTGCCGGTGCCGGGGTCCTTGTAACCAAACACGGGAATTACGGTGTTTCGTCTATTAGCGGGAGTAGTAATGTTATGGAACAACTGGGAATCCGGTTTAGTAGTGATTCCGAGTTTCTGAGACGCTGCCTTGAAGAAGCCGGCATCTGTATTCTACATGCACCACTCTTCCACCCTGCTATGAAGAACGTAGCACCCATAAGGCGCGAACTAGGCGTTAAGACCTTCTTTAATATGTTGGGGCCTATGGTAAACCCGGCTTTTCCAAAGAACCAGCTAGTTGGTGTTTTTAGCCTGGAGTTGGCTCGAATGTATGGGTATTTGTACCAAAAAACCGATAAGAACTACGCCGTGTTACACGCCATCGATGGCTATGACGAGATCTCTCTTACGGGCTCTACCAAGGTGATCTCGAATAGCAGTGACATGATCCTGAAGCCTTCGGATTTTCAGGTGTCGCAAATCACACAGGAAGAAATACACGGGGGTGATACCATTGAGGAATCAGCTAAGATCTTTACAAAGATCTTAAGTGGTAAAGGCACTTCAGCTCAAAATAATGTGGTATGCGCCAACGCTGGTATGGCAATATCCGTGGTTGAAAAATGTTCCCCTTTGGAAGGATTTGAAAAAGCCATGGCTTCCTTACAGGACGGACTCGCTTTAAAATCACTTCAGAAATTACAGGAATTAAGCAGCGAAGCATGACAATATTAGATAAAATAATCGCCTACAAGCGCAAGGAGGTGGAAGCTCGAAAAAAAGCATTTCCAATTTCCATTCTGAAACAATCCGAGCTATTCAAAAGGTCAGCGTTCTCTATGTCGGAAGCACTAAGGAATAGCAAGAATGGAATCATTGCGGAACACAAAAGACGCTCCCCTAGTAAGTCGGTGATCAATGAGAAGGTTAGTCTACCTGAAGTGGCTAGTGGCTACGAAAAAGCAGGAGTGGCGGCCATGTCGGTATTAACGGATACTTCCTTTTTTGGAGGATCTTTGGACGATTTGTTGGTTGCGAGAGATTTCGTTAGCACTCCTCTTTTGCGAAAAGAATTTATTATAGATACTTACCAGCTATACGAAGCTAAAGCTTATGGAGCCGACGCGGTTCTTTTAATTGCGGCTGCTTTGAACAATAGCGAATTAAGTGAGTTCGCCAAGGTTGCCACGGATCTTGGACTAGAGGTCTTATTGGAGGTGCATAACGAAGAAGAACTAGAGCGATCGAACATCGATAAGGTGAGCATGATAGGTGTTAACAACCGTAATCTAAAGACATTTGAAGTTAGCACAGAGAACAGTAAACGCTTATCAGGGTTGATACCGAAACGGTTTGTGAAAGTTTCGGAAAGTGGGATCAGTTCGATAGAGGCGATTTCAGAATTAAGAAACTATGGATACCAGGGATTTTTGGTAGGAGAGCATTTTATGCGTCATAATGACCCCGGTAAAGCAGCAAAGCAATTTATTCAGCATCTGCTATGAGCATTCCGAAGGTTAAAATATGTGGTATGAAGCACAACATATCGGAAGTTGCCGATCTGTTGCCTCACTACCTAGGTTTTATTTTCTATCCCGGGAGTCCGAGAAACTTTTTGGGTGAGATACCTAATTTACCGGACAGCATTAATAAAGTTGGGGTGTTTGTAAATACCGATATAGAACATCTCGTTCAGCTTGTTTCTGTCTACGATCTCGATACCGTACAACTGCATGGGGAGGAAACTACAGAGTATTGTGAACAGCTGGGTAAAAGCCTAGAAGACGATGGCCTTGGAGATATCTCGCTTTGGAAGGTCTTTCATATTAAAGACGAATTCAATTTCAACCTATTAAAATCCTACGAACCCTTTGTAGAAGCTTTCTTATTTGACACAAAAGGTAAAACCAAGGGTGGAACAGGTGAAGTGTTTAACTGGAATGCGTTAGAAGCATATCCTTCAGAAAAACCATTTATGCTAAGCGGAGGCATTGGTCTGGAAGAAATAAATGAGATTAAAAAGATGCTGTCAACCGATCTACCAATATTGGGTGTAGATGTGAACAGCAGGTTCGAGATCGAGCCGGGAAGAAAAGATATTATCAAACTTAAAAAGTTTATTGATGAGCTATCATGTAAATGAAAAAGGATATTATGGAGAATTCGGGGGCGCTTATATCCCTGAAATGCTCTATCCGAATGTAGAAGAATTGCGACAAAATTACCTGGAAATCACTTCGGAAGCGTCTTTCAAAGAAGAATTTTCTTCATTACTGAAGGATTATGTGGGCCGGCCCACCCCATTATATTTCGCGGAGCGACTTTCAGAAAAATACAACACAAAAATATACCTAAAACGGGAAGATCTATGCCACACTGGTGCTCATAAGGTGAACAATACTATTGGTCAGATTCTCCTGGCGAAAAAATTAGGTAAGAATAGGATCATAGCCGAAACCGGAGCCGGACAGCATGGGGTAGCCACCGCTACCGTTTGTGCGCTCATGGGTATTGAATGTATTGTTTATATGGGCGAGATCGATATCGAACGTCAGGCTCCAAATGTTGCCCGAATGAAGATGCTCGGCGCAACAGTGATACCTGCCCTTAGTGGGAGCAGGACGCTGAAAGATGCAACAAATGAAGCGATCAGGGACTGGATCAACAATCCAACGAATACTCACTACATAATCGGAAGTGTGGTGGGGCCACATCCCTACCCCGATATGGTTGCGAGATTTCAGAGTGTAATTTCAGAAGAAATAAAAGAACAGCTGCACGAAAAAGAAGGTCGCGAGGAACCGGATTATGTGGTGGCTTGTGTAGGTGGAGGAAGTAATGCGGCTGGGGCTTATTATCACTTTCTAGATAATGAAGAGGTAGGTATAATCGCAGTTGAAGCTGCAGGAAAAGGTATTCATACCGGGGAGAGTGCGGCAACCTCTGTACTTGGTAAGGCCGGAATAATTCACGGGAGTAAGACGCTACTTATGCAAACCGGGGATGGACAAATAACCGAACCTTATTCCATATCTGCTGGCCTGGACTATCCGGGGGTAGGACCTATGCACGCACACCTTTATACTAGTGGTCGAGGTGAATTCATATCAATCACAGATGAGGACGCAATGCTCGCAGGCCTTGAGCTTAGCAAACTTGAAGGTATTATACCGGCGATAGAAACCAGCCATGCTTTTGCGATATTTAAAGATCGGCCTTTTAAAAATGAAGACGTAGTAGTAGTTAATCTGAGTGGTAGGGGCGACAAGGACCTGGGAACCTATATTGATTATTTTAATCTTTGATCATGAACCGAATTACAAAAAAGCTAAGCGAAGATAAAAAGCTGCTGTCTATTTATTTTACAGCCGGATATCCACAACTGGAAGATACAGTAGAAATATTGGAGTCCCTCGAAGAGAATGGCGTGGACATGGTCGAGATAGGATTACCATTTAGCGATCCATTGGCCGATGGGCCTACAATTCAGGAGAGTTCTACAGCTGCTTTAAAAAATGGAATGAATACAGATTTGTTGTTCGAACAGCTTACGAATATTCGAGAACGAGTTTCCATACCATTAATTATCATGGGCTATTTCAACCCTGTACTACAATACGGCGTAGAAGCCTTTTGCGCTAAATGCGAAGAAATTGGAATCGACGGTTTAATTCTGCCAGATTTACCCCTTGCGGAATACCAGGAACATTACGCATCCATCTTCAAGCGATACAACTTGATAAATGTATTTCTTATCACTCCTCAAACTTCGGATGAACGTATTATGGAGATCGATGAAAACAGTGAAGGTTTCATCTATATGGTGAGCAGCGCAAGCACAACTGGAAAGACTAGTGGTTTTGGACAAGAACAAAAGGATTATTTCGCCAGGATCGCGAATATGAATTTGTCGAATCCTCAAATAGTTGGTTTCGGAATTAACAATGTTGAAACCTTTAAATCTGCCACCGAATTCGCTAGTGGTGCCATCATTGGTAGTGCGTTTATTAAAATGTTAACATCTGAAGGAATCCAGGGGATTCAGACGTTTATTAAATCCATACTGAAGTAGTATTTATTGTTCTTCATTCGCAATAGTTAGGTCGATATTATACCGTTTTAACAAGCTGGAACTATTCTAAATAACGTATTGGTAATCGGGCTGAATCCGTAGTCACGGAATTACATTAACCTAACAATAACAAGGCCTTGGCTAATTTTATGACTTGTTGGGTGTACCTTTGAGTAAACTTTAAAAAAGGTAATTATGGAAAGAATGTTTGAGCGCAGAATTGCGCAGACGAATCCGACAAATCCAACGGCTAATATTCATATAGTGACGAACAAGGTCGACTATTTTGAGAAAGCAATTTGGAAACAGCAAGTAAAGAGATAATTACTCTAGACAACATAAAGACGCAAATCAAATAATTAAAATAAAAAAACCCCTTCCAATTTGGAAGGGGTTTTCTTTTGGTTGGTTATATAATCTCTAGGATTATTCTTTGATCAAACGCTTGACCGTTGTAGCGGCTTCGCTGTTGATCTGAACCATATACACTCCGGAGGCAAGTGCTGAGACGTCGATAGACAGCTCACTTCCCATATTTCGAAGGTC
>NZ_JAFMTQ010000015.1 GCF_026126405.1 Aureitalea sp. L0-47
AGCCCGTTTGCGCCGATGATACTACAAACGTGGAAAAGTAGGTCGCCGCCTTCTTTAAACCCTGAAGTGAGTTTACTCTACTTCAGGGTTTTTTAATACCCTAAACCCAACAACCTCACTTCGGTGGCGACCCCAACTGTTAAATATTACCTTATCCGCAATAGGGATAGGAGTGATATCCTTATTATGCCTTAGATTTGCATAATAAGATAGAGCGGATAGCCCGGTTGCGAAGCAAATTGCTATAAAATGTACACGAAAAAGGAAGAACTCTGGAATACCATTTCCCACGGATTAGGGATACTTCTGGGTATTGCAGGCCTCGTACTTTTATTGGTTTTCGATAGTAAGAAAACGCCTTACAGTACTTTTAGTATTCTGATATATGCTAGTTCAGTAATTGTACTTTACAGTGCATCAACACTTTATCATGCTATCAGTCATATTAAATGGAAACCTGTATTACGGAAACTTGATCACATAAGCATCTACTTCTTAATTGCGGGAACCTATACTCCCGTGGCTTTAATTTCGCTGGAACACGACTCAGGATGGATATTATTCTGGACGGTCTGGATCACAGCAGCCATCGGTACCTTCTTGAAATTATTCTTCACAGGCAAATTTGAGGTTATTTCACTCTTACTATACCTGCTAATGGGTTGGCTAATCGTATTCGACCTGAGTAGTGTGATGGAAGCCCAGTCTACCTTAGGTCTTACATTGCTTGCACTTGGCGGTGCTTTTTACACGGTGGGAATACTGTTTTACGTAGTAAAGAAAATCCCTTTTAACCACGCCATCTGGCACATGTTTGTCCTGGCAGGAAGTGTATTTCACTTCTTCTTTATCTTCACAGACGTCATCTAGTTTTATATAAAGTAGGCAATACCGAATCCCAGGATGATTATCAGCAACTTGGCCATGTTAAATTTATGGTCTTTACTGCTTTCGTAAAGGATTGTGGTTGAAACGTGAAGAAAGATACCAATCACCACTGCCGTGATCTCTGTATGGTACTGCTGAAGCACCTCAACCGCTGTGGAAAGGAAGTTGCCAAGGGGTGTCATCAGTGCAAATAGCAGCATAAAAGTTAGAGTGATCCATTTCTTATAACCTGCATTAATGAAAAAGAAAGATAGAATTATGGCAACCGGGATCTTATGAATGATGATCCCTACCAGGATATCATTCTTTTCTGAAATAGGAAAACCTTCTAAAATTGCATGAATTGCCAGACTTGTGAAGAGTAGCCAGGGAAAGGTTTTATTCGTTAAATGGATATGCACATGTCCGTGTTCCGCTCCTTTGGAGAAGAACTCAAGCACGATCTGTAACAAAATACCTCCCATGATAAAGCCACCAATTCTCTGTGTGGGCATTTCAAAGACTTCGGGGAGAAGTTCATTGATGGTCATTGATAACAGAAAAGCCCCGCTAAATGCCAGGAAAATAGACATTTGCCTGGGTTGCCTGGATTTTAGTCCAAGTGCAATCAGATAGCCTATGGCAACCGCAAGAAATAAAAGCAAATAAATCATTTGCCAAAGATAAGGATTAATCGTTCCGAGGAATTAACATCAAAGTCACTCAAATGGTAACAACCGAAGCTTCGAATCATCTTCACCCCGGCCTGTATAAAATAATGTTGAAAATCATCCAGGGATAGTGCTTTTACTCGTTCATGGAATTGCATACCATCACCATTTACTTCGAATTCTATTCGTTTTACGAGGTAGCCGTCCTCATATTTTCGATCAACCTTAAAATGAATACCATCTATAAATTTTTCTTCGGAAGGAACTAATTCGGGAATCGTCTTCTGCACATTCAGAAAATCGATCACGCCATATCCTGAAGGCTTTAAGGCGTCCCGAATGGCTGTAATAGTGCGAAGGTTATCGCCTTCTTTCTCAAAGTAACCAAAACTTGTAAACAGGTTAAAGACAGCATCGAATTTTCCGGGATAGGGGACACACATGTCGTGGACCTTGAATTGTAATCGCTCATTTTCGAATTGCCTGGCCTTAGCAATGTTATTTTCCGATAAATCCACTCCGGTGACCTTATACCCCAAGTCACTAAGATACCTGGCGTGGCGACCTTTTCCACAGGCGAGATCGAGAATTTCAGACCCAGGATCGAGATTCAGGAAAGCTGTTAAATTTCGCATAAATAGTCCAGCTTCTTCCTCATCACGATCCTTGTAAAGAATGTGGTAATAAGGTGTATCGAACCAGGATGTGTACCAGAGTTCCTTCGGATTTTGCATACAATTCTATTTCAGGGCTAAAAATACTGTATTTTTGCAGCACTTTTGATTCGACTATGAGAAAGAACTTTAAAATGTTGGCCAAAACCTTATACGGGATGGAAGAGCTCTTGGCTGATGAATTGCGACAATTAGGAGCATCTGCTGTGGAAACAGGTACGCGCAATGTTACATTCGAAGGAGATACAGGCTTTATGTACAAAGCTAATCTCTGTTGTCGTACCGCTATAAAGATCTTAAAACCTATTACCGCATTCAATGTATTCAACGAAGATGATCTTTACCGAAAGATCTATGACCTGCGATGGGAGGAGCATATGGACGAGAATGGGTCATTAGCAGTGGATGCTACAGTTTTTTCGAAACAGTTCACTCATTCCCAGTTTGTGTCTTTAAAGACCAAGGACGCTATTGTGGATCGTTTCAGGGATAAAACAGGTACTCGTCCCGATGTAGACCTGGATCACCCCAGTTTGAGGATCAATATTCATATAGATCGAAATATTTGTACTGTTTCTTTGGATAGTTCTGGCGCATCTTTGCACAAAAGAGGTTATAAGACCGAGACCACGCTGGCCCCCATAAACGAGGTGCTTGCCGCCGGTATGATCATGTTAAGCGGCTGGACCGGACAATGTGATTTCATGGACCCCATGTGTGGAAGTGGAACGATATTGGCTGAAGCAGCCATGATTGCCTGCAACATTCCTCCAAATCTGAATCGTGATGAATTTGGATTTGAAACATGGCCCGATTTCGATCCTGATCTCTATGAAGTGATCGAGAATGCCGCCTTAAAGAAAATAAAGGATTTTCATTTTAAGATCTACGGTTTCGACAAAGATGCCATAGCAGTGAAGAAGGCGAAGCAAAACATAAAGAACGCCAACCTACAGGAGTTTATCGAGATCCGAACAAGAGACTTTTTTGAGTCGGAGAAAGAAAGTAATCGCCAACTTCACCTGGTATTCAATCCACCCTATGACGAGCGTCTGTCTGTTTCCGATATTTTCGAATTCTACGCCAACATTGGTAATACTTTAAAGCGTGGTTACCCTGGTTCGAATGCCTGGATGATCACCAGTAATATGGAAGCTTTAAAAAATGTAGGTCTCAGACCTTCAAAAAAGATCAAGTTGTACAATGGGAAGCTGGAAAGTAGGTTCGTGCGATACGAGCTTTACGAAGGCAGCCGAAAGGCTAAGAAGAACATTTAGAATTAATTCTTGAAGATGGGTATGAAATACGAAATACTATAGCCATACCCCGCACCAAATTCACTGAAATCATAAGTTCTGTTGAAGCCTGGAATGAACAGGTTGTCGAAATTTTCCGGAGTAGTCTCTGATATCTTTCGTTTTAGCTGAAGATTGATAGTTAGGTACAGGTTATTTATGATCTCTGTCTTTACGCCAACTTGTAACTCTATCCAGGAAGCGGTTAATCCAGTAAACTCCTGAGGATCCACCCGGAAAGTACCGGGAAAGGTCTGGTTGGTGGTATATATCCCGTAGGCTAGTAATTCCTGCTTAAAAGTAGAAAATCCGTATCTCAGTCCGGCATAGATCATATTTTCCATACCCAGCCAGTTCTGGTATGCGTTGAAGTCACCACCCACCTTGACATAGCTACCCGAGGCAATGGAATTCAGATTGCTTTCAAATCGCTCTTTTTCTTCGTTGCCAAATTCGGCCGCAGCATAAAATCGTTCAGAAACTCTAAAATCACCAATAATTTCAAAACCGGTATAACCATCTTCCAGCACCGAACGCAGTGGCTTAGACAGATCGATCCCAACACGTAAACCATAAGATTCCTTTTTGGGAGGAATACTATCGGTGGCCGTTTCCTGCGCCGATACCGGGCTTAGCAAAAGGCTAATGAAGAATAGTAATGTGAGTTTCAGTTTCATCGACTATATCGTTGGTTTCAACAACCAGTTGTAGTATCCAGTTTGCACTTCCTTCATTTTGAACGATGGCATTCAAATCGTGGTATATGGTTTTAAAGGCACAGGCCCGGTTCACATAGAGGTCTTCAGTTGAATATCGAAGCGTTAACACATCCGTGTTTGGAGTTGCAGTACCAACCCCTTTTTTAAATCGGTAGCTCGTTTCCATTGCCGCATTTCTCAAGGGAATAGCGATGGAATCGGTGGTTTGTGAGGAGATCACTTCAGTGCTGTTTAGCTCTCGCGTTTCAACCGTTAGGCTAGGTACAGACTTGCGTTCCGTAGGATTCACAATATCATTAAAAGTAATAATGAGGAGTGGAGTAGTGGCGGCTCCTTCTTCACAAATGTCGTCCCGGGTACATCCTGCGATCACGGTAAATGCCAAAAAAAGGAATGCAAGCCGTTTTAACATCAATTGAAGCTTAATTACGTTTTTCCAAAAGTACAACATTTTCTACATGGTATGTCTGCGGAAACATATCCACTGGCTGGATCCTAACTACCTTATAATCTTCATCCATGAGTTTCAGGTCCCTGGCCTGGGTTGCACTATTGCAACTAACGTAGACGATGCGATTTGGTGCCAGTTTTAACAACTGCATTACCACATCCTGATGCATACCATCCCTGGGAGGGTCGGTGATCACTACATCTGGTTTGCCGTAAGTCTGTACAAATTCGTCATTAAAAACATTTTTCATGTCACCCACGACAAAAGTTGTGTTCTCGATTCCATTCCGAATTGCGTTTTCTTTTGCGGCAATTATAGCCTCAGGAACCGATTCAACCCCAACCACGTGAGAAGCTTTCTTAGCAACAAATTGGGCAATGGTTCCTGTCCCGGTATAAAGATCGTACACAAGTTCATTTCCCTGGAGGTTAGCAAAATCCCTGGTGATCTTGTATAGTTCGTAGGCTTGTTCACTATTGGTTTGGTAAAAGGATTTGGCGTTGATCTTGAATTTAAGACCTTCCATTTCCTCAAAAATATGGTCTTGTCCACTATAGCAAATCACTTCCTGGTCGTAAATGGTATCGTTTCCTTTTGAATTGATTACGTAGAGAAGGGAAGTAATCTCCGGGAATTCCTCCTTGATTGCATTTAGCAACTCTATGCGATTTTCTTCATCTTCAGCAAAGAATTGTACAAGAACCATAATATCACCGGCACTACTTGTTCGAAGCATGAGTGTTCTTAGAAAACCTTCCTGCTTACGTGTATTAAAGAAGGAAAGCCCCAATTCCTCGGATTTCTTTTTTACGAAGTTACGTATGGCATTGCTGGGATCCCGTTGCAGGTGACATGTATCGATGTCAAGAATTTTGTCCCACATACCGGGAATATGAAATCCGAGGGCATTTCGATTCGGAATTTCTTCGCCGCTCTCAATTTGTTCTTTGGTGAGCCATTTATTATCGCTAAAGGAAAACTCCATTTTGTTCCTGTAGAACAATGTCTTTTCCGAGCCTAGTATAGGGGTGATCTCGGGTAATTCAATACCACCTATTCGAACCAGATTATTTTCTACCTCCTTTTGCTTATAGAAGAGTTGCTGGTCGTAAGCCATGAATTGCCACTTACAGCCACCACAAGTTCCGAAATGCTCACAAACTGGATTTACGCGTCTTTCCGAGTATTTGGAGAATGCGATCGCGGTTCCTTCGTAATAGGCTTTCCGTTTTTTATACGTCTGAATAGTAGCCACATCTCCCGGAACGGCATTATTCACGAAGATAATTCGGCCATCGGGTGCCTTTGCGACTGCTTTGCCTTTTGCACCGGCATCGATTATCTCGATATCCTCGAAAATCACTCGTTTGTTCCTTCTTGACATAGACGCAAAAATACATATAGATGAATAATTTATACGATAAAATTGCGCGAAGTTCTCATCCATTTATTTTCCGACCAAAGATCGAAGGAATTTGATAAAATGATTAATAAATTTCAGCTAAAGGGTAAATAGATGTTCCGATTATTTATTAATTTGCACTTAAGGGTGATTTCTCTCCTCCGCTGAATTTCCGGCTTCTCGGAAAAATAAAGGTACAGTAGGAATGTTTAGATTTTTGAATTTTTAAAATTTAATGTTATGTCTGTAGCACAGCACACTCTATCACAGGAAGCCATGGCGTTGGAAAACAAGTATGGCGCTCAGAACTATCACCCGCTTCCCGTTGTTTTGAGCAGGGGAGAAGGGGTCTTTGTATGGGATGTTGAAGGAAAGAAGTACTATGATTTTCTTTCGGCTTACTCCTCCGTAAACCAGGGACATTGTCATCCTAAGATCGTCTCGGCACTAACCGAACAAGCCAAGAAACTATCACTCACCAGTAGGGCATTCTACAATAATATGCTGGGGAAGTATGAGAAATTCACCACAGAGTATTTCGGTTATGATAAACTACTTCCTATAAACACAGGAGCAGAAGCGGTGGAAACTGCCATCAAGCTTTGCAGAAAGTGGGCATATGAGGTAAAGGGAATCGATATCAACGAAGCTAAGATCATAGTTTGTAAGAATAATTTCCACGGAAGGACGACTACGATCATATCATTTTCGAATGACCCGGTAGCGAGGAAGAACTTTGGCCCGTATACAGAAGGATTCGTAAAGATCGAGTATGACAATCTTGAAGCGTTGGAAGCTGTTTTAATCGGCAATAAGAATATAGCAGGTTTTCTTGTTGAACCCATTCAGGGCGAGGCAGGCGTTTATGTGCCAAGTGAAGGTTACTTAAAGGCAGCAAAAGCTTTATGTGAGAAATACAACGTATTGTTCATCGCAGACGAAGTTCAAACTGGAATTGCGCGAACTGGACGATTACTAGCCACCTGTGGTAATTGTTCCTGTGAGACGAAGAATTGTGAAGGAACACCGGATGTCAAACCGGATATCCTGGTTCTGGGTAAGGCGCTTAGTGGCGGTTTATATCCTGTATCTGCAGTATTAGCAGACAATGAGGTTATGGGTGTAATCCGACCTGGTAATCACGGAAGTACTTTTGGTGGAAACCCGTTAGCTGCTGCGGTTGCTATTGCGGCTCTTGAAGTTGTAAGGGATGAAAGATTAGCGGAAAACTCCGAACGACTAGGTATCATCTTCCGGGAGCGAATTAATGAATATATTAAAGGTAGCACAATCTGTAAACTTGTAAGAGGTAAAGGCCTGCTGAATGCTGTAGTCATCAACGATTCTGAAGATGGCGACACCGCCTGGAGAATATGTCTTAGATTGCGCGATAATGGCTTGCTGGCTAAGCCTACCCATGGCAATATAATTAGATTTGCCCCTCCGTTAGTAATGACGGAAGAGCAGTTGCACGAATGCATTGACATTATAATTAATACACTCAAGGAGTTTGATTCTGAATAAAAAAAGCGGCCATTTGGCCGCTTTTTTTATTAATAAATCGATGTACCTAAGACTGTATGCCATATTGTTCCATCATGGAACGTTGTTGTTCCATGTATGCATCCCAACCTCCTGCAGAGAAGATAAGGAAGATATTATAGGCCAGGTATAGCGCATTTATAATCAATACGACCAATGCGATAATACGTGCTGTGTTCATAGCTTGACCATTCTCATAGGCCTCCGGATTTGCTTTCCATTCCTTCACTTTTCCATTAGCAATGAAGAAAGCGATCGCTGAAGGTATAATTCCGATTAATGGTAAGCAGCAGCATATGAAACCTACAATAGACAGGATATAGACCAGCGTGGTATTTAGCTTTTGTTTTTCCATGTTTTTGGTTGATTAGTGTAACATTAGTTTCAAGAGAAAATTTCCTACTATAAAAGTGATGGTAATCAAGATAAGAATTATTTTAATTCGTTCTGCCTGTTTGAATGAAAAGAACATATTCAGAATAAGGAATAGGACCAGGGCTATGAGAGGATAGATAGCCGGATACATTTTGAAGGCAGAGATGAACTCTCCCCTAAAAAGAAAAGCTGCGGAACGTTGCATTCCGCAGCCAAAACAATCAAAACCTAGATATTTCTTTGTAAGGCATGGCAACATATAATCGTCAATGCCTTCCAGCGTCATAAATTATCTTCTATTGTGTACCGTCATGCGGTAATCAATGGTAATGTCATCTTCGGTTACCAGTTTCACAATATATACACCATCACTGAATGTGGCAGTTGAGAATGTGAAACTAGTGCTATCTCCCAGATCTCGTTGGTTAAGGACAAGTTTTCCGGACATATCAAAGATAGAGGCCGACTTGATCACGAAACCTTCAGGGTTTGCAACCTCGAGTTGAGATGCCGGGTTGTTCTGGAAGAAATCAACATTATTATTCACCTGAGCAGACCTGTTATTGACAGATATCGTTGAAGGATCAATCACAGGATCCGGCCCACCTCTAAACACCAAGAAGAAACGATTCTCATATGTGCCTTCATGTAACTGAAGTTCAGCTTGATTTCCATTTGTAATCTCCTGCCAAGTGTTTCCTTCACTATCCCAAAGAACTACTTTGGACGGTAAGTTTATTTCTTCAGTAGCCATAATAGTTACCGGTGTCGCCTGATCGATTACAAAATTCAATGGAATCTTTTTGCCTACAGAATAAGGAACGGTTTGAATCACATAAGGAAGGAAATCCTTATCATCGCCAATAGGGAAGTAGGCTTCTGCATTCTTACCATCCATAGGGTGACGTGCGTCTAGCCCTCGGTCGTAACCATCAGTTGAAGTATCAGAGAGCATCAATAACATATCTCTTAAATGAGATTCACCGAATACTGTATAAAACCTTAAAGTAGGAGGATACTCTGCAAATGGGTCAACTTCAGAAGAAATTGTCGACGGATCACCATTTTCTGGATTTCCAATAGTGGAAGTACCAGTGCCAGCTCCTTGAGGAGACCTAAACACAGAAAGTGAACCACTTTCACGGTAAAATACCCTATGACTATTTTTAAGAACAATTTGACCATCCCCAGCAATATCTGTAAATATATTAAAGCCTTGGCCTATAGGTGAATAAAGACGATTAAGGGCTTCTCCAGAATCCATAGTAGCTCCTATCGGATTGCCCCCGTTGTCGTAGTTGAGGAATGTTGGAGCCGCATAAGCACCTCCAGTAGCATAAGGCGAAGGTCCAGGAATCCATGTTCCATATCCTCCTTTATTGTCAACAAAATAATGTGAGTTTATACTTCTATCTTCGTCCCAAAAACGAAATTCATTAATCTCAATGTTATCAGGATCATTAAATACAAGGTTCAGGTCTAAAGCTGATGGGTATGGGTTTCCGGAAAGTACACTTTCGTTGGCTAATGTATTTACAACGATATCTCCATTGTGAGGCCTTCCTCTAAAGTCGTATAATTGATTCATCGGATCCACCCATGGATCGCCCCCAGCAGGGGTAACTCCCACACCTTTCATCGTAAACCCGAGACCGGCAGGTACGCTATAATTTGTCCATATAGCTTGATAACCTCCGCCAGCAGGCCTTTTGTATAGCCATCTTCTTGAGATGGTCAGGTTAGGCGATGGTGTGCCGTTATATGCCGCGGTTACGTTGGTTTGGTCCGAATCGGTGACAGTATTGGCATCATAGACATTTAAAATACCAAAATTTCTGTTGCCGCTTCCTGCATTTGGATTTCCAACAGGAGAACTCCAGAAATTATAGTCATAAGAATCTGAGTTACTGTCTTGATAAACCGAGATAAACCCAGTTCCAGAATTTGCGGATGCCGTAGCTCCCTGGATTAATTGAGCTTCATCCCGCAAATAAATACTTGCTTCGGTGTTTGGATCATTCGTATTTGCAACAAGATTTACATCTTGTTCAACAAATAATACTTCGTCACTTACGTATACGTAGGAATCGGTTGAAGACGATGCGTTAGGAGTAACGTACAATTGAGCCATAGCGTTCAACGACATCACTAACGCAACTGAAAAGAGTAGTAGGTTTTTCATATTTATATAATAATTTTGTACCATCTTGGGGGCAAAATGATACTATTAACCGAGGTAAAAATAGAAATAATATTTAATTATCACAGTTTTAAGTGATTAAAATCGACGAAAAGCATGATAATACAGGCCAAGATTTCGTTAAAATGCAATAAATGTCGATAACCTGTTAACAAATTGTAAGAAATACATTACACGATGTTTAAAATCGGAGACAAAGTTGAATCACTCAACGATTCCATAAAAGGAGAGGTGTTCGCGGTAAAAGAGAATAGCATTTTCGTATTGACCGAGGATGACTTCGAAATGGAGTTCGATCAGGATGAACTTGTGGTCGTTGGTTCGGAAGAATCCGACATACATTTAAACCCTATGGATGTCTCAAAGGCCCTTTCAGAAAAAGAATCATGGAAACCTCGGAAAACCAGGCGAATCAAACCCAAAGAACGTGTTCAGCCTGCCATGGAGGTGGATCTGCATATCCATAAGCTAGTAAACGCCACTAAGAACATGTCTAATTATGATATGTTGACCATACAGCTTGATACGGCTAAAAGACAGCTGGAATTCGCGATTCGGAAGAAAATACAGAGGGTTGTCTTTATTCATGGAGTGGGAGACGGAGTGCTGCGAACGGAATTGGAGTACTTATTCAAACGCTACGATAATCTGAAGTTTTACGACGCGAATTTTCAGAAATATGGTCGCGGAGCCACTGAAGTCTACATTTTTCAGAGTAAAACCGCCTAGTCAGGAAAAGCTGGGGTAATTGAAATATTCTCGTTTAAAATGCTGGATATACTGCCCAGTTCAAGGGATTCCTGGGTTATTTGTTCCGATTCGGATATTAATACTAAATTATCGATTCGAACCCGAACATCACTATTAATATTGTAGGTGTGAACACGGAACTCATCCACTATGAATTCTATCGTTACAGCCGGATTCAGATAATTCGGGCCAACATTGGGGTCGAGGATATTATCCAATGGATTCAAATCAATGTTACTCCCTACCTCATAACGTGTTAATACTCCGTCGTTGTCGTCGTCCTCATCCAGGTAATCCACATTGTCTTCTCCATCAGTATTCATGGGGTTATTCGGATCATCGCCTATTTCGGCAATGGTTGGGACATTGTCGCCATCGTCATCATCGTCATAAAAGTTAGGCAGCCCATCGTTATCGAAATCCCCGAAGCCCTCTTTTAACGGGTCGTTGCTATTCTCGAAGGGAATGCCATCATTGTCGTCCAGTAATGCGGTGATAAATAATGTAGCCGTGCCATCTGTACCAAGGAAGCTTGTTACTACCTGTGGTGTTGTGGGAGGAATATTATCGCAGAAATAGTCGGAGCCTACACTCTCATTAAAAGTTCGGTAAGCAACTATATTGCTCGTTCCATTTACAGCAAATTCCAGGGTATCACTCTCAAAAAACAGTATATCTGTTGTGCCTAATTGAAGTGCGATGCTTTCGAAGGACTGACTGTTTATCTTGTAAAATACATAGTCGCCCTGACCTCCACAAAACTCAAGGTTGGCATCACCAAAATCGAACGAAGTGAGTATTATATCGCCGTCATCACAGGCATTCAGAACAATTCCCAGGAGTAAAATTGAAAGGTATTTCTTCATTGCAACATTTTCTGCTTAGACAAAGTAACGCAATTCTTTATAATTGATGATTTCAAAATTAGATTAATGTGTATTTTTGCGCGAGATGAGAAAAGTTTATTTCGATAGTGCGGCTACTACTGAACTGAGAAGCGAAGTCATCCGATGTATGTCGGAAGTTCTTAAAACAGAATACGGAAACCCTTCATCTACACATTCATACGGGCGCTCATCTAAATCTTTACTTGAAACAGCTAGAAAAGAGATCGCCGGATTCCTTAATGTCTCAGCCTCCGAGATTATTTTTACATCAGGTGGAACAGAAGCAGACAATCTTGCGCTGCATAGTGCAGTTGCCGACCTTGGTGTAACACGAATTATTTCGAGCCGGATCGAGCATCATGCGGTTTTGCACACCATCGAAGTGCTTGAGGAGCGATACAATATAAATGTGGATTATGTTGATGTGAACACTACTGGTTGTATTGACTATGATCATTTGAAATCACTTCTGAAAGATTCTTCCGAAAAGACACTGGTGAGTCTGATGCATGTAAATAACGAGGTAGGAACGATGATCGATCTAAAGCGCGTTGCCTTGTTGTGTAAGGAACACGGAGCTTTATTTCATAGCGATATGGTGCAGTCCATAGGGCATTTTGAAATAGACCTGGCGGATATCCCGGTAGACTTCGCAGCTGCCGCAGCCCATAAGTTTCACGGTCCGAAAGGAGTTGGATTTGCATTTATTAGAAAAGACAGCGGTTTAAAACCTTTGATTCATGGCGGACAGCAGGAACGCGGCATGCGTGCTGGTACAGAGCCTGTGTACGCCGTAGCGGGAATGGCAGAAGCCCTCAGAATCTCTTATCAGAATTTAGAAAAGGAGAAAGCTTATATCAATTCTCTGAAGGAATATTTTATTCAGCAATTAAATGAACAGGTTCCCGGAGTACATTTTAACGGGGCATGTGAGGACGGAGACGACAGTACTTATACTCTTATCAATGTATGTCTACCACTTTCACCTGAAAAAGCCATTCTGCTCTTGTTTCAGTTGGATTTAAAGGGAATTGCCTGTTCCAAGGGAAGTGCCTGCCAAAGTGGGAGTGAAGGCGGTTCTCACGTTTTAAAAGAGATCCTTTCCAAAGATAACTTCAAAAGACCCTCTGTACGATTCTCATTTTCTTCGTTTAATAAAAAGGAAGAGATCGATTATGTGATTGATGTACTCAAGGAGTTTGTGAATTCCTAATTTAGAACTTCATCGTAAGTCGGACATTGTAAACACGAGGGGTTAAGAAATTCGGTATTGAATACTGAACTTTCGTATAAACATCGCGAACAAAGGTATTCGTAATGGAGTTACGTACGTCGAAGATGTTGAAGATCTCGGCACCAATGGTAAGCTCTCTAAATGGCTTTAACCATCCGCTATCTCGCAATTTATTCGCATCAACCAACACATAGGACACCCCTAGATCGGCTCTTTTATAATCTGGTAATCGCGTTTGGAAGTCGTACGGATCTGCATAACTGGGCGATCCACCCGGTAATCCAGTGTTATAAGTAAGATTCAGGTACATTTTCAGATCCGGGATCACTTTTACATAATCCTGGAATAGCACACCGAATTTCAGCCTTTGATCCGTAGGACGGAAAATAAAGCCGCGATTGTCAATATTTTCTTCAGTTCTGAGGTAACCAAAACTCACCCAGCTCTCAGTTCCGGGAACAAATTCACCGGCTAGCCTCAGGTCTAGTCCGGCAGCGTAGGCCTCGGCATTGTTTCGGGCACGGTAGCGAATACGGACATTTTCAAGGGTGTAAGGGTTCACATCCGTTAGTTTTTTATAATACACTTCGGAATTTAAAGTGAATGGCCTACCCCATAGATCGAAACTGTAGTCATTACCCAATACAATATGTATGGATTGCTGCGCCTTAACACCTGGCCGCACAGTGCCGGTGGAATCTCTCAACTCCCTGTAAAAAGGTGGTTGGTGGTAGACACCTCCTGATAGTCTGAACAACATATCCATTTCCCAGTCCGGTTTAAGAGATATCTGGGCCCGGGGACTAAATACAGTTTGTGTCGTGCTTTCGATTCCGTCTCCGTTTACTGTCCAATTATGTGCTCTAACACCGGCGTTGAGCCAAAGATCATTAGTTCCAAGATTGGTTTTCTTACTCCATTGAACAAATCCCTGGATACGGTCGGTTTGTACGTTATTGGTGGCTCGGATGGTCGTAAAGGGTACGATAGGCGACACAAAAGGCTCATAAGGTTGGTCATTCGCGAAATCGGGTAGTGGTGGGCGAATGGAGAAACCTGCGGAGTCTATGATCTCGTATTCCTGCACCCGGTCTCGAATATCTTCCCGTGTATAGCGAACACCGTATTCGATCACAGCGGCGTTTTTATCTTCCTCAGGGGATTTCAACCTGTATACCCCTTTATGCTGTATATTCACGATCAATGCGTCCAAATCGTTCCTCGCGTGGGTAAGTTGCGAACCTATTCCTTCTGAAAACTGAACTTCTCCTAAGTTTTCGTCTCCAATGTTGGTATTTACCTCCCCAAGTCGATATTGCGCCAGGATATCGAAATATTCCTGTTCCGTAGTCTGGAAAACCGAACCTATTAGCTTGGCGGTATACTGATCTGATACCGCGTAGGTTGCTTTTAACGCACCAAAATAAGTATCGTACCGGTCTTCTTCCTGTCCTTCGTAGAAAATAAGCAGAGCCACGGGATCTGCAAGGGTTCCGAAGTTCGTCTGACGCGTTAGCGGTTCGTAATCGTATTGGTTAACTGAAAGATTACCGAGGAAACCTAGTTCGAATTTATTACTGAATTTGTAGGTAATATAGGTTTGAGCATCGGCAAAACGCGGACGGAAATTGGTCTCCGTCTGTTTGGCGTCTACAAAAAGGCTGTTATCCCTGTAGCGCAGTCCTACCACACCACGAAGTCGTTCGTCATTAGAGATTCCTTTAACCGACACACTAGCACCCAGCAGGCTTAAATCTGCAGTAGCACCAAATGAAACAGGGCGCTCATACTGAATATCCAGAACGGAAGATAGTTTATCTCCGAATTTAGCCTGGAATCCCCCGGCTGAAAAGTCAACAGATTGTGTTAGGTCTGTATTAACAAAACTCAACCCTTCCTGCTGTCCGCTACGTATAAGAAACGGACGATAGACTTCAATTTCATTGACATAGACAAGGTTCTCATCAAAATTTCCGCCTCGTACGGCATACTGCGTACTTAGTTCATCATTTCCGCTTACACCTGGAAGTGACTTCAGAAGATTCTCAACTCCTGCATTTGCTCCCGGAATTTTTCTAATGGTTTCCGGGGTAATAGATAGTACGCCTGATTCGTCCACCCTGCTGCGTTTTTTTCTACCTGTAATAATTACCGGGCTAATCTGCTCAACGTCAACCTTCATAACCGGGTTGAATTCATAATCCTGGTTGGGTTTCAGGTTGAAAGTTTGAGAAACATTGCTGTGAGCAATATGCGTATATGTAATGGTAACATCCTGGTTAGCTGGAATTTCAAGTAGATAAAAACCGTCAAAATCCGAAATAGTACCAGTGCCTTCGTAGGAGACATTTACATTTGCGATGGGCACATTCTGCTCATCGAGAATAACTCCTTTTATGGTTGCGTTTTGTGAAAAGATGGATAGACTTGATCCAAAAATCAGTAGTAGTAGAAGTAATCGCGTTGTTTTCAAAAGGTTGCTTTGGCGTTATTTTCTGAAAAAAGTTGCTTCAAATGTAGCATTATTTCCGGCATTATCTACAACATTCACTTTGAAATTGTTTTCTGACTCGGAAATAATATTATCATCGAAATTATAGGTTAAAACGTCTTTTTTGTAATTATATTCCATGAGGATAAACTTTCCATTTATCGTTGCGCGATAGCTCCCGATTCCGCTTAGATCATCCTCGATCTTTACTTTAAGTGTCTTGTTGCTGCTAATCCATTTTTCATCGCTGAAATTCACAGGTTTTATGCTAGGAGGTGTGTCATCGGCTACCAGGGTAAAAGAACCAAAAGTCCGTGTTTTTGCAGTAAGTTTATTGCCTTTTCGGTAGGTTGTATTGTAATAAGGCTCCCCTTTATAGTTCAATCTGCCCAGGTACAATTTGTCCATATCTTCTTTTCTGAAATTGGACGCATCGGCTGTAATGGAAATATTCTTATGTATGGGTATGTTATCTTCATGGAATATCAAAGTGTCTCCCTTTGCTTCGATATCCAGATAAGTGTTCTCATAAAGGGCGTTAGCCGGTATGTATATACTGAATTTACCCTTGGTAATCGACGTAGCCTGGTCTGCATACACAAAATCGTCGGTCTTTTTCAAGGCCAAAGGCTTTACAATGGTTTCGTTTTTACCGTTAATTGGCACGAAGATTCGTTGCTTATTTCCACTGTAATCCAGGATCTCGATAACATAATTCGCGTCGTAACCCTCTTCAATATTGACTTTGCCGCTATTGTCTTCTTTGGTGATGATACTTAATGGGTTGTTTGTTTGTCTGAATAATTTCTGCACTCTGCTCTTATTGGTGCGCCAGTAATGGTAGTCGATAAATCGATTGAGATATCGTGTTTCCCCGAAAGAAAACTTTTCAAACAAAACATTGAAATTTTCTTTGCCGTTAACCGTTGTTATGATTTTGTAGACTCCGTTCTTGTTCGAAGCTCCATCCTGCTGATCGTAGGTTGATACGCCAAACCCAATCTCACCTAAAGCCGATATACTTTTTGTCCTGTATGTTCCGTCTTTCTGAAGCACAAGTCGAAGTTTTACAGGATTCTGAGAACCGTTCACATGCGACTGTTCTCCCATGGGGTAGGCAAATACGGAGTTTACCAGGGGCTTTTTGCTGTCGGGGATCTCGATTCCAAACAACATCGGATTCATAGGCCTTGAACTGCTATCTCTTATTTCGAAATGAAGGTGAGGCCCACCGCTACTACCTGAATTTCCTGTATATCCAATAAGGTCACCCCGATTTACCTTCAGCTTTCCTCCGTCAGGGAACATTTCTACTTCATAGGACTCCCGGGCATATTGAGTACGTTTTACAAATTCCTCTATTTCACCTGCATAACGCTGAAGATGAGCATACACGGTACTGTAGCCGTTAGGATGGGAAATGTACAATGCCTTTCCATAGCCGTAATGACCTACTTTTATTCGTGTTACAACACCATCTGCAGGAGCATAAATGGGTATTCCTTCTCTTTGCTGAGTTTTTATATCCAGTCCACTGTGAAAATGATTCGATCTAAGCTCTCCAAAGCTTCCGGATAGTATCAAGGGTATCTTCAAGGGGTTGTCAAAATAGTCGGTAGGAACACTTTTTTGACCATAGCAAAATCCTCCCAGGAGTGCGGTTAGAATAAGCAGGCGCATGAGTCTTAATGAATTAGAATTACTATAGAAACGGGGGGTGAACAGCATTGTTATCTTCGTCGATCAATATTACAAAAAATATGCAAAAGTGTTGTCATATTAGTAGCACTTGGTTAACTTTGTCTTTAGAGTGTCGAAATTATTTTTCAATGAGTTCCATTTCCGAAGTAGTTGATTCCCTGGAGAACAGGATAAGTAAATTACTTCACAGGCACGAAAAATTGAAACAAGCGAAAACAGACCTGGAGAAACAGATCCTGGTATTGAGATCGCAACAGGACGAATCTCACAGTGAGATTGAGAACCTTCGCGCTAAATGCGAATCCTTGAAAATTGCAAATTCGATGCTTGGCAGCGACCAACATAAACGAGAAACAAAACTCAAAATAAATGCTTTAGTTCGGGAAATTGATAGCTGTATTTCTCAACTTTCCGAATAGACGATATGTCGAACCATCTTAAAATAAAGCTTTCTATCGCGGACCGGGTATACCCCTTGACCATTAACCCCGACCAGGAAGAAGGTTTGAGAAAAGCGGCCAAGAAGATAGAGGAGATGATTAAGAGGTTCGAGAAAAGTTATGCCGTAAGGGATAAACAGGATGTTTTAGCCATGTGTGCACTCCAGTTTGCAGCCCAGGTAGAGCAAAAAGCAATAGATAAGGACTCAGATTCGCAACAGATCGAGAAAAAGTTACAGGCTTTAAGTGAATTGTTACACGAGCATTTGTCCTAACGTTCTTTAAAATATAAAAGGTTACTGCCTACACTAGTATTATTTTTGGTAAACTCAACACGAATTCTTTAAAAAGGGTGAGTTGAAGTTGTAAGAGCGCGCCGCCATTGAGCGGATTTTCGACCAGCTTGTTAGCCCTAAACTTGTTTTTAAGGAGTTTATTCAAAATGCAATTATTAGTGTAGGCTTTTTTTTTGACTAAGATTTACCTGGCTTTAAGGCAATTAAACGCCGAATCACCAGGGATGAACCGATCCCCCTAATCGAGGGATCTAAAACATTGACACAAATGGACGATATGATATTATACGCTATAAGTGGCGCGGTAGGAGGAATCGTTGGATTCATCGTTGCCAAACTACTAGAGCGAAATAATGCTTCTAGAGTGATAAAACAAGCCAGGAAAACGGCATCTTCCATCGTAAAGGAAGCTAAAGTAGAATCGGAAGCACTCAAGAAAGACAAAATATTACAAGCCAAGGAGAAATTCATTGAATTAAAGTCGGAACACGAGAAGGTCATTCTCAATCGCGAGAAGAAGATTTCAGAAGTAGAAAAAAGAGTACGCGATAAAGAATCACAAGTATCCAGCGAACTCTCCAAAAGCAAGAAAATAAATGCCGAATTCGATAACAAACGCAAAGATTACGAAGAACGCCTGAAATACCTTCAGAAAAAGCAAACGGAGGTAGAGAAACTACACAGAAGCCAGATAGAACAGCTGGAGGTGATCTCCAGTCTCTCTGCTGAAGATGCCAAGACACAGCTTATTGAAAGCCTCAGGGAAGAGGCTAAGACAGATGCCATGGCGTATATCCAGGCCTCAATGGAGGAGGCGAAGCTCACTGCACAACAAGAGGCTAAGAAGATCGTGATCAATTCCATTCAACGAATAGGTACGGAAGAAGCTATTGAGAATTGTGTCTCCGTATTCAACCTGGAAAGCGATGATGTAAAAGGAAGGATCATTGGTAGGGAAGGACGAAATATTCGTGCTATCGAATCGGCAACAGGCGTAGAGATCATCGTGGACGACACTCCTGAGGCAATTATCCTTTCCTGTTTCGATTCCGTGCGACGTGAAGTCGCACGATTGTCGCTGCACAAATTAGTGACGGACGGCCGTATTCACCCAGCCAGGATCGAAGAAGTGGTTAGAAAAACTTCCAAACAGATAGAAGAAGAGATCATAGAGGTTGGAAAGCGAACAGTTATCGACCTTGGGATCCACGGACTCCATCCGGAGCTTATTAAGTCGGTGGGGCGCATGAAATACCGTTCGTCTTACGGACAAAACCTCTTGCATCACTCTCGAGAGGTAGCTAAGCTCTGTGGAGTAATGGCGTCAGAACTAGGTCTGAATCCTAAACTGGCTAAAAGAGCAGGCTTACTGCACGATATTGGGAAAGTTCCTGAATCCGAAACGGAAGTGCCACACGCCATTCTTGGGATGCAATGGGCCGAAAAATATGGAGAAAAACCCGATGTTTGCAATGCTATCGGGGCTCACCACGACGAAATTGAAATGACCAATTTGTTGTCGCCTATCGTCCAGGTTTGCGATGCTATAAGCGGTGCACGACCGGGGGCAAGAAGGCAGGTGCTGGATTCTTACATTCAGCGTTTGAAAGACCTGGAAGCCATAGCATTTGGTTTTACAGGGGTCAACAAAGCCTACGCCATTCAGGCTGGGCGTGAATTGCGCGTGATGGTAGAAAGTGAGAAGGTGAGTGACGAAAAAGCGGCTCAACTGTCCTTCGAGATCTCTCAAAAGATACAGACAGACATGACCTATCCCGGTCAGGTTAAAGTTACCGTAATACGGGAAACAAGGGCGGTTAATGTGGCGAAATAAACGATTAAAGTCTGTTTTTTGTCATTCTGAATTCAATTCAGAATCTGAATCAAGTTCATATTGACAAGTTCCATGCGGATTTGGTTCATTCTTTTGCTTATTCGTCATAAATATTGGTATACCCTTTCTCCGGGGCCTCGAAGAATTTACCTGTGATGTACCGATAGTTCCTGTCCAGGGAGGCAATCCTTTCCATGTCATCAGAATCCAATTCTAGGTTTCCGGCTTTGAAGTTCGATTCAATATGTGAAGGACTGGTAGATTTCGGAATCACCGAAGTGCCGCGATTCACATGCCAGCCTATCAAAACATTAGCTGGTGTAACACTGTGTTTGTCGGCAATATCCCGGATCGTTTCTAACTCGAAAAGATCGGGTTCATTCTCACCTTTCATACTGCTGTCACGATCTCCGGATCCAAGAGGAGAGTAGGCTGTGAGCAAGATATTTTCCTTTTTACAATAATCGTACAAGCCATTCTGCTGAAGTAAAGGATGAAGCTCTACCTGGTTCACTTCCGGCTGATAGTTAGCCGTTTGCTTAAGCTCTTCAAGTTTCCTGGTACTGAAGTTTGATACACCGATATGCTTCGATAATCCTTTATCATAAGCTGCTTCCATTTGTTTCCAGGTACTACCTATCGGGCATTCGTCCAGTGAAATGTAATCATCCGGTCCACCTGGGAAGAAAACATCTTTTTTAAAGGCTACTGGCCAGTGAATGAGATAAAGGTCCAGATAATCCAGTTTAAGCTTTCTAAGGCTCTCTTTTAGCGCGGGTAACACATCTTCAGGTTGATGTTCGTTATTCCATAATTTAGATGTAATAAATAGATCTTCCCGCTTTATTTTTCCTTCGGAAAGAACCTCTTCGATTGCTTCACCAATTTCCGATTCATTTTGATATACTGCTGCTGTATCAATGTGCCGCATTCCGGCGTTGATTGCATCTTTAACGGCTTTATTTACGGTATCTCCTGTAGCCTTCCAGGTACCGAGGCCAACGGCATGCATGCTATCGCCATTCGCGAATTTGAGCGTTTTCATAGTATGTAATTTGATTTACTTGAAGGTACGAATTCAGAAGAAAATCTACATAAAATTAAGGTTAAAATTCGTATTAATTATCCTTTCTCGGATGGTATCTGTTTATCACCTCAGTGAGATGTCTCTTATCAATATGCGTATACACTTCGGTTGTCGTAATACTCTCATGACCGAGCATCTGCTGAATGGCTCTTAAATCGGCACCGTTTTCCAGCAAATGAGTGGCAAAGGAATGGCGAAACGTATGTGGACTGATTGTTTTTTGGATCCCGGCTTTTTCCGTTAGCTGCTTAACAATTGTGAAGATCATGGCACGTGTGAGTCCATTGCCTCTTCGGTTAAGAAACAGTGTATCTGCGGATTCAGGTTTGATTGGTTCGTGAACACGAATCTCTTTTCTGTACAGTTCTATATAACGGATAGTGTTGCTGCCAATGGGTACGAAGCGCTGTTTGTCTCCTTTTCCTGTTACCTTGATAAAACCTTCCTCGAAAAATAGGTCGGATATCTTCAAATTGATCAATTCCGAAACGCGAAGGCCACAACCGTAGAGTGTTTCGATTATTGCGCGATTGCGTTCGCCCTGGGGTTTGCTGAGATCAATAGCAGCGATTAGCTGATCGATTTCGGCAATGGATAGCGTATCTGGAAGTTTTCGGCCAATCTTAGGACTCTCGATGAGTTCCATGGGATTGTCCTTCCGAAGATCTTCAAAAATCAAATAGTTGAAAAACCCTCTAAGGCCGGATATGATCCTGCTTTGGGAACGGGGATTGACTTCCTTTGCGATAGTATAAATAAATTGCTGAAGTGTTTCTTCTGAAATGCTAACGGGTGTTACCTCAATACTATTTGCTGAAAGCCAATCGGAGAGTTTTCCTATATCCAGGGCATAATTTGCTATTGAGTTATCGGAAAGCCCACGCTCCAGGCGTAAATAATCCAGATAATCTTTTCTGAAGGTGTTCCAGCTCATTGATTTCGTTGAATGGTGTTAATTTACTATTTGTTTTAAGAATATTGTACCTATTTTTGCGTTACTTAAATCGATAAACTTAAATCAACTTTCATGAAAAAGATCATTTTAGCTTTCATCTGTACAGCATTCTTTACAATAGGAACAAATGCCCAGGGTGTAGACTTTGGTGTAAAAGCGGGTGTTAACTTTTCCAGTATCACCGATGCCAGTGGACTCTCCAACAGAACCGGATTTGTTGCTGGTGTATTCGTAGGCGGAAAACTAAACGACAACCTAGGGATTCAAGGAGAACTTCTTTATTCCCAACAGGGTGCCGAGTTTGAACTTGGAGAATTTAACCTTGACTATGTAAATGTTCCTGTGCTTGTTAAATATTATGTGGCCCAGGGTCTTAATATCCAGGCGGGACCTCAATTCGGAGTCTTGGTTAACGATGAAGCACAAACCGTAATAGGTGAAGTAATTAACGATATTGCAACGAACAACTTCGATATTTCCGGAGTTGTTGGAGCCGGATACGATTTTCCGTTTGGAATTCGTGTGAGCGGACGATATAACTTCGGTTTGAATGATGTTCCCGAAATGGGTAACGGAAAAAACAGCGTTGTTACGCTGGCCGTAGGTTATTCATTCCTATAAACTGATTTTTTAAATTTTACTTAAGCAGTCTTCGGACTGCTTTTTTTATGTTTCTTTGTTAACAACTCTCTTAGTAAATAGTGCAAATGCCGTATTTTATTCTATAAAAATGGTTTGTAGCTTTAACTTGTTTAATCATAATCTTAAAACGTATGAAAAAATTACTTTTAATCGTAGCAGTTGTTTGCTTGGGTATTAGTGCAAATGCTCAGAATCAATTTAGAGCCGGAATCAGCGGTGGTCTCCCTATAGGCGATGCTGGAGATCTGGCAACATTTGCCATAGCGGTAGATCTTGGATACTTGTTCGAAATATCCGAAAATTTTGATGTTGGTGTTACCACGGGTTACTCTCATTCCTTTGGAGATACCTTTACAGAAACATTTGGTCCCCTCACTGTTGAAGTCGATGTAGAAGATGTACAGTTCATTCCCATCGCGGCTTCTGGAAGATTTGAAGTTGCTCCAAGTTTTACTTTGGGTGCCGATGTTGGATATGCCCTTGGCGTCAACGACGGAAATGATGGAGGATTCTATTATTCTCCGAGGGCTCAATACAGTGTGTCCGAGGCTATTGATATTGTAGCTGCCTTTCGCGGTGTTTCCGTTGATGGAGGAAGTTGGGATATTATCTCAGCCGGTGTAGAATTCGGAATAGATTAATTTTCCGTGTAAAACAGTAAAGAGCGGTGATTTCACCGCTTTTTTTATATCATTGATATATAGACAACTATGATTTTTATCATAGTCTTTAACAATAAAATATCTAGTTTTGCTTAATTAACATAACAATTTATATCATGAAAAAAATTCTTATGCTTGCTGCGATCGCAGTATTTTCTTTAGCTACAGTACAAGCTCAGGGAGTGAGTTTTGGTGCTAAAGCCGGTGTGAACTTTGCTACTATCGGTGGAGATGAAACAGATGACATTGACGGCCGCACGGGTTTCTATGTTGGTGGAGTTGTAGAAATTCCTGTGAATGACTTTTTCTCTGTACAACCCGAAGTAGTTTATTCCGCACAGGGAGCGAAAACAAAATTTTCTGAAACGATTCTTGATGAAACTTTTTCCGGTGAATCCACCGTTAAATTAGATTACATAAATATCCCGATAATCGGAAAGTTTTATGTAGTGGAGGGTTTAAGCCTGGAGGCCGGACCGCAGATTGGATTCAATATCAATGCGATGGATGAATTTGAAGTGTCCGGATTAGGCATGTCCGAGTCAGGTGAAGAAGATATTTCTGAATTTGTTTCTGGTACCGACTTCGCGATAGCGGCTGGAGCATCGTATAAACTGCCTAACGGATTGTTTTTCAGTGCTCGCTACAACGTTGGTCTATCCGATATTAACGATGATCCTGAATTTGATGACATCTCTAATCAGAACAATGTTATTCAATTAGGAGCTGGTTTCTTATTCTAAGAGATAATATCTTAGGAACTAAAAGCAGGATCCAACGATCCTGCTTTTTTTTATGGATAAAAAATGTAATTTTGAACAACAAATAAAATCTATCTATGAAAAAATTTATATTCTTCTTTGCAGTGTTGGCCGGAAGCTACACGATGACGGCTCAAGGATTCGGAGGTGCCATATCCGGGGGTTATCTAAGCGAGATCGAAGGTTTCGGTGGAACTGTGGACCTTGTTTACAATATTGACGAGAAATGGAGCGTGGCAACAGATGCAACTTATTCCGTTGCGGATTCGGGCCCTACGAGGAACAAATGGTTCATCGTAGACCTTAATGCCAGGTATAAAGTGTTCGATGAAGCCTATCTTCTGGGTGGAGGTGAATACCTTAGTATTACACTAAAATCGGGCGGATTGGGCGCAGGTTCCATAGGCCCTGAGATCGAGACTACTAACAGTGAATTCGGATTCAATGCCGGAGCAGGATATAAGTATAAGATCATCGACAATGTTAGCGTGTTTACCGAGGTAAAATATGTGATCATTGATCCCGCGGGATATTTCCACGCAAGGCTTGGTTTGCATTTCGATTTCTAAATTCAGAAAAAATATTTTTAAAATTCGGGGTTAGCGCTCCGAATTTTTTATTCTATATATTTGAAACATGAAGATCATTATCATCAACGGACCCAACCTAAATCTCCTTGGTAAGCGTGAGACGGATATCTATGGAGATATGCCTTTCGAGGAATACTTTGATATTCTGAAGAACAAGTTCGACTGGTTTGATTTGGAATACTACCAAAGCAATATTGAAGGTGAACTTATCGATAAGATCCAGGAAGTTGGTTTCTCATACGATGGTATTATTCTAAACGCAGCAGCCTTCACACATACTTCTGTAGGACTGCGAGATGCCATTGCCGCGATCGAAACCCCCGTGGTGGAAGTACATATCTCCAACACATCAAATCGGGAGGAATTTCGTCATAACTCCTTTATAACTCCGGTGGCCAGGGGTGTGATTATGGGCTTCGGACTTCAAAGCTACGAGTTGGCCGTGCAATCCTTTATCAAATAAAAAAGCGCCCTTTCGGACGCTTTTACACTTTATGTTCAGCTTTGGCTACAGGTGAATTACTTCATCGTAGGCATCGGCAACGGCTTCCATTACCGCCTCACTCATAGTAGGGTGGGGGTGAATTGCTTTTAGCACTTCGTGACCCGTGGTTTCCAGTTTTCTCGCTACAACCGCTTCAGCGATCATGTCAGTAACACCGGCACCTATCATGTGGCAACCTAACCACTCACCGTATTTGGCATCGAAGATCACCTTCACAAATCCGTCTTTAGTTCCTGCGGCACTGGCCTTACCACTTGCCGAGAACGGGAATTTACCCACTTTAATATCGTAACCGGCTTCCTTGGCCTGTGCTTCGGTTAGGCCTACACTGGCAATTTCCGGGCTTGTATAGGTGCATCCGGGAATATTTCCGTAATCGATAGGCTCAACATGAATACCGGCAATCTTCTCCACACAGGTAATACCTTCGGCAGAAGCAACGTGCGCAAGGGCAGGACCCGGAACTACATCACCAATAGCGTAGTATCCAGGGATATTCGTCTGGTACCAGTCGTTCACCATGATCTTTCCTTTATCGGTAACAATACCTACATCCTCCAGTCCGATATTTTCTATATTGGAAGCTATTCCCACTGCAGATAAAACCACATCGGCCTCAAGAACCTCTTCACCCTTTTTAGTTTTAACTGTGGCTTTTACTTTTTTTCCTGAAGTATCCACACTTTCTACTGAAGAGTTCGTCATTACCTTGATCCCGGACTTTTTGAAGATACGTTCGAATTGCTTGGAAACTTCTTCATCTTCCAGCGGTACAAGGTTAGGAAGGAATTCAACGATGGTAACATCGGTACCCATTGAATTATAGAAGTTTGAAAATTCTACTCCAATGGCTCCGCTTCCTACAACCAGCATACTTTTTGGCTGAGTTTTAAGCGTCATGGCTTCACGGTAACCAATAACTTTTTTACCATCCTGTGGAAGACTAGGGAGCTCACGAGATCGGGCTCCGGTAGCAATAATAATATGATCTGCGGAATATTCTTTACCATCAACTTCCACCTTTTTTCCGGGTTTCAACTTCCCAAAACCATCGATCACGTCGATTTTATTCTTTTTCATCAGGAACTGAACCCCTTTGCTCATTCCATCGGCTACTCCTCGGCTTCGTTCTACTACTTTGTTGAAGTCCTTGTCGGCTTCTTTAACGGTTAGGCCATAGTCTTCTGCATGCTTCAAATATTCGAATACCTGGGCACTTTTCAGAAGTGCTTTGGTGGGGATACATCCCCAGTTAAGACATACACCTCCCAGGTTTTCCTTTTCAACAATAGCTGTTTTTAAACCTAACTGAGATGCCCTGATGGCAGTTACGTAGCCTCCCGGACCACTACCTAGAACTATAATATCGTATTTGCTCATTTCCTGAAATTAGTGTCGTTATTAGAGGAAACGAATTTACGAAATGTAAGCGTAATGAGGAAGATTACAAGTTTTTTTTAACCTAGCGTACTTTTACAAGTACATAGCCATTTCGGGTCTTTCGATAACGGTTACCGTTCCAGGTGTAGTAGCGCCTTCCCTTAATAACCACCACTTTGTGATTCCGGGGAGCCTTCTTCACTACGACAACTCTAGTGTTTTGTGTGGGAGTAGTTGTAACCACGCGTTTTGCGCAACTTGTATAAAGTATGGTACATAACCCGAAGAGTAGTAGAATACGTTTCATAGTAGTCGATTTTCTGTTCGATACTATGACGAAATTTGTAGGAAAAGGTTTAATTTTCCTTTTCCTCGAAGTCTACTGAAAGCGAATTCACGCAATATCGCTGGCCGGTAGCAGTGGGTCCATCGTTAAAGACATGCCCCAGGTGACTGCCGCAATTGGCACAAAGTATCTCGGTGCGAATCATTCCGTGTGTCGTATCCCTAATATATTCCACGGTTCCTTCGATGGCTTGGTCAAAAGAGGGCCAGCCACAGCCACTGTCGAATTTACTGCTACTATCAAAAAGCTGGGTTTTGCAAGCCCCACAGGCGTATAATCCCTTGTCGTATTTGAGATTGTATTCACCCGTAAACGGGCGCTCTGTTCCCTTTAAGCGTAGTATTCGGTAGCGCTCAGGGCCCAGCTCCTCAAGCCACTCTTCTTCTGTTTTGTGAATCGGATATTGTTTTTCTGCCATTAGTTCTTCGGAATAAAATCTAAAGCTGCTCCATTAATACAATGACGTATTCCAGTGGTTTCACGTGGACCGTCATTGAAAACATGCCCAAGGTGGCCACCACAGTTAGCACAATGCTCTTCGGTGCGGGCATATCCTAATTTATAGTCTGTATCGAATGCGACGTTACCTTCAATTTCACGATCGAAACTCGGCCAGCCTGTTCCACTGTCGAACTTGTACTCACTTTTGAACAGGGGGTGACTACAAGCCGCACACACGTAAGTGCCCGGCTCATAGTTTTTATTCAGCTCACTTGTGAAGGCACGTTCGGTGCCGGCTTCACGAAGTACATAATATTCCATTTCCGTGAGTTCGGTACGCCATTCGGCTTCAGTTTTAGCTATGGGAAATATTTCTTTTTCTTTTTTATCCTGCGCTTTCGAATTGCAACTTAGAGCCAGGAAAGCGAAGGTTAGCAATGCTATGTTTTTCATTTTAATTTCCAATTGATTGAATGTCGGTAACTTCCAAATTAATAGTATCCAATAGATCAGACATCGATAGGTTCGCATCAGCGAATTCCGAAGGAACTACTGCAATACGGAACGTTTGGTCGTTTGTAAAGTTACTTCCTAACGTACTAAGATCGAAATTACCGTCCAGGAATAATCTAACATCCAGGAAAGTATGATCGAAGCTGTACAGCAGCGTGTTATTCCCCACAAAAAACGTTTGTGGAAGTTGACTCCATACATCTATACTTCCACCAGGATCGGGAATTACATCTTCCAGAAGGTACACAAGAACCACATCGCTTTCGAAGACTTCTACGTTAGATGGAAATTGGATCAATTGGCTGTAACCGTTACCCGGCGTGAAGTCAACAGTCACTTCAAAGACCTGTCCCAGAATATTGATTCCCGGATCTCCCGGAGGCCCCGGAGGGCCAGGATCACCTTCACAAGACGTTAGAAAAATAGCAGTAGACAATGAGAATAATAGGAGTAAGTTTTTCATAATAAAATGTGTTTTCGATTAGTGGTATCAAAAGTCGTTCCATGAGTAATCCATATCAAAAATAATGGTATATATTTTGCTTCTGAAATAAAAACTGATATAACTTTTATCATTAACTTTAGACTTTAATAAAAACGTTAACCATGAAATTAAAGACAACAATTTCTCTTTTAGGAGTTGCCATATTTATGGTGGCTTGTGCCACGAATCCTTTTACAGGAAAAAAGACGATGGCACTAGTCCCGAATTCACAGATATTCCCGATGGCTTTTCAGCAGTACGATCAATTCCTTGCTGAAAACAATGTAGTAACCGGAACAGCTCAGGCTAATAAAATAAAGAAGATCGGGCAGGAGATAGCCACAGCTTCAGAGCGATGGCTGAATGCGAACGGATATGCAGGTTATTTGAAAGACTATCAGTGGGAATATAATCTTGTAAACGATCCCGCAGTAAATGCATGGTGTATGCCTGGTGGCAAGATCGTTTTTTATACAGGTATTCTTCCAATAGCGAAAAACGATGCCGGAATTGCTGCCATTATGGGACATGAGGTGGCTCATGCACTGGCAAATCACGGTCAGCAGCGAATGAGCGCCGCACAGTACCAGGGTTTAGTGGCAGTCGCGGGAAATGTAGCACTATCTAAAGACCCGAAAGCCCAAGAAGATTTCAATAAATACTACGGGATAGGTTCTACTGTTGGTGTGATGCTGCCTTTCAGCAGAAAACATGAGAGCGAGGCAGACCGTATTGGATTAACGCTTATGGCGATGGCAGGGTACGATCCCATAGAAGGAGCTGAATTATGGAAGCGCATGCAACAGAACAGTGGTGGGCAAGCTCCTCCTGAGTTTCTGAGTACTCACCCTTCGAGTCAGACCAGGATCAATAACATTACTGCCTGGGCACCTGAAGCAAAGGCGGAAGCACGTAAATTTGGCGTTACCAAATTCAAAAGAAACTAGGTCGTCTAAAATATTTTAGTACTTTAGAAGCTGCCTACAAAAGGCAGCTTTTTTTATGGCCAACCTACCAAAGGGAAGTAAGAAACTTTTAAATGCCTGGGCTTTCTACGACTGGGCAAATTCTGTGTATAGCCTGGTAATTGCCTCGGCTGTATTCCCCTTGTTCTATCAGGCTCTTTTTAACACGGCAGGTGTAGAGACCGTTTCCGTATTCGGAGGAGAGATACGAAGTACACCGCTTATCAGTTATACCACTGCAGCCGCCTTCCTTGCAGTATCTTTTTTGTCACCACTATTATCGGGTATAGCGGATTATGTAGGAAACAAGAAGGTATTCATGAAATTCTTCTGTTACCTCGGAAGCCTTTCCTGTATTGGACTTTACTGGTTCGATTTGGATTACATTTATATCAGTCTCACTTTTTATTTCCTGGGATTGATAGGATTCTGGGCGAGTCTGGTGTTTTACAATTCGTATTTACCGGACATTGCACACAAAGAACAGCAGGATTCGATAAGTGCCAAAGGATTTTCAATGGGTTATATAGGTAGTGTTGTACTACTTATTTTCAACCTCGTAATGGTAATGAATCCTGGTTGGTTTGGACTCGGAGAAGGAGATGAAGCCAGTATAAAGGCCATGAGGGTCTCATTTATAACCGTTGGGATCTGGTGGATGTCTTTTAGTCAGTACACCTTTTTCCATCTTCCCAAAGGAGTATCCACCGGTCATAAGGTTACGAGTTCAGTAATTTTCAATGGTTTCAGGGAGTTGAAAGGAGTTTTTAATGCCTTGACGGAGAACCTAAGGTTAAAACGTTATCTGGCGGCATTCTTTGTGTATAGTATGGCTGTTCAAACTGTCATGCTGGTGGCTACCTATTTCGGAGAGAAGGAAATTTGCTGGTGCGAAGGATGTGATGATATAAGTTGTAGCGAAAAAACAATTGGTCTTATTTCCAGCATATTGATCATACAATTAGTAGCAGTATTAGGAGCCTGGATTACGTCGCGGGCGAGTTTTAAATTCGGGAATATACCTACGCTCATTGTAATAAATATTGTTTGGGTTGGAATCTGTATATACGCTTTCTTTATCACTTCACCCATGCAGTTTTACAGCACGGCGGCGGTTGTAGGACTTGTTATGGGAGGGATACAGGCTCTTTCGCGATCCACTTATTCGAAGTTCCTGCCAAAGACTGAGGATACGACCTCTTATTTCAGTTTTTACGATGTAGCGGAAAAGATCGGGATTGTTGTGGGGATGTTAATTTATGGGTTTATCGATCAGATAACAGGTTCTATGCGGAATTCTATACTTTTCCTCGTTATCTTTTTTAGCGTGGGTGTGATTTTACTTCTGCGTGTGCCGAAAAAGGAACCCGAATAGACAATTTTTACTTAAGTTTGCGTTTAATACCAAGGAAAACTTACTTACTTATGAAGCGATTTCAACTAGTTAGCTGGTTATTTTTATGTTTTCTTGCGCTCCAATTCTCTGCCTGTGACAATGAACCCCTTGAAGGTGTTTTTATAATTGAGGAAGAAATTGTTGCTGAAGAAGGACAATTCGTAGCCAATATCGGTGGGCAGTCATGGACGGCCAGTGCAGCAGGAGCTGTGTTCTTTGCCGATAACACCCTAGTCATCTCAGGTACTCTTGATGGAACGGGTCAGACAATATTATTAACAGTAGAAAATGCAGCGGTTAACCTATTCGACCTTACGGCCGGTGTGGGTACTATCAATGCTGCGGTCTATATAGATGGTAACCCGGACAACCCCTTTACTTCGGAAGGAGCAAATGGTGGATTCGGGCAAATGGAAATTACCGATATAGATACTGAAAACCTTACCATAACCGGAACCTTCAGCTTTGAAGGTGTTCGATTTGCGCTAGATTCCGAAGGAAACCCTATCATCGACGGTAACGGTGATCCGGTCATTGAAAACATATCCATTTCTGGTGGATCCTTTAACGCCATACCTTATACCGAAGATATCGGTGGCGGTGGTGGAGGAGGAGGAATGTCCCTCGATCCTTTCTTTGCGAAGGTAGACGATGTCGATTTTATTCCGGAAAGTGTTACAACTACCCGAACTCTGATCGCTGATGTTCCGATGATCAATATCGTGGCCTTAAATGCTGAAGGTGCCAAGATCAGGATTGATATACCTGAATTCCTCGGGACAGGAACCTTTGCCATGGAACAGCTTTCCGATGGTACTAAACTAATTGCCCAGTATAATGCGGGTATGGGAACGGAAGATCTTTCTTCCAATCCAGGAACGATTGAAATCACTGAATTCAACACTCTAACGGGTCGTATCGTTGCTAATTTTGCATTTACCGCAACTGATCCATTAGGCCTTGATCCAACAGTAGTGGAGATCACGGAAGGAAATTTTGAAGTACTATACGAACCGGAAGCTACCAATCCAAATAACAGCATGTTTGCAAATGTAGACGGTATGGACTGGGTGGCTAATTTTGTGGATGCTTTTGAATTTGATTTCTCAGGAACGGAGACCGTCACGGCCAGGGGATATAACAATGATTCAGGGGAACTGATCGAGATCACCTTCCCTAAGAATCTTGAGCCCGGTAGCTATGATTTCGTTAGTACGGCGGCAGCAGGTGAGTCTATTGCAAAGTTCTATACGGAACCTGGAGGAACAGAATTCACTTCAACCGATGGAGCGATCATAGTTATTACCAACGAACTTTCAACAGGAGGGACTATAAATGCCGCATTCCTTTTCTTAGCAGAAGATCTCACCGGCGGAGATCCTGCCTCATTTAATATTACAGGCGGTGAGTTTACGGTAGAACTTCCTTAGATCTTATTAAAACACAAAAAACCGCTACTTCATTAAGAACGTAGCGGTTTTTTATTTTGATTGGTATTCTAGTTGGAGTTAATGCTTCCCGAGCCCGATACTTTCGTATCTCTCTTCTCAGGATTACCTTCATATTTAATATCTCCCGAACCATTCACTCTTGCTTTCAGGTATTTACTGGCATACACTGAAGCATCGCCTGATCCTGATACGGTTGCATCTGTGTTTTCCGAACGAAGCCCGTCTCCATCGAAATCACCGCTTCCTGTAACTTTAACGTCCAGGTTAGTAGTTCTTCCTGAGACTACGATATCTCCGGATCCGGTTACGGTTGCATCTACAGTATTCGCAGCTACTTCGAGATCAACATCTCCCGATCCGGTAACCTTGATCACAAGGTTATCACTTTCTATAGGATCTTCGGTATTTATGTCTCCGGACCCCGTTAAGGATACTTCAGAAATATCTTCAAAAGGAACATATACATGGATACCTTTTTTGGTCTTCAGATAGGTGTTTTTCTTAGTACGTATCTTTAGAGTATTGTTCTCTACCTCGACAACAATATATTCCTGAAGGTTCTCATCGGTCTTTATCGTGATCGTTCCTTCCGAACCTCTCATAAGGTGTACATCCATGGAACCTATGCCTTTTACAGCATCGTAGCTTCCTGTATTCACGGTTTTGGTGGTCACGTTCCCGTTGCCAACAACTTTCTTATTTCCCCATTGGGCAAAGACATTGCCTGTACCCATCATTACAATTGCCAGGGCGAGCACATACTTAAATAACCTGTTCATTTTTATAGTATTTTGATGATTAAAGTTTCTTCATACTTACACCTCCATAGGTGGAATTAATGTTTATCGTGTTGCCAGAATTAGCACTTCCATGATAGCCTTCATATAATTTGTTAGAATTGCTCTTGTCACTTCGTTGTACATTCAGATCATCTGTACCGTTAAACCCGGCATACGACAGTTTCACAATGAAATCGAAATTCGCGCTCGAGTCATATCCTAATTTAACGCCTGTATAGTCCGACTTGATCACGACATCCTTTACAGAAGAAGTAAGCCTGTCCACATGAATGGAACCGTAGTCGGTATTCAGGTTTAAGGAGCCAGTTACTGTTCCTATCTTGTTAGGAATATAATTTCCGCTCCCTACCAGTTTATTCACTTTTCCTACTACCAGTTTTCCGTAATCTGAGTTGTAGTTTAGCTCGTCGGCCTCACCAATATCCGAATTCGAATAATCGGCATTAAGATCAAGGCGCTCCACCTTATCTAGGGTAAATCCGGAATAATCGGCATTGATCCTTCCACTTTTCATATACTCAATTGTTGAATTATTGGTGTAGTCGAAATTAAGTGAATTGTCCTCAGCTCGTAACTCACCAATAATGATTTGGCCGTAGTCACAGCTGATCTTTGCATTCCCGTCAAGTTGATTAAGACTAATCGAACCATAATCATTGCTGAGGTCAACAGAATTAGTTACGGGCAACCTAATAGTGTAGTTAACTTCAACCTGGACGTTGTTCCTTTTGTTACCCCACATGCTCCAGCCACCTTTTTTTCCTCCGAATCTGGTTTTCGCAGATACAAGAGTGGCACTTCCTGAAAATTCAACATCGATCTCTTCCAGTCGTTTCTGAACTTTCTCTTCGTTATCGCCATTGGTAGTAATAGTTACTTCGATAACCGTTCTGTTCTCACTCCAGGTTGTTATGTCGATGTTTCCATAGGAATTATCAACTCGCAATCCTGCATTTGCATTTACTGCATACTCTTTATTGAGTGTTTTGGTCTTGGTGTATTTTCCTTTGAACTTGTCGTTCGCTGTAACCACGGCTGGCAACAGCAGAAGGATTATAAGGGATTTAAATAGTAATTTCATTGTCATTCATTTTAAGGTTTTTAACTTCCTCGACGATGAAAACCACTTGTTCTAACAGATCGATCCGTTTCTGAAAGTTGGAGATCATGGCGTAAATCACGCGCTTGTCATTCCCACTGTCAATTAGATCCTGTCTCAGCAGTTGATATTCTTCTTCAAGGTTGGTTATCTGATTCAATGCGTCGTCGATCATGGCTTTGGTTTCAGGTGTTTCAAAACTCTTCAGCTTTTCGATCTCGGAATTGATGGTTGAAACAAAAAAGGTTTGTGTCTGTTCCATCTCAGGAGAAACACTGGCCAATTCGCCCGATGGTGCTGGACTCTTCAGAAGAGAGAATCCAAGGCCAATAAGCACAACTACAGATGCCGCGATGGATAACGGTCGCCACCAATTCACACGGACTTTCGTTTCCGTATTCGCCTTATCATGAGCTGCATTCAGCTTATCAAGAAAACGTTTTTGGTGCCCTTCAGGAGTTTGATGTACGTCAAACTTGCCTTTGTGGGAATCAAACAATTCATCTATAGTATTTTTATTCATAATTCTTGTGTTAACTTCTTGCGTAAACTATCTTTTGCTCTTGAGATCAATGTCCTGCAATTCGCATAACTAATGTCCATGATCTCACATATTTCCTCGTAGTCGTATCCTTCAATAAAATGCAAATTGAGTATCCTGTGGTAGCTGTCATGCAATTCATCCATGCAACTCAACAACTTCTTCACCTGCACACCGGAGTAGTCTTCGTCATAACCATTCATCTCTCCCGTATTGTCTTCTTCTGAAAGAAACTCATCCGAAACCATCACATACCTGGACGATTTCCGGTACTGGGTTAAACTATTGTTGATCACGATCCGCTTTAGCCAGGCTCCGAAGGTGGCATCACCTTTAAAACTATCCAGCTTACTGAAAGCGGTAATAAAGGATTCCTGCATGATATCTTCGGCCTCGGCACTGTCCTTTACGATTCGCAATGAGACATTAAACATGGCCTGCTGGTAACGATTGTACACTTCCAACTGGGCCAGCTGGTTTCCCTGTTTACAAAGAACGAGTAACGCGTTTATATTTTGATTGGTTAGTGACAACTAAAAAACACATGTTTACCCTAAAGATAAGCCTCTTGATAATTTGTTACACTTAGTTCCGAATTTTTTTCGATTGGCACAAGAATTGACCTTTATATGGCAGAGAAACTCTTGCATCCCTTATACAATGGGCCAAACAAAAAGAGTTAAGTTTAAAAAAGAAAATTAGGAAATTGTGTTGACTCAATTTAGTGACACAATGTCGTACAATATACTATGGCTAAAACGAAATTAACATCAGTAGACAGTTTGTCATTTCAGGATCTGACCGAAGACGCCGATCTTATCCCCCTTATGACCCCGGAAGATGAAGATGCGATGAATAAGGAGGACCTGCCACAGGTGCTGCCCATACTTCCCCTCAGAAATACGGTGTTGTTCCCGGGAGTGGTGATTCCCATTACCGCGGGAAGGGATAAGTCTATCAAACTTATCAACGAAACCAATAAGGGGAATAAGATGATCGGGGTTGTAGCCCAGAAAGAAGAGGCAAAAGAAGATCCCGGGATAAAGGATATTAATCGTATTGGAACGGTGGCTCAGATTCTCAGGGTGTTGAAAATGCCTGATGGGAATACCACCGTGATCATCCAGGGTAAGAAACGCTTCGAAGTGAATGAGGTGATCACTACAGATCCTTATATGACTGCTACTATTAGCGAAGTTGCCGAAGCGAGACCAGCACCCGATAATGAAGAGTTCAAAGCGATTATAGATTCCATCAAGGAAATGGCTCTGGAGATCATAAAAGACAGCCCGAATATTCCTTCGGAAGCTGCTTTTGCCATTCGAAATATTGAAAGCACATCTTTCTTAGTGAACTTTGTGTCTTCAAACCTCAATATCACCGTTGCGGAGAAACAGAAGCTTTTAGAGATCAACAACCTGAAAGAACGTGCGCTTGAAACCATGCGCTATATGAACATTGAGATTCAGAAGTTATCACTTCGACAGGATATTCAATCGAAGGTAGAGAGTGATATCAGTCAGCAGCAACGTGAGTATTTCCTTCAGCAACAAATAAAGACCATACAGGAAGAGCTGGGAGGAAATTCCTATGAGGCGGAGATAGAAGAAATGCGTGCCAGGTCTAAATCCAAGCAGTGGGACGAGAAAGTAAAGGAACACTTCGATAAAGAACTGGCCAAGCTGCAGCGAATGAACCCGCAGGTAGCCGAATTCAGCATCCAGCGGAATTACCTGGAACTTATACTAGATCTTCCCTGGAATGAATACAGTGAGGATCAGTTCGACCTGAACCGCGCAAGGAAAATACTGGATAGGGATCATTACGGACTGGAAGATGTGAAGAAGCGAATCGTTGAATACCTGGCGGTCCTAAAGCTTCGGAATGATATGAAATCACCCATATTATGTCTGTATGGCCCTCCGGGAGTTGGTAAGACATCCCTGGGTAAATCCGTTGCAGAGGCACTGGGAAGAGAATATGTTCGAATGTCCCTGGGTGGTTTGAGAGATGAAGCAGAGATCAGGGGACACCGGAAAACATACATAGGAGCCATGCCGGGACGTGTGGTTCAGAATATAAAGAAAGCGGGTACTTCCAATCCTGTATTCGTTTTAGATGAGATCGATAAACTTTCCATGGGACACCAGGGAGATCCATCTTCGGCCATGCTGGAAGTGTTGGATCCGGAACAGAACAGCGAGTTTTATGATAACTTCCTTGAATTAGGTTACGATCTTTCTAAAGTAATGTTCATCGCTACGGCTAATAGTTTGAGCACCATCCAACCGGCCTTGCGAGACCGTATGGAGATCATCAATGTTTCAGGTTATACTATCGAAGAGAAAGTTGAAATTGGCAAGAGACACCTGCTTCCGAAGCAATTGGAAGAACACGGACTCAATAAATCGCACTTGAGCATAGGAAAACGACAACTCGAAAAGATCGTTGAAGGCTATACCCGCGAGAGTGGTGTGCGTGGTCTGGAAAAACAAATTGCTAAAATGGTACGTCATGCGGCCATGAAGATCGCCATGGACGAGTCTTATGACCAGAAAGTGAGCAACGATATGATAGAAAAAGTACTTGGGCCGCCTAAATTAGAGCGTGATAAGTACGAAAACAATGACGTGGCCGGTGTGGTAACGGGCTTGGCCTGGACAAGGGTAGGAGGAGATATTTTATTTATTGAATCAATTCTTTCTAAAGGAAAAGGGCAACTCACCATGACCGGTAACCTTGGGAAAGTGATGAAAGAATCTGCTACCATTGCTTTGGAATTCATCAAGTCGAATGCAGACAGACTAGGGTTGCGACCGGAGATATTCGAAAAGTACAATGTACATATTCACGTTCCAGAAGGGGCTACACCAAAAGATGGGCCTTCGGCGGGTATTACCATGCTAACTTCACTGGTTTCACTCTTCACCCAGAGAAAAGTGAAGAAAAGCCTGGCGATGACAGGAGAGATAACCCTTAGAGGTAAAGTGCTTCCGGTAGGTGGGATCAAAGAAAAGATATTGGCCGCCAAAAGAGCACGAATCAAGGAGATCATGCTAAGTGAAGACAACCGAAAGGACATTGAGGAGATCAAACCGGACTACCTTAAAGGACTTACATTCCATTATGTGAAGAACATGGCGGAAGTGTTACAGGTAGCGCTTACGAATCAGAAAGTGAAAAATGCAAAGAAACTATAGGAATCGTTCATTGTGATATTGATTCTTAAAAAGTTTTTGTCAAACCGAACTTGATTCGGTTTCCAAATAAATTGACCATATTGATTTTTAGATTCTGAATTAAATTCAGAATGACAACTCGGCTTCTATTTATCCACTTTTATTATCTTCCGAATCATTTCGTGCTCCGCCAAAAATAAATTATACTTGCAGTCGTTTTAGATTTCAGGGAAAGAATCTCGCGCTCCATGCACCATACGATAATTTACGTATTAACTATCTTATTATCGGCTTCAACTTTTGCCCAGGTGGGCGGACGCTCTACTTACCAGTTCCTCAATCTTGTCAATTCTCCCAGGCAGGCGGCTCTGGGTGGGAAAACTATTACCAATTACGACTACGACGTGACCCAGGGAATGTTCAACCCGGCAAGTATCAATCCTGCCATGGACAACCAATTGTCTTTAAATTACACCAACTATATAGGCGATATCAATTACGGGACCGCTGCCTATGCTTATTTATGGGACCGAAGAACCCAGGTGCTCCACGTGGGGGCGACCTATATAAATTACGGTCAGTTTGACGGCTATGACGAATTCGGGAATCCCACCAGTAGTTTCAGTGGGGGAGAAGTAGCACTATCATTCGGACATGCACGGAATATTGCTTTTACCAATTTTCACGTGGGAGCCAACGTAAAACTGATCTCATCCACTTTGGAAAATTACTCGTCTTTTGGAGGAGCACTGGATATCGGAGTGATGTATGTGTATGCAGACTGGGACCTGCACATTACCGCAGTAGCGCGAAACATAGGAACACAGTTCACGCCTTACGACACTGAATACGAGCCGCTCCCTTTTGAAGTTATCTTCGGAATTTCGCAAACTTTACAGAATATCCCTATTCGTTGGCATGTTACTATGGATAATTTGCAACGATGGAATGTTGCCTTTTCCAATCCGAACCGTGAAATAACCGACCTCGAGGGGAATGTGCAAGGTGAGAACATTAACTTTATCGATAATGCGCTACGCCACGTGATCGTTGGACTTGAATTATTTCCCGAAGGAGGTTTTAACGTCAGACTTGGATACAACTTGAGAAGAGCAGAAGAACTTCGGATAGTTGACAGGCGAGCCTTTGCCGGTCTGAGTGCAGGATTTTCACTGAAATTGAATAAACTACGCCTAAGCTATTCCTTTGCGAAATACAGTACAGCGGCTTCTACGAGTAACTTCGGACTAAACATCGACTTTCAGTAATGGGTAAAATTACGATTGCAATCGACGGCTATTCATCCACGGGCAAGAGCACTGTAGCGCGGCAATTGGCGGAATGGTTGGGGTATGTATATGTCGATTCAGGTGCTATGTACAGGGCGGTCACTTTATATGCTATGCGGAAGGGGATCATTTCCGAAGAAAAATTTGACAAAGCCGCACTTATCGATTCGCTTCCGGATATCGCACTTGAATTCCGGAAGAATTCTGAAAACAAGGCGGAGATCCATCTCAACGGTGAAAATGTTGAAAAACAGATCCGCACCCTGGAAGTTTCTGAATATGTGAGTCCGATCGCTACCGTACCTGAAGTCAGACGCAAACTTGTGGCATTGCAGCACACCATGGGAGAAGACAAGGGTGTAGTGATGGATGGTCGGGATATAGGAACAGTGGTCTTTCCTAAAGCCGAATTAAAGATCTTCATGAATGCCTCTGCGCGAGTTAGAGCCGAACGTCGCTTTAAAGAATTGAATGAAAGAGGTGATGAAATTACTTTTAACGAAGTACTTGAGAACGTGAATGAACGAGATCAGATCGACACTACACGAGAAGATTCCCCACTGCGCAAAGCAGAGGACGCCATCGAGATAGACAATACCGAAACTAATATCGAGGACCAGTTTCATATCATACTTCAATTGGCACAGGACAGGATAGCGGGAAGAGTAAAATAGTGCATTACACCGATAATATTAATCACTTCATCTAATATAACAAGTATATTCCTACATTTTCTTGGATAGTAAGGGTTTATATTGTTGTTTTGACCCGAATTGCCCTAAATTCCTACAAATGAAACGTATAATACCTACTATTCTATGCGCGTCGTTACTGCTGTGTTTTGTTTCCTGTTCCCAGGATTCAGATTTTTCTGCAGAAACCAGCCTAGACAGCGCCCATCTTTTACACGAACAATTACCTGAAAGATCTTTAAATCAAAGCACTGAAGGCTTATATCACGGAGCTGTACAGTCTGCTTCCACGACATCACGTGGTAAGATCTGGGTCAACATTGCCAATGATGGCATGTTCAATGCCCTTATCCAATTGACTTCCGGAGAATCTTATGTCTTCGAGGCCAAAGCTGAGCTAATAGGTTCGAATGGTCAATTACCTCTAATCGAATTCGTTGGAGTCAATGGAGATTTTAGAATAGATCTCAGTAACATCCAAAACCCTCTAATTAATGATCTAACCATTAATGGTGAAGCCTATTACAGCCATCTGGTAAAAAGCATGAGCTCAAATCCGGCCAGTGTTGCTACAGCTGTATTCCTTGAATTCAGCGACCCTATGTTCAATGGTACCTGGAGTATTATTGCTGATGGTACTTTAGTAAACCCTAATGGTGATAATGGTGATGGAATCACTTCGGTTATGGTTGTATATGATGGAGTATCCTATACCGACACTGCTATGGATCTGATCAATGCAGGACCTTGCCTTGGGAACGGAAGTTATGTGCCTACTATTAATTCGTTTGGAGTAACAGGATCAGTGGTTAGTGATTATCAAAACACTGCCTTCGCCGGAGGAATGTCCAAGTGGGACCTGGGCTACGATGCCGACACGGATACTTATATGAATTACATGAATTGTAACGCTGTGGTATCCGGGACTTTTTCCTGGACTAGCGCAGATGGTACAATAATAAAGACAGGGGAGATCATTATGGACTAGATTCAAAAACATATGACATAAAAAAACCACTCTTACGGGAGTGGTTTTTTATTCTGCTAACTTTAACTAAATAACTAATAAGTCCGGTATCTTAGAATATGTATGGCTTTCCCGGCATCGCCATATCACATCGCTGTGAAGCGAGTTTTAAGCGTTTGAGTAGAAACAGGTCCTTTCGTTGCGCCTCCTGCTTCATGATCGTGTGGATGTTTCTTGCTAAGTTCATTGTTCTTGGTTTAATATCCTCCAAAGCTTCTTGCGAAGGAGGATGGGTTAGTTTGCCTTAGTTTATCTAAAGCGTCTTTTTGTGTTCCATGTAAACCCTTTACTTGTTCTGGGCTTTTCGGTTAAGGTGTTGCTATCTAAAGTTCTCATGATTGTTGTTTTTTATAGTTTGATTAGGTCTTAAAGTGTGCTTATGATCTAAAGCGTCTTTTCGAGTTCCATGTGAAACCTAAACTTGTTTTAGGCTTTTCGGTTAAGGTGTTTGAATTTAAAGTTCTCATTTTAATTAGTTTTAAACTGTTCGTTTTAAGATTGATTTATTCGATTGATGTATTAAGTAGACGACGTACAAATTAAAATGTTACAGTACTTTGCATTACATAGTACTATTTTAACAAATTTTAACAGATCAATTTAGTAGGGAAATAACCTTACCATCTGTTTATCAGCTATTTAATGTTTTTATTTCGAAATAAAGAATTTCCTTAATTTTAATAGAGAAGTAATATCTGCGACCACACAGGTCGATAGACACACTATCTATAATGTTCTTTATATAAGGTATAACTTCGTTCGTTTCATCAAATGAAGCAAACCCTTTGATAATCAAAACTAAAATGGTATTTTTGCCATCCTTTTGGCGGTCAAGCAAGTAGCAAAAGGATATAAAAAACCGAAATCAAACCCTTCTGTGGGACGACCGGGAAACAACTTGCAGCAACACAGGATACAAAACATTGGTTTCAAATTTCTTTTTCTGAAACCAACATTTTTCAAATGGCTGAAAAAGCAGAAGCTAAAAAAGCAACAAAAGCCAAGGCACCTAAAGCCGAGGCTAAAAAAGCAGAAGCTACAGAAGTAGTGGAGCAACCAAAGCAGGAAGTATCTTTAAAAGAAAAAGATCCTGAAAAATTTCTAAAAGACTTTAACTGGCACAATTACGAAGAAGGCATCGATCCTATCGACGATGGCAAACTAGCCGAATTCGAGAAGCTCGTAGCCGAAAACTTCGTAGACACACTAGATGACGAAGTAGTAGAAGGAGAAGTGATCCATATCACAGATCGTGACGCTATCATCGACATCAACGCTAAAAGTGAAGGTGTAATATCATTGAATGAGTTCCGCTATAATCCGGACCTTAAAATAGGTGATAAGGTTGAAGTATTGATCGATGTTCGTGAAGACAGTACCGGTCAGTTAATTCTTTCACATAGAAAAGCAAGAACTATCAAGGCATGGGATCGTGTGAACGCGGCTCATGACGAAGGTACCATCGTTAACGGTTACGTGAAGTGCCGTACTAAAGGTGGTATGATCGTGGATGTATTCGGAATCGAAGCGTTCCTTCCGGGATCTCAGATCGATGTTAAGCCTATTCGCGATTACGATATCTACGTTGGAAAGACCATGGAATTCAAGGTGGTGAAGATCAACCAGGAATTCAAGAACGTTGTGGTTTCCCACAAAGCGCTTATCGAAGCGGATATCGAAGAGCAAAAGAAAGAGATCATCGCGCAGCTTGAAAAAGGTCAGGTACTTGAAGGCGTCGTGAAGAACGTAACTTCTTACGGTGTATTCGTTGACCTTGGAGGTGTAGATGGACTTGTCCACATTACAGACCTTTCCTGGTCTCGTATCAATCACCCAAGTGAAATCGTAGATCTTGATCAGAAACTTAACGTTGTGATCCTTGACTTCGACGAAGACAAAACACGTATCCAGCTTGGTCTGAAACAACTTAAGCCACATCCATGGGATGCCCTTGGTGAGGAACTTAAGGTTGGAGACAAGGTAAAAGGTAAAGTAGTGGTTATTGCCGACTACGGTGCATTTATCGAAGTAGCTGAAGGTGTTGAAGGTCTTATCCACGTAAGTGAGATGTCATGGTCTACGCACCTTAGAAGTGCTCAGGACTTTGTGAACGTTGGAGACGAAGTAGAAGCTGTGATCCTTACTCTGGACCGCGAAGAGCGAAAGATGAGCCTTGGTATCAAGCAACTAACTCCGGATCCATGGACAGATATTACAACCAAATACCCTGTTGGAAGTAAGCACAGCGGTATCGTTCGTAACTTCACCAACTTTGGAGTATTTGTAGAGTTGGAAGAAGGAATCGACGGACTAATCTACATCAGTGACCTTAGCTGGACTAAGAAAGTGAAGCATCCTAGCGAATTCACCAATATCGGTGATTCTCTTGATGTGATCGTTCTCGAACTGGATGTTGATGGTCGTAAACTGAGCTTAGGTCATAAGCAAACTACCGAGAATCCTTGGGATAAGTACGAGGATGAGTTCAAAGTAGGTAGCAAGCATACAGCTGCTATCACTGAGATGGTAGACAAAGGAGCGGTGATCGACTTTAATGACGATATCACTGCCTTCGTGCCAATGCGCCACCTGGAGAAGGAAGACGGAACTAACCTTAAGAAAGGTGAGGAAGCCGAATTCCAGATCATCGAATTCAACAAAGAATTCAAGAAAGTAGTTGCATCGCATATGACCATCCACAAGGAAGAGGAAGCTAAGATCGTTAAGCAAGCTGCTAAAAAAGCGGCTAAGCAGGCGGAAGAAGCGAAACCAACCCTTGGTGATGCCAACGCGAAGCTACAGGAGATCAAAGACAAGATGGAAGGCAAGAAATAAACCCTTCATCTATACTATAGAACAAAAGCCCTTCAGAAATGAGGGGCTTTTTTTATGGGCGTTCCCGTGAAGTAGATCGGAGCTCACTTCACGGGCGGGCTTTCGGCTATACACGCCTTCGGCGGGGTATTTACCTCTATCCCTAACGCGGAATATTCCTGGTTTCATACTCTACACTTGTCATTTAGAACTTGATTCCCTGATTTGTCATGCTGAACCTGCCCGAAGGTCATTGCGGACTTGATTCAGCATCTTTCGTATAAATTCAATGAGATTCCGAATCAAGTTCGGAATGACAAATAATCCAACGCCCGAATCAACGAATCAACGAATCAACAAATCAACAATTTCAAGGCAGTTGCAATTAATTGTACAAAAACACTTACTTTTGTACCCTGAACGAGATTCAGATTCTGCACATGAGCCAAAAAGTGTTACTAAACGCAACCGAAGTGCATATTGCCCTTCACAGACTGGCTTGCCAATTGATTGAAAATCACGATACTTTCGAAGATACCGTTCTAATAGGACTTCAGCCTCGTGGTATTTTCCTGGCCAAGCGACTTAAAAGCTTGCTTGAGAACGACTATAAAATCAAAAACATTCAATTGGGACACCTGGATATTACTTTCTTCCGTGACGACTTCCGAAGAGGAGAGAAGCCACTAGAAGCCAACACAACGCAGATCAATTTTATCGTGGAAGACAAGAAGGTGGTGTTCGTAGACGATGTGCTCTACACCGGAAGAAGTATACGGGCGGCCTTAACAGCTATTCAATCATTCGGAAGGCCGGAAGAGATAGAATTGCTTACGCTTATAGACAGGCGATTCAGCAGGCACCTGCCAATACAACCAGATTATCGGGGTAGACAGGTAGATGCCATTAATAAAGAAAAGGTAAAAGTGTGCTGGGAAGAACAAGACGGCGAAGATGCTGTTTATTTAATCAATAGTTAGTATGAGTGAACTAAGTGTGAATCACTTATTAGGAATCAAATACATCAGCGAGGCTGACATCCACCTCATTTTCGAAACTGCAGACCACTTCAAAGAGGTCATTAATCGCCCGATCAAGAAAGTTCCTTCATTACGCGACATTACTATTGCTAACTTGTTCTTCGAAAACAGTACAAGAACCCGACTCTCCTTTGAATTGGCAGAGAAACGGCTGTCAGCAGACGTAATCAACTTTTCCGCGGCGTCTTCTTCAGTAAAGAAAGGGGAGACGCTAATCGATACGGTAAATAACATCCTGTCTATGAAAGTAGACATGGTTGTAATGCGACATCCAAACCCAGGAGCCGGAGTGTTTCTTTCGAAGCATATCAATGCCAGTATAGTGAATGCTGGTGATGGAGCACACGAACATCCTACCCAGGCATTGCTCGACTGCTATTCTATTCGCGAAAGACTAAAAGATGTAGCAGGAAAGAAGGTGGTGATCGTTGGAGATATACTCCATTCAAGAGTAGCTTTGAGTAATATTTTCGCCCTTCAGAAGCTTGGAGCAGAGGTTAAGGTATGCGGACCTAAAACACTTATCCCCAAATACATAGAAAGGATTGGGGTATCTTACGAAAAGAATCTGAGATCAGCCCTGGAATGGTGTGATGTAGCTAATATGTTGAGAGTTCAGAACGAACGTATGGATATCTCTTACTTTCCATCTACCAGGGAATACACCCAACAATATGGTGTCAATAAGGCATTGCTGGACAGTCTTGGCAAAGAAATTGTTGTCATGCACCCGGGTCCCATCAACAGAGGTGTGGAAATTACCAGTGATGTGGCCGACAGTAAGCAGGCAATCATCCTTGAGCAGGTACAAAATGGCGTCGCTATAAGGATGGCAGTATTATACCTGCTGGCATCAAAAATACAGCATAATGAAAATTGAAAATTTCGATAATTATGTGGTTTTGGCGGATGACCACGATAATCTAAAAGAATTCGCCGAGTTTCTAGAATTCCAGATCTTGAATAAATATAAGGGCCAGAACGTTGTGATCAACCTTCTGGACTACCCTGCGCTCAAACTGGAAGAATTACTATATTTTTTGAAAACTTCTACCGCTCACAGGGCTGCTAAACAATCCTTTGTACTGGTGACATCAGCCCTGGATCCCGATACCATACCTGTTGAACTCATGGTAGTACCTACACTTCAGGAAGCGGGTGACGTAATTGAGATGGAGGAGATTGAGAGAGACCTTGGATTTTAATTTTCTAACCAAGAAAGAGTAATTTATGTTTGTCATTCAGAAGGAGCATAGCGACTGAAGAATCTTATGAGATTTCTCGTTTGCCACTCCGCTTAAGCTATAGCGGCATGTGGACACTTAAAATGACAAACAACCAACATACTAACATACCAACATACCAACATACCAACATACCAACATACTAACATACCAACATACTAAAATACTCATATGACCCTCACCATTCTCGGTTGCCATTCCGCTACACCTCGTGCCAATGCACATCCTACGGCCCAGGTACTGGAAATGAGGGGACATCTATTTCTTATCGACTGTGGAGAAGGAACACAGGTTCAATTGAGGCGATTTAAACTAAAGTTCTCGAGGATCAGGCACATCTTTATCTCACACCTTCATGGGGATCATTTTTACGGTCTCATCGGACTTGTATCCACTTTCCGTTTGTTAGGAAGGGAAGCTGATCTGCATATTTACGGACCTAAAGGCATCAAAGAGGCTATAATACTACAACTAAAGCTTAGTAATAGTTGGACAGACTACAATCTTATCTTTCACGAACTGGAATCGGATTCACCCGAGGTTCTGTTTGAGGATGAAAATATAAGCGTTACCACAATTCCCCTGGATCATCGTGTTTACACCAATGGCTTCCTGTTTCAGGAGAAACCCGGAGAGCGTAAATTAGACCTTGAAGCGGCGGTAGCAGCCAAAATAGATACGGCCTATTTTAGAAAACTAAAACAAGGCTTTGATGTTGAGAATAGGAAGGGGGATATTATTCCAAACAAGCAAGTCACCTTAGATCCTGAACCTCCTAAATCTTATGCATACTGCAGCGACACAGCCTATTATCCTGAAATCGTGGAACAGATCAAAGGAGCTACAGTCCTGTACCACGAAGCAACATTTCTGGAATCGCATCAACATCTTGCTGAAACCACTAAACACAGTACGGCCAAGGAAGCGGCATCTATAGCAAAGCGAGCCGAAGTTGGCACCCTCATTTTAGGCCACTATTCCGGTAGGTATAGCGAATTAGAGGCATTTCGTAAAGAGGCCATGGAAGTCTTCGAAACGGTGGAGTTGGCCGAAGACGGAAAATCCTTCAAGTTTTAACCCAGATTTAATTATTTCTGTTTTTTACAGCTTTTAAAAACTCGTAACTTGCGTGCTAATTCAGCAGTATGGTAGATAATCTACACGATCAAAGAAAGAACTATGAAAAGGGAGAGCTCTCCGAAACGTCTGTAGATCCTAATCCTTTGCAACAGTTCCGAACCTGGTTTTATGATGCAATGGATACGGACGGGGTGGACGAAGCCAATGCAATGTCGTTAACCACTATAGGTACGGATGGATTTCCGAGAGGTAGAATGGTTCTTTTGAAGAAATACGACGAACATGGATTTTATTTCTACACCAATTACAATAGTGAGAAAGGGCGTTCCATAGCTGAAAACAACAAAGTATCCCTAACATTTTTCTGGCCAGTATTAGAACGCCAGATCATCATTCAGGGTTTTGCTGAAAAGACATCAGAAGTAGAATCTGATAATTACTTTAGCTCTAGACCAAAAGGCAGTCAGCTTGGAGCTGTGGTTTCCGCACAGAGTGAAACTGTGGCAAACCGGGAAATCCTGGAGGATAAACTAAAGGAATTAGAAAAAAAATACGAGAATGAAGAAGTGCCAAGACCTGATTTTTGGGGTGGCTTCCTCGTTCGGCCTCTTAAAATAGAATTCTGGCAAGGCAGACCCAACCGTCTGCACGATCGTATTCAGTATGTGCTGGATGACGATTACAATTGGATAATCAACCGTTTACAACCTTAAAAAACAATTAAATGAAAACTCTTTATATGGTCCGACACGCTAAATCCTCCTGGAAATACGATCTTCCGGACCATCAGCGACCACTTAAGAAAAGAGGGCATAACGATGCCGAACTCGTTTCGGATAAAGTCAAGTCGGGTTACGAAGCCCCGCAAAAGATCATATCCAGCGATGCTAAACGAGCGCAAACCACGGCCCGATATTTTCAAAAAGCCTTCGGTGTCAAGGACGAAGATTTTGTACTTGATCACGAGCTGTATGACTTTAGCGGACAAAGTGTGATGGAGATCATCAAAGGTTTGGACAACGACCTGAAACGTGTTATGATCGTTGGGCATAATCATGCTTTTACTTCTATCGTCAACATGCTGGGTAACGAGTATATCGATAATTTGCCTACCAGTGGTTTTGTGATTATAGAATTCGATACTACATCTTGGTCTGAAATAAATACAGGGAAGACCAAGACTCTTGTATTTCCTCGTCACCTCAAAGATAAGTAGGCATGTCATCGGCAGCTAAAACCAGTAAGAACGAATACATTAACAGGGAACTAAGCTGGTTGCAGTTCAATGCACGAGTATTGCAAGAAGCTGAGGATCCCACGGTTCCACTAATTGAGCGTCTTCGATTTGTTGGGATATTTTCGAACAACCTCGATGAATTCTTTAAGGTCCGATACGCCACGATCAAACGCATTGTCGAGGCTGGTAAAGGCGGAAGGAATGTGCTGGGAGGTATCTCAGCCACAGATCTCTTAGAAGAGATCACAAAGACTGTGATCGAACAACAGGCTACAAGTTTAAAGATTCTCAGTAGCATTCAGAAAAAACTGGAAGGGGAGAATATTTTTATCATTGATGAAAACGAACTCAACGAAGAACAGGATAAATTCATTGCCGATTTCTTTATTCGGAAAGTAAGCCCGGCCCTGGTTACCATCATGATAGGAGAATTGGATGAATTTCCAAGCCTGAAAGACAGTGCGGCCTATCTCGCTGTGAAAATGGTGATGTCCAAGACGGATGAAACATTCGAGAATAAGGTGAATTATGCGTTGATCGAAATACCGCGCTCGGTGGAAAGGTTTGTCGTATTGCCTTCCGAAGGAGAAAAACAGTATATCATCATACTCGACAATCTTATTCGTCGATGTATGGGACGAATATTCAATATCTTCAACTTCGAAAGTATCACGGCTCACATGATCAAGATCACACGTGATGCGGAGTTGGATATCGACAGTGATCTGAGTCGAAGCTTCCTGGAAAAGATATCTAAAAGTGTTGAGCGGAGAAGTTCTGGCGATCCCGTGCGATTCGTATACGACAAGAGCATCGACAAAGAAACGCTGCAATTCCTCATGGAGAAGATGGGTATCGATAGCACGGATAGCATTATTCCAGGGGGCCGATATCACAACAGGAGGGATTATATGAAGTTTCCTAGCCTGGGAAGAACAGATCTTCTTTATTCAGCAATTGAACCATTGAGAATACCCGGCTTATCGCTTGAAGGAAGCTTGTTTGAAAAAATAGCCGAAAAGGACTATTTACTGTATGCGCCCTATCAAACGTTTAATTACGTTGTGAAATTCCTGAAAGAAGCTGCTCTCGATCCCAAGGTACGGTCGATCAAGATCACGATCTACAGACTGGCACAGACATCACAGATTGCCAGCGCATTGATAAATGCGGCCAAGAACGGTAAGGATGTAACCGTGCAAATAGAGTTGCAAGCGCGATTTGACGAGGCAGCCAATATCAGCTATGCGGAACAAATGCAGAGTGAAGGTGTGAAGTTGATCTTTGGTGTTTCAGGTTTGAAAGTACACTGCAAGGCCTGTGTAATTGAAAGGCTTGAGCAAGGAAAAATAGCCCGTTACTCTTTCATAAGTACCGGAAACTTTAATGAAACAACCGCCAGGATCTATACGGATTACACGCTTTTTACACACAACCAGAAGATAGGAAAGGAGATCCATAAGGTCTTTGACTTCTTCGAAGTGAATTACCTCATCAAGAAATACCGTCACCTGATAGTCTCACCACATTATACACGCAATGCAATAAATAACCTTATTGAGACAGAGATCAAGAATCATAAGGCTGGTCTTCCAAGCGGTATAAAATTAAAGCTCAATAGTTTGTCCGATTTCAAAATGATCGATAAGCTGTATGATGCCAGCAGGGCAGGTGTGAAAGTAAAACTTATTGTTCGAGGCCTGTGCTGTCTGATACCCGGTGTTGAGGGAATGAGTGAAAATATTGAGGTGATCAGCATAGTAGATAAGTTCCTGGAACATCCACGATTATTTATTTTTGAAAATGCCGGTGACCCTAAGTATTTCATATCTTCGGCAGATCTGATGCAGCGAAACCTGGATCACCGGGTGGAACTCACATGCCCGATCTACGATGAGGATATAAAACAAGAATTAAATGATACCTTTGAAATCTCCTGGAACGACAATGTGAAGGCCAGGATCATAGCCCGGGACTCAGATAACGAATACAGGAGGAATAATGAACCATCTGTTCGTTCCCAGTTTAGGTTGTATGAATATTATCTAGAAAAATTGAATTGATTTGCTGAACATAGAGAAATATGCCGCGATAGACATCGGTTCTAATGCAATACGATTATTAATCTCCACTGTTATTGAAAAAGAAGACCAGGTACAATTTAAAAAGACCTCCCTGGTGAGAGTACCCATTCGATTAGGTGCCGATGTATTCCTGAAAGATCGTATTTCAGAAAAGAATTATAAGCGCATGGTAGATGCAATGAATGCCTATCGTTTGCTTATGAAAACCCACAAAGTGAGCAGGTACAGGGCCTGTGCTACTTCGGCCATGCGTGAATCCAAAAATGGGGAAGAGATCGCGGCACTCATTAAAAAAGAGACGGGCATCAATATTCAGATCATCGATGGTAAGGACGAAGCATCCATCATCGCTACTACAGATTTAAGGGAATTGATCCAGGATGACAAAGTTTTCCTATATGTGGATGTGGGTGGAGGTAGCACGGAATTTACCGTATTTGCAAATGGTAAAGTGGTTACTTCCCGGTCCTTCAAGTTAGGAACCGTTCGTATTCTGAACGATATGGTTCGCGAATCTGTTTGGGACGAGGTAAAAGACTGGATCAAGAAAAACACCAGGAAATACGAAAAAGTAAGTTGTATCGGTTCCGGAGGAAATATTAACAGCATCTATAAACACAGTGAGAAAAAACTGGGGAAACCCCTAAGTTATTTCTACCTGGCCCGTTTCTACGATGAATTGAAATCCTATACTTACCACGAACGAATCTTTCAATTACAAATGAACCCGGACAGGGCCGATGTGATCATCCCGGCTACTCGTATCTATCTTTCTGCGATGAAATGGAGCAAATCAAAAAATATGTTTGTTCCCAAGATCGGACTGGCAGATGGTATTATTAAGAGTCTTTACAATGAAAAGGTAGCTCTTGGGATTGATGTCAATAATGGAATGAGTTAAATTTTGCGTGCGATGATTACACTTTGTTTTGTGCGAGAAATGTGCTGAGGCGCGAATATTTCAACTTTAAATCCATTCTCCTCGAATAAATTTAAAAAGAATTGTTTTTCAAAACGTACACGGTGTAATTTACCAACGGATTCACCAAGATAATTTTTTGGATTCTCTTCACAATCAGGAACTTTCTCCTCTACGAAAGCAGTAACATACAGAATCCCGTTTGCTTTTAACACAGCCTGAAACTCTTCAATATAAAATAATACATCATCGGTCAACATATGGGAAAAAACCGAATTGAGGAATACTAGATCGAAAGAATTTTTCTCAAAAGGAAGTTGTTGCAATGTTTCGACGCCTCTGTTATAACGGGCATTAAAAGCAGGAAGGTGAATAAACTTGATCTTTGTTCCATATTTGGTGATCCATTTATTGCACCATTTTATAGACTTGTAATGTGTATCCACACCAAAATATGAACCAAATTGTGTTCTCATCAATTTAAGACCATTGACCAACCTCCCTTGACCACAACCGAAATCCAGAATTGAAGAGGACTCGTAAAAATCAAAATACTCGGAAAGGTGATTTATTTGCTCTACCGCAGATTGCAGATAAACCTCGTTATCACTTAAACCTTGATTTTCCCTAAATGTTGGCAAATAAAACTCTTTATAAGTAATGGCCTTCATCTTTGGATCCCCTAGGAAGGTGATTTTCACTCTATTTATAATCCGTCTAAGGATTTTCCTCATAACAATTTTTATTACCCATGAACGGTTTCTTCTTTACCAAGGTCCTTCATTAATTCCGCTTCGTAGGTGAGTAGGTCCTGCCATTTTTTATCAACAACTTCTCGTTCTCCATATTGTCTTGCAAAGGAGAGGAACATGGTGTAGTGATTCGCTTCGCTGATCATTAACTTCCGGTAGAACTTCGCTAGTTTCTTATCTTCAAGCTCTTCGCTCAATAGTCGGAAACGTTCACAACTTCTGGCCTCGATCAATGCCGCATACAACAGCCTATGGACCAATTGATCGTTTCTGCTACCTCCCTTAGGGAAGAACTTCATGAGCTTGTTCACATAGGCATCTTTACGTTCACGTCCCAGGTGTAAACCTCGTTCGAGGAGTAGATCGTGTACCATTTTGAAGTGGCTCATTTCCTCCTGCGCAAGTAATGTCATTTCACTCACCAACTCACTGTATCCCGGGTAACCAATAATGAGTGAAATGGCTGTGGAAGCCGCTTTCTGCTCACAATAGGCGTGATCTGTTAGAATTTCTTCAATATTTTTCTCAACGATATTTACCCAACGCGGATCGGTAGGTAATTTGAGTCCGAGCATTTTCTTATTTAATTCTTTCATTTCCTCCATAACTCGATATTATAATTCAAGGTCGAATTCTCTGCGAAGATCTTCGATCGCCGGATTCTTTTCCCTGAGTTTTTCGAATTTTTCTCTAGCGGTATACGCGTAGCGTTTTGTTTCCGTTTCGTTTACTTCAATGGAAAGATCCACTTCGTAATTTTGCAATTTCTCCCTTAAAAAACCAAGGAGTTCGTATTTAGCCCTTTCCACTTCCACTTTTATAGTGTCGTTCGGAAAAACAAGATGGATAAGTGATCCTTCCAGTTTTGGTGTTCCCATGGTGAGATGGGAGAGGAGGTTGTATTTTCCTTCCTTTTCTACCTTACTTGAATAATCATCCCAGGCCGACTGCATTTCCGCTTCTGTAAATTCTGAAACAGGTAGATTTGCCTCATCCGGCTGCCTGGCTATTAATTCCTTTTTAAGTTGTTGTTTTCTCTGAATGCTTTTGAGCGACAAAGCCGATACTTTTTTGGCATTTCTTTCAGCGAGGATCTGAGGTCGTTCAATTATCTTTTCCTTGATTTGTGGTGCTGGATTCTCTGAAACAGTTTCTACTGGTAACTCCTCAACAGTTTCTTTTTCTTCTGAAATGGCTACTTCGTGAGTGTCTGGAACTTCAACTTTGTCCTCAGCCTGGGGCCTAACGGGTTTCTGTTCAGCAGCAATTCCTTTGAAGAAAGACGGGGGAATTACGTATCTGTTGTTGTCAGACTTTTTTTTTTCGTCCTTTTTGGTGAGGGAACCAAGTTGTAATAAACACAATTCCACCAGTAACCTGGGGTTTCGACTTGATTTATATTTCAGATCACAGTTATTAGCAAGCTCAATGGCCTCTACCAGGAACTTGGTATCGGCTTGCTGCGATTGCTTCAGGTACATGTTCTTTACCTGTTCACCTACTTCGAGCAATTCCACAGTTTCACTGTTCTTACATACAAGCAGGTCTCTGAAGTGAGACGCCAGCCCCATGATGAAGTGATGACCATCAAAACCTTTGGAAAGGATCTCATTAAATGCCACCAATAATTTGGGAATGTCATTTGCCAATAGTAGACCGGTGATGGAAAAGTAATAGGTGTAATCCAGCACATTGAGGTTTTCGGTTACTGCTTGCCGAGTGAGTTTATTTCCAGCAAAACTAACTACCCGATCAAAAATTGACAATGCATCACGCAGCGCACCGTCGGCTTTTTGAGCAATTATATGCAGCGCATCATCTTCGGCTTCTATGCCTTCAGCATTCGCAACCCTGGCAAGGTGCTGCTTGATATCCTTTACGGTGATTCTCCTGAAGTCGAAGATCTGGCAACGAGAAAGGATAGTTGGTATGATCTTGTGTTTTTCGGTAGTTGCAAGAATAAAGATGGCGTGTTTCGGAGGTTCTTCAAGCGTTTTCAAAAACGCGTTGAATGCCGCAGAGGATAACATATGTACCTCGTCAATTATATAGACCTTGTATTTTCCTACCTGGGGCGGTATGCGAACCTGGTCTATCAGGTTGCGTATATCATCTACGGAATTATTGGACGCAGCGTCAAGCTCGAAGATATTGAATGCAAAATCTTCATCTTCACGTTCATCTCCGTCCTGGTTGATCTTCTTTGCGAGTATCCTGGCGCAAGTGGTTTTACCAACGCCTCTGGGACCTGTGAATAAAAGGGCCTGAGCCAAATGATTGTTAGAGATAGCATTGTCAAGAGTACTTGTGATGGCACGTTGACCAACAACATCTTCAAACTGTGCAGGTCTGTATTTCCGGGCCGATACAATGAAATGCTCCATATCAAACAAATATAAAAAGCCATAGTCGCTTTTTAAACATTTGCCATGGCAATTTTGTGCTATTTATTAACATTAACGTAATTTTGCAGCGCAGGCCGCCTTATCGCTCTTTTTAAAAGGGAGGAAAGTCCGGACACCATAGGGAAGCATAGCGGCTAACAGCCGTCACCCAGTAGCTAGCGCTACTGGGGCGGACTAGTGCAACAGAAAGTATGTACAGGTAATGCTGTAGTGAAATCGGTAAACTCTATGCGGTGAAATACCACGTAAACTTGCATTTGAGGGTTCCCGCCCAACGCAAGAGGGTAGGTAGATAGAGCTAACTGGTAACAGTTGGTCCAGATAAATGATAAGGACCCTTTAGCAGTTGCTAGAGGGGACAGAATCCGGCTTACAGGCCTGCTTTATTTTTCTTCATTTTTTTCTGAAAAGAAACTAAATACAGATCCGCCGTATCTCCGCGATTCCTGATATCCTTTCAATGTTGAGAGATCCAGGTGCTTCGTATGTTCCAGGATAAGGATACCCTCTTCATGCAGTAATTCGTTATCCATGGTTAAACTCACCAGCTCTTCCATTTGTTCTTTACTGAAGTTATAGGGTGGGTCTGCAAAAACGATGCTGTACTTATTTGGATCTTTCGAAAGGTATTTGAACACGTCTGATTTCACCGTTCGAATCGGCATCTCAAGTTCATCGGCGGTTTTCTGAATGAATTTCACACATCCGAAATGTCCATCCACAGCACAAATACTTTCAGCTCCTCGAGAAGCAAATTCATAGCTGATGTTTCCGGTACCGGCAAAGAGGTCCAGCACTGTTACCTCATCAAGGTCATAACGATTGTTCAGTATATTGAATAGGGCCTCCTTAGCGAAATCGGTGGTCGGCCGAACAGGCAATTTTTTCGGGGCGATGATCCTTTTCCCTTTAAAGACTCCTGAAACAATCCGCATGTTTAAATCGATTTCAGTAATAACCGCTCATGCGGCAATGAATCTTCAATGAAGAGCCCTTCATCTGTCGTTTCCATGAAATCGATATTTCGAATATAAGTGTAGGCAATCTCATATAGCGAATCATGTTCCGAGACCATTCCGAGGAAAGTAACTTTTACGCTATCAGGATTCAGTTCCAGTTGTTCAAAACAGAAGAGCACATAATAGATGAAGTCTTCAGGTGTGGTGTAGGGATAAGCATTGCACAGTTGTAGTTCTCCGTTTTTCTGAATTACCATCTGGAAGCTCGCACGGTCTACATAGATGAATACTTCGGGAGATTCTGAAAATCGATTTGCCGAGGGAACCAGGTTCAGCATAACGGACGCCACATGAAAATATTCGAATCCACCAAAGGTATCGTAGAGGAAGTTATTCACATTCACATAGGGAACATACACCACATGCAGCCCGCGGTTCTGGACTTCATCCCATGCAATATAGTCGTTCACTAAGATCTTGGAATTGAATTTCAGATAGTCGCTTGCCTTAGATTCATCAAATAGAGTAGAGGGAACCAGGGCGTATTCGGGGTTGGAATAAATAACTTTTACAGATTCTACTGTTGCCACCTCGCCCAGATCATTTCGAACAAAGGATGCTATGTCCAACAACAGTTCTTCAGGCGTGCGTGCCTTGGTGTAGGTCTTTTCAGAAAAGTGCAGCACCTCAGTACGGATACTGTTAGTTACTAAAAAAGAAAGTCCGGTCAATGAAACTTGAACGGACAGTCTTTTATTTGGAATGTTTTGTATGCTATTGCTTGTCGTCTGTGTCATAAATCTTCGGCCAGTTTCCACTGGTGTCCACTTCATCCATGGATCCCACTTTAATGCTAGGACCATTTACACCATCCACAGATACTACCTGCTTTTCTTGAGCCAGTAGGTCTTTATCAAGATCTGATAGTATTACGTCTTTATCTACTTTTACTTCAAAAACTGAGTAAATAGTTCCGTTCTTATCTAATTTCCCTGCTTTCAACTGGAACTTCTCACTAACTCCTTCAACAGGAATATTCATCATTGACTTGTAGCGATCTGTCCCCTGGTAAATAGAGTCTCTAACAGGTGTAAATCTCAATGTATCGGTAATAACTTCTTCAACAAAATAACCTCCTTCAATAGGATCGAGACCGAAGGCCTTGTTCTTCTCCACATCAGGATAACTTGTATCCCTTCTTTGAACTACAGGGAATTGTGCGGTATCCAGGAAACGTACAAGACTGTCGAAATCACCAATGAAACCTCCCTGGATTTCCTGATAAGCCAATTGACCGGCCTTAATATCTTTTAAATTTTTGATAACCTTCGCATATCTGGCCTCCTTCACCTTGTTGAATTCGATAGGCCCCTGGATGGAATTATATAAGAGATATCCCAGATAGATAATAACAGCCCACAGAATTAGTGAAATTATTGGATTGAATTTCTTAGGCACGAATTTCTCAAGAAAAAGCACCAATCCAATACTGAGAATAATGCCTATTACAATGTATACAATCATAATTAATCAGATGAAGGTTATTATAGTTAATCAGGTCTATCGCAAATCTACAATTTTTTTTTGTTCACAAAAGTATAATCCGAAAAAATCATAGCTATCTTTAGCGCTTCAGATTGCCAACTACCTTATGGATGTTTCCGGTTTTTACAGCCTGCTAAAGAACGATTTCAAGTTTACCGCTACTCCCAAGCAGGATATCACTTTGCAGCTACTCTCACGCTATGCGCTTAGTGATGATAAAAACGAAGTTTTTTTGCTGAAAGGATATGCCGGAACGGGAAAGACGACCATCGTAGGAACGCTTGTAAAGAATTTATGGAAGGCGAAGATGTCGTCGGTACTATTAGCCCCTACAGGAAGAGCTGCTAAGGTGATCAGTAATTATTCAGGGAAGGAAGCCTTTACTATTCATAAAAAGATCTACTATCCGAAGAGCAACAAATCCGGAGGGATCTCCTTTACACTGCAACCCAATAAACACCGCAACGTCATTTTTATAGTAGACGAAGCTTCGATGATCCCGGACATCAATCAGGATTCTAAACTGTTTGAAAACGGATCGCTGTTGGACGACCTCATGCAATATGTCTATTCCGGGCACAATTGCAAACTTTTGCTTATTGGGGACACAGCACAGTTACCACCCGTAAAACTGGATGTGAGCCCTGCCCTTGACAAGCGAACGCTGGAAAATCACTACAACAAAAAAGTTACTGAGATCGAACTAGATGAAGTGGTACGACAGCAGGAGGGAAGTGGTATACTCGTGAACGCCACAAGGATCAGGAATATGATAGAGGAGGAAATATTCGATGAACTCAGACTATCCATTGCAAATTTCCCGGAGATCATCCGCCCTGAGGATGGCCAGGAAATCATGGATGCCATAAACGATTCGTACAGCGAATTAGGCAACCAGGAAACAGTGATCATTGTGCGTTCGAACAAAAGAGCAAACCTGTACAACCAAAGTATACGGAATAGAATCCTTTTTCAGGAAGAGGAACTATCGGCAGGAGACCACCTGATGGTGGTGAAGAACAATTATTTTTGGTTGAAGCCACATACGAAAGCAGGCTTTATTGCCAATGGTGATATCGTCCAGGTACTTGAGATCTTCGGATTTAAGGATCTATATGGGTTTCGATTTGCTGAAGTACAGGTTCAGATGGTGGATTATCCGAAGATGCCTCCATTTGAAACAGTACTCCTTCTGGACACACTTACTTCGGAATCGCCTTCGCTTACTTACGAAGAATCGAACAGATTATACCAGGAGGTGGTAAAAGATTACGCCGACTTAAAATCCAACTACAAACGCTTCCTTTCAGTAAAAAACAACAAATACTTCAACGCTCTGCAGGTGAAATTCTCTTACGCAATTACCTGTCACAAATCCCAGGGAGGACAATGGCATACGGTGTTTGTGGAACAACCATATCTGCCCGAAGGAGTGAACAAGGACTACCTGAGATGGTTGTACACTGCCATGACCAGAGCGAGTGAACGATTGTACCTTATTGGTTTCAAACAGGAATTTTTTGAAGATTTAGTGTAAACCTTTTTACATTATTTACATCTATTCGGTAGAAATGTACTGCGATAATGTAGAATTCTCTATTTTTGGGGCCAATTATAAAGATTTCTCAATTGAAAGTAATAGCAATGATACCCGCTCGATACGGGGCTTCCAGGTTTCCTGGAAAATTGATGCAGGATCTGGGAGGAAAACCCGTTATCGTTCGAACCTATGAAGCCGCTAAAGAAACTGGTCTTTTCGACGAAGTCTATGTGGTGACGGATAGCGAGATCATATACAATGAGATCGAATTGAACGGTGGAAATGCTATTATGAGCAAGAAGGAGCATGATAGTGGGAGTGATCGGATCGCAGAGGCTGCCGAAAATATGGATGTCGACATTGTAGTAAACGTCCAGGGTGATGAGCCTTTTACCAGTAAGAAAGGACTGGAGAAGGTCCTGAATGTGTTTCAGGGTCCTGATGCTGATAAGATCGATCTGGCATCTTTAATGACCGAGATTCACGATTGGAAAGAGATCAGTGATCCGAATTGTGTGAAAGTGATCGTCGATAAAGATAACTTTGCACTTTACTTTTCGAGATCTCCAATTCCATATCCCAGGGATAAGAACGCCGCGGTACAGTATTATAAACACAAGGGTATCTACGCGTTCCGTAAACAGGCACTCATGGATTTCAATCGATTACCGATGCGATCACTTGAAGCTGCCGAGAAGATCGAATGCTTACGATACCTTGAATATGGAAAAAACATTAAAATGGCTATAACCACTACCCAAGGAATTGAAATTGACACCCCGGAAGATCTGAAACGGGCAAATAAGTTTTTGAAGGAAGAGACTACCCAGGTAGTCAATAACAAATACCGAAACTTTCCAATGGTACCCAAGGTGGTCTTCGGACAAGGAAGCTTTGATCAATTATCTTCCATCCTTGCACCTCAGCGAAAAGATAAATCACCCTTTATATTCCTCGTAGATGATGTTTTTAAAGGAAACCACGAACTTGTGGATCGTATCAATCTTAGATACAATGACAAATTATTTTTCATCTCCGCAGATGAAGAACCGAAAACAAGTCAGGTAGACGAGATCGTAAAGCAGATCAAAGACGAATTTATCTACAAACCTTCTGGAATTATCGGAATCGGTGGGGGAACCATTCTCGACCTGGCGAAAGCCGTAGCCATTATGCTTAACAACAAGGGTAGTGCCTCCGATTACCAGGGTTGGGACCTTGTACCGAGCAAAGCCATTTACCACGTTGGTATTCCAACGATCTCAGGAACCGGTGCCGAAGTTTCTAGAACTACCGTACTAACCGGACCAGTGAAAAAACTTGGGATCAATAGCGATTTTACACCTTTCGACCAGGTTGTTCTTGATCCTGATCTAACAATAGGCGTTCCAAAGAACCAATGGTTTTATACCGGTATGGATTGTTTTATCCACTGTGTAGAATCACTAAATGGAACATTCCTGAATGCCTTCAGTCAGAGTTACGGGGAAAAAGCCTACGATCTCTGTAAGGAAATTTTCATGAACGGTGATCTTTCCGAAGAAGAATCGAGGGGAAAACTAATGATGGCCTCCTGGCACGGTGGTATGAGTATCGCATATTCCCAGGTTGGAGTTTGTCACGCCATGAGTTACGGACTTTCTTATGTTCTAGGGACTAAGCACGGTATTGGTAACTGTATAGTTTTCGATCAGTTGGAAGAATTCTACCCTAAAGATGTGGTTCTATTCAAACAGATGGTCATAGATCACAATATTGATATTCCAACCGGACTCTGTGCAAATCTTTCAGATGAAGAAATGAATACCATGATAGATATCGCCCTTAGCCTGGTTCCTTTATGGGAGAATGCCTTGGGAGACGAGTGGGAGTCGATTGCGACACGTGAGAAACTGAGATCCCTGTATTTGAAGATGTAGGATGAAACACACTTATTGATACTTTCCCGATTTATATTTAACAAGCTACTTGGCTGGAAGATCGATGGTGCCTTCGATCAGCAGATTAAGAAATCCGTGGTAATAGTGGTTCCTCATACCAGCTGGCATGATTTCTACGTAGGCGCATTCGCGAGGAAACTTCTCAAAACCGAAATAAACTTCATCGCTAAGAAAGAATTGTTCAAATGGCCGTTTGGCGCCTATTTCAAATGGATGGGTGGCGCACCACTGGATCGAACAGAAGGCCAGAATAAGGTAGAGAGTATCGCGGCTATCTTTTCAAAAAAAGATGAATTCAGGCTAGCACTCGCACCGGAAGGCACACGAAAGAAAGTGGAGCGCTGGAAAACCGGGTTCTATTATATAGCTATGGCAGCCAAAGTGCCAATTATAACCGTATCATTCGACTATAGTAAAAAAGTGGTGAGCATAGGTGAACCATTTTACCCAACCGGTGATATCGAGGCAGATTTAGTGAAGCTTCATAAATTCTATGCTGGAGTAGTAGGAAAGGTTCCGGAATATACATGATCGAACTTTCTCTGCAACCAAGAACTAAGAACCAAGAATCAAGAGCCTAGATGAAAGTCATTAACTACATTATTCTAATATCTAATATCTAGAATCTAGTTTTCTTCGGAAGAACTCTCATCCATGGTGTGATATACATTCTGTACATCATCATCCTCTTCGATCTTTTCTAGCAGTTTTTCAACATCTGCTGCTTCTTCTAAGGATAGTTTTTTGGTAACCTGCGGAATTCGCTCGAAACCGGAAGATAAGATCTCTATAGAACGCTCTTCGAGGTAAGACTGTATCGCCCCGTAACTTTCGAAAGGTGCATAGATCAATACGCCGTCTTCATCCTCGAAGATCTCTTCAACTCCAAAGTCGATGAGTTCCAGTTCAAGTTCCTCCATATCGATTCCTTTCGCATCTATTCTGAAATTACAAACATGATCGAACATAAAAACCACTGAGCCCGAAGTACCCAGGCTTCCGTCGCATTTGTTGAAGTAGGAACGAACATTAGCCACTGTTCTTGTATTGTTGTCGGTTGCGGTTTCAATTAGAATAGCAATTCCATGAGGAGCGTAACCTTCAAAAACCACTTCTTTAAAATCACCCTGACTCTTATCGGATGCTCTTTTTATTGCCCTTTCAATGTTGTCCTTAGGCATGTTAACTGCCTTCGCATTTTGAATAACGGCGCGTAGTCGGGCGTTAGAATCAGGATCAGCCCCGCCATCTTTAACGGCGATTACAATGTCTTTGCCTATGCGAGTAAAAGCTTTGGACATAGCTGCCCAGCGCTTCATCTTACGTGCTTTCCTGAATTCAAACGCTCTTCCCATAAATTTTTCGGTTTTTAATGATAGCGACAAATTTATAAAATCTCCTAGTCCTTTGGAATGTGTTTGGACAAAAACCGTTCGTAGGCAGATTTCAATCCTCCAACAACCTCCTGTCTTTTCTTATTTAACTGGGTATTTGTCCTGTTGTATTCGTCCACGGCTTTGTTTATCAGAGGAACTTTTTCGTTGTACGCATCGATCTGTGCCTTTGTTTGTTTCTTCTTTGGAGTATTCTCTAACTGGTTTCTTATGGTCTCAAATTCTTCGTTCAGAATAAGAAAGTCAATCAACTTTGGCACCTGCTTCTCAGCCTCGTCCACGTAGAATTCAAACGCCTTCTTCGTCGAATTTACCAGCATTTGGTCTTTGTTATACACTGATACCGTATCAAGAATGGCTAAACCTTCGGTAGCACTATCCAAAAGGGCACTGGAGCTCTGCTCGATGGCGCCAATATCATTTTTCTCAATCGCATCGTACAGATACACCTCGTTCATATTCACTTTGAAGAAGATGAGATATAGCTCATTGTAATGATCAAAAACATCGCTTGAGATCTGCATTTTCTTACTGAGATCGGATTCACTTTCAATGATATTGATGTCGTGTTTCCTGGCATAGGCGTAGTAGTGCATCTCGTATTCCTGTTGTGCTTTGGTCATCTTTTCATCCGCCAGTTCCCGAGCAAGCATATAAGCTTCCATGAGGTCGTAGGATTGTTCCGCCACTTCTTTCATATCGATGATCTTGGCATAATCCTGCTGTAAAAGGTTCTTGTTCAACTCGAGGTTTTTCAACACATTTTGCTTGAATTCATCTCCTTCGTAGGCCTCGGCCTTCTCTATCTTCATTTGTGCTCTTTCAATCGACTTGATCAGGGTATTTCGCTTGTTGTCTACGGCTCGATCACTTCTACTATGGGCAATCGCCTTAGTGTATTTCCAGGTATTTCGTGTAATGATCTCCTGTTCATCCGATACAAACTCCAGGTATTTCAAAGGATTACTGAATTTCTGAGCGTTGGCAGTTAAAGACGTGAATAAAAGTAAGAATAGTAGTAATCGAAATCGTGATTTCATAAACTAGTTCATTTTTCGAATGTCTGAAATGATATGATAGGCTTCTTCAATAAAAATATCATTTCCTATATCATCCATCGAAAAAGTATTTAATTGTTGACGGTCTTCGTCATTCTTGAGTATTTCTTCGGTAGACATTGTATTCTTAACGGTTAATATACCTTTTCGATCATCGAAATAATCCATGAAATCCTTCCACAAATCATTATAGCCGTTGATATCGTAAAATACATTCTTAAGCGTAAGGGAATAAGAAGTATCCCTTTTAATATACCCTTTTAGTAACTTTTCGTTAAGGGTCTTGATCTTTCTGAATCCCTCATCCTGTTTCATTCGGAATTCACTCTTTTCTCTCAATTCTTTAATAGCTATCTTTTTACCCGGCTTGTGTTTTACAGAGATGGCGATGCTGTCGTTTGGCAATGCAAAATCCAAATATTCTTCATTGATTTCAAGCCCATTGTACATGCTTGGGAATTCTATGTCGGGAATCACACCCTTGGATTGATTGCTCTTTCCGGTTACCCTGTAAAATAAATCTGTTGTCAATTTACAGAATCCGAGTTCCGTTCTGATTTCATCTAGCGCTACTATGGTTTGCATACTTGATTTTCCATAGGTTGGTGTTCCAACAATTATGGCTCGGTTGTAATCCTGCATCAAACTTGAAAAGAACTCTGAAGCCGAAGCGCTATAGCTGTTCACAATAATCACAACCGGTTTGTTGAATACGGTGCCACGATTCGCATCACGTACTGTAAAGGTCTCTCCGTTTCGGTATTTCAAAATGGAAACAGGACCGCGATCGATAAACATACCACATAGATCTGTTGCTTCCTTCATACTGCCGCCGCCATTGAATCGAAGATCGATAATAAGACCTTCTATCTTTTCTTTTTTCAGCTTGTAGATCTCCTTTGCCACATCGTTGGCAACGCCCATACCATGAGGCGATTCAAAATTTGTGTAAAAACTGGATAAGCTGATATATCCCACCGAAAACTCCTTGCTCATCACATAACCACGAGTGAGATTTTCAACAGGCTTATCGGCTTTTTTAGAAAGCGTAACCGACTTGATACTACCGTCCTTCTTCTTCACCCTGAAGGCTACTTTGTGGTGATTGGTGTCCGAGAGAAATGCAACGATCTCCTCATTAGAAATACAATTTGTATCCACTAGAGCCGTACCGGATGTTAAGGAACGGATCACGTCTCCCTCTTCCAGGCTGCCTTCAAACTGGGCGGCACCTCCAGGCGTGATGTAGGCGATAACGATCTCGCCATCTTCATTTTTATCTGTGTAAAGTCCGAAAGACATGGTTGTGGTCGAAACCGAGTCTTCAAACATCGACTTGTCCGCGTTATTGAAAAAGGTCGAATTTGGATCGTGATAGTTTGTAAAAGCGTTCAGGAAAGTTTCGGTGACAAAGCGTTCCAGACCTCTTTCCGTATTGTGAATTTCATCCAGCTGACATTGTAACTTTTCAAAAATAATTGGTCGGGCCTCTTTTTCAAGCTGCTCAAAGTTTGCTTCCAGCTCGGAAAGATCATCGCCGTCTTCGCTTAGTTTTGATAAGATCTCAAAGCGAATACGCTTGGACCAGTATCGATCCCTGGCAGCTTCGTCATCAAAATAACCCGATTCCTTGCTACGATAGTACTTAAGCGTATCCTTCCCCTTATAATTGAATTCGGCATTCCTGTAGGAATCTATCAACTGTTTGGTCTCTCCCAGGCGATTCCGAAGTGTTTTAATGTATTTGTCTATGAATTCACAATTGTTGTTGCGAATGTAATCATCCAGTAGGAGGGAGTCCTTCCTAAAGACAGCAAGATCCTTATCTGTAAATAACACCTTCTCTTCGTCCAGGCGTTTGATAAAAAGTTTATATACCCCACCGCTTAACGTATCGTTTAGAGCTTTAGGACTATAATGGTAGTTATTAATTAATAAATTAAGTGATTCCAATTGCTCACATAAAAGCCGATTGGATTGTCCAATCGAAGACAGGAAACAAAACAACAGGAATATGAGGCAGATTTTCTTGATCATCGGCAACTTTGAAACGATAAAAAATACAACTTTTTAGCTAAGTAAGCCGTCTATCCTGGATGCCAGTTCAAAGTCCTTTTCAGTAACACCACCGGCGTCATGAGTGGACAATGAAATATGTAGTTTGTTATAGACATTGCTCCAATCCGGATGATGATCAAGGTCCTCGGCTTCAAAGGCGATACGAGTCATGGACGTAAAGGCTTCTTTAAAATTTTCAAATTCGAAAGCCGTGTGGATAGCATTATCTGAGTATTCCCATCCCTCAAATTGTTCTAAACGTTTCTGAATCTCTGTTTCTAAAAGTGCTTTCATGGCAAGTCTTTTAATGATATGATTTCATCATGTAAGGTACTGCTTTCTACGATATCTCCAATGGTTATATCATAGCCTTCGGGCAATTTATTTTCCTTTGGAAGTATGGCCTGGTATTCATCTTCGTTCGAACTGAACACACTCTTAAAAATTGGCATTGAATCCCCCAATTTGGAAGCGATCTCTCTGAAGAGTTCCTCATGGTGAACCATGTCCGAACTTGCCAGATGGTAAATATTGATAAGGTCCTGGTTGATGATGTAATGCACCTGTTGAGCGATCTTCTCGCTGGTCGTTGAACTTACAATTCGGTTTGGGTAGACTTCGAAGGCCGCCTGGTGCTTTATCGCCTGTCTAAGCTGAGTGATGATGGGCGAATTAATTCCCAGCACCATGGGTAATCGCAATATTGCCGACTGATAAGGTAATGATTCCAGTAACAGTTTTTCTATGGCCAATTTTTCCTTACCATGAAGCGTTTCTGAAAGCGGTTTGTCGAATTCATAGGAAGGGAAACGCATTTGCGCACTGAAAACTTCAGAAGAAGATAAATATAAGATCCTCGTTTCAGGCAACAATTCACAGTAGCGGATCAGGTCGCGATGAACTGCGATACTTGGTTCCAATTCAGAAGAAAATGCAGAAATAATATATCGCGGCTGTAGCTTTTCGAGTAGGGGAAGAATCCTATCCGATTCCGCATCAAATCGCTCAAATACCTGGTTGTTCTTGTACAGACCGTCCTGGGAACAATAGGTTCCGTAAACATCGAAGTAGGAATCCAGTTCCCTGTAGAGAGCGTTCCCTATAAAGCCACTGGCGCCTAATATGAGTATTCTGTTATGGATCAACCCTTATAAAATGGAAGTTTAACTACGGTGGCAGCTACCACCTTCTTTCTTATCTGGATCCCAATTTCAGTACCAGACCGGCTCAGTTCCTTAGGGACGTAACCCAGGCCAATACCTTTGCCCAACGATGGTGACATTGTACCGCTGGTCACATTTCCAACTGCATTTCCTTCAGCATCAACAATGTCGTATCCCTGCCTAGGAATTCCACGCTCCGTAAGTTCGAATCCAACCAGTTTTCTTTTTACGCCTTCTTCTTTTTGCTTCTGAAGTGCTTCTGAATTTGTGAATTCCTTAGTGAATTTGGTGATCCATCCGAGTCCGGCTTCCAGGGGAGAGGTAGTATCATCAATATCATTTCCGTACAGGCAATACCCCATTTCCAGTCGGAGTGTATCGCGGGCTGCAAGTCCTACCGGTTTTATTCCGAAGTCGGCACCGGCTTCAAATACCTTGTTCCAGATCTGTTCCACTTCACTGTTCTTGCAATAGATCTCAAATCCTCCACTACCCGTGTAGCCTGTGGCGCTAATGATCACATGTTCGATCCCGGCAAAATCGGCCACCTCAAATGTGTAGAACTTGATCTCGCTTAGATCTACTGAAGTAAGACTCTGCATAGCCTCAACCGCTTTGGGACCCTGGATGGCGAGCAGTGAAAAATCTTCCGAAAGGTTCCTCATTTCAGCACCCATGTTGTTCTTACCACTAATCCAGTTCCAGTCCTTATCGATATTGGAAGCATTAACTACCAACAACCATTTCTCTTCATTCAGCCGATAGATGATAAGGTCGTCTATAATGCCTCCGGTATCGTTGGGAATGCAACTATACTGGGCTTGCCCATCTACCAGTTTAGATGCGTCGTTACTGCAAACTTTCTGAATCAAATCTAGTGCGTGAGGTCCTGTGATGAGGAATTCCCCCATATGTGAAACATCGAATACACCAACAGTTTTTCGAACCGTCTCGTGCTCTGCATTCACACCTTCATAAGAAACGGGCATATTATACCCTGCAAAAGGAACCATTTTCGCCCCGAGGGCCTCATGTACGTGGCTTAGCGCTGTATTTTTCATCGGATGAAATAATTTTTTGGCAAATGTATTATAAACTATAGTAGTGAACGAAGGAATTGCTTGATTGTTTTCAACAAGGATGGTAACTTGCGGGAAAGATTTCCTCTTATGAAAATATTCTCTGCTGAACAACTTCATGAAGCCGATAAGGTCACTACCGAAAAACACGACATTACACCGCTGGATCTTATGGAGCGTGCCGGTACGCAGATCTTTAATTGGTTGCACCAGCGAATGCAGGGAGCGCAGGTTCCGGTCCATATCTTCTGCGGAATAGGAAATAATGGAGGAGATGGTTTAGTAGTAGGAAGATTGCTTATCGAACACGGGTATAAGGTGAATATCTATGTAGCAAATTTCACCGATAAACGTTCCAAGTGTTTTCTTATCAACTACGACCGTGTAAAAGAGGTTACTAAAAACTGGCCTGATTTGATGACTTCAGAAGCGGATTTCCCAGAGATTCACCCCGATGATGTTATCATAGATGCTATCTTCGGAATCGGACTGAATCGAGCTCCTGAAGGCTGGGTGAAGTCGCTTATCCAGTATTTGAACCAACAAAAAGCATTTAAACTCGCCATTGATATTCCCAGCGGACTTCACGCGAATATGCCTGTAGCGGACAAAGAAGCCGTGGTCATGGCAAATCATACCCTGACATTCCAGGCGCCAAAAATGGCCTTTTTTCTTCCTGACTCTGGTGAATTTGTTCCCTATCACGAAGTGATCGATATCGGTTTAGACCCAGAATTTCTATTCGCTACGGAACCATTGGCACAGCTGATATTTCAAAACGATGCACGTCAGCTTTATAAGCAGCGACATAAATATTCACACAAAGGAAATTACGGACATGTACTGGTAGTGGGAGGTAGTTATGGAAAAATTGGAGCGGTCGTTCTTGCGGGAAGAGCTGCCTATCGCACTGGGGCGGGCCTGGTTACTTCTTTTATTCCGAAATGCGGCTATGAAATCGTTCAAACAGCATTACCCGAAGCGATGACGGTTACGGATGCTTTCGATCATCTTATTTCTGAAATAGACGACGTGCCGGAAGTGGAAGCCGTTGCAATTGGAATGGGAATAGGGACCGATGAGCGAACGATCGCTGCTTTGAAAAAGTACTTTTCAGAAACAAAATCACACCTGGTAATAGATGCGGATGCTATCAACTGTATAGCGTTGGATGAATCCTTGAAGGAACTAATTCCGAAGCATTCCGTACTCACGCCTCACCCCGGTGAACTGAAACGATTAGTAGGAGAGTGGACGGATGATTACGATAAACTGGAGCGAACCAGGAAATTTGCATCGGATCATGAATGTATCGTATTGATCAAAGGCGCGAATTCTATAACAGTATTTGAAAACAAACTCTATATCAATACCACTGGTAATCCGGGAATGGCAACAGGCGGATCAGGTGATGTGCTCACGGGTATGATCGCAGCATTACTCGCCCAGGGATACGACCCCTTATTAGCCACGGTATTTGCAACCTATCTTCATGGAATGGCCGGGAATATAGTTTCACAGGCGAATAGTTTTGAAGCTGTGATGGCGGGCGATCTCGCAGATAACATCGGCAAAGCCTTCCTTTCTTTATTTCAGCAGGAGAGTCCACCACAAGTTGAAGAAGAGGAGGCATAAAAAAAGAGGGGCGAACCCCTCTTGAAATCTTTAATTAATCATTGATTTAAATAAGTGATTCGAGCATCTCCTTTAGTCTAGGATTCGAGGGTCTTGGTGCGTTGGGATCTACAACTTTACCATCCGGATCGATAAGGATGAACCTGGGAATTCCATTGATTTTATACGCTTTTATAAAATCCGATTCCCATCCCTCAGGCGCATAGATCTGGATTCCTGTTAACTCTTTCTCCTCTACGAACTTCTTCCAGGCCTTATGTGCGTTTTCCCATGATCCTTTATGCCGCTTATCATCGTCTATGGACATACTCACAAATGCAATGTTCTTGTCGTGATATTCAGCTTCCAATTCCTTTAGGTGAGGAATCTCCACTTTACAAGGTCCGCACCAGGTAGCCCAGACATCAACGTAGACATATTTTCCTTTCAGGTCGCCAAGTGAAGTAGCACCACCATTGAAATTTTCATAGCCCTCAAAGGAAGGTGAAGGGGAGCCTTTTGGGAATTCTTCCCTTAGCTTTGCGATACCGCCGTAGTATCTTTGATAGGACTGAATAGTAGCGTCCAATCGGTCATGACTACTATTTGTGATCATAGTATCTATCCCTTCCGCTTTGTTTATGAATTCGGTTATCTTGTCTTTGGCATCGCGTAGTGCTACTCCCAGTTCGGCAGAAGTAAGAATATCATAATCTCCATCTAAGGTTTGCTCCATGAAAAGGCTCTCCTTAGCGAGAAAGTTGTTATTCTCGGCTCCTGAACCGGTATAAACAATGGTTTCATCGAACATTTCAGTGTCCAGCGTCATATTGAGATCGTAACCATTCTCAAGAAATAATGTAGTACCCTCATTCCCATCGTAGAAAGAATATTTACCTTTTTCAACTTTTAACGTATCACTGAAGGTTCCGTCTTCGTTCACTTTAATTGTCTTGGAATACGTCTTATTATAAACTCGGATTTCATCACTATTCGGATTGGTAATTTTACCCGTCAATACAACATGGTCTTTGGGTGTTTCTTCCTGGCAGGATACGAGTAACACAGCACATAGAAGCATAATCAATTGTTTCATATCTCATTTTTTAAGTTGAGCTAAAATACGTGTTTAATTTGAGTTATGAGAAATCTATAAAATCCTCTTCGGAATTTGTATTTTAGCGGTAAACAACCCAATCGATGCAAAAGACACATTACGTAAGTAGTGACATTCTTGACCTACCTATTCTAAAGGAAATTGTTCAGGAAGGACAAAAACTGGAACTTTCAGAAGAAGCTGTCCTAAATATTAATAAATCATACGATTATCTCCACTCCCGAATAGCGAAAGACGACAGCCCTTTGTATGGAATAAATACAGGTTTCGGAGCACTTTGCAACGTAAAGATCTCTTCCGAAAACTTGTCAAAGCTCCAGGAAAACCTGGTCACATCTCACGCCTGCGGTACAGGTGAACATGTTCCAAAGCATGTAATACGTTTGATGTTGCTGCTCAAGATACAATCGCTCAGCTATGGCCACAGCGGGGTGCAGTTGCAAACGGTCCAACGACTCATCGAATTCTTTAATCATGATTATTTACCGGTTGTATACACCCAGGGAAGTTTAGGAGCATCGGGTGATCTGGCACCATTAGCACACCTGGCACTTCCATTACTTGGAAAGGGTGCGATGCATGTGGACGGTAAGATCCTTGAGGCAAAAGAAATCCTCCAGAAACACAAGTGGGAGCCAATAACACTGCAGGCCAAAGAAGGGCTCGCTCTTCTGAACGGTACCCAGTTTATGAGTGCCTACGGGACCTATATTTTACTCAGGGCTCACAAATTGTCCTACCTGGCCGATGTGATCGCTGCTCTCTCAATGGACGCCTTCGATTGTAATTTAAGTCCCTTTGATCCATTGGTTCACCTGGCCCGTCCGCACAGGGGACAAGTGAAGACAGCCGAAAGGATCGTCTCGCTATTGGAAGATAGCGAACTAGCAAAAAGTGAGAAGGAAAACGTACAGGACCCGTATTCATTTCGTTGCATTCCGCAGGTTCACGGTGCGACTAAGGACACAATAGTCTTTGCTCATAGAACCTTTAAGACAGAAATCAATTCGGTAACAGACAACCCGAATATTTTTGTCCAGGACGATAAGATCATTTCCGGAGGTAATTTCCACGGACAACCCTTAGCCCTTGCCCTGGATTTCATGTCCATCGCTCTTGCTGAGCTCGCCAACATTTCTGAAAGGAGAACCTTCCAGTTAGTTTCAGGCCTGCGAGGTTTGCCGGATTTCCTGGTGAACAACCCTGGTTTGAACAGCGGATTTATGATTCCGCAATACACGGCTGCCAGTATTGTGAGTCAGAATAAGCAACTGGCAACCCCGGCTTCGGTGGATTCGATAGTTTCTTCCAACGGACAGGAAGATCATGTAAGTATGGGAGCTAATGCCGCCACAAAGTGTTATCGCATACTCGAAAACCTGGAGACGGTTCTTGCCATTGAATTATTCAATGCTTCTCAGGCACTGGAGTTCAGAAGGCCTAAGAAGACCTCACCCTTTCTGGAGAGTTTTGTGAGTACGTTCAGGGAATCCGTCTCATTTGTAGATGAAGATCGTCTGCTGGCTGATGATATCCACACGGCCATTGGATTTATTCAGAATATAAGTGTAGATCCGGACGTTTTGTTCAATTAGAACTTAGAAGAGAATATACCCACTCTACAGCTGCGTCCACCTCTTTAAAGACTTTCATCGGCTTGTTGAGAAACATGCTTTCTACCTGGGAAGTAGTAAGATGGATCTCTTTATCGCTAACGATTGCGAATCCTACCAGATTTTTGATTTTTGAAGTTTCGTGGTACACATTGGGATCAACGGAATAGGAATTCTTTCTATGTGTTATATATCCGAAAGGTTTATCTCCAAAATGTTCTGCCGCCATATCTGTTAATCGAGTATTGATGGCAGAATCTACAGTGATACCTTCGTTCATAACCATAAGCATGTAATTCTGGTGAAGTTCTGCGACGCCAAAATCGAAGGTAATCCTATGCTTTTCAGAAGGTAACATTTTGTAAATGAATGAAATTAATCATTTTGCGCAATTTACGCAAGTCACAGTATGAGGAAGTAACATAATTCTGCCCAAAGGGATTTGGTTTTTACAACGAATACAAATGCCAAAATCTGGGTCATCTACCTTAGTTAGAGCAACTTCAAGGTTAGTCAATTTGGTTTCCGCTTTCCGAAGGGCCGCTTCATTAACCGATTTGTTATTGATGGCATCCATACGGGAAACACGGCCAATTGCATTCTCCGGGGCGATTGGTTTTGTAAGGTCCCTGTATTTATTAACCAGAGCTACCGTATCAATAATCTCTTCCCGGATACGCTTTTTGATCTCTTCCTTGTTCATCGATGATCCTCCTTTGATATTTCATTGCTGCTTCCTGGCATTGGAAGGATTTCCACAAAATAATACGCGATACTGCCAATTCCGCTTGTAAAGAGTATTATCAAAGTCCATATGAGCTTTTTATTGCTGTCGAAATCTTTTCGCTTGTTCGCGTGTACAGCGTAATAAATGGTAATACCCAATCCGGAAATTGCCATTAATATTCCAAACAAGAAAAGGACCTGGAAGTTCCCTGCCAGTAATCCAGGATCTACAATAGGATCCTGAGTTTGAATAACAGAATTAAATCCATTGAAAAACGCGAAGAAATTAAAAATATAAAGTCCAAATAACACAAGCGGGAGAAATGTAAATATTCCCAGAATGAATTTTTTGGACTTACTCATAAGATCAATTCAACATTAAGACTCCGTGGTCTTCTTTTGTTTCTTGATCTTGATCTTAAGCTCGTTCTTTTTCTCGTCCAGGTCCATGGAAATCGAATCACCTTCTCGCAAATTGGAGTTAATGATCTCTTCTGCCAGGGCATCTTCGATGTATTTCTGAATGGCGCGCTTCAGCGGACGAGCACCATAATCCTTGTCAAAGCCTTTATCGGCTATGTAGTCCTTAGCTTTATCTGAAAGGTTGAGTTTGTACCCAATATCTGAAATTCGCTCGTAAAGCTTCTCTAATTCGATATCTATAATCGCATGGATATGCTCTCGTTCCAATGGGTTGAATACCATCACATCGTCAACACGGTTCAGGAATTCAGGTGCAAAGGTTTTCTTCAGTGCGTTCTCGATCACACTCTTGGCGTGTGCATCTGCCTGGCTTTCCTTAGCCGCGGTACCAAATCCTACTCCTTGTCCAAAGTCCTTCAATTTACGTGCACCGATGTTTGAAGTCATGATAATGATCGTATTCCTGAAATCGATCTTTCTACCCAAACTATCCGTTAGATAACCGTCATCTAATACCTGAAGTAACATATTGAAAACATCAGGGTGTGCTTTTTCGATCTCATCGAGTAAAACAACAGCGTAAGGCTTTCTTCGGATCTTCTCAGTGAGCTGACCACCTTCTTCGTAACCTACGTATCCGGGAGGTGCACCGATCAATCGGGAAACCGCGAATTTCTCCATGTACTCACTCATATCCACTCGAACCAGTGCATTCTCACTGTCGAATAGCTCTCGGGCAAGAACTTTGGCCAATTGGGTTTTACCTACCCCGGTCTGACCCAGGAAGATAAAGGAACCGATAGGCTTGTTAGGATCTTTTAGTCCTGCGCGATTACGTTGAATTGCCTTCACTACTTTGGAAACCGCTTCATCCTGGCCGATTACCTTTCCTTTAATTCTATCGGGAAGTTCGGCTAATTTATTGCTTTCCGTTTGTGCGATCCTGTTCACAGGAACACCGGTCATCATAGAAACCACCTCAGCCACATTTTCTTCATCAACAGTCTCCCTGTGAAGTTTCGATTCCTTCTCCCAGGCTTCCTGTTCGGTGGCGAGTTCCTTTTCGAGATTCTTTTCGTCGTCCCTTAGTTTAGCTGCTTCTTCATACTTCTGCTTCTTCACTACAGAATTTTTCAATTCTCGCACTTCTTCCAGCTTCTGTTCGATCTCAAGGATCTTTTCAGGCACATTGATATTTGTAATATGAACACGGGAACCTGCTTCATCCAGGGCGTCGATAGCCTTGTCCGGAAGGAATCGTTCGGTCATATATCTATTTGTGAGTTTCACGCAAGCTTCCAGCGCATCATCCGTATACTGAACGTTGTGGTGGCTTTCGTATTTATCTTTTATATTCTGTAGTATCTCGATGGTTTCCTCAACCGTGGTAGGCTCTACCAAAACCTTTTGGAATCTTCGCTCCAGGGCACCGTCTTTTTCGATATACTGTCGGTATTCATCCAGGGTAGTAGCCCCTACACATTGGATCTCACCTCTAGCTAGCGCAGGTTTGAACATATTGGATGCGTCCAGTGATCCTGTAGCACCTCCGGCACCGACTATAGTATGAATTTCATCTATGAACAGAATGATGTCATCGTTCTTCTCGAGTTCATTCATTACCGCTTTCATCCGTTCTTCGAATTGCCCACGATACTTCGTACCGGCTACAAGACTTGCCAAATCGAGAGTAACCACTCGCTTATCATAAAGGATCCTCGAAACTTTTCGTTGGATTATTCGAAGAGCTAAACCTTCTGCAATAGCCGATTTACCCACACCGGGTTCACCGATAAGCAACGGATTGTTTTTCTTTCTTCTACTCAAGATTTGGGATACCCGCTGAATTTCGCTTTCACGACCTACAACTGGATCCAGTTTTCCATCTTCAGCAAGACGGGTTAGATCTCTACCGAAGTTATCGAGAACCGGGGTTTTCGATTTTTTATTTCCTTTTCCGGCCGTCCCTGAGAAAAGATTCTCTTTGGAAGTATCTTCTTCACCCGAGGTGTCATCGTCATTTGGGAAAGACTCGGAAGTAGGGCTGTCTATATAATCTTCATCGTTTGTGATCATAAGCTTGAATTGGTCTTTAACACCATCGTAGTCAACCTTGAGTTTGTTCAGCAACTTCGTTGTGGGATCGTTCTCATTCCGAAGTATACACAATAACAAATGAGCGGTATTGATAGACGAACTCTGAAACAATTTAGCTTCCAGGAAGGTCGTTTTCAGAGCGCGTTCTGCCTGTCTTGTGAGGTGTAAGTTCTTTTTATCGTTCGTACTGGTTCCGGGGCTTGGGTTGGCAGGACTTAAAATCTCTACCTTACGTCGTAAGTGGTTTAGATCAACATCCAGGGCATTAAGGATCGTCACTGCTTTACCATTTCCATCCCGTAATAAACCGAGCATCAGGTGCTCTGTACCAATAAAGTCGTGGCCCAATCTCAGGGCCTCTTCCTTGCTGTACGCAATCACATCTTTTACTCTTGGGGAAAAATTATCATCCATAAATTTAAATCCTTATTCCTTCTAAAAACTCTAAAATTACCTAAAAAAAGGCAAAAACCATACCCACTTTACAGCAACCTGAGTAAAAGGACAAAAAAACAATGTAAATTCAAAGTATAAAGGTCGATACTTATTAACGATTTACTACTAATTATTTGTTAATAAAATCGTTAATTATTGCGGCTGAAACCCCCTTTAAAACCTGCAAAAAGGTGTATCTTGCCTTTTTAGAATTAACACAAATTTTAAAGGATATTTTTTATGGCTGAAGGTGAAAAACTGATCCCTATTAATATTGAAGATGAAATGAAATCGGCGTACATAGATTATTCTATGTCCGTCATTGTGTCACGAGCGCTGCCAGATGTGCGTGACGGGATGAAACCTGTACACAGAAGAGTACTCTATGGCATGCATGAATTAGGTGTAAGGTCAAACAGTGCGTATAAAAAATCTGCAAGGATAGTAGGGGAGGTTCTGGGTAAATATCACCCACACGGTGACACCTCTGTTTACGATGCCATGGTGCGTATGGCCCAGGAATGGAGTTTACGATATATGTTGGTGGATGGACAAGGTAACTTTGGTTCGATCGATGGTGATAGCCCGGCGGCGATGCGTTATACGGAAGCACGTATGCAGAAGATATCTGAAGATATGCTTTCAGACATCGATAAGGAGACGGTGGACCACCAGTTGAATTTCGACGATACGCTTCAGGAACCAACGGTTCTCCCTACCCGTGTTCCGGGACTACTTATAAACGGAGCCTCGGGAATTGCCGTGGGTATGGCAACCAATATGCCTCCACATAATATTTCCGAAGTGATAGATGGGACAATCGCCTATATAGACGATAACGACATTGATATAGACGGATTAATGCAGCATATAAAGGCTCCCGATTTCCCTACCGGTGGAGTTATTTATGGCTACGAAGGAGTGAAAGATGCTTTTCATACCGGGCGAGGGCGTGTCGTGATGCGAGGAAAGGCCGGTTTCGAGGAGGTTGAGGGCCGCGAATGTATCATAGTAACCGAAATCCCTTACCAGGTTAATAAGGCGAATATGATCAAGAAAACGGCCGACCTGGTCAATGATAAGAAGATCGAAGGAATCTCGAATATCAGGGATGAATCCGACAGAAATGGAATGCGTATCGTTTATATTCTGAAACGTGATGCCATCCCGAATATCGTCCTAAATATGCTTTACAAATACACGGAACTTCAATCGAGTTTCAGTGTGAACAATATTGCGCTCGTAAACGGACGCCCACTTCTACTGAATTTAAAAGAGATGATCCACTATTTCGTGGAACATCGCCACGAAGTGGTAACACGCCGTACTCAGTACCTACTGCGTAAAGCTGAAGAACGTGCCCACATCCTGGAAGGACTTATCATTGCTTCAGACAATATAGACGAGGTGATCGCACTCATCCGTGCCTCTGCAAATGCCGAGGAAGCACGTGAGAAATTGATGGAAACCTTCGAACTTACCGAGATACAGGCGAAAGCGATCGTTGAAATGCGCTTACGCCAGTTAACAGGACTTGAGCAGGACAAACTTCGCAGCGAATATGAAGAGCTGATGAAGACTATCGAGGACTACAAGGATATCCTGGCTAAGAAAGAGCGCCGTATGGATATCATAAAAGAAGAACTTGCAGAGATCAAAGCAAAGTACGGGGATGAACGTCGCTCTATCATTGAGTATTCAGGAGGCGATGTTAGTATCACGGACCTGATCGCCGATGAAAAAGTGGTCATAACCATTTCACATGCGGGTTACATCAAACGTACCTCCCTTAGCGAATACAAGAAACAGAACAGGGGAGGGGTTGGACAGAAAGCTTCAGCAACTAGAAATGAAGACTTCCTGGAGCATTTGTTCGTTGGAACCAATCACCAGTATATGTTGTTCTTCACCCAGAAAGGAAAGTGTTTCTGGATGCGCGTGTTCGAGATCCCGGAAGGAAGTCGCACCTCAAAAGGCCGCGCCATTCAGAATCTCATCAACATCGAACCGGATGATAAGGTGAAGGCATTTATCTGCACCCAGGACCTAAAAGATGAAGACTATATAAATAGTCACTATGTGATAATGGCCACGAAAAAAGGCCAGGTGAAAAAAACTCCTTTAGAGCAGTATTCTCGTCCGCGCAGCAATGGTATCAATGCAATTACCATTAGAGAAGGTGATGAATTGCTGGAAGCCAAGCTTACCACAGGTGATAGCCAGGTAATGCTTGCTGTTAAGAGCGGCAAGGCAATTCGCTTTGAAGAAGAGAAGACAAGACCTATGGGTAGAAATGCCTCCGGGGTCCGAGGAATTAAACTGGGCCACGACAAAGATGAAGTGATTGGTATGATCGCCATAAATGATGATGAAACGGAAGTTCTTGTTGTATCCGAAAACGGGTATGGAAAACGTTCCAGTATCGAAGATTATCGTATGACGAATCGAGGAGGAAAAGGGGTTAAGACCATTAATGTTACAGAAAAAACAGGTAACTTAGTAGCCATTAAAAACGTGAGCGATACTGATGATCTGATGATCATAAATAAATCAGGTATCGCTATCAGGATGGCCGTAGAAGACCTTCGAGTAATGGGGAGAGCTACTCAGGGTGTTCGTTTAATAAAAGTTAGGGAGGACGACGCTATAGCGGCCGTTGCAAAAGTGATGCATGACGAGGATGATGTGGCTTTGGATGAAAACGGAGATGTTATTTCCGAAGAAGAAAATGGCACCACTCTTGATACTGATGACACGAACACAGAAAACAACGATTAAATATTAAAACCATTACAATGAAAAAACAATTATTGCTGTTAGCTCTTTTTTGTCTCTCAGCCATAGCTTTCGGACAAAAAAAAGAAATTAAAAAAGCAGAAAGAGCCCTAGCCTCTGGAAACGCTTCCGAAGCAATCTCGTTTATCAATCAGGCGGAACCACTCTTAGCTGGTGCCGACAGCGAGATGAAATCAAAATTTTATGTGATTAAAGGAAATGCATACCTGGCTGAAGCAGGAACGGCTGACTATGCCAAACTGAAAACTGCTTCAGAATCTTTTAAGATGGCAGAAGAATTATCGCCTACAGGTAAGACGGTCCAGGATCTGTCTGTTGGTAAGCAAAACCTTCGAGTGGCGCTCGTGAACAGTGCAATTCAGGATCAGAAAACAAAGAATTACAAGCGAGCCTCGGAAAAGCTCTATATGAGTTATAAGGCTATGAAGGATACCTCCGATCTTTACTATGCTGCAGGAAATGCCGTAAACGCCAGGGAATATCCAACAGCACTTACTTACTACAAGGATCTTTTTGATATGGGATATACAGGCATTAAAAAGGAATGGGTAGCTATTGACGTGGAAACCAGTGAGGAAGTGGTATTTGCCACTGAAGCAGACAGAAACACAAATATGCTTACCGGGAAGTATACCAAGCCAACCGAACGTATGTCAGAATCAGTGCAGGCTGATATTCTTGAGAAAATCACAAAACTGTACATCGAATTAGGAGAAAATGAAAAGGCGCTGTCATTGATGAAAGACGCAAGGGCTGCAAACCCTGATGATATTGGATTGGTTCAGGCTGAGGCAGGTCTTGCACTGCAAATGGGAGACATGAAAAAATACGCTTCTCTTATGGAAGAGGTTGTTAAATCCGATCCAAACAACCCTGAACTGTACTACAATCTTGGAGTTAGTAGTTCAGATATAGGACAGAAGGACAAAGCGAAAGAATACTACCAAAAAGCACTAAGCCTTGATCCTAAATACACCAATGCCAAGATTAATCTTGCGCAGTTAATCCTGTCCGGGGAAACGGAAATCGTTGAAGAAATGAACTCCCTCGGGTCTACCAATGCGGATTACGATAGATATGACGAATTGAAATTGCAACAGGAGCAACTATATCGTGATGCACTGCCGTTCCTTGAAGATGCTGCGATAGACAGGCCGAAGAATGAAGGTTTGGTGAGAACACTGGCGAATATCTACGGTAGATTAGGTATGGAAGCTAAAGAAAAAGCAACGAAAGCTAAATTGGAAGCCCTCGAAAATGGTGGCGAGTAGAAAATAAATTTTAATAAGAATTATCCTCCCGATCGAAAGTGACGGAGGATTTTTTTATGCGATACGTTTGATAACCCGCAGCTTATGTGTATGGCTGCGTTTTTCGCGGTTAAAGATCCCGCTGTGATCCAGGCGATCGATGCGTACTTTTCCGTGAGCATGGATGATATGATGATCTTCCATGATGATACCAACATGGATTATATTGCCTTCCTCGTTGTCGAAAAACACAAGATCACCAGGCTCACTCTCCTCTATGAAACTAAGCGCTTCTCCCTGGGTGGCCTGCTGACTAGCATCACGCAGAAGTTCGTAACCACATAATTTATAAACCATCTGGGTAAAACCGCTACAATCAATTCCGAAAGGTGATTTCCCTCCCCAGAGGTAAGGCGCATTAAGGTAGAGTAATGCGGTTTCCACTATAGCCGATTTAGGCAGAATACTTTCTACTTTATGTCCCTCGTATTGGTGGTTTAGGAAATCGCTTACGGCAACGTTACTCCCGATGGAAATAGCGATCATTTGGTCATCACCTCGTGTAATAATATTTACAAGATCTGATGATAAGGCCCTGGGGAGATCATTCAAGGCTTTAAAATCTTCTTCTGAAATCTCTAGATATTGAAGGTTGTCGATATACCCCTCGTAGGAGTCATAGTGAAGTCGTATCCTACTCCATTTCTTCCTTTGATCCAGGACCTTGAAGGTTTCTCCGTACAAAACCTGGGATACCATTTCACTGCGATCCGAGGCTTCGAAACGCAAGGGTACCAGACTTAAATTACATAGGCCGTACTTCATCCAGGGGTTCTAGGATTCACGTTCTATAACCATAGCTGATGCACCACCGCCACCGTTACAAATGGCTGCAGCTCCCAGGCGGGCGTTATTTTGTTCCAGAACGTTAAGAAGTGTGATCAGTATTCTTACACCACTGCATCCCAATGGGTGACCCAGGGAAACAGCACCGCCGTTTACATTGACTTTATCATCTGAAAGACCAAGTATTTTCATATTGGCAAGCCCAACCACCGAAAATGCTTCATTGAATTCGAAGAAATCAATTTCATCCTGACTAACACCTGCTTTCGCCAGTGCCTTTGGAAGAGCTTTCGCAGGTGCTGTAGTGAACCATTTAGGCTCTTGGGCGGCATCGGCATAACCTTTTACGGTCGCGAGAGGTGAGAGCCCTAATTCTTTTGCTCTTTCCTCGCTCATCAGGACCATAGCACCGGCACCATCGTTAATGGTAGAAGCATTGGCCGCTGTAACCGTTCCTTCCTTTGTAAAGGCCGCACGTAGGTTCGGGATCTTCTCCATTTTCACATTTCGGTATTCCTCATCTTCGGAAACAATAACCGGCTCACCACGTCTTTGCGGAACTTCAACAGGAACCACTTCATTGGCAAATTTTCCTTCAGCCCACGCCTTAGCCGAACGTTCGTAAGATTGAATAGCGAATGCATCCTGGTCTTCACGTGAGAATTCATACTCAACAGCACAAAGATCGGCACAAACTCCCATGGCTTGCTTGTCGTAAGCATCTACCAATCCGTCCTTTTGCATGCCGTCCTCCATTTGTTTTGGACCGAATTTATGCGGATTTCTCAAATGAGTATAGTGAGGAATGTTACTCATGCTTTCCATACCTCCGGCAACTACAACATCCGCATCTCCAACAGCAATAGCCTGTACAGCATGCATAACTGCCTTCATTCCGGAGGCACATACCTTATTCACGGTAGTGCAGGGCACGGTATCCGGGATACCAGCTCCCAGGGCTGCTTGTCGGGCAGGCGCCTGTCCAACACCAGCCTGAACAACATTTCCCATAAAGACTTCTTCTACGAGATTAACATCCAGGTTTAATTTGGATAATGCTCCCTTAATGGCCGTGCTCCCAAGTTGTGATGCGCTTAAGGATGACAGACTTCCCATAAAGCTGCCGATGGGTGTTCTGGCGGCGGAAACTATTACTACTTTTCTACTCATTGGATTGAACGTTTTCTGAATATTGAAGGAATGCAAATTTACATATTATTAAACGAATTATCAACGAATCTACCCCATGCAAATACAATAATAAATGCATTATTTCTACTTTTTCCTGTACATTTGACCTTATGAACAAACGATTGTCTCAGTTCTCCAAAAAGCAATCACTCGTATACAAGGTTTTCCTGTTTATAGCTTCTACCGTACTTGTTATTTATCTCTTACCAAAAGGAGGTCAGTTTAAATACGATATCCAGAAAGGAAAACCCTGGCAATACGAGAATTTATATGCTCCTTTCAGTTTTACCATCAAGAAAAGCGAAGAGGCACTTGAGTCTGAAATTGAAGAGCTACGCCGAAGTGCCACACCTTACTTCGATTTCGACACCGGCCTGGTAGAGCAGAGCAAGCAACGTTTTCTACAACTTTTGAACGAGTCCTATGTAGATACCTTGTACACATTGGAAAAGGAGCAGATCGCCCAGATGGGTACTGCCATAATCGACCAGGTAAACCTGCATGGTATTACCGAAGAAATCCATCCGTATAGCGAAGACCAGCTGGTATACTTAAAACGAGGTGGAGAGGTAGAGGATATTGCGTATCGGCAAATCATGAAACAGTCTGAATTGGACGATCGTATTCAGACACTGATCGGTGCGGCCACGGTTTCTACTTCTGCCCAGGATCTTTTACAGATCTTGCTGAAAAGATCCACAAATACTAACGTAACCTTCAACAGCAAGCTCACCGAGAGCGCAATTGCTTCAGAAATAAATAATATTAGTCCGAATCGAGGTATAATTGAAAAAGATGCCCGGATTATTTCAAAAGGAGAAGTAGTAGAAGGGGATACCTACCAGATCCTGGAATCCTTAAAGGCAGAATACACCTCGCTTGTATGGAGTGAATCCAATCGAACCTGGCTATTGGTGGGCTATTCCATGCTCGTATCATTGGTTTTCCTGATGTTATTTTTGTTTCTGAAAAAGTACCGGCAGGAAATTTTCGCTAATAATACCAAAGTCACATTTATTTTCTTCAACGTAGTGCTGATGGTATTCCTTACCACTTTTGTGGTTGAGCTCGACGCTGCCTATGTTTACGTTGTTCCCCTGTGTATCCTTCCTTTGATTCTGAAGGCCTTCTTCGATCCCAGATTAGGACTCTTTGCACATGTGCTCACTTTGTTACTTTTAGGGTTTATTGTTCCAAACAGCTTCGAATATCTGTTCCTGCAGATTATTGCCGGTATTGTAACGATACTAACAGTTTCCGAATTATACCGAAGAGCTAACCTGTTCATCTCGGTTGGACAGATAACCCTTATCTATATCATTGGATATTTCGCTTTTTACATCATACAGGAAGGAAATATAGGATCGCTTGAGTGGGAAACATTTGGCTACTTCATTCTGTGTGGACTGGCTACGCTTTTTGCACATCCATTGATATACTTTTATGAGAAACTTTTCGGACTTGTTTCAGATGTATCTTTACTTGAATTAAGTGATACTAATAGTAAGCTATTGAAAGACTTAGCTAATAAAGCACCAGGTACTTTTCATCATTCTTTGAATGTAGCCAACCTTTCCGAATCTGCTGCAAATGAAATAGGCGCAAATGCAATGTTGGTAAGGGTAGGAGCTCTCTATCACGATATAGGTAAGATGCTGAACCCAACTTTTTTTACCGAGAACCAAATTAACTCCACGAATTCGCACGATGAGCTCGCGCCAAAAGAAAGTGCGAAGATCATCATAGATCATGTGATCAAGGGTATTGAGATCGCCAGAAAGAACAATTTACCGGACCGAATCATCGATTTTATCCGTACTCACCACGGAACTAATTTGGTATATTACTTCTACAGCAAAGAAAAAGAACTCAACGGACAAGCAGACCCCAGGGATTTTACATATCCAGGTCCAATACCATTTTCTAAAGAAACTGCCATTCTAATGATGGCAGATAGCGTGGAAGCGGCCAGTAAAAGTCTGAAAGAGCCAACATCGTCTAAAATCGATGTATTTGTGGAGAAGATCGTGAATTCCCAAATGGATAATGGTCAGTTCCTCAATGCCAATATCACATTCAAGGAGATACAAACCGTAAAAAAGGTCCTTAAGAAAAAGCTCAATAACATTTATCACCTTAGGGTGGAATACCCGGAATAACCAGAAAAGCATTATGCAAAACATCAGCTATCAACCTGCCGGACAATTTGAAAGCACTCGATTTGAAAAAATTCATAATGTTTCCTTTCCCAATCACTCCGAAGCTTCCACAGTAGTCGCTCATGAAATAGCGGCTCTTATTCAGGAAAAAGAAGGCATTGGTGAGCCCTGTATCCTTGGTTTGGCAACGGGATCTTCGCCTATAAAGGTATATGAAGAATTAGTTCGACTGCACAAAGAAGAAGACTTGAGCTTCAAAAACGTCATAACCTTCAACCTGGATGAGTATTTCCCTATGCGTAAGCCGGATGCGCAGAGCTACTACAGTTTCATGCACGAACATTTATTTGATCATGTGAATATTCCGAAGGAAAACATTCATATACCCAACGGAGAACTTGATTTTAATAAGGTTCATCAATTTTGCATAGACTATGAAAACAAAATCGATGCCCTGGGAGGACTTGACTTCCAACTATTGGGAATTGGCAGAACGGGCCATATTGGCTTCAATGAACCCGGATCACACTACAATTCGGGTACAAGATTAATCACCCTGGACCACATTACTCGAGTGGATGCAGCCGATTCATTCCTCGGAATCGACAAGGTACCTCGCAAAGCGATTACGATGGGAATCGCCTCCGTACGAAAGGCTAAGCGAATCGTGCTTTTAGCCTGGGGGCAACACAAAGCTGAGATTATCAAAGAAACGATTGAGGGAGAGATCACTTCAGAAGTACCGGCAACCTATCTTCAGCGACACAATAATACAACCTTTGTTCTGGATCATGAAGCTGCTTCTCAACTCACCCGAAACAAAACACCATGGCTGGTAGGTCCGTGCGACTGGACCACGGAAATGAAAAGCAAGGCAATTGTATGGCTCTGTGGTAAAACCGGGAAATCAATTCTCCGACTTACGGATTCCGATTACAACAACAATGGTATGTCCGGTTTATTGGTGCTTGAGGGATCAGCCTACAATTTCAATATCGCCATGTTTAACAAGCTGCAGCATACCATAACCGGATGGCCGGGAGGAAAGCTCAACGCAGATGACTCCAAGCGACCTGAAAGGGCAGAACCAGCTTTGAAGCGCGTAATTGTTTTTAGTCCGCATCCCGATGACGACGTGATCTCAATGGGTGGAACATTGGACCGCCTGATAGAGCAGGGGCATGATGTCCACGTGGTGTATCAGACATCCGGGAATATCGCGGTGTCCAATGAAGAAACGAGAAAGTTTCTTGAAATTGCTCTGGCATTGGACCCGGGTTCAGAAAAGAATAAAGAATTACTCATTGAATTAACAGCTCCCCGGGAACACGGAATAGACAGTGCGCAACTTCGGGCCATTAAAGGACTTATACGGCGGAGTGAGTCTCTTGCTGCCACAAGATATCTTGGTCTGCACGATGAGAATGTACATTTTATGGACCTTCCGTTCTACGAAACCGGTAAACCTAAGAAGAACGAGCTTTCTGAAGCCGATATCACCCCAATGGTAGATATTATTTCTCAAATCAAACCACATCAGATCTATGCTGCAGGAGATCTCGCTGATCCACATGGTACGCACAAAGTCTGCCTCGAAGGACTGTTTGAGGCGCTTACAAGATTAAAGAACGAATCTTATATGAAAGATTGCTGGGTGTGGCTATATCGCGGAGCCTGGCACGAATGGGAATTATATGAAATAGATATGGCTGTACCCATGAGTCCGGATCAGATCATTAAGAAACGACATGCGATCTTTTTTCATCAGTCACAAAAAGATCGTGTGATGTACCAGGGTGATGACGACCGTGAATTTTGGATGCGTGCAGAAGAGCGCAACAAAACTACCGCCTCTCATTATCGCGCAGTTGGACTGGCCGATTATGCTGCCATGGAGGCTTTTGTTCGGTATCATTTCTGAAATTAGTGCTTGATAACGTATTGGAATTCGTTTAATTCATTATTATAGGCGAGTTCGTGAATGTCCCATTTCTCCGATTTCTTTCGTGGCGCCTCAAGTTTTTGAGCCAAAAAGACTTTCTCTCCGTCAGTTCTTAGTGTTATCATTCCATACGTAGCGACATTGCTATCTTTTCTTCCTTCTAGTTTATCTTCGATTTCTTTTTTGTCACCGGAAGAAGTCGCATTTTTCAGGTCTTCTTCATATTTCCGGATCTCCTCTAAATAGTCGATCACATGGGTGAACTCATTAGTGCTACGCCCAATTTCTGTACTGAAGATCAATGGTCGCGTACCTCTGCCGTATTTTCCGAAGGAACCTAAGGCATCAGGGCGTGGATGTGCATAACTATCACCATCGCCACTTGAAACGACGGTTGCGATAGAATTCAGACACTGAAGGAAGGTTTCAGAGAAGTGATGGCTCCCATGGTGACAGGCTTTCGCAATGTCTACCTGGAAGTGCTTCCTCGCCTTAATGATTATATTCTCTAGATCACTTCGGTGTTCAGCCAGCTCCTGGGCTTCATCAGTGGTTATTGAATGACCTTTTTCTTCAATTTCAGCAATATCGTGTTCAAGGTCTGAAGCCTCCTTATCGGTTTCAGCATAAAATTTAAGGAGATAGTCTTCAGAATCCGTATTCAGATCACCGCCTAAGAAAACTTTTAATTTGCCCAGATGCAATCGGAAAATCACCGAATGTCCGTTTTTAGTCTCTCCTTCACTTCCCAGGCGATAGAGACAATCTTTAGTGGAACCTTCAAAGTCGACAGGTTCGGTAACCGGACCTAAGATTTGAATAGGCATGTTGTGAGAATCATCGAACTTTTCAAAGTACTTATCGGACTCCTTCAGTCCTTTAAAAACAACATTCGGATTGTTCTCTTTTAATGCCCTTAGTGTGGATAAATAATCTTTTCTGGATGAACTGTGAAGATCGATAAGATCGTGCATTTCCTGACTTTCCCTAATCGTATCCCATAAATACTTCTTCTTACCTAAAACAACCCATCCTCCCAGGTCCTCACTGCTGTAGTAGTGCAGGTTGGGGTTTTCGGATGCAGCATGTCTTGGTCTCTCAAGGATTCCGTTGTGAAATACCTTGTTGAAGGCTAATTTCTTATTTTCAAAAAGATATTTGAACCCGTAATAATGGTCCTTATCCGGGTGTGAGATCACGACGTAGTCAATCTCAAACGGAGGTCTGGTGTTGCTGTCGGAGGCCGTTACGCCGTCAACACCAACTACTTTCCTTTTTCTGAGATTGTAGCGCCAGTTCAGAAACCGCGACATATTGTTGGTTTGGCCTGCGTCTATAAGGATTATTTCATCATCGGGTGTTACAATGTGGCAACCGTCTCCAATACCAATATCGACAAAGTTTACTTCAAGAACTCGTTCTTCCTGTATGGCAGATTTCGGTATCCATCCAAGGTTTCCCCTTGAATATATTTGCGCCCAGCCCCCATCAATTCCACCTTTAAACATTAGCCAGTCCCCATAAATCAATTGGTTCAAAGCTTCAGAACTCTTACTGGCTTCTTTTCGAACCACTGTACTTTTATCCCCAACGAAATAACTCTTACCTGCAACTAAGTTCATAATTGGATAGTTTAGATTGATACAAATATTAAAAAGTCACCTAGGATAGGTGAAGGGGGAGTACACTAAAGATACTTAAAAAAACGAATAGGTGTAGAAACGCTTTCAATTATCCTCAGATATTTATACTAAGCGGTAAGATTACTCGTCAATGGCTTCCCAGAGTTTTTCTGAAGTTAGCCGGAAACTTCCGAGGTGGTCAAACCGGCACTCTTCAGGGGAGAGTATGGATAGGAAAGGAACTTCGGATTTATTTCTATATAGGTGATAGATATTACCAACAATAGGTTCAAAACTGAACTTGGCATTGTATACCAATTCGTTCAGCTCCATCCTCTCAACGAGTTTTTCGTATTGCGACTTTAACTCATCGAAGGAAGATTTTAAATGCTCATTTGCCCTTTTCGCATTCAATCTTTTCCAGGCAACAGTTTCTACCAGGGTTATAGCCGGAGCACCCAGGTTAGTAGGGTAGGGCTTTAAACTGGCATCATATTTCTGTGTCTCCTCGTTGAAGACAACTTGATCTGGTTTCTTTTCTGACATATACCTTAAAGGTACTAATCTTTCAGATAATTTTGAAGTTCCGCGATCTTACTGGTAGAGTTAAATTGCCCTCCGTAGAACGATGTAACCGTAGCCGAAGTATCATCCTTAATTCCTCTTGATGAAACACATAGGTGCTTAGCGTCGATAATAACCGCCACATCTTCAGTTCCAAGGATCTCCTGGAGATCTACTGCAATCTGGTTGGTTAACCTTTCCTGAACCTGAGGACGTTTGGCGTAATACTGAACGATCCTGTTCAGCTTAGACAACCCAATTACTTTACCTGATGATATGTACGCTAAATGCGCTTTTCCAATAATGGGTACAAAATGATGTTCGCAATTGGAATAGAAGGTTATATTCTTTTCTACCAGCATTTGGTTGTACTGGTATTTATTATCGAAAAGAGCTATTTTCGGCTTATTAGCTGGATTCAGTCCCGAAAAGATCTCATCGATATACATTTTGGCGACCCTGTCCGGGGTTCCTTTGAGGGAATCATCGGTTAGATCCAGACCCATGACATCCATTATCTCGGAAAAAAGTATGGAAATTCTGGCTTTCTTCTCCTCATCACTCATTTCAAAGGCATTTTCCTTCATGGGCGTTTCAATACCAGTATATAAGTGGTCATCGCCTATTTCGATATCGGAAAACCCATTGAGGCGATTATTTTTCAGTAAGGTATTAACCAGTGATTCTTGATTTTTCATAGCAACTTTTTATTTGATAAGTAAAATTAACAATAATGTTTAAGCATATATGTTAAAGATTAAACAAAATTTAGATTGTTGTATGAGAGAGAGATTACCCACCTTATTCATCACACCGAAGTGGAGCCGGTAATGGTGAATATCAAATGTGGAGTAGAAAAGTTATCGTGAATGCTACTTGTCACTGTGAACCTGATACAGCGTCTCAGGAATACTCGCTTCGCTCATGATCCTGACAGCACTCCGTGCTGAAAATAGTACAAACAAAAAAATACTTGCCTGTACTAGTATCGTAATGGCAAGGAGTGCAGTATAACAGGATTAC
>NZ_JAFMTQ010000016.1 GCF_026126405.1 Aureitalea sp. L0-47
GAAGGGTCGAGAGCCTTTCAGTTGAAGATCAAACTTCATTATCAATGAATATATCTTCCTACAGAAGCGGAGTATATTTTGTAAAAATAAATACCATAGGTGGGTCTGTAACTCGAAAGATTATCAAAAGATAGTCACAGATCAATCTCGATTAGAAAACCCCGGTGCAACACCGGGGTTTTTTTATTCTCAGCAGTTAAGTTCTTTCTGTGTTGATATGATAACAGTTTAACGAATATTTTGTTCGCCTTCTCGAAAACAACCTATTTCATTCTAAAATCACTATTATTTTTTAGTTCGGATTTATAACTTTATAAGTCTGTAAAGAATTTAATATGAAAACGATTATCTCATCTAGAGTCCCCAAATTGTTTTCCACCTGCTTACTACTATTCTTCTGTTCCATAGTTATGGGTCAAGTGGGAATTAACACTGTTAATCCTGGTGATGGATCGATCATGGATGTCAATAGTACAGATAAAGGGATTTTTATTCCAAGAATAAATATTTCTGCCTTAAGTACAATTGATCCTGTAACCGGCATCACAAACACCCCAGCTGCCTTAGCAGCCGCTGAAGGTCTCTTAGTCTATAATACGAATACCTCAACTGGTCCCGGATTCTTCTATTGGGATGGAACAACATGGGCAGCTGTGAATCCTGGAAGCGTCACAGAGCCGGCAATTGATGCCGTATCACTCACTACCGACGAAACGCTTGATTCGACGGGCTATACGGATATCCCCGGAATGTCCGTAACTTTCACTGCTAGGAAAACCTCGGCTTTGGTGAATTTAACAGCTTCGGGTTTCGGAACCACGAACTCTGCCTCTATTGCCTTTCTAAGAGTATATAATGTGACCTCGGCATCGGTAGTTGGAGGAACTGCAGAAAAGGTCCAAAGTCATCTTGAACGAGGAAATCCTGGTGGGTTTAGTATTTGGTTGACCACATGGAGTTCGAACTTCTCTAAGAAGATAACCGGACTCGTTATTGGAAACAGCTATACCATTAAAGTTCAGGGATATGCTGAGCCTGTATCAACTGGAGCAGGTGCCGTTATCAGACCTGTTACCGAGCCTGATTCAAATCACCTTACTTTGTCCGTTCAACAATAGATGCACGTTATGAAAAATATTTTGGCCTTGTTCTTTATTGCTCCATTCATTGGATGGTTTCCGTCTTATGGCCAAAATACTTCTGGAAAAAAGAATAATACTATTTCCATGGAAATGAGCTCTGTTTCGATCAGTGATTCAAAGGATAATCTAAAAGTTGACAAAAACCGAAAAATCATTTATTCCAAAAGCGAAAAAATATCGGTTAAAAACTCAGAAACAGGTCATCAAAATTTAGATTCCATAGCGATTGAACAGAACGCTTCTTTCAAATTTACCGATTCATCTAACTTTGAAAAGGAGCTTTATAGACAGGAACAATGAATCACTGGATATATAACAAGAACTTCCAAAAAGACCTCTTTTTTAAATAATCGAGGTCTTTTTCATTTTGGTAAGCTTCCCTTTCAAAACTAATATTACGGTACGCTTCCTTCCTTTTTCTGTATTGCAACAGCCGAACTAGGTATTCTGTACCATACCAAATATAGAAAGGCAGGATCAGTAACTCGATCTGCTGTCGCAGATGGATTCGCTCGTGATTGAGAAAAACTTCGTCCTCCTTTAGAGCTGAATATTTCAGGATAATAAAAGGCCACAGCACCATCCCGGTAAATTTCTTCGGAATAAGATGGCGATTCACGAATACGAACATGAATACAAGATAGGAAATTGGTATTTTTGTATAATGACTTTCTTTAAGAAAAAAGTGGAGCTGGAAGAAGGAGATTTTTACATCACTCCGGAAGGATACAAATGCTTCACCGAACAATATCACCTGAAACGCGGGTACTGCTGTGAAAGCGGTTGCAGGCACTGCCCCTACGGTTTCGACAAAAAGACGAACTCACAGAAAAAATGACCTTTTCAGAAGAAATAAAACAGGGTATACCAAATTATCTGCCGGATCCGAAACCTTACGATCCCAACTTGAACCACGCGCCCAAGCGAAAGGATATCCTCAATGATCACGAGCAGGAACTAGCCCTGCGCAATGCACTCCGCTACTTTCCCGAGGCGCTGCACCCTGACCTGCTTCCTGAATTTCGTGACGAGCTGGAAACCTACGGACGAATTTATATGTATCGCTATCGTCCGGAGCATCCTATTTTCGCGCGGGCCCTGGATGAATATCCCGGCAAAACGAATCAGGCAAAAGCCATCATGCTCATGATCCAAAACAACCTGGACCATGCGGTGGCTCAACATCCACATGAGTTGATCACGTATGGCGGAAACGGGGCTGTATTTCAGAATTGGGCGCAGTACAGGTTATGCATGCAGTACCTTTCGCAAATGACCGATGAACAAACATTGGTGATGTACTCCGGACATCCGATGGGACTGTTCCCCTCACACAAAGACGCACCCAGAGTCGTTGTAACCAATGGAATGATGATCCCGAATTATTCGAGTCAGGACGACTGGGAAAAATTCAATGCCATGGGTGTTACTCAATATGGGCAGATGACAGCAGGCAGTTATATGTACATCGGTCCGCAAGGAATCGTTCACGGAACCACAATTACTGTCCTAAACGGATTCAGAAAAATAAACAAAGACCCACACGGTGGACTCTTTGTTACTTCGGGCTTAGGAGGAATGAGCGGTGCTCAGCCGAAAGCAGGGAATATTGCCGGCTGCGTGACGGTCTGTGCGGAAGTAAACAAAAAAGCGACACAAACAAGACATTCCCAGGGATGGGTAGATGAAGTCATTTCGGATCTTCCTCAACTGGCCCAAAGAGTGAAACAAGCTGTCGCAAACAAGGAAACGGTATCCATCGCTTACGACGGTAACATCGTAGAGGTTTGGGAATATTTTGACGAGGCCAATATCCGGATCGATCTTGGTAGCGACCAGACTTCCCTGCACAATCCATGGGCCGGCGGCTATTACCCGGTTGGACTGAGCTACGAAGAGTCGAATGAAATGATGGCCAACAACCCGGAGCAATTCAAGGAGAAAGTTCAGGAAAGTCTGAGAAGGCATGCTGCGGCTATCAACAAACACACGGCTAAGGGTACTTACTTCTTCGATTACGGAAATGCGTTCTTACTGGAAGCCTCCAGGGCCGGGGCAGATGTACTTTCCGACGACCCGAAACGGGAATTCAAATACCCGAGCTACGTTCAGGATATCATGGGTCCCATGTGTTTCGATTTCGGGTTCGGACCCTTCCGTTGGGTATGTGCTTCGGGCACTGAGGAGGATCTCGCGCTTACTGATAGCATAGCTACGGAGGTGCTTGAGGAACTCAAGTCTAACTCACCTGAAGAAATTCAGCAACAAATGGCCGATAATATCACCTGGATAAAAGGTGCACGAGAAAACAAATTGGTCGTAGGATCCAAGGCCAGAATCTTATATGCCGATTCCGATGGAAGAATAAAGATCGCTTCTGCCTTCAACAAGGCGATTTCCGAAGGAAAACTAGGCACTGTGATATTGGGGCGCGACCACCACGATGTCTCGGGAACGGATTCTCCATACCGGGAAACATCAAATATCTACGACGGTAGCAGATTTACGGCTGATATGGCCATTCAGAATGTAATAGGGGATAGTTTCCGGGGAGCTACCTGGGTGAGCATTCACAATGGTGGAGGTGTTGGCTGGGGAGAGGTTATAAACGGTGGTTTCGGTATGGTTCTTGATGGTAGTATAGATGCCCAGCGTCGCCTGGAAAACATGCTTTTCTGGGATGTTAACAATGGGATTGCCCGAAGAAGTTGGGCAAGAAATGAAGAAGCTGTTTTCGCCATCAAACGAGCCATGAGACACAATCCAAACCTAAAAGTAACACTTCCGAATTTCGTCGATAACAATTTGTTTAAGTAAACCATACGCTATGAAAAAACTTAAATTCACACCATTACTACTTTTAGTTTTAGTATTTACCTCCTGTACATCCGTTCGGGTGGTGAGTGATTACGATCGTGAGGCGAACTTCAGTGAGTACAAAACATTCGCCTTTTACAAACCGGGAATTGACAAAGCCGAAATTTCCGATCTTGACAAGAAACGGATCTTGCGCGCCATTAATTCCGAACTGGCAGCCAAAGGCATGGCCAAAGGGGAACCCGCCGATCTTCTGGTCAGTATCTTTACGAAAGAAAGAGAACGAGTTGACGTGTACAACAACAACTTCGGATGGGGTTGGGGATGGAACCCATGGTGGTACGGAGGAGGCTGGGGTAATACGGTTTCAAGGTCAACCGAAGGTTCCCTCTATATCGACCTCATCGATGCAAAAAAGAATGAATTGATCTGGCAGGGAATTGGAACAGCACGGCTAATTACCAGCGGCAACATCGACAAAAAAGAGGAAAGGATTCGTGAGATCGTCAGCGAGATCATGAAGACATACCCGCCGGGTGCAGATCAGAACTAATTAAAAAAACCCTCCGAATTGGAGGGTTTTTTATTAATATCCCATTATCTCCTCGACCTTCTCCTTCACTTTTTCTACGGAAGGGATCATGGTTTGTTCTAAAGTACTGTTTAGCGGTATTGCCGGCATGTTCTCACTTCCGATCACCATTACCGGACCATCAAGTTCCCGGAAACATTCTTCCTGTATCCTACCCTGTAATGCTCTGCTGAAGCTGTTTTCCGACGGCTCTTCAGTAACTACAAGGGCCTTTCCACACTTCTTCACGCTCTTAAAGACGGTTTCATAGTCGAGCGGATGTAACGTTCTCAGGTCAATTATTTCAATCCTGTCTTGCAGTCCGAGTTCTTCTGAAGCGTTCATCGCCCAGTGTACACCCATTCCGTAGGTGATAATAGACAAAGTCTCTTCATGTTCCTGTTTCCATATTTCCTGCAGTACCCATGCCTTTCCGAATGGTAAAATATAGTCCTCCGCTGGCTCCACCGAAGTCGCGCCTTTGGTTCCGGGAACCTTACTCCAATACAAGCCTTTGTGTTCGAAGATCACAACAGGATTCGGATCGTAATAAGCGGCTTTCATAAGTCCTTTCAAATCGGCACCGTTACTTGGATATGCGATCTTGAGTCCACGGATGTTGCACACCACACTCTCCACAGAGGAAGAATGATAGGGCCCTCCACTTCCGTAGGCGCCAATTGGCACCCTAAGGATCATCGACACAGGCCACTTACCGTTCGACAAATAACAGCTTCGGCTTACTTCAGTAAAAAGCTGATTGAGCCCCGGCCAGATATAATCGGCGAATTGTACTTCAACGATCGGCTTCAACCCAACAGCACTCATCCCAACCGTGGAACCCACTATAAAGGCTTCCTGTATGGGTGTATTAAACACCCGGTTATCACCAAATTTTTGTGCCAGGGTAGCTGCTTCCCGGAACACTCCACCTAGCCTGCCACCTACATCCTGTCCGTAAAGTAAACACTCCTGGTGTTTGGCCATTAATTCTTCGATCGCGAACAACGCGCAATCTACCATCACAACCTTATCGGCTCCTTCAGGGCTTCGATCCCCTACTTCTTCTGTGACTGTTGTAGGCGCGAAATCATGTGTAAACAAATCCTCCGGCTTTGGGTCTTCTGCTTTGAGGGCTTCTTCAAAGTCGGCGCGAACAATGTCAATACATTCATTTTCGAAACCTTGTATCTCGTCTTCGCTGAAACCATTTTCAGCAAGTAGTTTTTTCATCTTCGGATACGGATCCCTGGATCTGGCTTCATCCAGGTCATCCCTGTACCATTCCATACGAACTCCCGAGGTGTGGTGATTCAGTAAAGGAACCTTAGCGTGCACCAATATTGGCCGCCGCTCCGTTCGAATAGTATCAATTACTTCGGAAATGGTCCTGTAAGATTCCTCAAAGTCGGTACCGTCAATGGAAACGGCGTCCAGTCCGTGGAAACCAGCCGCATACTCAAAGGCATTCTGAGCTCTTGTCTCTTCCTCGTTAGCCGAAATATCCCAGCCATTATCCTGAACCAGGTAAAGAATAGGTAGTTGTTTCAGGGCTGCCATTTGAAAGGCTTCGGAAATTTCTCCTTCGGTCACTGATGCATCCCCTAAGGAACAAACCACAATTGGTTTTTCTTCCGACGTGTCCAAACCTTCCGCTTCCTTATACCAGAAGCCCATGGCCACACCCGTGGCCGGGATTGCTTGCATCCCAGTTGCAGAACTTTGATGCGGGATCTTCGGTTTGTCGTCATCCTTCAAACTGGGGTGACAATAATAGGTTCTCCCACCGGAAAACGGGTCATCTCGTTTAGCAAGCACCTGCAGCATTAACTCATAGGGTCTCATTCCAATGGCCAATAGCATAGAATCGTCCCGGTAATAAGGAAAGGCGTAATCGATTGGTTTTAGCTGCATTCCAACAGCTGTCTGAATAACTTCATGACCCCTGGATGTGGCATGCACATATTTTGAGACAGTTTTGAAATTCTCTTCGTACAAGAAGGTAAGTGCCTTTGCGGTGCACAGATTCTTAAATCCCTTTATGAGCGTTTCCTTATCCAGTGTATTCGGTTTTAGTGTATTTTTCACTTCTTCGATCATCATCGTGGAATTTGCACCATCCATCCAAACGGATCTTCCATCTTACCCATTTTTATTGCGTTCAGGCTGTCATTTACGTCTAATCCGAGTGTGTGATCTTCAGATACCTTAATTACACCATCTTCGGTTCCAATAGTTTCTATATAGGCTATTCCAACAGCTGTACCGGTTCCAAATGCCTCCTCAAGGGTTCCATTTTTCTCGGCTTCGATGATCTCGTCCAGTGTGATTGGCCTCTCAGTTACCTCATAGCCTTTGTGACGTAGCAGATCGATCACACTCATACGTGTGATACCGCTTAATATAGCTCCATCAAGACTAGGCGTGATGATCTTTCCATCGATCTTAAAGAAGATATTCATGGTACCCACCTCCTGGATATAATTGTGCTCCATTGCGTCCAACCATAGTACCTGGTCATATCCCTTTTCTTTGGCGAGTTCTGTAGGTCGGATAGCTGCGGCGTAGTTTCCTGCAGCCTTTGCCTCACCGGTTCCTCCTTCTACAGCACGTATGAATTTTTTCTCGGCCCAAAGGTTAATAGGTTTGCTGAATAAAGGCGCCGAAGGTGATGCGATGATCATGAACTTGTATGAAGTAGCCGCACGCATTCCAATAAATGGTTCATCGGCATACATGAACGGACGCAGATAGAGGGCGCTTCCTTCCATAGGAGGGATCCAGTCCCTTTCCATATCCACAAAGGTTTTAAGTCCTTCAACGAACAGTTCCTCCGGAAATTCCGGCATACCCATTCGCCTTGCGCTGAAATTCAAACGTTCTGCATTCTTCTTTGGCCGAAAAAGCATGGGGTTTCCTTCGGGGTCAACCGTAGCTTTCATCCCTTCAAATATCGCCTGGCCATAGTGAAGTGCCATGGCCGCGGGATGCGTTGGAATATCGTAAAGTGATACTATCCTTGGACTGTGCCATTGTCCGTTATCATAGTCGCAAATGAACATATGATCGGTGAAAGTTCTACCAAGCGGAATATTGTTGAAATCCAGGCTCGGTAACCTTGAATTGGTGGTTTTTTTAATGCTGATTTTATCCATGATCTCCATCATAATTCCTTTATATTTTTCTGGTTTGATTGATTTGTTCCATCTCATCGGCAATCCTTCGTAAGAATGATCCCGCTAAATATCCGTCTACTATTCGATGATCGAAGGACAATGACAGGTACATCATCTGCCTTATCTCTATTTTATCTCCGTCCTCGTGCTCCATCACTTCCGCCCTTTTCTTTATAATACCTGTCGCGAGTATGGCCGCTTCAGGCTGATTGATGATGGGCGTTCCCATCAAACTTCCGAAGGTTCCAACATTGCTTATCGTAAACGAGCTTCCGCTGGTATCATCCGCCGCCAGTTTTCCTTCCCTCGCCTTCATAGCTAGCTCATTGGTCTTGGCAGCCAGTTCCTGAAGGTTTAGCTTATCGGCATCCCTCACAACAGGAACGATAAGATTACCAGAAGGTAGAGCTGTTGCCATCCCAATATTGATATGCTCCTTCACTATGATGTTCTTTCCATCCAGTGATGAATTGATCATTGGGAATGCCTTTATTGCTTTTGCTATGCATTCGATGAACAGTGGTGTATACGTTAGTTTCTGATTGTATTTCTTCTGAAAATCCGCCTTAACCTTATTACGCCAGTTTACCATTTCAGTGAGATCGGCCTCAACGTAGGCCGTGACATGTGGAGAGGTATGTTTACTGAAGACCATGTGGTCCGCGATCATCTGCCGCATTCGGTCCATTTCCACGATCTTCCCTTCTCCTTTATCAAATTGCAGGTCGGGCACCTTAAATCCGGTACTTTCTGTAACGGGTTGAGCGAATTTGAAGGGCCTGCCATCGTCTATGTAGTTCATCACATCGCTCTTCCGCAACCTTCTGTCTTTTCCAGTTCCCGGAATACGAGCTAATTCTTCGTAGCTGATATGGTGTTCCCTGGCAATACTATCTACAAGCGGACTCACAAATAGGTCCTCATTCACCTGGAAGGATGCCGCCTGAACCGATTTCTTCTTTCTTTTTGTTTCTGAAGTTGACTTAGGAGCTTCCTTTTTGGAAGGTTTTGATTTTCTAGTTTCCGAAGGAATCACAGGCAGTTCGCCATTGGTTTCAATTATCGCGATCACCGAACCAATATCAACCACGTCATTCGGCTCGTATAAAAGTTCAACGATCTCTCCAGATACGGTAGAAGGCACTTCAGAATCCACCTTATCAGTAGCCACTTCGAGCAAAATTTCGTCAAATTCAATAGTATCCCCTACACCTTTGAACCATTTAATAATGGCGGCTTGCGTAATACTCTCGCCCATCCTGGGCATTTTAAATTCAAACTGACTCATCAGCTTCTTTTAAACTCTTTCAACGTTTTATAAAAATCTTCTTGTTCGGGTCTCTCTTGGGGAATTTCCCTAAGCGGTTCAACCTCCCATAAACTGTCGTGACAGTCTTTAGGCAACTGCTGATACAATCGTGTACCTGCCGTTTTCCATGCTATCATTTCTTCCGAAACTTCCTTGATCGCTTTAGCGGGATTACCTACTATTAATTGTCTTTTTTCAAACTTCGACTCCGCCTTTACAAAGCTCATGGCGCCAACGATACACTCATCGCCAATTTCAGAATCATCCATAATCACCGAGTTCATCCCGATAAGGCAATTTCGCCCGAGGTTCGCTCCGTGTATAACCGCTCCGTGCCCTACATGAGCACCTTCTTTCAGCACAATGCTTTTCCCCGGAAACATGTGTACCGTACAATTCTCCTGCACATTCACACCGTCTTCCAGGATGATCTCACCCCAGTCGCCTCTTATGGCAGCTCCGGGACCTATATAACAGTCTTTTCCAATGATCACATTCCCGGTGACCGCAGCAAGCGGGTGCACGAAACTGGATTCGTGGATTACTGGTATATGTCTTTTAAAACTGTATATCATCACTTATTCCTGCGTAGGCAGGAATCTTTTTGTTTTTAATACTGAATTTTCAATTTGATGCCAATTCAGGGCAATATCCATCCAACCTGGATTCATTTCTTCTATAAGCCTAACTTTCCACTCACGCTTCCACTTTTTCATACGCTTCTCTCTCAATGCCGCTTCAGATCCTGAATCAAATTCCTCAAAACAAACCAGCTTATCACAATTGTATCTAGCACTGAACGCATTTTTGAAAACCTTTAATTTATGTTCCCAAACTCGGGATTCGAGATCATCCGTGACGCCAGTATAAATAACACCATTCTGTTTATTCGTCATTATATACACATACCAGTTATTCATCTCTAATCCAATGAGATTCCTGCCTTCGCAGGAATTATTTAAAACGCTTCAATGTCTCTTTAGTAAACTCAGAAAGCACTAATCTCCCGCTAATTGCAGCTCTTTCTGCCAACAATTCATCCCAGTTCTCAGTGCCTTGCCAGAATACTTTCTTCATCTCCCGCATGGCTTCGGGGTTGTAACCGCAAAGTTGTTCAGCGAAAGCGCGAACTGCTTCATCTAATTCTTCGGTAGAATCAAAAACTTTTGCAAACAAGCCTTTCTGCCGGGCCCATTCCGCGTCGTAAAAAGCATTGGCGTCTATGGCGATCTGAGACATTCCGCTCAATCCAAGTTTACGTTCTACGGCCGGACCTACTACAAATGGGCCAATACCCACATTCAACTCGCTCAATTTAATCGAAGCATATTTTGTTGCCATGCAAAAGTCGGTAGCCGAAGCCACACCAACTCCTCCTCCAACTGTCTTTCCCTGTATGCGCCCGATGATGAATTTCGGACACTTACGCATAGAATTGATCACATTTGCAAATCCACTGAAAAAGACCTTACCTGTCTCCGCATCTTCGATATTGATCAATTCCTTGAAGCTGGCTCCTGCACAAAAGGTGCGGTCACCGCCACTTTTCAGAATAATTACTTTTACATCATCGTTCTCCCCTGCCTCGGTAATAGTTGCCGCAAGCTTGGCCAGGATATCTCCCGGAAGACTGTTATGCGCAGGATGAAAAAACTCAATGGTTGCGATTCCGCTGCCTATATGTTCTTTGACGTAGGGTGCTGTCATAAATTCAATCTTAGATCAATCCGAATTGTTCGAAATGATGGTTCAGGTGTTTGCGTTCAAGCAGGTACCATTCGAAACGGTTCAATTCTCCAAACACCACATTCTTAGTTACCGCTTCAGGGTTTTCTTTAAAGAAATCCAGGTATTCCTGTCGCGCTTCAAGCAATCTCGCTTTTGCAGTGGCAAGGTCCGGATGCCTTAATTTCGCCATTTCAGATTTCTCCCTCAATGGGAAGTCGTACCCTTGGGGCATTTTTTCATAATTGTACAAAGTGGCGTGAACCTTTTCCAATATCTTTTCCGGGGTTGAGATCTCAAAATCCTGTATCTCTCCAGAAGCTATCCTGTAAGTATACTCCAAATGCTCCAGCATATGTTGTGGCATTAAGTCACCCCAGGCCGGCTTGGAATCCTCAGTTAGATTCGCCAGGCATTCGGCTATCTTCTCATCAGTCATCTCCACGAAAGTGGTTTGTTTCTTCTGAACCATCGTAAGAACGGTAACAACTGCCACCAATTCATCTTCCTGATCGAAGACCTCTCCGTACCACTTCACAATTCCGCTAGGCAATTCTGTTCCGCGCTGCTCGCGATCAATCTTCTGTTTACAGGTAAGTCGGACGTAAATAGTATCGTTATGATAGATCGGCCGAAGGAAACGGCAATCTTCCAGTCCGTAATTCGCTGCGACAGGTCCTTTATTTGGGTATACGAACAATCCAGCAGCCGCGGCTAGCAGAAAATATCCGTGCGCCGTTCGCTTTTCGAATATGCTACCGTCCAAAGAGGTGATATCGGTATGCGCATAGAAGTGATCCCAGGTAAGGTTTGCGAAATTAACGATATCTCCATCCGTGATGGTGCGTTTATGTGTTTTAAGCGACATGCCCGCTTCAATATCTTCCCAATAATATTTAAACGGGTGTTGCTCTGCTTCTTTATAGGCTCCTTTCGGCTGGTAAATTCCTGTAACTTCGGTAAGTGTGGTTGGTGTGCCCTGTACGGCACAACGTTGCAGATAGTGCTTAACACCGCGCATTCCACCCATTTCTTCTCCTCCTCCTGCTCGTCCGGGACCTCCGTGAATAAGCGTGGGTAGTGGCGACCCATGGCCCGTACTCACCCTGGCATTCTCCCGGTTCAGTACTAAAATTCGTCCGTGATGTGAGGCTGCGCCAATCACATAATCTTTAGCTATCGAATCGTCATAGGTAGCAATCGAGGAAACCAGCGATCCTTTTCCCATCTGTGAAAGAGTGATCGCTTCCTGCAGGTCTTTATAAGGCATTAATGTGCTCACTGGGCCAAATGCTTCGGTAATATGAGCTGCCTCGTTTTTGAACGGGTCGTTCTCCCTAAGTAGGATCGGCTTCAAAAATGCACCTTTTTGGGCATCAGCACCAATGGTTTCAACTGAATCGAGATCACCATATACTATATCAGCGGTCTTAGCGATCTTAGCTACCTGTTCTCTAACTGACTGCCGTTGCGCATCACTAACCAGGGCTCCCATTCGGACTTCCTGTAGTCTCGGGTCTCCAATGGTAACCTTATCCAGCTGCTGCCCGAGTGCGATCTGAACATCCTCCATTAGTTTTTCAGGAACAATGATCCGGCGAATGGCGGTACATTTCTGTCCTGCCTTCACCGTCATCTCCTTACGAACCTCTTTTATGAAAAGGTCGAATTCCGGTGTACCCGGAACAGCATCTTCTCCCAGGATAGAGGCATTCAGGGAATCGGCCTCCATAGTGAATGGAACTGATTCTTCGATTAGCTGCGGATGATTTCTAAGTTGTTTTCCAGTAATGGCAGATCCCGTGAAGGTAACCACATCCTGTGATTGCACTGTATCTAATATATTTCTTGCAGTGCCACTGATCAACTGTAAGGCACCTTCAGGAAGAATTCCCGAAGTCACTATCTCCCTAACCACAGCTTCGGCTAAGTAAGCCGTTTGTGGAGCGGGTAGCACCACGGCGGGCATTCCGGCCATCCAGTTCACGGCACATTTCTCCAGCATTCCCCAAACCGGGAAGTTAAAAGCGTTTATGTGAACCGCCACCCCTCTTCTCGGGACCATGATGTGATGTGCCATAAACCTACCCCCGCGGGACAAGTCAATAGGCTCACCTTCTACATGATAAGACTGATTTGGAAACAATTTCCGAAGAGAGGCATTGGCAAATAGGTTTCCAAAACCACCCTCTATATCGATCCAGCTATCTACCTTGGTAGCCCCGGTTCGAAAGCTGAGGTCGTAAAAGGAATCTTTGTGTTTGGTGAGGTATAGCGCGAGTTTCTTCAGCATTAATCCACGTTGCTGAAAGGTCATTCTGCGAAGTGTTTCTCCTTTATCGCGTCCATATTGCAAGATGGATGGAACATCCAGGCCTTCAACAGTCACAGAAGTGAATTGCTCACCCGTAACGGCGTCAAATACCGGAGCTCCGTCACCCGATCCGTCTAGCCATTTTCCCGAAACGTAATGTTGTGTTTTTTTCATGCTTAGAAATTTGCGTTTTCAATCACCGCTGCATATCCCTGGCCCACTCCCACACACATGGTGATAAGAGCGTAGCGCTTATTTTGTTCTCTTAATTCCAAGGCAGCCGAATAGGCAATTCGCGCTCCGGTTACTCCCAGTGGGTGGCCGATAGCTATCGAGCCGCCGTTCGGGTTGATTCTTGGGTCATCATCGTCAAGCCCCCATTCCCGTATGCAAGCAAGCGCCTGGGAGGCAAATGCTTCATTCAATTCTATTATATCGATGTCATCCATCGATAGTCCGGCTTTCTCCAATGCTTTATTACTGGCTTCAACCGGGCCTATTCCCATGATCCTTGGTTCAACACCAACCACAGCCGAACTAACGATTCGCGCCAGTGGATTCAGATTGTATTTCTGAACGGCCTCTTCCGAAGCTATAATAGTAGCCGCAGCACCATCATTTAATCCGGAACTATTTCCAGCCGTAACACTACCCTCCTTTTTGAAAGCAGGTCTGAGTTTCGCAAGCACCTCCTTGGTAGTACCTGGCTTGACAAATTCATCTTCAGAAAAGATAATTGGATCCTTTTTTCGCTGCGGAATAGACACCTCAACGATCTCCATACCTAGTCGGCCATTTTGCTGGGCCTTGGCAGCCTTCATTTGACTCCAATACGCAAATGCATCCTGGTCCTCCCGAGAGATATTGTATTTTTCCACCAGGTTTTCGGCCGTGTTCCCCATACCATCTGTTCCGTACATTTCGTGCATCTTCGCATTTACAAATCGCCAACCAAAACTGGAATCGTACATCTTCGAATCATTTCCGAAGGCTGAAGATGGCTTAGCGATCACATAGGGTCCGCGAGTCATATTTTCCACTCCCCCTGATATAAACAGGTCACCATCACCGGCTTTGATCGCTCTGTTCGCCTGGATAATAGCAGAAAGTCCGCTGCTGCACAGTCTGTTGACTGTTTCACCGGGCACGGTGAATGGCAGTCCTGCCAGCAGCAGCGCCATACGCGCTACATTCCTGTTATCTTCGCCTGCCTGGTTGGCACATCCCATGATCACGTCGTCATAGGCATCCTTAGGTATGCCAGGATTTCGCTCCACCACTTCTTTAATCACATGAGCCGCAAGATCGTCAGTACGAACCTTGCTAAGTGTACCTTTGTAATTCCCGATAGGTGTTCGAACACCGTCTATGATATATGCTTCTTTCATATTATTTCCAATCTAAGGACGATCGATAAACCATTCCTTTGAACAACGCAACGATCTCGTCGCCCCGTCGTACTTCGATAACATTAAATGCCACCTTTGTTTTAACTATATCGATGATCGCCTCTGCTTCCAGGTAATCACCAACTTTTATCTCGGCCACATGATTAATGGATGTTTCAATGGAAACCGCCATTTTTCCATGGGAGTTGGCCGCAAAGCCAAAGGCAGTATCAGCTAAGGAATAACTGATGCCTCCATGCGCATTTCCCATACTGTTCAGCATCTCCTCACGTACCGTCATCCCCACCTTGCACCTGCCAATTTCAGATTCCACGATCTCTATCCCCAACCAGCTACTAAAAGCATCCTGGGATAACATCTTATGTGGAATCTTCTTACCTTCTATCATTTTAAAAGAAGGTTTTTTGTTCTTTGTTCATTCTTCTTAGCATTGGACTGCAACGATACCGGTCTTCCCGGTATTCATCATACAGGCCGTCCAGTTTGTTCACACACCATTCGATACCTTTTTCATCGGCCCAGGCAAGCAGACCTTTAGGGTAATTTACTCCCTTGGTCATGGCATTGTCTATATCGTCGGCACTGGCGATATTCCAGAATAGGGCATCCGCCGCCTCGTTAATTAGCATGACAAGGATTCGATCGAATATCTTTTGGGCCAACCCAACATTTTCATGTACTTCGGGATTGGTCGCCCCTTCTTTGTAGTTGTAATAACCTTTTCCTGTTTTTCTACCGAAATAACCGGCTTCGGCCAGGCGTTTCTGTGTGAAGGAAGGCGTGTAGCGAGGGTCGTAATAGAAAGCTTCGAATACGGTTTCGGTTACGGTATAATTGATGTCATTTCCAATAAAATCCATCAATTCAAAAGGACCCATTCTGAAACCACCAATAGATTTCATAGCCCAGTCGATAGTTGCAACGTTGGCAATTCCTTCTTCATAGATCCGCAGTGCTTCACCATAAAAAGGTCGAGCAACACGGTTTACGATGAATCCGGGCGTGTCCTTCACCACTGCAATTGTTTTTCCCCAGGATTCTATGGTCTCAATTGCAATGTTCTTTGTTTTGTCTGAAGTCTGAACCGCAGGTACGATCTCTACCAGCCTCATTAGTGGTGCTGGGTTGAAGAAGTGGATACCTATACATCGTTTCGGACTCTTTAAAGCCGATGCAATAGACGCAATAGAAAGGGAGGATGTATTGGATGCGAAGATTGTCTTTTTGGAGACGATCTTCTGTAATTTCTGAAACAACTCCTGCTTGATCTTGAGGTCTTCGATGATGGCTTCGATCACCAGGTCTGAATCTGATAAAGCATCTAATGCATTTACGTACTTTATGTTACCGTGTATCCTTTCTTTTTCTTCTGAAGTGATCCGGCCTTTTTCAATTAGTCGGTTGAGAATTTTGATCAGGGCTTGTTCCGCCTTTTGCAGTGCCTCAGGGTTTGTATCGTAAAGGCATACATTACATCCTGCCGTTGCCGCTACCTGGGCAATACCCGAACCCATGGTTCCCGAACCGATAATACCTACGTTCTTTATCATTATTTTCCTTTGAAGACAGGTTTACGTTTTTCAACAAAAGCGGCTACGCCTTCTGCATAATCTTCACTTTGTGCCGACTCGATCTGGTATTCTGATTCCATGTCCAATTGTTGATCCAGCGTATTGGACATAGACGCGTTCAATAACTTCTTTGTATATCCCAGAGCTTGGGTAGGCATCTTGGCCAATGTATTCGCGGTTTTCTCAACGGTTTCTCTAAAGTCTTCAGCAGAAACCACCTTGTACACCATTCCCAATCGCTCCGCTTCTTCGGCGCTAACCTTATCACCTAACATCATCAAAGCAGAGGCTTTTTGGAAACCGATCAATCTCGGTAAAAAGAAAGTTCCCGCACTATCGGGAACCAAACCTATTTTACTAAATGCCTGTATGAAACTCGATCCTTCGGAAGCAATTACAATATCACAGGCCAATGCAATATTGGCGCCGGCCCCCGCAGCAACGCCATTCACCGCGGCGATTACAGGTTTTTCAATGGCCCGGATCCGCCTGATGATTGGATTGTAATGTTCTTCAAGTATTTTTTTGAATCCTGGATTGAGGTCGGGAGTAGTTACTTCCTTCAGGTCCTGTCCGGCGCAAAAGGCCTTACCATTTCCCGTGATCACTAAAGCGCGAACCTCGGCATCAGCCTCACATACATCCAGTTCATCCTGGAACAGCAAAGCCATTTCCCTGTTGAAGCTGTTGAATACTTCAGGTCGGTTCAAATGAAGCCACGCCACGCCATCGGTGATCTTTTTTTCTATTGATACACTCATATTATTTCAAACATTTAAAATAATCGAAAGGCTCCTTGCAATCATCACACTGAAACAGTGCTTTACAGGCGGTGGAACCAAACTGACTCACAACATGGGTATTGGTGCTACCACAGTTGGTACATTTTACTATTCGCTGATTGCCCAGCAAGGCATCTTTATCGGCAGTTTCCTCCAGTGGAGGCGCGATTCCGTAGGCTTCCATCTTCTGTTTGCCTTCCTCACTCATCCAATCGGTGGTCCACGCCGGAGCTAATACAAGTTCCACTGTGGCCTCCATTCCATGTACTTTGAAGGCCGCTTTCAGGTCATCGCTTATTACATCCATGGCCGGGCAACCCGAGTAGGTTGGTGTGAGTTTTATCTGCACTATTCCATCCTTCAATACAGCTTCACGGATCACCCCCATGTCCAAAACGGTAAGCACCGGGATCTCAGGGTCTGCTACTTCCTGGAGTATAGGGATCAATTCGCGTTCAATATTCGGATGAAGATCTATTGTCATATTACCACGTCATATTTGGATAGGTTCGCTGCATATATTGTAATTCGGTAAGGATATAGCCCATGTGTTCTGAGTGGATCCCTTCTTTCCCTCCTTTTTTGAAATATGGATTGGCCGGAACTTCCAGAGTTGCTTCTTCCAGTAAATCTGAAACTTCTTTGTAATAGGATTCTTTAAATTCTGAAACATCTACTCCAATTCCTTCGGCTGCCATCTTCACATCAGACTCAGTCATATCGAATAACTCATCTGTGTACGGCCAGTAATGATCGATAGCTTCCTGCATTTTCTCGTGGCTTTCTTCGGTTCCGTCACCAAGGCGTTTCAGCCAGTCGCCTGAAAAACGCTTGTGGTAACTAACTTCCTTAATGCTTTTGGCTGCAATTGCCGCCAGGGTTTCATCATTGCTATTCAGAAGTGCTGTCATCAATTGATAGTGAAACACATCAAAGAGATATTGCCTGGCGATCACATGTCCGAAATGTGTATTCGGCTGTTCCACCAGCAATACGTTCTTGTAGTCGCGCTCCAAACGCAGCATAGCAACATCGTCTTCTGTTTTACCATTTCCTTCCAGTTTGGCTGCATACTGATAGTAGCTCCTGGTTTGACCGAAGAGATCCAGGGCTATATTGGTAAGGGCTATATCGGTTTCCAAATTGGGTCCATGGCCACAAAGTTCTCCCAATCGCTGTCCGAGGATGAGGGAATTATCGGCTACACCTAATACGTACTTATATAAATCCTGATTTTTCATTTACATATGTTTTACTTCATCGGGGAGGTCGTAAAATGTGGGGTGTCGATACACCTTATCCTGAGCGGGTTCGAACAACTCACCGTTATCTTCAGGATTGGAGGCAGTGATATACTTACTTTCCACCACCCAAATACTCACTCCTTCGCTTCTTCGTGTATATACGTCCCGGGCATTTTCCAGAGCCATTTCAGCATCGGCAGCATGTAAGCTCCCAAAATGCCTGTGTTCCAGACCATTCTTTGATCTAACGAATACTTCCCATAAAGGCCATTCTTTCTTCATATTCTTAAGTTTAACTCGCTTTTGCTACTTTTCTTTTCTCTTGTTTTTCAGCATACGCCATGGCTGCATCTCTAACCCAGGCACCGCCTTCCCAGGCACCTACTCTGGCTTCCATACGTTCCTTGTTACAAGGTCCATGTCCCTTAACAACTTGCCAGAATTCATCCCAGTTTATTTCCCCGAATTCGTAGTGTCCGGTTTCTGAATTGAACTTAAGATCCGGGTCCGGAACGGAAATTCCCAGTATATCAGCCTGAGGCACTGTCTGATCTACAAATTGCTGCCGCAATTCGTCATTAGTCTTACGTTTGAGCTTCCATTTCATGGATTGAGCCGTATGAGGAGAGTCCTCATCACGAGGCCCGAACATCATCAAACTCGGCCACCACCATCGGTTGAGGGCATCCTGAGCCATCGCCTTTTGTTCTTCAGTTCCACGGCTAAGGGTTAGCATGATCTCGTATCCCTGGCGTTGGTGAAAGCTCTCTTCTTTACAGATACGTACCATGGCTCGGGCGTAAGGACCAAATGAAGTACCACACAAAGCCACCTGGTTGATGATGGCTGCTCCGTCTACAAGCCAACCAATCGCACCGATATCGGCCCAGGTGATCGATGGATAGTTGAATATGGATGAATATTTTGCTTTTCCACTATGCAACTGCTCGTACATTTCTTCTCTTGAGATTCCAAGTGTTTCAGCAGCGGAATAAAGGTATAATCCGTGCCCGCCCTCATCCTGAACTTTCGCCAGGAGTGCGGCTTTTCTTCGTAGTGATGGTGCCCTGGTGATCCAGTTACCCTCCGGCAACATTCCAACAACTTCTGAATGCGCGTGCTGGGATATCTGCCGAATATGGGTTTTTCTATATTTTTCAGGCATCCAGTCTTTGGGTTCGATCTTATCATCTCGTGCTATCCGGGCTTCGAAGATCTCCTCCAGGTTTTTAATTTCTTTTTCACTCATATCTTCAATTTTTAAACATCAAAATCAACTTTTACTTTTTCTGAAAGTGGCACTGCCTGGCAGCTGAGAACGAAGTCCTGATCCAGATCGTCCTCTTCCAGGGCGTAATTCACCTTCATTTCTACGGTACCCTCGAGTACTTTACACTTACAGGTACTACAAACTCCTCCTTTACAAGCAAAGGGCAGGTCGGCACCTGCACCCAGGGCTGCGTCCAGTATATTGTCGTAGTCCTTCGTCATTGTAAAATGAAACTCTTTACCTCCATCAATGATGGTGAGATTCACTCCTTCAACGTTCTGCTGCGACAGTCGTTCCGCTCTCGCTTTATCTTCTTCTGAAAGACCTTTTACAAATAATTCAAAATGAATAAGTTCTTTTGGCAAACCTGCGTTTACGAGGTACTCGCTCACATAATTCACCATATCTTCAGGGCCACATAGGAATACCTCGCTGGTATCCGGAATATCGATAAAGGTCTTACACAACACCTCCATACGCTCATCGTCGAACCTTCCGTTGAACAGTTCGATATCGCGACGCTCGCGAGTGAGAAAGTAGTAGATCTCCAGTCGCCCAAAATAGGCGTTCCGAAGCTGTTCCAGTTCTTCCTTAAAGATAATGGATTTAGCTGTTTTATTCACATAAAAAAGCTTACAAGTGGAATGGGGTTCCTGCTTTAAATGCGTTTTTATCATCGAAAGTATAGGAGTAATTCCACTACCAGCAGCGAAGAAGAGATAGTTCTTGGCTTTATCCGGATTCACTTCCACACCAAAACGCCCACTAGGAGCCAGCGCTTCTAAGTAGTCCCCGGTTTTCAATTCGGAGTTTACAAAGGTTGAAAATTTTCCTTCCGGGATAAGTTTAACTGCTACTCTCCATTCCGCTTCGCTGGGTCCGGAACACAAACTGTAATTTCGTCTTACCTTCTCGCCGTTTATCTCAGCTCTGAGCGTTAAATGCTGGCCCTGACGATAGGCGAAATCATCTTGAAGTTCCTCGGGAATGTCCAGCGTAACCACCGAACAATCATCGGTTTCTTTGTAAATATCTTTAACTCGTAAATTGTGAAATGTAGCCACTGTTAACCGCTGTTTTAGGACTAACAAAACTAACGTTTGTTAGTCTATTTTGCAAGTTTATTTTTTAACGCATTATCCCCTCCAGCATAACCGCTACCATGTCCTTTTTCAGCACGTTAACATCCAATTTTCCGCGCTTCTGATACCAGAGGTACAGAGTCCGTAAGGTTGATAAAATTGAGAACAGTATTACTTCAGGATGACGCGGTTTCAGATCACCCACCTCAATGCCTTCTTTTATGATTCTTCTAAAATTTTCCTCGTACTCCTCGCGCATCCTTACAAAATAAATCAGGTCTTCATCCTCGAGGTGCATCCAGTCGTTGTTGAGGGCCGCAAGGGCTTCGGAATGATTAACCGTGATATCGATGTGCATTTCGATCACACTCTTGATCTTGTCCAGGGGGCTTCCTTCGGAAGTCACCACGGCATTCATTCCACGGGTGAATTCTTCAGCAAGAAAAAGAATCAATGTGGAAAGGATCTCCTGCTTACCTGAAATATGATTGTATAGGCTGGCAGCCTTGATCCCCATCTCCTGGGCAATATCTCTCATCGAAACGGCATTGTATCCTTTTTCCTTGAAAAGGGAGGACGCCACTGCTACAATTTCGTCTTTCCGGGTTGCAGTATTCATAGACTATCAAAGATAGCGAAATCGAGCTTAAAAGCCGCAGACTTTGGAAAGCTGAAACCGCTGTAGTACATTTGATGCCTTATGGAAGCTAGCTACGAAAGCAATGAATTGATAGATCGGTTACCACCCCATCTAAAGCAATTCATAAAACCACAAAATTACGATGACTACACCCCGATCAACCAGGCGGTGTGGCGTTATGTGATGCGTAAAAATGTGGATTACCTCAGTAAGGTTGCGCACGAGAGTTATTTGGACGGCCTTCGCAGAACCGGGATCTCGATAGACCGTATTCCTTCGATGTACGGGATGAATCGGATTCTTAAAGAGATCGGCTGGGCAGCGGTTGCTGTGGATGGCTTTATTCCGCCAAATGCATTTATGGAATTCCAGGCCTACAAGATCCTTGTGATAGCAAGCGATATCCGGCAGCTGGAAAATATCGAATACACACCGGCACCGGACATCATTCACGAAGGAGCAGGTCATGCTCCTATCATTGCGAGTCCCGACTACGCAGAGTACCTGAGACGTTTCGGTGAGGTAGGTGCCAAGGCGATCACCAGTGCCCACGACAATGAAATGTACGAGGCAGTGAGGCAATTATCTATTCTGAAAGAGGCCAATCCATTATCTGTTGAAAACCTTGAAACCAAGATTACAGCCGCAGAAGAACGAGTGAACGTGCTTCAACAGAAAAAAGTAGCCCCTTCCGAAATGGCTCTCATACGCAACCTGCATTGGTGGACAGTAGAATACGGACTTGTGGGAAAAGTAGAGGATCCCAAGATCTATGGAGCCGGATTACTTTCCTCGATTGGAGAAAGTGCCTGGTGCATGCAGGATGAAGTAAAGAAAATACCTTACTCCATCGATGCCGCCTACCAGGAATTCGACATAACTAAACCGCAACCTCAGCTATATGTAACTCCTGATTTCGCTTACCTCCAGGAAGTGCTTGAAGAATTCGCCAATACGATGGCGGTTAGAAAAGGTGGCTGGCGCGGACTCAAAAAGCTAATTGGCAGTAAGCAAATTGGCACCATCGAACTAAGTACCGGTCTTCAGGTGAGTGGTATTTTCACCAGGATGATCCAGAACGAGGACAATGAAGTGGTCTATTTTGAAACCGAAGGGGAAACCGCCCTCGCCTATCGCGAAAAAGAAGTGATCGGTCATGGAATCAGCAGGCACTCGAACGGATTCAGGTCTCCGCTGGGGAAACTGAAAGGAATCAATCTTTCGATCGAAAATATGGGGCCTCGTGACCTGCAAGCCTATAATTTCTACGATGGCAAACCTATCTCCTTCGAGTTTGAAAGCGGCATTACCGTTGACGGACTGAACGTTACGGGAATGCGAAATATCAGTGGTAAACTGATGCTTATCCAATTCACGAATTGTACGGTTAAATTCAAGGATGAGATATTATTCTCTCCGGAGATGGGTGACTTCGACATGGCTGTTGGTAAAGAGATCGTTTCCGCCTTTGCCGGGGCAGCCGACTACCACTCCTTCAATATCCTGGCTCACAAGGTGAGCGAGACCGAAACAGTTCGAACTCAGTTATCTTCCGAAGAACAAAAATTGAACGACCTCTACCAGGGGGTTCGGGACTTTAGGGAATCAGATAGTAAGGAAATATCTTCGTTGGAGACTATTTTCAAAAGTGTGAAGCATGATTTTTCGGATGACTGGCTACTTTCTTTGGAGATCTGCGAACTTGCTTCGGAACTGGACAAGGAATTTGCCGGAATTGTTCGAAACTACCTGGAAAACGTTAGAACGAATCGCCCGGAAGTAGCACATTTAATTGATAACGGACTCAAACTTATTAAAACCTAAACGATATGGGAATTTTTAGTTTTCTATTCGGAAATAAAACCAAAAAGATAAAGGAATTCATTGCCCGCGATGCTATTATCATCGACGTGAGAACCAAGGCAGAATACGATAACGGGGCCATTCCCGGCTCTCGGAATATTCCCCTTCAGCAGTTGTCCGGAAAGATTTCAGAAATAAGAAAAACGAATAAACCGGTCATTACCTGTTGTGCCAGCGGCATGCGCTCCGGTAGTGCCGCTGGAATCTTGAAAAGTCAGGGAATCGAAGCTATGAACGGCGGTGGTTGGGCAAGCCTCTACGGAAAAATGTAAACCCCCGAAGATGCTATTGGCCTGATTGCTATTTCAAAAGTTGACCTACAGGTCGTATTTCACCACGAACATCACAATTCTCGGCAGAACAAAATACTGAGAAGTAGTGTTAAACTGCTCGTTAAAACTGTCGTTATTGGTGAACTCCGTGTCCAGGATGTTCGTCGCCTGAATTGAAAATTCCCAAGGGCTATCGCCTTTCTGGTAATATAGAGTAGAATTAAGGAAGGAATACGTATTGTCTACTGTATTAGCTTCGTTAGTGTAGTTATAATAATCCCAGGTTGCGTTTAGTGAAAAATGCTTGAGGAAATTAATATCCATATTGGCATACGGCCTTTGGGTGTAGAAAGTCTGTTCCAAACCACCATTGTCGTATTGATTCACGGCGAGTCGATAGCCTACTTCAAAATTTGGCCAATCCCTGAAGTTGGAGCGAACACTTGCCCTATACGACTGGGTAAAACTCTCACTTTGCGTGATCGCGTCGTTAATAAGGTTATTCGACTGACTTAATGAGAGGTTTCCATTCAGATTGAATTGGATCTTCTTCACGGTTTTACTGAAACGGAAGAAAGCCGAGTAGGTCTCATCGGGAAAATCGCTGTCGATATTGATGATAGTTCCTACCCTGTTGATCCCCACGATCTGTGAATTGTTTTTGAATCCTTCTATCCTTCGATTGTAGTTCAGAGATGCACTAATATTGGTGTAGTTGAATAGGTTAAAGCTGAAATAAGTAAGTGAATACTGATGAGACATGGCGTTCTCCAGGTTTCGGTTACCACCAAACAAACTGTTATAGTTGTTAAAGATGAGGGCCTCAGCATAGTTGTTTATGTCTGTATATTCGGCAGACATCGCATAATTGAACCGTAGGCTCTCACTTTTCTTAATGTTCCATATTGCGTTGAAATCGGGCAGCAGCATCCAGTCGTTTTGAGTTACAGAAGCACCCAATTGCCGGTTTCTCAAATAGTAGTTGTGAAGCGTTGCACCGGGTGTGAAAATGAACTGTCCTGTTTTGATTTTGTAATGGAGTCCCAGGAATGCATCGGTAAACAGATAAGAAACATCATTCACCAATGGTGTGGTTTCGCCATTCACGGGATTCGTTTGGTTGAGATCCACTTCATTCCCATTATTCAGAATTTGAAAAATGTTTGAGTCGAATTGCTGATGACTGTAAGTGGTACCTAGAGTGAAATTAAGATTACTGGTATTGTTCAGTACATAATAGTAATCGATCTTTCCATCGATCTTGTTGGTCTTCACGTTGCGCTGCTGATTGATGTCAAAACGATTATCCGGCATCACAGGCAGCAGGTTTCTGAAAGGGAGCGAATCTGTGATCGCCTTGTAGAACGGATCCTCATCCTGCCATAGATGTTGAATTTGTCCGGCGAATATGTTCTTATCGTCTAAAGTGTAATAAGCGTTTACATTTTGATTGATTGATACAGGCTGATTTTCCAGCTCTTCCTCAATCTCGTTTAGACCGTCGGGTCCGAAGATCGAAAGGGTATTGTCGTCTTCATTCTGGTTCGATATTTTCCCCAGTACATCGTAATCCAATTGGAAGTCGGCGCTTGGTTTGTACACACTACTAAGCTTTAGCATGGCCAATTGGTTCTGCTGATCGTTTACGCTTTCGGTGGTCTCGGTGAAGCCCGAAGCAATATATTGCCTGATCGAATTATTTACAATATTGGTACTGTTATCCGAAAGAATTGTAAAGCCGCTTAGATCCAATGATTTGCTGGCTCTCCAGCTGAAATTTCCAGCCAGGAATTTGGTTTCTATAGCGTTGGCCCTGTTGTTCTGTGCAACGGCGAAGCCAAGGTCACTCTGACTAATATTGAAATTGGTCCCACCACCCCTGTTGAAGTTTCTGAAGCCACCCGTAAAGTTGAAATAATCCCGCCAGGTGAACGGCACCTCGCCGATATCGTTTAGATCGGTAATGATGTTAATGCTGTATTCGGGGCTGTAATAAAACAGTTTTGGATGCACCAGGTAGCGAGGATCCGTGTTACTGTCGAGTCCGGAACCAGCCGTAACTTCTCCGAACCAGAATTTTTTCTTGCCTTCTTTTAATCTGATGTTAATGGCAACATTGTCCTGATCGTTACCAAGTCCGCGCATCTGGTCTACTTCGTTGTAATTCCTAAGCACCTCCACTTTGTCTACTGCATCCGCCGGAATATTCTTGGTAGCTAGTTTTGAATCCCCATCGAAGAAATCTTTTCCTTCAACCATGACCTTAGTAACAGCCTTCCCTTCCACCTCGATCTCGCCATCATCGTTCACTTCAACTCCCGGAAGCTTCTTCATTACGTCCCCAAGTTTACGTTCATCCCCGGTAGTAAAGGCATCGGTATTGTACACTATGGTATCTCCTTTCACCGTTACTGGCATCTCGTAGACAATTTCCACGCCATCCAGTTCGGTAGAGATCGCTTTCAGCTCGAAATCCACACGCATATTCTCGGCATCTTCTGGTACAGTAAGAGACCGGGTTACTGTTTCAAAACCCAGAAAACTTGCCTTTAAGGAATAGGTTTTTCCTTTGGGTAGGCTCAACTGGAATAATCCCTCCTGGTTGGTGATCCCGTAAGACTCAATGTCTCCGCTATCCTGTACCGTAGCGATCACGTTTGCAAACTCCAGGGGTTTGTTAAGGGTGTCGGTAATAACACCTCGAACTTTTATACTTTGGGCAGTAAGAGTGCTTGCGAACAGCAGAACTGTCGCCAGGGTTAGTAGTCTTCTCATTTAGATTGGTATGTTGTTTATCCTCCGAAACGCCTTCCTCCGCCGCCTCTTCTTCCTCCGCGACCTCGGAAATTCTCACGCATTTCGTCCATTTTTTCTTTTACGATCTTGTTGTATTCTTCCCGGGTAACACCTTTTCCTTTACTAGGAGGAACTATCTCCTCTCGTTCTTTGGGATTGAGGATGATCTTAGAACATAAAAGTGTGGTTCTATGCACATTCAACTCCAGGATCAATCCGGGCAATCCGGCATATTCTCCCGGGCCATTCCCAACAGGGATCTGAGGAGTGAACCATGCCGTCACTTCCACAGTTTTCGGGATCTCTATTTCTTCCCATGGATCTGTGGGTTCTGCATTGGTACTATCTGTGGCCTTTTCTCCTTCTGCTTGCTCACCTTCTTTCTTGTCATCATCATTGTCGCTGTCGCTGTCTCTATTTCTTCGTCTGGCAAGGCTGAAATCATTTTCATCAACAGGTTTCATGGCTGTCGCTTTTATTGCCAGATACTGTCCGATCATCTTCGACTCCTTGGTAACCTGCCAGTCCAGTTTGGTCACCGTATCATTGATAAGAAATTGCTTTCCAAAGAACTCTCTCTCCTCCAGGATCTGGTTTTCAGCAAGATTTTTGTACTGAGCTCCCGGTGAAAAACTTCCCATCATCATTCCGAATCCACGCCCTCCGGGTCCTGCCTCCAGTTTTTCCTGTTCCTTGTAAATGGACTCCTGCCCATTGAACGTTAAGATATATGTTTTCTCCAGGTAGCTTTTCATTCGATCCATGATCTGTCGCTTCATTTCTTCACTCATCTCCCTATTGCCCCATTCGTCCATGTTGACAGTGGTCTTGGATTCGTAATAGGCTACTCCGCTTATGTTTTGGGAAAATGCATTCAGGGTTAGAAATAGAATGAATAGTAAGGATAGTTTTTTCATCACAGGTTGTATTGATTGAATAACAAAGTAAGCGATTACTTCAAAATCCTTAGACAATTTATTGTTAAAAAGGTTTAATGCCTCTCAATAAATATACTATCCACCTATTCGGATCATCATGCGGTTGCCATCTTCACCTCTTCTTCCGGAACTTTCGAATTGCTCCTGCATCTCCTTCATCTTCTTATCCTGGATGGCTCTGAATTCATCCCTGGTCACCACTTTACCTTTCTTAGGCGCCACGATCTCATCTGCTTTTTCCGGGTTTAAAACGATTTTTGAACAAAGGATGGTCTGATCTTCATCACTCACCTCCATGATAAGCCCAGGCAAGCCCCAATAATCATCCGGCCCATGCTGCACCGGAATATCGAGGGTATACCAGGCGGTGGTAGTACGAAGTTTTGTTGTAGTTACAACGCTATCCACTTCACTACTGAACATCTGCTCTTCTACTTCTTCGTTAGAGGTTGCCTTAAAACAGGTGTATTCTCCAATGGACTTTGTCTCTTTTGTAAGTTCCCATTCGCGTTTTTCCGGTTTATCCCTAATAAGGAATGGTTTACTCATGATCTCGGTTTCCCTCACCAGTTTATTCTCCGCGGTATTTCGATAAAGTATGTCCGTATTTCCCGCAACTACAATATTGATTCCTCCTGAAGCCGCTGGGGCGGGCGCATCCAGTTTCTCTACTTCAGTATAAATAGATTCCCTGGAATTGAAATTAAGGGTATATTCCCGCTGAAACTGCTTCCGAAGCTGTGCCTCGATCTGCTTGTGCATTTCGTTGTCCACCATGGATGCACTATCTAACCTAAGGTTCACTTTTCTATCGGTCTTATAAGTCGCCACTCCACGGAAATCCTGGGCAAAAAGTGAAGTGATGAAAAGCGATAAGAGTAAGGTAAGTGTAACTTGAATTTTCATAATTGTCGTATTTCGATTAATGCAATACAAAGATGAATCAACTTAGTGGTAATATGGGTTAAGCAGTGTTAACTAGTGTTAACGCATAGCATACACCTTATAAATACTTCCTACTTTTGAGTCATGAATAACCTGAAATACAAAGGTATATTATATTTCATCGCCCTTGTGATACTGGCCACGCTGTGTATCCAGGGATACTGGAATTATAAGAATTACCAGGCAGGTAAACAGCAACTGATGAACGATGTGCAGACCAGCCTGGACAATGCTGTGGACAGCTACTATACTAATCTCGCAAAATCCAGGTCCTTCAACATCCTTGCAGACAGTATGCATTTCGACCAGAAGCACTGGGTAAATTCCGAGTTTCATGTAAAAGATTCGTTCCCAAGTAATGCGCGCTTCGAGTTGAATGTCACCAAAACTCCCGAGCGACTTTCTCTATTAAGAACAAACAGTGGTAAGGACAGTGGTGATGTTAGAATTACCATCATAGACACACTCAACCCGCAACTCAAGAGGTTCGCATTTAGGGATAGTCTGACTAAGCCTGTTGAATTGCTCTCTTCCAAGATCATCTTGTCATTTCAGGAAGACAGTCTTTCACTAAAGAAAATGGACAGCCTGCTGCTCAACGAATTGAAACGCAAAAATCTAAAGATCGATTACGGACTTACACACAAAGGATTCCTGAACAAGACTCAAAAGCTAAGGCCCAAATTCATCAAAAATGCCAAACTGAGTACTTCCTCTAAATCTGATTTCTCTTTTTATGAAAATTCTCTCACTATCCATTTCAGTAATATCACACTCTCCATACTGAAACGTAACTTCGTTGGGATTCTACTTTCATTTATACTTGTAGCCGGAGTTATAGCCTGTTTGATGTATTTACTGAAAGTAATTCGCCATCAGAAACAACTTTCAGAAGTAAAAAACGACCTGATAAGCAATATTACCCATGAGTTCAAAACACCAATTGCTACCATAGGAGTTGCCATGGAGGCCATACAGGATTTCAATACTGAAAAGGATCCGGAGAAAAACCTTCGCTACGCTAGAATGTCCTTGGAACAGGTGGACAAGCTCAATGGTATGGTAGAAAAATTACTCGAAACCGCAACACTCGACAGTGAGAGCCTTCAGCTTCAGAAGGAAAAAACAGACTTGGTATCAATGCTGGAAAAAGTGACCCTGAAAGAGATCTACGCCACCTCCGGGAAAGTGATCAATTTTGAAAATGAAGCTTCAGAAATATTTTTCAATGTAGATGTTTTCCATTTCGAAAACGCCCTGAACAACGTGATCGACAACGCTGTGAAATACGGCGGAAACACTATCGACGTAAGCGTTCGAAAAAAGGACCATTCAGTAGAGATCAATGTTCACGATAACGGAAACAGCCTTTCCGAGCAGCATAAAAAGCATATTTTTGAGAAGTTCTATCGGGTGCCGAAAGGAAATACACATGATGTTAAGGGCTTTGGTATCGGGTTGTATTACACCCGTAAGATCATAGAAAAACATGGTGGAAAGATAGAACTCGACCTGAAGCACGGTACCAATTTTAAAATTGTACTTCCGAATGAACAATAAAACCAGGATACTGTTAGCAGAAGATGAGCCTTCCCTGGGTCAGATCGTTAAGGAAAGCCTTGAAAGCAGGGGATACGATGTGATTCTTTGTTCGGATGGGAAGGAAGCAGAATCCAAATACCACGAGACAGAACCTCATTTACTGGTCCTGGATGTTATGATGCCTAAAAAAGACGGTTTTACACTGGCCAAGGACATCAGGAGCCAGGATACCGAAATTCCCATCATTTTTCTTACCGCCAAATCCCAAACCCGTGATGTGGTAGAGGGATTCACCCTTGGAGGTAATGATTACCTGAAGAAACCATTCAGCATGGAGGAACTCATTGTTCGCATTGAAAACCTGCTGAATACCAAACGTACAGACAAAAACGAGACGGAGAGTAGTATTGGTAACTACATCTTTAATTCGAAAAAGCAGTCGCTTCAGTATAAAGATGAAGACGCAGTGGCCCTAACCTACCGTGAGTCTCAGTTGTTATTTCACCTATATGTGAATCGAAACGAAGTACTGGACCGTTCCTTTATTCTGAAGAAGCTCTGGCACGACGACGATTTTTTCAGTGCTCGGAGTATGGATGTGTTCATTAGCCGACTTCGGAAAAAACTAAAACAGGATGAAACAGTGCAGATCGTCAATGTTCGAGGGTTCGGGTATAAACTAATCTGCTGATTTCTACGTTGCTTTTTGTATATTGTCGTATATGAAAAGCCTTGCCTTTTTATTCCTGTTCTTATGTCTGTCAGCCACTGCCCAAACCCTGACAAAAGTAGATTCCATTCCCCTGGATGCCGAAGCTTTCGTAGGTAAGGATTCGTATCAGAACCTATATTACATAAAAGATATGGTCTTGCATAAAACAGGACCGCTGGGCGATTTTGTCTTCAGGGATTATCAATTGGGACCACCGGCCTCAGTTGATATTATAAATCCCTTGAACGTTGTCGTTTACTACGAAGAGGCCAACACGGTAGTAAGGGTAGACAATCGTCTGAACGAACTGGAGCGGATCAATTTCAATACCGTTGAAGATTTCGTGAACATTGGTGCCGCGAGGAATGCCGGGAATAACAGGCTCTGGGTATTCAATATTGACACCCAACAACTCGAACTCTACAATTACAGAAGTGGATCGAGGCTTCCTATTTCACAACCTATTTCGGAGGAAGTCATCGGACTAGCCAATGATTTTAACTATTGCTATGTTCTTACTTCTGAATCCATTCAGAAATACAATGTATACGGAAGCTTCTTGTCTGAATCGGGCGCTGAAAATTTTGAGAAAATTGTTCAGCAAAACGAATGGCTGTTTGCCTTAAAAGAAGGTATACTGTACCTTGAGGCCAAGTTGGATGAAGACACTATAATCTTACTTAATCCGATAAATCCCCCAATCCCCGAAAACCCCATTCTAGACTTGCAGCTTACCCAAGATTTCCTGTATATTTATGACGGAAATTTCGTCCAGGCTTATACACTAACCAAACCCAAGCAATAATAGCTATGCACGTCGCAATTGCAGGAAACATCGGTTCAGGAAAAACCACGCTTACAAGGCTACTCTCCAAACACTACAAATGGAAGGCACATTATGAAGATGTAGAGGACAATCCCTATCTGGACGATTTTTACAACCAGATGGCACGTTGGAGTTTTAACCTTCAGGTGTATTTCCTCAATAGCAGGTTCCGCCAATTGCTCGATATACGTGAAAGCGGCAAGAATATCATCCAGGACAGAACGATCTACGAGGACGCATATATTTTTGCACCCAACCTTCACGCTATGGGATTGATGACAAACCGTGACTTTGAAAATTATCGATCACTTTTCGATCTGATGGAAAGTGTTACAAAAGGTCCGGACCTACTCATTTACCTTAGAAGTTCCATTCCAAACCTCGTTCAGCAGATTCATGCAAGAGGAAGAGAATATGAAAATTCTATAAGTATTGACTATCTAAGCCGTCTGAACGAACGCTACGAGGCATGGATACAGCAATACGATAAAGGCAACCTCATCGTCCTGGACGTGGATAACATAAATTTCGTTGATAATCCGGAACATTTGGGAGAAGTAATTGAAAAGATCGACGCCGAAATACACGGTTTATTTCAGGATTAAATAAAAACAACGCATAAAAAAACCCGGACTAAACGCCCGGGTTTTTATTTTATTTGAAGTTGATTACAAATTCTCCTCAACTTCTTCAATCACTTCATTGATTACTTTCTCACCTTTTTCGATGTTAATATCAACATCTTTATAGGCTTCGATCTGAGCTTTCACTTCTTCCTCAGTGCCAGTGAACGTTTTAGTTTCTGAATTGGTCTCACCATCTTTAGTAGTTTTGATAGTAACGTTTGCAGTTACTTCCTCACCTTCAGTTGACATCTCAACCATTACTTCTTTCTTAACTTCAGATTTTTCACCAACCCATTTATTGGCTTCCTTATCGGTTAGGACAGTTTTATTGCCATCCGCATCGATAAACACCATTTCCTGATCGGCATCCATATTCTTAGCGTGATCACTCCCGTGGCCTTCTCCTAAGATTGGAGCAATTACAAGACCAACAAGACAAGTTAACTTAATAAGGATATTCATAGAAGGACCTGAAGTATCTTTAAAAGGATCACCTACGGTATCACCGGTAACAGCAGCTTTGTGTGCGTCACTTCCCTTGTATGTCATTTCTCCGTCGATCATCACACCAGCTTCGAAGGATTTCTTAGCGTTGTCCCAGGCACCTCCGGCGTTGTTCTGGAAGATCGCCCACATCACACCGCTCACACAAACTCCGGCCATATAACCACCTAATGGTTCCGGTCCGAAGAACAATCCAACAAGAACAGGAGTCACAATGGTCAATAATCCTGGGAGCAGCATTTCTCTTAATGCTGCTTTTGTTGAAATATCAACACATTTCGCGTATTCAGGAGTACCTGTACCTTCCATGATACCGGGGATCTCTTTAAACTGGCGACGTACTTCTTTTACCATTTCCATGGCTGCTTTCCCTACCGACTTCATTGCCAGGGCTGAGAACACCACAGGAATCATACCTCCCACAAACAGCATAGCCAATACATCGGCACGGAAAATATTAATACCATCGATTCCAGTGAAGGTAACGTAAGCGGCGAAAAGCGCTAAAGCGGTTAAGGCTGCAGATGCAATAGCAAATCCTTTACCAACTGCTGCAGTTGTATTTCCTACGGAATCCAAAATATCTGTACGCTCACGAACGTGAGGTTCCAATTCGCTCATTTCAGCAACACCACCTGCATTATCGGCAATAGGCCCGAAGGCATCGATAGCAAGCTGCATAGCTGTAGTCGCCATCATGGCTGAAGCAGCCAAAGCAACCCCGTAGAATCCAGCTAATTCATATGAACCGTAGATAGCAGCTGCAAATAGCAACACGCTCCAGAATGTAGATTTCATTCCAACTGCAAGTCCGGCTATAATATTAGTGGCCGCTCCCGTAGATGAATTCTTCACGATATCGAGAACAGGTTTTTTACCCAAACTCGTATAGTGAGCCGTTACAAAAGAGATCAATGCTCCAACTGCTAACCCGATCATACAGGAATAGAAAACATGACGAGACGGAATCTCCTTCAAACCTTCACCGAAGAAATTAAGCGACATGGTTTCCGGTAGCATCCAGCGGATCAGGAACCATGAGGCGATCAACGTAAGGATGATCGCAGTCCAGTTACCGAGGTCAAGCGCTCTCTGAACCTGAGCTTCCCTGGCGTCGTTATTCTTTATTTTTACTATTAAGGTACCAACTATAGAGGCTAGTATACCAACTCCGGCAATTACCAAAGGAAGAAGGATGGGCCCCATATTGTTGAAGGCATCCGTAAATTGTGCACCCACGCTCATGTCGCGGATCACATAGTTACCTAATACCATGGATGCAAGTACCGTTGCTACGTAACTACCGAAAAGATCGGCACCCATACCGGCTACATCTCCTACGTTGTCACCAACGTTATCTGCGATAGTAGCAGGGTTACGAGGATCGTCTTCAGGAATACCCGCTTCAACTTTACCTACAAGATCGGCTCCTACGTCGGCAGCCTTAGTGTAGATACCTCCACCTACACGGGCAAAAAGCGCAATACTTTCAGCACCTAATGAGAAACCGGCAAGCGCTTCCAGCACCACTGTCATATTATCGTAAAAGGAACCATCATTACCCATAAACTGTCCCACGAAGAAAAGGAAGAACAAACTGAGTCCTAATACAGCAAGTCCTGCAACTCCAAGCCCCATAACCGTTCCACCACCAAAAGATACTTTTAATGCCTTAGGTAAGCTGGTTTTAGCGGCTTCCGCTGTTCTCGTATTAGCTTCAGTAGCTACACGCATCCCGATATTACCCGCAGATGCAGAAAAGATCGCCCCGAAGATAAATGCCGGTACGATCATCCAGCTTGTAGATTCAACCTGGGTAGAGATAAAAAAGAGCAATCCAGCGGCTACGACCGCGAAGATCAATAGTAAGCGATACTCTGCATTCAGGAAAGCAAGTGCTCCATCTTTAATACTCTTGGAAATAAATTGCATTCGCTCACTTCCGGCTGCTTGTTTCTTAACCCAACTCATTTTCACCAACATGAATAACAAGCCCAGCACAGACAAGGCGATAGGTACATAGATAATGTTCTGTTCCATTATAGTCTTTTTAGTTAGAAATCTCTTTCTTTTTTGCGGTTGCAAAAGTAAGAAAATTTTCGAGGGTTGATAGGATAAATCAGATGTTTTTAAAACGAAAACCCAAAGGTCCCTGTCACCCCGAACCTACGCGCATCGGGGTTGTCGAGGTAATTTCCGCGGAAGTTGAAATCGAGACGGAAAATGCGGAAGATGTTTCCTACTCCAACACTCCACTCCCAATAGATATCCTCGGGAGCCTGAAGCATTAGCGTATTAGGAGCATTCAGCGCTATGTTTTCGTCGGAAATAGTTCCGTAAGCAGCCCTGAATCCCACCACTTCCCGTAGGTCAAGATCCCGCAATAGCGGCACTCGAGAAAAGATCCTTCCACCGAAATTGTGCTGTAAGTGAAGGCTCGCATAACTATCTGTTACGAATTCATAGAAATCAAGATTCGTAAAGGCGTTGTAAATACTGAAAAGTGTCTGGTTGCCGGGAATCGGACTCAACAGCCCAAGCGGAACGGGATCGTAGATCTTGCCAACCTCTATAGTACTCCAAAGACGGCCAATCCCACCAATATTCCAGGGTTGTGTATATAACGCCTGAAGTTTGTTGTATTCAAAATCCCCTCCTAATACGTCCTTTAAGCCGTAGGTATAACCCAGGTAAAAGGAAGGAAAATCTCCATCGTTAATAATGGTTCGTTCTACCCCGTAGCCAGATGTCTTTCGTTTGGGAGTATAGAAGATCGCAAATTCGATCTCCGGCTGGGAGATCTCACTTTGAACTACACCATCTTCATCCAGGTAGTCCAGGCTAAATGTATCTGTAGCCGATTCAAGCGTGCGATATGAACCGGTAACCTGGAATTTCAGGTTTTTGGCCGGCTCCATGCTGAAACCTGCCGTACTCAGGTTTATTCGTGAGAGCTTGTCATTAGCACCTACTGTAATAAGCGCAGAAGATGCTAGGCTACGGCCTAAGACATCGTTACTGGTGGTTAGACTGGCACCGGTTTGTTCTACGTCCTTTCTATTCCCGCCGAAAATGGTGAGCCTGGATTTTCGGTCGAGCAGCCATTTTCCCGAAACACCGTATTTAAACCGTTCGTCTCTAAATCCGTACGCACCGAATGCTTCGATCCGCCAGGGGTCGTTCTGACTAAAATAGGTCCTTCCACCCAGCCGAATCCTCATTCCTTCAGCTTCATTAAAGCCGAATACAGAAAACACAGGTCCGATATCAAAATTTCCAACCTCATAATATCCGGAAGCCAATGTGGAAGCTATATTGTACAGAGACTTGAACCTGGGTATGGTCTTTAACGTATCCAGCATTTTATAAACACCTTTTTCATCTTTACTAAGACTTTCCATTCTGCGTTCATCCCAGAATTCATCCGGCCTGTTGTAGATCTCGTAGGCATAGGGATCGGTTTGTTCACCGTAGAATTTCTTGTCCTTTTCAATATCGAACTCGTAATTATCGTACAAGGTAGTTCGCTTTCCGTAGATCCCCCTGGCACCTTCTTTTTTCTTTAAACTGAAGTCGGAAAGAAAATAATCCCGCGTAATAAGGAAGATTGAATCATTGAGTACATCGAATTCCTGCTCGATATACACTTCCCGCACCCAATTCAGGTTTGCACTCTTGGAAGCCTGTAGATTTATCTCCTTGATCGCCCAGGTCGTATCATTTACCCAAAAATCACCCTTAAAGGTAAGTTCGTTCTTTCGGCGAGGGTAATAGACAATATTGTAACACCACTTATTATCCCGGTACGCGCTGTCCAACAGCACATAATTATATACGTCTATCCCTGTTTTCGACAGTGGACTGGTAAAGGCCTTATCGAAGAACTTCATATAATTATCGTAGACATCATACTCCTTGTAGAGGTCTTTGATAAAAGCGATAAGTGTTTGATTGTTTTCGAAGCCCGAGTTTTTGTTTCCTTCGAGCATCTCCTTTTCATTATTGAGCAGGTTGTCTCCATAGACCTTGGAATAAGCCTCATTAATGAATATGGGCAAGTAACTATTACCGGTGATGTTGGAGGTGTCGATCTGCTCCCAGACGAACTCCATTCCTTTGAAAACTTTACTCTTTATTAGTCCTGAATCGATGGTATTAAGATCGAATTCGAGTTTTTCGTATTTATCGTACTGATATTGGTTGAATTTTTTAACTCCGTTCTCCCTCCGATTTTCCCATATCTTCCGAAGGATCACAAGTGCCGGATTATCTTTTTTTGAAGTTTTCCCGCTATATACCACTACCTCATCCAGGCTATCGACGGATTCTTTCAATACTATGGTAAGATCGTAGGTAGTCTTTTTGGATAGTTCAATTGTAAGTAATTCATACCCCACAAAACTCACCCACAGGGCATCAAAATCTTCACTACTTTCGAGGTAGAACCTACCATCTTCATTGGAAATAGTACCCTCGTTCGAATCTTTGAAGATCACATTTGCGAATGCCACAGGATCACCGTATTCATCTTTCACTAAACCGCTTACCTTTGTTTGGGAAAAGGCAGAAATTGATGCGAGAAAAAGAAAAGCGAGTAGAAGCTTTTTCATAAGTAGGAAACGCATGGCTGGCGAAAAAATTTTAGAATTTTTCGGAAATGCAAAGAAACAATAAATAGAAGGAAATGTATTAATTGAAATCACAAAAAACAATTAACAAACCACAAATAAATTCCAAAAGCCAAGAAGTTTGTTACTTTGATTTTTCAACTATGGCTGAAAGAATTTTCTTTAACTCCTGTCCTTCCCGAATCAAGGACGAAAGCTCCGAGTCTGACTCTAGTCTATTTGTTCCTGATATCAAACGAAGCCAGTATACACTTTCTTTTGCCTCCTTTCGACTTAATCGAATTATATATAAGAAGTCCTTCCTGCTTACAGCTTCATTTGCTTCAATATAATTTGCTCCTACCGATCCTGAAGATCGAATAAGTTGTTTAGAATCTTCACGATTAGAAATTGTTCCTGGCAACTTAACAATGAACTGTCTAACGTTCTTGGCGAATAATAGAGTCCTTTCCTCCAGATTGAAGGGTTTTCTTTTCGAGTTGTCCATTTCCCGTATATCTAATTTTGGGAGTTAGAACTTGAAATTTGAGAGTTATTTGATATTTGGAGCTTGTGATTTGGGATTTATGCAAGTAGAGATCTACTTGTACATAACCTTCTTCACTGCTTTAATAACATCGTTACTATTTGGCAACCATTCTGCCAAAAGTACCGGTGAATAAGGCGCCGGAGTATCACCCGTATTTAGCTTAACAACCGGTGCGTCCAGGTAGTCGAAGGCCTGCGTCTGAACCTGGTAAGCTATTTCTGTAGCAACATTACCAAATGGCCAAGCTTCTTCAAGTACTACCAGCCTATTGGTTTTCTTTACTGAATCGATGATAGTTTTGTGATCCATCGGTCTAACAGTTCGCAGATCGATGATCTCGCACTCAATACCTTCCTTGGTAAGCTCATCGGCTGCTTTGTAGGCTTCTTTGATGATCTTTCCGAAGGAAACAATCGTAACGTCGGTTCCTTCTCGCTTTATTTCAGCGACACCTAAAGGAATCAGATATTCACCTTCAGGCACTTCCCCTTTATCACCATACATCTGCTCACTTTCCATAAAGATGACCGGATCGTCATCGCGGATGGAACTTTTCAATAGACCCTTTGCATCGGCAGGATTACTGGGAACCACTACTTTAAGACCGGGACAGTTGGCGTACCAGCTTTCAAAGGCCTGGGAGTGGGTTGCTGCCAATTGTCCAGCTGAAGCCGTTGGACCTCTGAAAACCATAGGAATATTAAACTGACCACCACTCATCTGCCGCATTTTGGCAGCGTTATTTATGATCTGGTCGATACCTACCAATGAAAAGTTAAAGGTCATGAATTCGATAATGGGACGATTTCCGTTCATTGCACTACCCACACCAATTCCGGCAAAACCAAGTTCAGAAATCGGTGTATCGATCACACGCTTTGGTCCAAACTCATCCAACATCCCTTTACTGGCTTTATAGGCACCGTTGTATTCGGCTACCTCCTCACCCATAAGATAAATGGATTCGTCGCGGCGCATCTCTTCAGTCATGGCTTCGCATATCGCTTCACGGAATTGTATCGTCTTCATACCTGTGTTCTCGAATTATTTCAGAATGACAAAAATAACACAAATATTATTTTCAGATACACAATATTGTTAAAAACCGCCGCATTCCAAAGCCATCTGTTAATTGGGCAATTTCTCAAGTCCTGCGTTTTGAGTTAAAATTTTTATTATGCATGCATAGGAGTTTTACGAATATAGTTGTATCTTCGTAAGCGCAAAAAACGGGAGCGTATTTGCGCTATATTTGCCCGGAATTTTCAACACAAAAAAAGATTTTATGAAGATAGCAGTGTGCATTAGCCATGTGCCGGACACCACCTCTAAGATCAACTTCACGGATGGTGATACTAAATTCGATACGAACGGAGTTCAGTTCGTGATCAATCCAAACGATGAATTTGGCCTTACTCGGGCCATGTGGTTCAAAGAAAAGCAGGGAGCAACCGTGCATGTATTAAACGTGGGGGGACCGGAAACCGAACCTACTCTTAGAAAAGCCCTTGCCATAGGAGCCGATGAGGCGATTCGAGTGAATACAGCCGCTACCGACGGATTTTCTGTAGCAAAACAGCTGGCGAATATTATCTCGGAAGGCGGATACGACCTGGTAATAGCAGGGCGCGAATCCATCGATTATAACGGCGGAATGGTGCCCGGAATGATCGCTAAATTAAATGGGGCGAATTTCGTCAATACTTGTATCGGACTCGAAGTTGAAGGATACGGTGTCACAGCTGTTCGTGAGATCGATGGCGGAAAAGAAACTATAAAAACCAGCCTTCCCCTGGTAATCGGCGGACAAAAAGGACTGGTTGAGGAGAGTGATCTTCGTATCCCGAATATGAGAGGGATCATGCAGGCACGATCAAAACCACTACATGTAAAAGAGCCGGTTGACGCCAATACTGAAACCAAAGCGGTTTCTTTTGAAAAACCAGCACCTAAGGGAGCTGTAAAATTGGTCGACAATGTTAATGACCTCGTTAACCTATTACACAACGAAGCAAAAGTGATTTAAAAATGGTACTAGTATATACAGAATCAGAAGGAGGAAAATTTAAAAAGATCGCACACGAAGCGGTCTCTTACGCGAAAGGTGTTGCAGATATGCTGGGTACCGGTGTTACAGCAGTATCTATAAATGCTACGGATGCGTCCGAACTGGGAACTTTCGGAGCTTCCAAAGTACTTAACCTAGAAAACGATACGCTCAACAATTTTAATGCCGAAGCCTATGCAGGAATTGTTTCTGAAGCTGCCAAGGCAGAAGGCGCACAGGTAGTTATACTCACCTCAAGTGCGAACAGTAAATTCATTGCGCCACTGGTTGCAGTGAATCTGAATGCCGGCTATGTTGCTAACGTAACCGAATTACCCGGAAGTGCCTCACCATTCACGGTGAAACACAGTGTGTTCACAAACAAAGCCTTTGCAAACACCGAGATCAATACAGACGTCAAAGTTATCGGCCTAGCTAAGAACACCTATGGTGTGAATGAAAATCCAACAACAACCGAGGTATCTTCATTTAGCGCTGAAATTTCGATGGGAGGAAACGAATTGGTTTCTGTGGATAAAGCTTCAGACAAAGTAACCATCGCCGACGCCGAGATCGTAGTTTCCGCCGGTCGTGGAATGAAAGGCCCGGAAAACTGGGGATTGATCGAGGAATTAGCCGAAACCTTAGGTGCAGCAACCGCCTGCTCTAAACCGGTAAGTGATATGGGCTGGAGGCCTCACTCCGAACACGTAGGACAGACTGGAAAGCCAGTGGCTTCAAATCTGTACATCGCAATCGGTATCTCGGGTGCCATTCAGCACCTGGCAGGAATCAACGCTTCCAAAGTAAAAGTTGTGATCAATAACGATCCCGAGGCTCCTTTCTTTAAAGCAGCCGACTACGGAATCGTAGGTGATGCCTTCGAAGTGGTTCCGCAATTGACAGAAAAATTAAAAGCGTTTAAAGCTCAAAACGCATAAATTTTAGTAATTTGTGCCTTGAAAAAGGGCTGTTTAAATAAGTAAATCCCTTGTTTAAACAGCCTTTTATTATCTTATAGATTTGTTGCTGAAATGAGCTTAGTACGGCTGAACATAAAAGGTATATCGTATAGTCAGACACAAAACGGTGCATATGCCTTAATCCTTAGTGAAGTAGACGGTGATCGTAAACTACCGATCGTCATTGGAGCCTTTGAGGCGCAGAGCATTGCAATCGCCCTTGAAAAAGAGATAAAACCACCAAGGCCCTTAACTCACGACCTCTTTAAGAACTTTGCCGATCACTTCGACATAGTCGTGAAACAGGTCATTATCCATAAACTTGTGGACGGTGTTTTCTATTCCAGCATTATTTGTGAAAGGGAGACCATAGAAGAGATCATAGATGCACGCACCAGTGACGCGATTGCGCTGGCGCTTCGTTTCAAAGCGCCGATCTTCACTTACAAGAACATCCTCGATAAAGCAGGAATTTACCTGAAAACTCAAAAGAAAACAGAAGACATTTCCGTGGAAGAAGAAGCCGTGATAGAGGAATTGTTGACTGGTGACGATAAGGAATCAATCACTCCTCAGGGTGGGGAAGATTTCAGTGGTTATAGCATGAAGGAATTGAACGAAATGCTGGACCAGGCCGTAGCCAATGAAAATTACGAAAAAGCCGCTGCGATACGAGACGAAATTTCCAAAAGGTAATCCCGCCATGCGCGCACTATCCATTCTCTTTTTTTTTCTGTTTTCCTTCGGAACGCTATTCGCACAGGAAATCGAACAGAGATGGAAGTTTACTTCTATTGAAAACGAAGAAGGACAATCGCTGGTACCAGTAAACCCGGAAGTTGATTTTATCACCTTTAGCGATGGAAAATTCACCTACGAACTCGCCGCCAAGGATAGTCTGAAAGCCTCTGGAGACTATATCCTTCAAAATAAATTATTAGTCTTTTTCTACGACCATCCCAACGATACCATTCGTCGATATCGTATCACACAACATACCGACAGTACCCTGGTATTTACAGAAAATCAAGTTCGTTACGTATACGAAGCCGCCGATGGCAAGTTGGAAACAGCTATAATTTCAAAAGAGAATAAACGAATAGCTATCGATCCTTCCAAAGGCATGGGCATAACCTTTAACAGTGTTCTTAGAGGAGCATTGGGTATGATTTTTCTGTTACTCGTATGCTATCTGCTAAGCAGTAATCGCAGGCAGATCAATTGGCGTCTGGTTCTTACAGGTCTAATACTTCAGCTTGGTTTTGCGGTGCTCGTGCTTAAAGTTCCTTTTATCGCGACCATTTTTGAGTGGTTTTCCGAAAAAGTAGTGGCCTTCCTGGCACTGGCCGACGTAGGAGCGAATTTCGTTCTGGGGGCCTGGCCGGACCTGGCGGAGATCTTCCAGGTGCGCATTGATGAAAACGGTGAGGTTGTCAAGGAATCCTTTACCATTGGTTATATTTTCGCTTTTAAAGTACTCCCTACAATTGTATTTTTCTCTGCTTTCACTTCCCTGCTCTATTACCTGGGGATTCTTCAGAAGATAGTTTATGGTTTTGCGTGGGTGATGAGCAAGACCATGCGTCTTTCCGGTGCAGAAAGTCTTGCGGCCGCAGCGAATATTTTTATCGGACAAACCGAAGCACCCCTGGTAGTTAAACCCTATCTGGAAAAAATGACCAAAAGTGAGATGCTCTGCCTTATGGTGGGAGGCATGGCAACCATTGCCGGAGGAGTGTTAGCTGCCTTTATAGCATTCCTTGGCGGTGACAGTGATGCAGAAAGGGTGATCTTTGCCAAACATTTGCTTACCGCTTCTATCATGTCGGCACCTGCTGCCATAATTATCGCCAAAATGCTGTATCCTGAAGTACAGACAGTAAATACCTCCTTGAATATTTCAAGAGACAAAATAGGATCGAATGTACTGGATGCTATTTCCAAAGGAACCACAGATGGCGTAAAACTTGCTGTGAATGTTGGGGCAATGCTCCTGGTTTTCACATCCCTAATGGCAGTACTGAACTGGATCTCGGCCGATCTTATCGGCTCGGCTACCGGTTTGAACGATAAAATTGCTGAAGCTACCAGTGGGCGATATGAAGAATTATCGATGCAATACCTCCTTGGAAATATCTTCGCACCCGTGGCCTGGATAATCGGAGTGCCTGCCGAAGATATCACAGTAGTGGGGCAACTCCTGGGAGAAAAGACCATCCTGAACGAATTCTTCGCCTATGCCACCCTGAGTGACCTCAAGAATACCGGCGCTATCACCAACTATCGATCTATCGTAATTGCCACCTACGCCCTTTGCGGGTTTGCCAATTTTGCCTCTATCGGAATCCAGATTGGTGGAATCGGGGTACTGGCGCCGTCACAGCGAAAAGTACTGGCTGCTTTCGGAGTTAAGGCACTAATTGGAGGAACGGTCGCGGCCTTGCTTACTGCTACCATAGCCGGAATGCTGATAGGTTAAAATTCCGAATAAAAACCGTTGATAACTTATAATAAAAGAAGCGATCAAGGGTTCTTTTAAAAGTACTTGTTTTATATTTTTAATTCCTGAAATTAATTCAGCATGAAGCAATACCACGACCTCGTAAAACACATATTAGAGCACGGAACGGAAAAGAACGATCGTACCGGTACAGGAACAAAAGCAGTATTTGGGTACCAGATGCGATTTGACCTGAGCGAAGGATTTCCGATGGTCACAACGAAAAAACTGCACCTGAAATCTATCATCTATGAATTACTTTGGTTTCTGAATGGTGACACCAATGTGAAATACCTGCAGGAAAACGGGGTGCGGATATGGAACGAATGGGCCGATGAAAACGGAGACCTGGGGCCTGTATATGGTCATCAATGGCGTAACTGGAACAGCGAGGAGATCGACCAGATCAAGCAAGTTATTCATACACTGAAAACGAATCCCGATAGCCGACGAATGATCGTGAGTGCATGGAATCCTTCGGTAATGCCCGACACCTCAAAACCTTTTTCCGAAAACGTAGCCAATGGAAAAGCAGCACTTCCACCTTGCCATGCGTTCTTCCAATTCTACGTGGCCGATGGTAAATTGTCTTGTCAGCTATATCAACGAAGTGCCGATGTATTCCTCGGCGTGCCTTTTAATATAGCCAGCTATGCACTGCTCACCCTGATGATGGCGCAGGTTTGTGGTTTTGAGCCCGGTGACTTTATACACACCTTCGGTGATGCTCATATCTACAGCAATCACATGGAGCAATTGGAGCTTCAACTGTCCCGCGATCCTCGCCCTTTACCTCAAATGTTGTTAAATCCGGAAGTAAAAGATATCTTTGGCTTTAAATTTGATGACTTTACCTTAATGAATTACGATCCGCATCCACATATTAAAGGTGCTGTTGCGGTTTAAACAACCTACATATGAAACAACTACTTATTATACTATGCCTGTTGGCGGCTACTAATGGTTTTGCCCAGGAATGGGGAAACTTTGATAAGAACAAACTTACCATGAAGGAATTGGCGCCAATATGGCCTGGCTGTGAAAAAGGCAACGCCGCTCAACGAGACAACTGTTTTAACACCCAGCTGGCAACACATATTGCTAAAAATTTCCGTTACCCCGCAGAAGAATACAAAAAGAACATTCAGGGCCGTGTAGTAGTCACCTTTATTGTGAATACTGAAGGTGTTATCGAGATCAAAAAGATTACTGGAGGAAATGAAGGCTTACAAGCCGAAGCAAAGCGAAATATCATGTCCATGCCTAAAATGGCCAAACCTGGTATGTTAGCTGGCAAACCCAAGGCGATAGAGTATACTGTACCCATTACCTTTAAGACCGGGAAGTAAGGTGGGTGTTCGACTCTCCCTTCTTCTAATTCTCTGCTGTTCCATAACCTTTGCACAAAAGCATGTCACAGAGGGTGTTCAAGATGCAGCTGTTCCTTTTGCTATTGTTGAAACCCCACCTGCCTATCCGGGATGTGATTTATCCGATACTAGAAATTCGAAGGCCTGCACCTCAAAACGAATACAGCGATTCTTCGAAAAAAATTTTGATTTGCAAAAGATCAAAGCACTGGGATTAAGCCCTGGACGTTATCGCACCTCTATGATTTTCAAAATTACTAAGGAAGGAAAAGTCACAGATATAAAAGCGAATAATTACCGGGAGGTGCCGGAAATTGAGGAGGAAGCTGTCCGCGTAGCTTCTCTACTACCCGAATTCAAGCCCGGGGATCAAAGGGGTGAGATTGTTTCCGTTATGTATGGGCTCCCAATAGTTTTCGACATAGAACCGGAGCGAAAAAGGCAAAGAAAAAAGGGTTGATTATCCGTTTAAATCTTTAACATCCTCTAAACACAATACAAAAATTCATTTGATATCTTTAAGGGTCGGGATAAATTTCCGACTCTTTTTTATATGAATCAAACCCAAAACAGCATCTCCTTCTTCCTGGAGACGCGCGCGCACACCGAAGCATTGTGTAAACCCCTGGAGATCGAAGACTATGTAGTCCAGCCCGTAGTGGATGTTTCTCCTCCTAAATGGCATCTTGGCCATACAACCTGGTTTTTCGAGGAATTTATTCTGAAACCATATAAGCCCGACTACAGGATCTTCAATGAAGATTTTGCCTATGTTTTCAATAGTTACTATGAAACCGTTGGGAAACGAGTAGTTCGGAGCGACCGGGGCAACCTCTCGCGGCCTGGCGTTGCCCAGGTATACGATTACAGGCATTATGTTACCAACGAGCTGGCGGAATTTCTTTCTTCGGAAAAGATTTCAGAAAAAATAATGAACCTGCTTGAAATAGGGATCCATCACGAAAAACAACACCAGGAATTACTACTTACCGATATAAAATACATACTCGGGAACAATCCACTGCTTCCGGTATATAATTCAGACTTTAAAGAAGATTCCATTGATGAAACACCTTCAACCTGGATTGCAATGGACGAGGGGATATATGAAATTGGCCATAATAGCGACGAATTTTGCTATGACAATGAACTAGCACACCATAAGGTCTACCTTCACGATTACGAAATCTCAAACAAACTGGTAAACAATGCTGAATTCATTGAATTCATTGAAGCGGGAGGCTATCAGGATTTTAGCTTATGGCATGCTGAAGGCTGGGACTGGGTTCAGCAACAAGGCATAAAACGACCTATGTATTGGCATAAGATCGACGGAACTTGGTATCGATATACCCTGGCAGGTTTGAAAAAGATTCAACCTGACGCTTCGGTAACACATGTTTCCTACTTTGAAGCCTTTGCATTCGCGGAGTGGAAAGGCTGCAGGCTTCCAACTGAATTCGAATGGGAAGCCGCCCAGGAGCACTTTCAGTGGGGAGATCGATGGGAATGGACGGAAAGCGCCTATCTACCCTATCCCGGATATAAAAAACCTGAAGGCGCCATTGGTGAATACAATGGAAAATTCATGGTGAATCAAAAGGTGTTACGCGGAGGATCCGTGGCTACGCCTGAAAAACATACCCGACACACCTACAGAAACTTTTTTCATACCAACCTACGCTGGCAGTTCACCGGATTAAGGTTAGCGAAGTAAATCCGACTACGACTCTATGAACACGACTACAGAAACGATCCTGGATACGGAATTCAAAAAGGATGTGTATGCCGGACTTACGGCATTTCCTAAATACTTGTTTTCCAAATATATCTATGACAAAAAAGGTGATAAATTATTCCAGGATATCATGGACCTGGAGGAATATTATCTAACAAACAGCGAATTCGAGATCTTCACAGAAAACAAAAAGGCGATCTGCGAACTGTTTCGTGGAAATGGTCATGGATTCGACCTGATCGAACTTGGCGCAGGAGATGGAAAGAAAACCAAAGTCTTGCTCCGTCATTTGGACGAGGATGGGTTCGATTTCATCTACAAGCCGATTGATATTAGCGAAAACGCTATAAACCGCTTACGCGACGATCTAGCCAAGGAACTTCCAAATGTCCCGGTTCATCCCGAGAAAGGAGAATATTTTGAAGTCCTGGAGAGATTGCACCTATACAAGGTGCGCAAGAAAGTAATTATGGTTTTAGGGTCCAACATTGGAAATCTGTTACATCCGAGAGCCATAGATTTCCTGGCCCATCTAAGAGATACGATGAATAGCGAGGACCTGATATTTATGGGTTTCGATCAAAAAAAGGAACCCCAGACTATTCTTGACGCCTATAACGACCCACACGGCGTCACTGAGACGTTTAATAAGAATTTACTGGAACGAATAAATAAGGAAATGGGTGGAAATTTCGATTTGGATAAATTCAAACACTGGGAAGTTTACGATCCTGAATCAGGCACCGCTAAGAGCTATCTCATCGCTAAAGAAGCTATGTCTGTTAGAATAGATGCCATAGATCTTTCAGTTCAGTTCGACCCATGGGAAACGATTCATACGGAGATCTCTCAAAAATACGACTATAAGATAGTGGAGTGGCTCGCTGAGGAGTCCGGACTTGAAATTGTGACCTCATTCGTCGATAGCAGGAATTATTTTAAAGATTATGTATTCCGAAGAAAATGAATTGATCACTGATCGATCACTTCCAATAGTTTATTTAAATCATCAATAGTGTTATAAAGGTGAAAACTCACTCGAATTCCATCACCTCGAAGTGAACAGATAATGTTGTTTTCCTTTAATTTTTCGAACAATTCCTTATCACCTTTTAGATTAAAGATCGTGGAGTGGTTTTCTCTAACAGTCACAGCTTTTTCTAACAACCCGCGTTTTTCAAATTCCTTTTTAGCTTCAGATTTCAGGCTGGAAAGATGATTCTCAACCTCTTCCATTCCTATATTCTGAAGGAAGGCAACCGATTCTCCCAGGCTCCCGTAGTTTAGTGTATCCTGGTGTCCCGGCTCCATATGACCAATCAAACCGATCTCGTCCTTATTTCCGAAGGTGAAATCGGCCGAATTGTACCCTATGGTTCGAGGAAGAATTTGCGACTGTACTTCCGGTTTGATCATAAAAAACCCATTGCCATAACCTGCCAGCATCCATTTATAAGCGCTAGCTCCCATCACATCTATCGGACTTTCGGTAAAGTTGAAATCAACGGTCCCGAGATATTGGGTAGCATCTGCGATTAGCAATAAATCCGGATGATAAGCTTTGAGTCGGTGAAGAAACTCGGTATCCATCAGTACCCCGCTTATATACTGCACCATACTAAAGGCAAAGATATCAGGATGGTGTTCTGCCATTGCCTGCTCGATATTGCCTTCCAGGTTCTCATCAATGTTCGCATAGCAGACCTCAAATTCCCTGGTCTCAACTGGCCAGCTGATGGACGGATAGTCTCCGTTGAGTAATAGTATTTTTTTATTCTTCGGAAGGCCGCTTAGGATCGTATTCATTCCGAAAGAAAAGTTGGGAACAAGGGCTATGGTATCTTCTGGTGTGGATAAAAAATCGGCTAATCTACCCCTTATCTCACGAATATGAGCTTTGTGCTTATCGCGAAAAATACTTCCACCTTCCATGAGGTTGAGATCGTGCTGATGCCGCCATGCTACCAAAGACCTTGAAAACAAGCCACAGGAAGCAGTATTGAGATAAGTGTAGCTTTCGGTAACGGGGAACTCTTTTCTAAAATCTTCCATCAGATAAGGCAGGTAAACCCGCGATTTTTCAATATTTTTACAATAGCCTAAAAGTAGTGCGCATGTTTTCAAAAAACAAAAAAACCGAAGAATTCGACCACGAGCAGCGTTTACAGTACGAATACGCTCGTAAGAGGATCGTTCAGAAGAAAAAGCTAATGCGGCATTTCATCGTATTCCTGGCTGGATCTCTGCTGCTAATTATCATCAACCCGGTTTTGGGAATTGGTAAAGATTTCTTTATAGAAAACTGGTTTGTATGGGCCATACTTATCTGGGCATTCCTATTCCTGGTGCATCTTCTGAATGTATTCATCATGAATAAATTCATGGGCAAAGAATGGGAAGACAAGCAACTGGAAAAGCTGAAAGCCAGGCAAACGGAAAGAATCTCAGAGCTTCAAAAACAAGTGGACAGTAAGCTGCTTCAAAAAGAAACGGAAGTAAAAAAAAACGAAGAGCTGAATCTTCAAAACCCGGAGAACGAATGATCACAATGATTGCAGCGGCGGGAGAGAACAATGAACTCGGCCTCAATAATATGCTGGTGTGGCACTTGCCAGATGATTTCAGAAGATTTAAACAACTTACTACCGGCCATCATATCATCATGGGGCGCAAAACCTTTGAGTCCTTCCCCAGTCCGCTACCCAACAGAACGCATATTGTTATTAGTCGAAATAAAGACTTCAACAGTGACGGTATCAGAGTAGTTCATTCCATAGAGGAAGCGCTGGAAAGCTCAAAACCCGATCCACAACCATTTATCATTGGTGGTGGAGAGATCTACGAACAGGGAATGGCTGTTGCAAAGAAGATCGAACTCACACGGGTACACGGAACTTTTGATGCGGACACCTTCTTCCCGGACATTCCGGAAAGCCACTGGGAACTGGCGGAAGAACACTATCATCCTATCGACGACAGGCATGATTACGCCTTCACATACGAAACCTGGATACGCAGGTAATTACAGACTTGGAGTCCTTATTAAGAAAGATCGCCGAAAATCACGGGTTGAATATCCAATCACACCATAGATTGTTTGGTGGTGACATCAATACCGTTGTTCTACTTGAATGTGCTAATGAAAAGATCGTTGCAAAGATCAACAGCGAGGCAGATTATCCGCGTATGTTCTCAGCTGAAAGACAAGGCCTTGAATTGTTGGGGCAAACAAACACCTTACGTATTCCGAAGGTAATTGGACATGGAGTAATCGAGGATGATTCCTTCCTGCTACTGGAATATATTCCCTCGGCAGCTAGAAAAAATGATTTCTGGATCGATTTCGGACAAAATCTTGCGCGGCTTCATAAGCATACCCGGGATTCTTTCGGACTCGACATCGATAATTACATTGGCAGCCTACCTCAGCCAAATTCATCGGCTACTACCCCGACCGACTTTTACATTACCCAAAGACTGGAACCACAATTCAAAATGGCGCAGGACAGCGGCAAACTTTCATTCGAAACGGATGGTTTCTATAAAACCGTTTCAGAAATAATACCCGATGAACCACCAGCGCTAATTCACGGCGATCTTTGGAATGGAAACTATATGGTGGATATCAAAGGCGAGCCAGTGCTGATAGACCCTGCCGTGGCTTATTCGATTCGAGAGATGGACCTGGGAATGATGCAATTGTTCGGGGGATTTCCGGAAGAGGTGTTTTCGGCCTATAACGAAGTCTATCCGCTGGTTTCAGAATGGAGGGAACGAACCTCATTATGGCAGCTTTATTACCTGTTGGTGCATCTTAATCTATTCGGAAGTGGATACCTCGGCCAGGTGAAATCGGCCATTGCAAAATATTCTTAAGATTGCTGTATTTTTGTAACCTCAACCAAAGACAATGAAAGCATATTTATTTCCAGGACAGGGAGCTCAATTCAGCGGAATGGGGCTCGACCTATACGAAAATTCAAGCCGAGCCAAAGAACTTTTTGAAGAAGCCAACAAGGTACTTGGCTTTGATATCACAAAAATCATGTTCGAGGGCAGTGCTGAAGAACTCAAAGAAACTAAGGTTACCCAACCCGCCATTTTTCTTCACTCTACCATACTTGCCGAAGTGATGGGGGACGCATTTCAACCTGATATGGTTGCAGGGCATTCCCTGGGTGAATTTTCAGCACTAGTTGCGAATCGAACCCTTGCCTTTAACGATGGATTAACTCTTGTTTCCAAGCGCGCTCAGGCCATGCAGAAGGCCTGTGAGCTGGAACCTTCTACCATGGCGGCTGTTCTCGGACTGGAAGATGAGGTAGTTGAACGCATCTGTGCAGAAACCGAAGGCATTGTTGTAGCTGCTAACTACAATTGTCCCGGACAACTGGTAATAAGTGGAGAGATAGATGCCGTTGGCAAAGCCTGTGAGACCCTTACCGAAGCAGGAGCCCGCCGTGCGTTGATCTTACCGGTAGGAGGTGCTTTTCACAGTCCGTTGATGGAACCCGCGCGTGAAGAACTAGCGGCTGCCATTGAAAATACACAGTTTAGGGCACCAGCCTGCCCTATCTATCAAAATGTGAGCACAACGGCGGTGACGGATGCTTCAGAAATAAAAAAGAATCTAATGCTTCAGTTGACCGCACCGGTTAAATGGACGCAAAGTATTCAGCAGATGATCGCCGATGGCGGAACTTCCTTTACTGAAGTTGGACCAGGCAATGTATTGCAGGGATTAATGCGTAAGATTGATCGATCTGTGGAAACGGGGAAAGCCGAAGTTCAATAATCTTATCAACCTAATGATTATTATATATTAGGCTGATAATCTACAATCTTCACAATCTTTGATTTCACCGTAGTAGGTCTCCCTGTATTTGTGAAGTGTTTTATAAGGAATAGATAGAAAGGCTTTTTTAATATAAACTACCCTTGTAGTAAGCATACCCATTTTCTCAGTGAATCGCTTTTCTCTTTTTACTTGTCGTTTTACGGAAATTAGTTTCATAATCGAATTCGCTTTTCGCAAAAGAAGCAAGATGAAATTTCAATAGCAAGATATCAGGGTTAAAATGCCGTTAAAGTCTTGTTAAGATGGCTTAATCAATCCCGCGAACCTGCTTCTCCCACTCCCAGGCGGATGACAGGGCATCTTTTATGCTGCGCGAAGCTTTCCAACCAAGTTCGCTATTCGCTTTTGTAGTATCGGCATAGACTTTGGTTACATCACCGGGGCGTCTGTCCACGATCTTGTAGTTGAGTTTCAAACCGGTTGCTTCCTCGAAGGATCTTATCACCTCTAGTACCGAACTGCCTTTACCTGTTCCAATATTGAATATTTCAAAGCGTTCTTTATTCTCTTCTGAAAGTAATCGCTTCAAAGCCACAACATGGGCTTCTGCCAGGTCTTCGATATGAATATAATCCCGAACGCAGCTACCATCAGGAGTTGGGTAATCATCACCGAACACGGAAAGTTGTTCTCTAACGCCAGCCGCAGTCTGGGTAATGAAAGGCACTAAATTTTGTGGAACACCCAATGGCAATTCGCCTATCTCGGCCGATTCGTGTGCTCCAATTGGATTAAAATAGCGCAGTGATATTGATCGGATATCCGAAACATTACAAAGGTCGGCCAATATTTCTTCGCTGATCTGTTTGGTGTTTCCGTAAGGGGACAAAGCAGGTTTCACAGGAGCATCTTCGGTAATGGGAAGGCTGTCCGGCTGACCATAAACTGTACAGGACGAACTGAAAATGAAGTTTTTAATTCCCCTGTCACTGCATTCCTTCAGCAAATAAACCAGCGTGCCCACATTGTTTTCATAGTAGAGTAATGGATTCTCAACACTTTCACCTACAGCTTTGCTCGCGGCAAAATGTATCACTCCGGTTATATCCGTGTACTTGTTGAAGAATTCGGAAACGGCTTCCTTTTCCTTAAGATCCAGGATCTCAAGATCAGGACGTTCTCCTGTGATATTGGTTATGCCATCCAATACATCAACTGATGCATTGGACAGATCGTCAATGATAACTGTTTTAAAACCTGCTTTTTGCAACTCGACCACCGTGTGCGAGCCGATATATCCGAGGCCACCGGTAACGAGGATCTTTTTCATTAGCTTGTTACAAAGTTAATTACCGTACTTGTGATAAATTCAATTTGCTCATCATCCAGCTCGGTATGCATAGGTAATGAGATCACTTCTTTCACCAGCTGATTGGTTACTCCAAAATCTTCTTCCTTGTAGCGTTCGTCTTTGTAGGCCTTCTGAAGATGCAGCGGTATCGGGTAATACACTCCACAAGGTATTCCCTGCTCGTTCAAATGCGTAACCAGGGCGTCACGATCACAGTTCTGAACACGTAGGGTATACTGGTGAAACACATGGCAATCACAGGTATCACAAACAGGGTTTGCATCTTCGCAGGGACCCGAAGGTGTGATGATATTCGTTATGCCCGTAAACGCTTTGTTGTATTTTTTAGCGGCTTCGCGCCTGCTTTTGTTATAGTCGTCCAAATTCGGCAGTTTCACCCGAAGTACGGTTGCCTGGATCGAATCCAGTCGTGAGTTTACTCCAACCACATCATGATGATAGCGAACGTACATGCCGTGATTTACAATACCTCGTATGGTATGTGCCAGGTCGTCGTCATTGGTAAATATGGCGCCTCCATCTCCATAGCATCCCAGGTTCTTGGAGGGGAAGAATGAAGTGGAACCTACATGACCAATAGCGCCGGTCATTGTTTTGGTTCCATCCTTAGAAGTATAAGTAGCACCTATTCCCTGGGCATTGTCCTCAATCACATAAAGATCGTGCTCCTCAGCCAGTGCCATGATCTCGTCCATCGGCGCGGGTAGACCGAACAGGTGGACAGGCACAATGGCTTTGGTTTTTGGCGTGATAGCTCGTTTAATGGCCTCAACATCGATATTAAAATTCAGTGGGTCTACGTCTACCAGTACAGGTGTTAGTCCCAGTAACGCGATCACTTCAACGGTAGCAGCAAAGGTGAAATCGGCAGTGATCACCTCATCTCCGGGTTTAAGTCCAAGACCCATCATACAAATCTGCAGGGCATCCGTGCCATTGGCACATGGGATAACATGTTTTACACCCAGGTACTCTTCCAGTTCTTTCTGAAATTTATGAACCTCAGGGCCGTTAATAAAGGCACTCGACTCCACAACTTCCAGTATCGAACTATCCACACGCTCCTTTATTTTTTCATACTGACCCTTAAGGTCTACCATCTGAATTTTACGCATCGTATCAATGAAAATTTTGTTGTCAAACTTACGAAATTGTTTTGTTGTTCTTGGTGTGTGTGACCGTATTTAACCATGGCTTTACCTTGAAATTTCTGAAATTAGACCCTGGTCTTTTGACAAATTGAATTTTGGTAAATTTGTCCTGATGCGATCGCTCTACAACTTTCTTACCCACATGAGTTATCCTTTTCTGTGGGGATCTTCCATTTTCAGTATGAAAATGAAGCAATTCATTGAAGGGCGCAAGGATGTGATGGATCGCTTATCGGAAAACATTGAGACCAACGACAAAACAATATGGTTCCACTGTGCTTCCCTGGGTGAATATGAGCAGGGCCTCCCTATCATGGAGTCGGTACGGGAACTATTCCCAGGGTACAAACTGGTTCTTACATTTTTCTCGCCTTCCGGGTACGAGGTTCGAAAAGATACTGAACTCGCCGAGGTAGTTTGCTACCTTCCTTTGGACACCAAAAAAAATGCAAGAAAGTTTCTCAAGCTAGTACATCCCTCGTTGGCCATATTTGTAAAATATGAATTCTGGCCAAATTATCTATTCGAATTGGAAGAACGGCAAATACCTTCTTTACTTATCTCGGGTTTGTTCCGTCCGAACCAGGTTTTCTTTAAACCCAGGGGATTCTTTATGCGAAAAGCCCTGGCAACCATCGATCACTTCTTTGTTCAGAATACAGAATCGATGGATTTATTGAATTCTATAAAGATCGATAATGTGAGCCTAAGCGGTGATACTCGTTTCGACCGGGTTTGCAGGCAAATAGAACAGGACAACACACTTTCCTATATCGAAACCTTCAAAGGTGAGAATCTTTGCGTGGTGTGCGGAAGCACCTGGCCCGAAGATGAAGCATTATTACTCAACTTTATCAACGAATCCGATTCTAATGTGAAATTTGTGATCGCGCCTCACATTATCGATGCATCCAAAATTGAACTTTTCAGAAACAAACTGAAAAAAGTTTCCGTATGCTATTCAGCAATGGAAAAGCAAGATCTCGAAAATGCCTCCGTCTTTATCCTGGATACCATTGGGTTACTAACCCGGGTGTATAGCTATGCGGATATGGCGTACGTAGGAGGAGGAATGGGCACTTCCGGACTACACAACATCCTGGAACCGGCTACTTTCGGAGTTCCTATTATTATTGGGAAGAATTACAAGAAATTTCCGGAAGCCATCCGACTCGAGTCCCTGGCAGGGCTATTCAGCGTGAGTACTTCAGAAGAATTAAGCAGCATAATGAATAAGCTAATTCGCGATAAAGATCTCAGGAATAAAACAGGAATGATCTGTGGTCATTTCGTGAATAGCAACACCGGGGCCACAGAGATTATCATGAAACATATATCGTCACTCCACGGTGACAGCCTCATTTAAATACCTCCGGAACGGGAGCATCTCTTTGTAGATTTCAATAACTTTCTTCTCTAGATCGGAACTCACAATCTCTCCTCTTGATAGATGATGTACTACGGCAAATGACCGTCTTCGCAAAAGATCAATATGTTCGTGATCCACTGAAAAGCCTTTTGGAGCAGTCTTTAGAGGATCATCTTCCACCATTTCACCAAACATTTTACGGAACGAAGGTTTCTTTAAGATTGCTTTTAATTCTTCGCCATTGTAGTCGATGGCATTTCTTATTCGGCGCAAAAGATCGGAAGACGGGTGCCAGTAACCTCCGCCTATGAAGGATTGTTCCACTCCCAGCTCGATATAAAAATCCCCTTGCTTGCTTACCTGGTCAAGACCTGCGCCAAAATGATCTTTGTAGACCGGCCGGTTTGGGTGATAGAGCAAATTATTGTTAATACGGTTTATGGCTTTTTTGCCGGGGGTATCGAAGTAATCATCATCTATGGCTGCCAATTGTTCATTCATACGATCCAACCATGCAATGAAGAAATCACGCACAGCGAAGTATTCCTTGCGATGGATATCCATCCAGTCTTTGGAGTTGTTTTTCTGAAGTCGTTGAAGGAATTCGAATAGTTCCTGAAAGCCCATTATTACGTGTTGAGGTGACGAATCTGGCCTTTTAGTTCCTCCATGGATGCCTGCAATTGCCGAAGTAAACTGCTGTCGGTTGGTTCTTCCAGACCAAAGGTGAGTTTACTGTTAACCAACCACAATTCCTGAATATCTTTTACCTCAACATCGATAGGGAGGTACTCCGGATTAAGGGATACAAGGCGAACTCTATCCGGCGCATTCGGCACTTTCTGTAATTTTTTAACGAGAACGGAATCCATGAGCACGACAATGTAAATTCGGCTATCTGTTGCTTCGGAAATGCTTGGTACAGCTCGTCCCAGGACCCACTCATTCGGCCTAATATTGGGTAGCATACTGTCTCCTTCCACCTGGAAACCACGGTAGGTGGCATTGCGGTATTCGGGTAAAGGAATTGAAAAAGATGGTAGTGACCCATACCATTCCACATCCTGAATATTGTGTGGATAACCAGCCGCAGCTTTTTGATTCACTAGAAGGATGTTATCATTGTCTTCTGCGTCGACTGTGATAACTTTCGGACTCACATCGCCTCCGCTCAGATCTACATATTGCGTAAAGCTATTTCCAAACAACCAAAGTGGATTTATTCTGAATTGCCGCAACAATTCCATCACAGCTTTTCCCGAGATCTTTGTTTTCCCGCGTTCGATATCAGCGGTGGTAGTTCCAATCCCCAACAATTCTGCGAAAGACTGTTGAGTATGGTGCTGTTCTTCCCGCACTTTCTTAAAACGTCTGGCTTCAACGGGTATGTTTTTTTCCATATTTCGAATATACAACATTTTGGAATATTTCCAAGTGCCTTCAGGAATTATTCCGGATTGGATCCTTCCGACTTAATTAATTGACATTCAGAGATAAGCTTTCGATGAAATGATAAAATTTTGAGTTATTCTCTTTAAAAAATTAGTTACTTTTATCACCTATTAATCACTAATCCTATCACTTATGAAAAAATTATTTGTATCACTGGCAGCCTTGGCGATGGTATTTGCTGTATACTCTTGTAGAGAGACAGAAAAGAAAGCCGAAGACATGGAAACGGAAGTTGAAAATGTAATGGAAGAGGCTGAAGAATCTGCTAACGAAGCTGCAGAAGAAGTTGAAAACGCTATGGAAGAAGCTGCGGAAGAGGTTGAAGGAGCTGCTGAAGAAGTGGAAGAAGCTGTTGAAAATGTAGTTGAAGAAGTTGAAGAAGCTGCAGGAGGCAATTAAGATCCTAAAATCAAGAGTATAAAGAAGCCCCGTTTAACGGGGCTTTTTTTATTGGAATAACTCAGTAAACAAAGAAGACTCTCAGGAAATTCCCAAGAGTCTTTGATTTAGGTCAATCCACTAATTACTTCGAGATATGTTAATGCAGTTGGGTAATTGAGCAGATAAGCATATCGTCTTTTACAATCAGTTGATGAATCTCCCCTATTGATCTTTTTATTTTCTTACTTCTGAACAATTATAAATTCAGATCGTCGGTTTAACTGGTGTTCATCTTCACTACAAGTCACGCCGTTCGCACAGCGATTCAGCAGTTGCGATTCCCCATAACCTCTTCCGGTAATGCGATCGCGGCTAACTCCCGCTCCTACAATATAATCTATGGTAGATTGCGCCCTGGCTTCCGACAACCTCAGGTTGAAGGCGTCACTCGAACGACTGTCCGTATGAGATCGCACATCGATCTTAAGGTTAGGGAATTTATTCATAGCCTCAACGACCTTCAATAATTCGATCTGTGCATCCGGACGGATATACGACTGACTAAGATCAAAGTAGATCGGGTTCAGGTTAAGTAACACACCCAGGTCTTCTCCTACCTTGGCATCACGGATCTCTCTATCTTCTTCTGAAAGTAAGTAAAGCGTTTTCTTAACTTCAGATTCGTATTCCCCTGAAGTCACAAACGATTTTTCAGCCGTAGAGAAATCCTCCTTCGAAGCTCTTATCGCGTATCCGGTTGAACATTCGATCACGTCGAAAGAGAAAGCACCGTTCATGTCGGACTTCGTCTCTTCGAGTACATTATTATCATTGTCGAGTAGCACGACTTTCGCATCGGTAATGAGATCGTCCGAATCTTCATCTCTAACCTCACCGCTTAGTGACTGTCGACAGTTCTTGATCAACTGCGCCGTTTGTTCGAATGAATAAATATCATCTTCTCCTTTTCCACCTTCACGATTCGAAGCAAAATAACCCAATCCGGTGGTGCTGTTGATAACAAAAGAGAAATCGTCTGCCTTACTGTTAATTGGCGCTCCAATATTGAATCCTTTCTCGTAGTTTCCTTCGGAATTCATTTCAGCAACAAAAACATCAAGTCCTCCAAGACCTACATGTCCATCGGAGGCAAAATAAAGGTCACCGTTAGTATCCACGAATGGGAAGGTCTCACGTCCTTCTGTGTTCACCGCATCTCCAAGGCTCTCAGGCTCTCCGAAGCTATCTCCTTCAATCTTCACCTTGTACAAGTCGCTTTGTCCCTCTCCTCCGGGTCTGTCACTCGCGAAGATCAGGTGTTTCCCGTCAGCAGTTAGCGTCGGATGTCCGTTGGAGAATTCGTCGCTATTAAAAGGAAGCTCTTCTGATTCGCTCCAGCCTTTCTCAGTTCTTTTTGATCGGTATAATTTTAATAAGGTCTTACCCTCTCCATTTTTTCCTCGCTTGCGCTTGGTATAATTATTCCTGGTAAAATACATGGTCTGGCCATCTTTGGTAAAGACAGCGGAAGATTCATGATACCTGGAATTTACTTTGCTTCGGTAGCGATTCGGCTCACCTTCTTCGCTTACCGTAATACTGTATAATTCGGAAAACGGCTGGTCGTTCCAATCGTGCAGTCGTTGCGATGCGGTTCGCGTTTTCCTGTTGGAAGTGAAGATTACTTCGCCTCCGTTAAGCGTTGGTGCAAAATCTGATAATTCAGAATTGAAAGGAACCGTAAACACATTAAATCTTCCGGATTGCAGCTCAATGAGCTTGAGATAATTTCTTTCTTCTGAAAACAACTCGGCACGATCATCGGTTGAAGCAACTTCGTTAAGTTTGTCCATTATCCTGTCGGCAGTTGCATACTTTCCGATGGTTTTAAGCGATTGTGCATACCTGTAGATATATTCAGATTCAATCTCATCGGTAAATTCAAACAAGGCTCCATACCATTTGGCGGCATCTTCGTACTCCCCATTGAAGTAGTAAGAGTCTCCCAATCGTGATAGCACATTCACCGAGCGGTAGCCACTCTCAACGGCTTTGATGTAAGAGTCCCTGGCATCTATGAATGCAAAGTTGCTATAGTGGGAATCTCCTTTCGCTTCTTTATTGTTAGCCGAAGAGGAAGTTTCCTGGGCTATTGAATCGTTGGCCGTGAACAATAGTCCGGCAATAATCAGTATAAAATAGTTTAGTCGTAATCTCATAGCCGTAATTATTAAAAGAATCGTGGATTTTTCATTCCTTCATCTCTCTTGAACAGTTCGAATCGAAGGAATACTTCATAAGAACCGTCGTTATATTGTTGTAGGTCTGTAGTTTCCCTGTCGTACGCAAATCCAACCATCACCTGGTCTGTTACCTGGAAACCTACCAGTGCACTAAGTGCAGCACTCCATCTATAGGCAGCTCCCAAAGTAAGTTTATCCTCGATCAGGAAGTTTGCAGACATATCAACCTGCAAAGGCGATCCCTGAACGATCTTGGTAAGCACAGCCGGTTTGAATTTTAGTCCTTCTGAAACATCAAAAACATAACCACTCATCAGGTAGAAGTTAACTCGTTCTTCGGCTGTTGCACTGGAGTTGTTAGAGTTAGACGACTCATCAAAATGCTCAGTCTCCAGGATATTCGGAACACTGGCACCCAGGTAGAACTTATCGGTGTAATAATAGGCACCGGCGCCCACCTGAGGAGAGAATCTATTATCAATATTTATCTCAGTACCCGGATCACCGTTGTTAAACGGACCTGTATTGAGCCTGTTGCTATCTATATTCAGAAGATGGGCCCCACCCTTAATTCCGAGGGCTAATCGTCCCCTTTCCGAAGTGTTTAAGGTATAGCTGAAATCAATATCTATATAGGTCTCTTCAGCAATGAATATCTCGTCGCGAGTAACATTTAATCCGAGCCCTACTTTTTTACCTATAGGCGAGTGCATAGCGAAGTTCAGGGTGGTTGGAGCTCCGTCCAGGCCTACCCACTGACTTCTGTACAAGCCAACAATACTAAGCACATCTCTTGTACCCGCATATGCAGGATTTACACTCAAAGGATTGTACATATACTGAGTGTACTGGGCATCCTGTTGCGCAAAGGTGCTCTCCGTATGGATTCCCAGGCAAAGTAGTACTAAAACTGTTGTGTAAAATCTTCTCATAGTTTTAATATTAGGCCTGCCAGGTCCTCACCCGGCAGGCATTATCTTTGATTTTTATCTTCTGTTTATATAAAGTGGTCCAGCGAGTTGTTTAGTTTCACCATTGTCGTTCACATAGTTAAGAACGTAATAGTATGTACCTACTGGTAACTTCTCACCCTGGTCTATGGTTACACGTCCTTCTGAAATTCCTCGGAAAAACTTATCGTTCTGACCATAACCTTCAACTCCGTATACCTTCACACCCCATCGGTTGAATATCTCTAGAGTGTTGTTAGGATATCTGTGGATACCTCGGATCACGAACACGTCATTCAATCCGTCACCATTTGGCGTCATGATATCAAACACATCCAGGTTATCTTCCGAATTCGGATTACCGTTGTTAGGCTCGATATAGTCAATGATTCCATTGTCGTTATCGTCACCTAGTTCATCACCGTTGGCAATTCCATCGTTATCACAATCAAGCTCTAACCACTCCTGGGTCACGATCGACAGATCCTGGCTTTCCACTAGGAAGTCACATGGGTCTGTTGGATCGGTTCCGTCGTTTACTTCTTCACCGTTCAATACTCCATCACCATCACAATCAGTCTCCAGCCATTCTACACTTGGTGGGAATGTCTGACTCTCATATACGAAGTCACAAAGATCAAGCGGATCGGTTCCGTCGTTCACCTCGTCACCATCGATAACTCCGTCACCGTCGGTATCCGGGTTAAGTGGATCGGTTCCTATCGCGATCTCCTGTCCGTTGGTCAGGCCGTCGCCGTCACAGTCGGTATCCAGCCACTCTTGTGTTGGATCAACTGTCTGGCTAGCCAGTACAAAGTCACAAAGATCAAGTGGGTTAGTTCCGTCGTTTATTTCGTCACGGTTGGTAACACCGTCACCATCACAGTCTAGAGCATCCCACTCTTCACTTGTAAGTGATAGGTCCTGACTTAGTGGATCGTAATCACATGGATCAACCGGATCGGTTCCATCAATGATCTCCTGACCATTGGTTACACCGTCACCGTCACAGTCTGCATCTAACCAAGCCTGGCTAGGTGGCACTGTCTGACTCATCCAATCAAGATCACATTCGTCTAGCGGATCGGTACCATCGTTCACCTCGTCACCATTAGTAACTCCGTCACCATCACAATCAAGGTCTAGCCATTCTTGTGTTGGATCTACAGTTTGGTTTTCCAGGATGAATTCACAAGGATCAACCGGATCGGTTCCGTCGATAACTTCCTGACCGTTAGTTACACCGTCACCGTCACAGTCTCCGTCTAACCAAGCCTGGCTAGGTGGTACTGTCTGACTTGTATAGATAAGATCACACTCATCAAGAGGATCTGTACCGTCTATTAGTTCCTGTCCGTTGGTAACACCGTCACCATCACAATCAAGAGCTTCCCATTCCATCGTTTGTGGTAAGGTTGCATTCTCTAACATGAAGTCACAAGGATCAACAGGATCGGTTCCGTCTATTACTTCGTTTCCGTTGGTAACACCGTCACCATCACAATCTCCATCTATCCATGCCTGGCTTGGCGGTACTGTCTGACTCGTGAAATCAAGATCACATTCGTCAAGTGGGTCTGTACCGTCGTTTATTTCATCACCATTCGTCACTCCGTCACCATCACAATCCAGGTCTAACCATTCTTGTGTTGGAGGAACCGTCTGACTTGCCAATACAAAGTCACAAGGATCAACCGGATCGGTTCCGTCAATAACTTCATCACCGTTGGTCACACCATCGCCATCACAATCGGCATCATTCCATGCCTGAGTTGGAGGAACAGTTTGATTAGCAACTACCAGGTCACAGAAATCAAGTGGATCAGTTCCGTCTATAATTTCCTGTCCGTTAGTTACACCGTCACCGTCACAGTCTAGAGCTTCCCAGGCTGCTGTTGTTGGAACAGTCTGGCTGCTTAGCATGAAGTCACAAGGATCGGTTGGATCGGTACCATCGATGACCTCGTCACCATTGGTTACACCATCACCATCACAATCTCCGTCTATCCATGCCTGGCTAGGTGGTACTGTCTGACTCGTGAAGTCAAGGTCACATTCATCTAGTGGATCCGTACCATCATTCAATTCATCACCATTCGTTACTCCGTCACCATCACAATCCAGATCAAGCCACTCCTGTGTTGGAGGCACTGTCTGACTTGCAAGTACAAAGTCACAAGGATCAACAGGATCGGTTCCATCGATAACTTCCTGACCGTTGGTCACACCGTCACCATCACAGTCCAGGGCTTCCCATGCTGCGCTTGGTGGAAGTGTTTGGTTTGTATATACCAGATCACACTCATCTAGTGGATCAGTTCCATCTATAATTTCTTGTCCATTGGTTACACCATCGCCATCACAATCAAGAGCTTCCCATGCTGCTGTAGTTGGCACACTCTGACTCGTTTGCTGGAAATCACAAGGATCGGTTGGATCGGTTCCATCGGTAATCTCATCACCGTTAGTTACACCGTCACCATCACAATCACCTGCTTCCCATGCCGCACTTGGTGGTACCGTCTGACTAGCCGCTACCAGGTCACACTCATCAAGTGGATCGGTTCCGTCGATGATCTCCTGACCATTGGTAACACCGTCTCCATCACAATCAAGGGCTTCCCAGGCTGCAGTTGGAGTAGTATTCTGACTTGCAAGTACAAAGTCACAAGGATCAACAGGATCGGTTCCGTCGATGATCTCCTGACCATTAGTTACACCGTCACCATCACAGTCCAGAGCTTCCCAGGCTGCTGTTGGCGTTGTATTCTGACTGGCCCCAACAAGATCACAAGGATCGAGTGGGTCTGTTCCATCTATAATTTCTTGTCCATTGGTTACACCATCGCCATCACAATCAAGAGCTTCCCATGCCGCTGTAGTTGGCACGCTCTGACTGGTTTGCATAAAGTCACAAGGATCGGTTGGATCGGTACCATCGATGATCTCATCACC
>NZ_JAFMTQ010000017.1 GCF_026126405.1 Aureitalea sp. L0-47
GACCTTCGAAATATGGGAAGTGAGCTGTCTATCGACGTCTCAGCACTTGCCTCCGGAGTGTATATGGTTCAGATCAACAGCGAAGCCGCTACAACTGTCAAGCGTTTGATCAAAGAATAATCCTAGAGATTATATAACCAACCAAAAGAAAACCCCTTCCAATTTGGAAGGGGTTTTTTATTTAAGTTTATCTAAATTATCTCGCTAACACACCCATCTTCTCCATTACAGGTAATTGCACACGATTGTCTTCAACTACCGAATTTGAAGGAAGTTCAAATCGCTTGTCGTACAATTTATCTTCAATGAAGTAGGTGATGCTGAAGAAATTATCAAGCCTTAATATACTATCCTCAAGGAACTCGATCTTTGCATATCCTTTAGCGGGCAGTTCTTCAATAGTATGTCGCATTGGAGCTGTCATATCCTTATCATCATAGCCCTGGGAAACGATTATTACTGTTTCCAGCGGTTGTTCTCCGTCATTGATGATATAGGCATTCCAGTCCCGGGTATTGAAATCCTCATTGAATTCCAAAACCGCAGCAACATAAACATCCTTAACTTCAGGAATAATTATGTCTTTACGCATAGTTAAAGGGAACTTTTGAATTGTTCCAGGAAACGAATGTCATTTTCGCTAAGCATTCGAATATCGGGGATCTGGTGAAGTAATAGGGCCACCCTGTCGATACCCATTCCGAAGGCAAAACCGGAATATACTTCCGGATCGATTCCGCAGTTGGACAGTACGTTCGGATCAACCATTCCACACCCCATGATCTCCAGCCAACCGGTGCCCTTGGTCATCTTATGATCCGTTTCCGTTTCCAAACCCCAGTATACATCTACCTCTGCGCTTGGTTCGGTAAATGGAAAATAGGAAGGACGAAGTCGGATCTTCGACTTACCGAACATTTCCGTAGTAAAATATTGTAGTGTCTGTTTAAGATCGGCGAAACTAACACCCTTGTCTACATATAGTCCTTCTACTTGATGGAAGAAACAATGTGATCTGGCAGAAATAGCTTCATTTCGATACACCCGCCCCGGAGAAATGGTACGAATAGGAGGTTTGTTATTCTCCATATAACGTACCTGTACGGAAGAGGTATGCGTTCGCAACAATAGGTCTGGATCCTTTTGAATAAAGAAAGTATCCTGCATATCCCTGGCCGGGTGATATTCCGGCAAGTTAAGTGCAGTGAAATTGTGCCAGTCATCTTCGATCTCAGGGCCTTCGGAAACATTAAATCCTATCCTTGAAAAAATATCTACGATCTTGTTTTTTACAATGGACACAGGATGTCTGGATCCCACTTTAACCGGCTCACCAGGCCTGGTAAGATCCCCATAAACTCCCTTGGTTTCCACAGATGCATCCAGTGAGTTTTTCAAGCTATTCACCTTTTCCTGGGCTGCCGTTTTCAAAGTGTTAATTACCTGCCCGAATTCCTTCTTTTTATCATTAGGCACATTCTTGAACTCGGCAAAGAACTCGTTCAGCAAACCTTTCTTTCCAAGATATTTGATTCTGAATGCTTCTACCTCATCGGTCTTTTTGGCCTTAAATGCCTCAACTTCGGCGATATGTTCTTTTATCTTGTCTATCATGACCCTGTGATTTCGATGGCAAAACTACATAAAATCTAATCAATGAATTCCTTTTCCAGGAAGTATTGTACTATGGCTTCTTTCATCAATACACTTTGCTCCCCGGCTCGTAAAGAAGGTAATTGTTCCTGAACTTTGTAATGAGGCCAGCCCTCTTCATCAAAATAATCGAAAGAATAATATCCGTAGGGTTCAAGTAGTCTGCAAATAGCGATATGCATTAGATTTACCTTCTCATCCTTTTTAAACTTCCTGTGAAGTTGCCCCAATTCCTGTACACCTACCAAGTATATAACAGCATCGAGCTCTAGTGGATCGCCATCTGCAAAGCGCTCACTAAGGATCGTTACTACCCTTTCCCATCGTTCTTTTAAAATCTCGTCCCTGGCCATAATTTCGTTGGCAAAGATACTTCATTATCATTCTATAACCATATGTGCAGCCGATGTAATAGAGATATCCCCGATGCACAAGATAAAAGCTATCTTTACGTTAAAATCTACATATGAACCTCATCGATATTGTTTTAGGAGTCATATTACTCCTTGCTTTTTACGCTGGCTATAAGAGAGGATTGTTCGTGGCCCTGGCCGGACTTATTGGGTTAGTTGCCGGAGCCTATGGCGCGGTTTATTTCTCGGATTTTGCAGCAGGCTATATTTCCGGTTGGTTCAACTGGAGTGAACAGACGGTTAATATGGTGGCTTTTGCAGTGACTTTCCTGGGTATTGTCTTTCTAATAGCCGCTGCCGGAAAATTCCTTACAAAAATAGCCGACTTCGCCATGCTTGGGATCTTTAACAAATTACTGGGCGGTGCTTTTAATGCATTGAAATATGCCTTTATTGTAAGCGTGGTCTTTATGTTTGTAAATGCTTCGGAAACTTATAGTATTCTTTCAGAAGAGAAGCGACAGGATTCAATTCTTTACACACCGGTCGCATCACTTGCGCCTGTTGTAATTCCTCATATCCTGCGAGAAGTAAACAATTTCACGACGGACGATTCCGAAGAAACCAATACGGAAGACTCCCCTCAGTAATAGCGTGCATTAAACCACGTCTTTTACATTCTCTTTTATATAGTCTAGAGCTTCGTTAAAATCCTCGAAGATCAGTTCCCTTGGAAGAAGGTCTGGAATGATATCGATCGATTCCATCATAACCCGTGGTTGCTTTTCAAGATGAATCAGAATTGCAGTGATTTTTGCTTTATTGAAACGATATAAGGTCTCTTCCATGGCATAAAGGCCGGACTGATCCATATAAGGCACTTTATCCATGCGGATTATAACGTGTGAAGCTGTCTCTGGTATCCCTTTTGCCAGTTCCTGGAAATCGTTGGTATTTCCGAAGAACATAGGTCCATCAAGGTGCTTGATAAATACTTCTTCCTTTAATTCCCTCGGAAAATCTCTTTCATCCTTCCAGGCGATATCATTTTCGTCAATATCTGAAAGTGGAATAACCTGAGATCGCGCTGCTGTAGCGTCTCCTAGTTTTTTCATAAAAATCAGGGAGGCAAGTACCAATCCAATACCTACCGCGTAAATCAGGTTCCAGAAAACGGATAGTACCAGGACCACAATCATTACAATTACTTCCGAGATCGGCATATTCGGGATGGCTCGCAGACCTTTATAGTCCATTACACCAATTCCAACGGTAACGAGAATTCCCGCAAGGACTGCTGCCGGAATCTGTGAAGCTACAGGCCCCAGTATTAAGAGGACAACCACCAATAGAGAGGCTGCAATCATTCCTGATAACTTTGTCGTTCCTCCTGAATTTATATTCACTACTGTTCTGATGGTCGCTCCAGCACCCGGAAGGCCTCCGAATAATGCCGCCAGACCATTCCCTATCCCCTGTCCGATTAATTCCTGATTCGGTTTGTGTTTTGTTTTAGTCATATTGTCTGCCACTATGGAAGTGAGAAGGGAGTCTATAGCTCCGAGAAAGGCCAGCGTAATAGCAGTAAAAATGTATGGCGATATCTGTGACAGGCTGAAATTCCCGAAAATATCGAGATTTGGCATCGGGAAACCAGCTGGAATCTCTTCTATAGGTTGATAGTCTAACTTCAGTAAATACGCACCCGTGGTGACCAACAATAGTGCTACTAATGTACTTGGAATTTTAGTAGTAATTCTTTTAAACCCGTATATGAGAAATATGGTTATAAGTGCTAACGCAACTTCGAGCCATTTGACGTTCTTAGCTGCTCGCAAGGTAGTTTTTATGGTTCCGATCACTCCTGAACTATTGTTCTTCGCTAAAGCAGAAGCTTCTCTCATAATTTCATCTTCGGTAATCTTCTCTGCTCTTAAAACAGTCTCTCTGAAATCTTCCAGAACAAGGATTCCCTCCCCTGCTTCATCAATTAAGATCTTATCAAGCAGCACTTCTTCTGCCTGAGGTTTAAATTCTTTGATATACTCCGTGTCATTTTCGGCATAATACCCCAGCACCGGGAGAATTTGGGTAACAAGTATTATCACACCGATGGCCGTCATAAATCCTGAAACTACGGGATAAGGAATGTATTTGATGTATCTGCCTAACCCTACCACCCCTATCGCGATCTGTATTAGACCCGCGAGCATGAATACCATTAAGATATATGGAAGCGCCTTGGACACATCTCCGTCGTTAGCGCCAATAATGCCAGCAATAATTACCATGGACAGAGCCGTCATGGGTGCGGTGGGTCCTGAAATCTGTGTGCTGGTTCCCCCAAAAAGAGATGCAAAGAATCCAATGAAGATCGCCCCGTAAAGTCCTGCGTCCGGGCCTAATCCAGACTGAACACCAAATGCGAGAGCTAAAGGGAGAGCAACGATACCGGCTGTGATACCTCCAAAGAGGTTACCCCGGATATTAGTGAAAATTCCTTTGAACATATAATTAGTGTAGGTGTTAGTTAGAAATTACCTGAAACTACTCGGGAATTAAGATAGCGAAAAAAACGAACATTACAGTTCCTTTAGATCGGCAATAGGCATCCACCCATCTTTGCCATCGCTCAGTCGGATTCGCACCCATTCTCCATCTTTCTCAAGCAGCTGAACCTTAGTCCCTTCATGTAGGATAAAATTCACTCCTCCGCCTACTGTAGGTGCATCTCGTATCTCTACTTCTTCGGAATAAATGATCGCAGGCTTATCTTTCAGATGGTCTGAATAGGTTAGAAAAGCCAAAACTATACTGGCCACAAGGAAAAACATTATAGCCGCAGATACTGCAAAAAGTAATCTTTTGCGCTTTTCCGAAGTGGAATAATAGTAACTGAGAAACAACGCCACAAAGATAAATGCAAACACAACGGCGTTGATCGCCCATCCGTCGTAATTAAATACTCCGGAAACATTCTTATACCAGGTCTTAAAGACCGTTTGAGGCAAAGGTTCTATAACATCGATGCGCGCATTCTCGGTAAACGCCAGGTTGTTCTTAATATCGGCATCAAATGGATCTAGCTGCTTTGCTTTTTCATAATAATAAATGCTCGCCCCTATGTTGTTCAGTTTGTAGTGGGCATTTCCAAGGTTGAAGTACAGCGATGCAGAATGCTCGCCATTCTGCAGGATCTCATTCCAATGGTTTATCGCCTGCTGGTAATTCTCCTCTTTATAAGCTTCCTTTCCTTTATCAAAACCGGATTGATTCTGAGCCAGGATAGCTGAGTTAGCAAGAAGTAGCAGTCCGCATAGAAATAGTATGCTCAATTTCTTCATAGCACCAGTTGTTTATCGATGGAACTAATGGTTTTCACAGCCTTGTCATAATCCTGCTGAATAGTAACGTTAGAGGCTGGTGCATAACGAGCGAATTCACAGCTCTTAAGAATCTCGATAAAGGCATCAACATTATCTTGTGACGCTCCCTTTTTCAGCAGGAGTGAACTAATCTTCTCTTTGCTGAATTCGCTGCTCTCAATAGCCAGTTTTGCTTTCAGGTAGTTGTGCAGTGCTCGCTGCAAGGATTCGTAGTAGACTGCTTTATCGCCCATTGATCGCCTGGCTTCCGACAAATACTTTTTCGCAAGTTTATCTGCCTTTCGCAACTTGTTACCATGCACATCCATCATCCTTTTCCTGCGCTTCTTACCCACTGCAATAAACAACGGAATTAATAGGAATGGTCCCCCCAATAGCGACCAGAACAAACCGGATTTAAAGAAAACCTCCTTCTCCACGGGCTTGAGATTGGCGTTCAATTTTATATACTTAAACTGTTCCTCGTTGAGTACGGTGACGGTATTCTTTGTAGTTTCGGAAGATTCAGTAGAGGCAGTACTAGTAACCGGTCCATTTACAACATTGAGGATGATCTCCTCAGAAGCTAGTGTTTTGTAGGTTTCTGATTTAGGATCGAAAAAGGAGAAGTTGATCGGTCTTATAGGATAGTCTCCTTTGTACTGAGGCACTACAGTATAGGTTTCTGAGATCGAACCTCGCATTCCATCGGTCTGCGTACTCACATTTTCGGCCCTTTCAGGTTCGTATTGCTCCAGGGCGCTCGGTAATTTTACCGAAGGCAGATCGAACAGTTTCAAATTTCCTTTTCCACTCACCTTTATACTTAGCTCAAGTGCCTCATTGGCATCCAGGGCAGTACGATTTGCGCTAACATCAAAACTGAAATCGCCAACAGCTCCGTTGAAGTCGGCTGGTCGGCCATTAGCTGGTAAAGGCTTTACATCAATGGTCCGGTTGCCCGCTGAAATGGTCTTATTAACCCTGGTCATCAGTCTTCTTCCGAAGAGATCCCTTTTGTTGGTCTCAACATCAATAGGGACATCAAGGGTCAATGGCTCAATGGTAAGCTTCCCTGTTTTTTGTGGATACAAAACAGTTGTTTGAACAATGATGTATCGGTAATCCGTCCTGCCGTTGTACTCTCCGTCATATACGGTGAAGTTCCCGCGGTTCGAAATCGTCTGACTCCAGAAATCGGCATACTTAGGAGTGTCTATCTCCCGGAAACCTCTTGTAAGGTTCACATCGTTAGAGACATACAGCCTGTACTGAACAGTTATGGCCTCGTTCAGATACGGATTGGTATTCGAAATACTGGCCACCAGGTGAACATTCTCACTAGCCACATATTCGGCATTGTTGCCATCTCGCGGGCGTTCCACTGCAGCTGTAACTTCAACCGCGACAGGAGTGGTCTTATACGTCTCCCCATCAATTTGAATGGTGGCCTGACCAATGGTGAACTTGCCCCTTCTCTGTGGTGTGAGATAATATGAATAGGTCTTGGAGTAGCTGCGTTTTCCATTGATATAGGAATTACTGATCGCCTGGTTAGGGCCTCCAACAACCCGGAATCCTTCAAAAGAGGGGGGATTAAAATTGTCTCCATCCTGATTCATCTCAAAATCCACACGCAACCTTTCATTCACACCTAGTCTGTTCTTACTCACTTTGGCTTCAAAGCGTACCTGGGCCTCGGAAAAACCGATTCCCACCAAAAAAACGAATATGTAAACAAAAAACGAACGTTTCATTCTTACCAGTCTTTGTTCGATTTTACTTTGGCGCCCTTCTGTTTTCGGGCATTTATTTTATCCTGAACCTTTTTCTCTTCGTTGTTCATGGCTTCAAGCAAATTCTTGATCTGCTGAGGCGACAATTGCCCCGGAACAGGTTTTTGTTGTTGAGGCTGTTCTCCTTCCCCGTCTTTCTGTTCATTCGGGTCTTTAGGGTTTCCTCTATCGTCTTTGTTCTCTCCTTCTTTATTCTCATCCTGCTCATCACCCTTATCCTCATTCTCCTTTTCATCGCCTTCATCACCTTCCTGGTCCTTGCCCTGGTCGTCCTTATTTTCGTTCTGGTCTTTGTTCTCCTCGTCCTTATTATTCTCTTCTTCCTTATCGTCATCGCCTCCTTCAGGTGGAGGATTCTTTTCAAGCATTTCTTTAGCTAATGCAAGGTTATAACGGGTTTCGTCATCGGTTGGGTTATTCCGAAGGGCATTTTTATACGCTTCCACCGCTTCCTGATATTTCTTTGAGTTCATAAAGGTATTCCCCAGGTTGTGATAGGCTTTGTGCTTCTCCAATTTGGACTGAGCTATCTCTGCCGCCTGAAGATATCTCCGCATGGCTTCATCGTTCAGGTCTTTGTCATAATAAGCATTCCCTAAATTGTACTTTCCGGTCTCGTCGGCGGGAATAAGCGAGATCGCTTTTCGAAGATCTACTTCAGCATTTACAAAATCATCCGAATCCAATTCGGAACTGGCCGACCTCAAATAATTGTTGGCCTGTTTCTCTATCTTTAATTTTTCCTTATCTGCCTGTGCGTGGAGAACGGCACCGCCAGCCAACAGGCAAACTGCAAATAAAAATATCGTGCTTATTAATTTCCTTCTTTCCATATTATTCCCTTTCATTGAATAAGTTCAACTTACGTAACCAGGCTGTCCTTCTTTCCAGTAACAGCGCATCTACTATCAACAAAAATAATGCCCCCGCCAAAAACCACTGAAACTGATCCTTAAAATCTGTAAACTGCTTTGCATCGAATTCTTTTTTGTCCATCCCATTCAGTATCGCAGTTACTTCTTCCACCACTTCTTTGGTGTTGTTTCCATCAATGTACGACCCGTTTCCCTGGTCGGCTATTTCTATCAGGGTTTCCTCGCCAAGTCTTGTGATCACCTGTTCATTGTTCTGATCTCTTTTGTACGACTGCAGCACTCCGTTTCTTTTAATTGGAATAGGCCCTCCGGCTATAGTTCCTACTCCAATGGTGTAGATCTTTATTCCTTCTGAAGCGGCCTCCTCGGCTATTTGGGCGATATTTCCTTCGTGATCCTCCCCGTCCGAAATGATAAATAACACCCGATTGGTTTGCTCCTCATCGTCGTAATAGGTCTTTGCCATGGTAATGGCCTCGGTTATGGCAGTTCCCTGAGAGGAAACCATGTCTGTATTCATTCCGTTCAGGAATAATTTAGCCGAAGCAAAATCCGTGGTTATAGGAACCTGTGGAAACGAACTTCCGGCATAACCTATAATACCCACCCTATCACCCGCAAGGCTATTGATGATCTGGGTTATGAGCTGTTTTGATTTCTCGATCCGGTTGGGTGCGATGTCCTCGGCTAGCATACTTTTGGAAACATCCAAAGCAAATACAACGTCAACTCCTTCTCGTTTCACCGTTTCCAGTTTGGTTCCGATCTTTGGATTCACCAGGCCAAATATAAGAGCTGCCAGAGCGAAGCAAAAGACGGATATCTTCAGAAGTGATTTAAAAGAAGATCGGTCCGGACTCAACTTTTTCAGCAGCCGACTATCTGCAAATTTTTTCTGAACGCGATACTTCCAGAATAGCACGATCATAAACAGAACCACTATGGCCGGTATGGCCAGCAGAAGGTAAAAATATATGGGTTCTTCTAATTGATACATGCTTTTCTATTCAGTATTAACTATACAAAGCTTCTAAACAGTGTATATCGCAAGAGGAACTCCAATCCTAATAATCCCAGTGCAAGTAGCACCAAAGGCCGGAATTTCTCTTCGTAATTCGTATACTTAAATTCTTCTATGTCTGTTTTTTCCAGTTTATTGATCTCATCGTAGATTTCGTTCAACTTCGTGGTACTTGTTGCTCGAAAGTACTGCCCACCGGTGGTGGTAGCAATTTCCTTGAGCAGTTCTTCATCGATCTCTACCTGTATACTTCCATATTGAAAACTACCATCCGGTCGAATCCCGATGGGTGATTGGGCCATTCCGTTGGTCCCCAATCCAATGGTATACACCTTGATCCCAAACTCAACTGCCAGTTCACTCGCGATCTTCGGGTCTATAAAACCGGTGTTGTTAACTCCATCGGTCAACAAAATGATCACCTTACTCTTCGCCCGGCTATCTTTTAGTCTGTTCACCGCCGTTGCCAGGCCCATTCCTATAGCCGTGCCCGGGTCGATAACCGTATTGTATCTCAGCCCTTTTAAAGACGACAGCACTATGCTTTTGTCACTAGTGAGCGGTGTCTTTGTAAAACTCTCCCCGGCGTATTCCACCAGGCCGATACGGTCGTTAGGCCTTGCATTGATAAATCGTGCGGCAACAGTCTTCAGTGCTTCCAACCTACTGGGTCTAAGGTCTCGTGCCAGCATACTTGCAGACACGTCTATCGCCATAACAATATCGATACCCTTGGTGGTTTTGATACGGGTGGATTCGTCCACAGTTCGAGGACGAGCGAGCGCAACAATTATCGCTGCCAAAGCCGCTATCCTCAACGCGAAAAGTATGGGGCGGAGTTTTGCTAACCAGTTCTTTGCAGTCTTAAAACCGGTCAAACTGGAAATAGTAAGTGTAGCTGTTTGCTGATGTCGTTTCCATATATACCAAACTACAAGCAGAGGCAGCAAAAGCAGCAGCCAAAAGAACTCGGGATTTACGTATTCAAATCTGTTCATTATTTCTTTGCTTGTTGAGCGGTTTGTACTTCCAGTTCGATCGAATTTCTAATCCGCTCGATCATTTGTTCGGCGTATGGGTCAGAATCCAGCCATGCAATGATCACCTGTTGAAGGGCTCCCTGCTGGCCGAAGACAAACATCTCGTAATTTTGAGTATCGTATCCTTTTACAAATGGATTGTCACTTTCGAAACTTCCATACGCTTTCAGGCCTTTTACTCCTTTACCCGTTTCAAAGGCTTCTTTTTTTACCAGTAAATTCTTTGCTCCCTGGGCTTCAAAGCTTCGAAGGGACGCCTCTAATGAAGCATCTAATTCTCCTTCAAGTGGTTGTGAGAATTCAGTGGTGCTTACTACAACATAGAAACGATCCAGTAAACTACCGTAGGCAAAGAACCTGTTACTTTTCACAGCTTCAGCGATCTCTTGAGGAAGTTCCTCGTCCAGGCGTTTCAGGACAAAAGGTGTTTCCAGAACAACGGAAGGAATTCCGTATTCACTTCTGTACCACTGTCCCTCCACCAGGTCTTTTGTAGGGTGGCCGATCACATTATCCTTTAATTTTCCCCATCCGTACACAGAACCGAATATCACAGTCGTAAGTATCAACACCAACAAAGTCGCTAAACTTCCATAGACGATTCGTTTTTGCTTGCGTTTTCGCCTTTGTTCCTGGGCGTATATTTCATTCTGAAGCAGTTCCTCTTCCGTAGGTTCCGGCACCGCTTCATGCGTGTCCGTGATGATCTCTTCAATAGCGCCACGGTCTGCAGAAGCCTGAACCTGGTTTAATTCCAGTTTGGCAAACTTTACCAGGTCTGCGCGCTTGAGGATCTGATCCAGTTTTTGGATGGTTTCCTGGTCAAATTCGAAATTCCCGGCATCCTTATGAAGTTGCAGGCGCTCGATCAATTCATCGGACGTACTTTCTAATGCGGTCTCGTCTATCTCCCGGTCAAGGTAGCGTTTCACGATCTCCGTGAGTTGGGAGTAATAGTCCTTGGATCGGTTCCTGCTCAGCAGGTTGGATTCATCCAGTTTTTGCAATGAGACCAAAGCTTCCTCGTAAGGTGGTAGTTGAATTTCCTCTGCTTCTCTTTGTTTCTTTTTTCTGAAAAGATACCATCCAATTCCGGCTAGCACCAAAATAGGAAGAAGCCAATAGAGAAATTTCAGGAAGTTGAATGATGAACCACCAACCGTGATGGCTGGCTTGATCTCGAACATCTTTTGCTTGGTGGTATCTACCGGGACATCGGCCACTTCTATAAAGATCGAGTCCGAACTGAAAACTTTGTCGTTTATGGCAATTCGCTGGGGTGGTATGGTATATGCTCCCGAGTCGAACTGGGTAAGGCCGTACTTCTTGATCAACCGGTATTTTGCCTGCTCATAAGTGGTATCCACTTTGTACGACTCTATCATTTCCAGCGGCTGAAAGGATTGCCCTTCCGGAAATAGAACCAGGTCGGTTGAATCTGCAACTACTTCAATGGAATATTTTATTTCCTCGCCTATCCGAATGTTTGTGGTGTCTACGGAAGTTGAAATTTGAGCCTGCACAGAAGCAGCTGTCAGAATAAGACATATGAGTATGAGATTCCTCGCTGACCTTTCGATAGCTCGGAATGACATTTGACTTATATTTCTTGTCTGCTGTTGCATACTGTTTCTAAGCTCTCCTCTTGAAATAACCCAATAATTTTTTTACATAGCTTTCATCAACCCGGCAATTGATAGCACCCGCTCCACTTTTAGTAAAAGCTTCCTGGTAATACTCCACGCGATCCCTGTAATAGCTGTGATAATTTCTTCGGACCGCTCGTGAGGCCGTATTCACCAACATATTTTCACCGGTTTCTTCGTCTTGCATTTCCACCATCCCGAGGTTCGGGATAGCTTCTTCTCTGGCATCGTAAATACGGATTCCCGTTACGTCGTGTTTCTTCGCGACAATCTTCAGAGTGTCACGATAGCCATCTGTGATAAAATCGGAAAGCACGAAAACGATAGCCTTCTTTTTCATCACATTAGTTAGATATTTCAATGCCTGGGCCACATCCGTCTTTTTACTTTTAGGATGGTATTCGATCAATTCTCGAATGATCCTCAATACGTGCGACTTCCCCTTTTTTGGTGGAATGAAGAGTTCGATCTCATCGCTGAACAGGATAAGTCCGGTTTTGTCGTTATTCTGCATGGCAGAAAATGCAAGTGTAGCCGCGACTTCCGTGATCACTTCGTTTTTAAATTGAGAATCCGTTCCGAAGAATTCAGAACCACTCACATCCACAACCAGCATCAGGGTAAGTTCACGTTCTTCTTCGAATACCTTAACGAAGGGTTCATTGTATCGGGCCGTAACATTCCAGTCGATATTTCGAACATCATCACCAAACTGGTATTGCCGAACTTCACTAAACGTCATACCCCGACCTTTGAAAGTACTGTGGTACTCTCCTCCAAACACGTGGTCACTGAGACGACGTGTTTTAATTTCGATCTTGCGTACTTTTTTTAGAAGTTCTTTGGTATCCATTTTCAGTAAACTTTAAAAAGTTTGAAGTAGTGAATTTTGAAGTGTTGCCAGGTTGGTCTCCTTGAGCGTTTTGCACTACTTACTGATTACGGTACTTCTATTACATTGACAATTTTGTTGATGAGATCTTCCGAAGTTACATTCTCGGCTTCTGCTTCGTAGGTCACACCAATTCTGTGTCGTAACACATCGTGAACTATCGCCCGAACATCTTCAGGAATTACATAACCCCTGCGCTTAATGAACGCATAGCACTTAGACGCCAACGCAAGGTTGATACTTCCTCGGGGAGAAGCACCAAATCCGATGAGAGGTTTAATTTCCGAAAGATTGTAATCTTCGGGATTACGCGTGGCGAAGATGATATCAAGGATGTATTTTTCGATCTTCTCATCCATATAAACATCTCTCACAGCTGCCTGTGCTCTAAGAATCTGTTCCAGGGTCACCACCTGGTTTACTTTTTCGTAAGCGCCTTTCATATTCTGGCGAATAATAAGTTGCTCTTCCGCCAGTTTCGGGTAATCGATCACAGTTTTCAGCATGAAACGGTCTACCTGTGCTTCCGGAAGCGGGTAGGTTCCTTCCTGTTCGATGGGGTTTTGAGTAGCCATAACGAGGAAAGGTTGGTCCAGCTTAAACGTATCTTCTCCAATAGTCACTTGTCGCTCTTGCATAGCCTCCAGCAGCGCCGACTGTACTTTTGCCGGAGCTCTGTTGATCTCATCGGCGAGTACAAAGTTTGCGAATATCGGACCCTTTTTTATACTGAAATCGTTCAATTTCATGTTGTAGATCAGCGTACCGATCACATCGGCAGGGAGTAGATCCGGGGTAAACTGAATTCTACTGAAAGATCCGTGAACCGCCTGCGAAAGGGTATTTATGGCAAGGGTTTTTGCCAACCCGGGCACACCTTCAAGTAAAATATGCCCCTGGCCCAGAAGGCCTATGAGTAATCGTTCAACCATATGTTTCTGGCCCACGATCACTTTATTCATTTCCAGGGTAAGGATGTCTACAAAAGCACTCTCTTTTTCAATTTTTTCATTTAACGCACCAATGTCTAATGCAGTTGTTACTTCTTCCATCTTTTGTAATTGTTTGAACTATATTGATTTCGGTTGATTAGGAACCGCAAATTGCTTATTTATTATGGTTTTCCCTGTTAATGATTGGTTAAAAATAGAGGGGTAAAAAGCCGCTGACAGCCTTTAGCTATTCGGCTCAAATTGTTACCTTTAAAACTTTCAAAACCCAAAAATGACAATAGAATTTTCACGAATTATTCAAGGTTGTATGGGATGGGGAATCTGGGGATCAAAACTCTCAGAATCTGAAATGTCCCAACGCATTCATCATTGCCTTGAACTAGGAATAACAACTTTCGATCATGCAGATATATATGGCGACTATACCACTGAGGCCGCATTTGGAGATGCCTTCCATTCGAGTGGCGTGAAACGAGAGGACATTCAGCTAATCACCAAGTGTGGAATACAATACGTTGGAAACACACGGGACAATGAGATCAAGCACTACCAATACGATGCGAATTACATCATCTGGAGTGCAGAAAAATCAATTTCTGATCTTAAAGCCGACTATCTCGATCTGTTGTTACTTCATCGCCCCAGCCCGTTGATCCGGGCGGAAGAAGTAGCTAAAGCCGTCGATAAATTAACTTCCGAAGGGAAAATAAAATCCTTCGGGTTATCGAATTTCACTCCTTCTCAAACAGAACTTGTGGCGAGCCAAAGTAAGGTTAGTGCCAACCAGATCGAATTTTCCATCACCGCCTTCGAGGCCATGTGGAACGGCAGCCTGGACCATATGATGATGAACAATATCACACCCATGTGCTGGAGTCCGTTAGGTTCGGTTTTCAAAGAAGACAACGATCAAACGAAACGAATTCACAAGGTTCTTGATGACTTAATTGAGAAATACAACGCATCCAAAGATCAGTTACTACTTGCCTGGATATTGAAACATCCTTCGGGCATACATCCGGTGATCGGCACGGCTACTCCTGAAAGGATTACGAAGGCCAGTGAGTCTGTAAAGATCGATCTTTCAGAAATAGATTGGTTTAAAATGCTGGTGGCGAGTCAGGGGCACAAAGTGGCGTGAGAAGTTAGAAGTTAGAAGTTAATATCGTGCTTCTTTGGCATTCTTAGCTGTTGGTTGTGGGTTGGAGCGATCATTTGTCACTTCGAGTGTCCGCCATAGGCCGATGTATCGAGAAGTGGTATAGTCGATGACATATTGTGAATAATGTTAAGTGTTAAGTGTTAAGTGTTAAGTGTTAAGTGTTAAGTGTTAAGTGAACATATGAAAAATAAAACGGCATTAATAACAGGGGCAACCTCAGGAATAGGAAGGGCAACGGCGCGTCTGTTTGCGCAAAATGGTATCGACCTGGTACTCTGCGGACGGCGAGTGGATCGTTTGCATGAGCTCCGGTCTGAACTTTCGGAGTTGGTAAAAGTGCATTCATTGGTATTCGATGTTCGCAACAGGGAGCTGGTCTTCAAAAGTATTGAAGGGCTTCCGAAGGAATTTTCAGAAATAAATATCCTTATCAATAACGCGGGTAATGCCCATGGTCTCGATCCTATCCAAACCGGAAGTATGGACGACTGGGACGCGATGATGGACATCAATGTAAAAGGTTTACTATACGTTTCGAAAGCAGTGCTGCCCGGAATGCTGGAACGTGAAGATGGTCATATTATCAATATTGGTTCCACTGCGGGAAAGGAAGTTTACCCCAGGGGGAATGTATATTGCGCCAGTAAACACGCGGTAGACGCCATCAACCAGGGAATGCGGCTGGACCTCAACGGCAAAGGAATTAGAGTTGGGGCTGTTAATCCCGGGTTGGTGGAAACAGAATTCAGCGAAGTGAGGTTCAAAGGCGATTCCGAAAAAGCCGAAAAAGTTTACCAGGGATTTACTCCTCTCAAACCCGAGGACATCGCAGACATCATCTGGTTCGCCGTTACAAGGCCACCCCATGTAAATATCGCGGATCTCACCGTAATGTGTCTTGATCAGGCGTCTAGCACTATTGTAAATAAATCGGATTGATTTATTATTATTATTTACTCTTTGTTGAACTAGATGGCCCATTATAACTCACATAATGAACTTGAAATATATAAGTTGGCTCGAGAAATTAACAAAGATGTTTGGAGTCTTATCAAAACTACTTCTCTGGGAAATGATTATAAACTACGAGATCAGATAAATGGATCGTCGGGATCGATTATGGATAATATTGCTGAAGGTTTTGGAAGAGGCGGAAATAAAGAATTTATCAACTTTTTGAGCTATTCCCGAGGTTCTTGTTTCGAAACCGAAGCCCAGCTTCAGAGAGCATACGATCGAAATCATATTTCTGAAGAAACTTTCAAGGAGATTTCGGTTAAAACACAGGATTTGTCGGATCAAATCTCAAAGTTCATTAACTACTTAAAATCAACCGATCGTAAAGGCTCAAAATTCGACTAACCCCAATAAATAATAGCAATACCAATAAAAAATAATAATAGTAATAAAAAATAATTTTGATCAACAAACGCCTTCTTGTAAAAAACCTACTGGCTCACAATGATGAGAGCAGTTTCTACGACAAGAAGCGAAAGATCGACCTGGGCAGCAAGGAAGGAAAGGCAAAATTCCTGAAACATATTTGTGCGCTCAGCAACAGTAACCCGGCCAATAACAGCTACATCGTAGTTGGGGTGGAAGATGAGGCCAACGAAATAAATGGGGTTGATTTCTTCGATGACAGCAAACTGCAGAACCTTGTAAACGCCTATCTCACCAACCCTCCATTGATCTCCTACGAAAACATCATGTTCCCACATTTGCCGGATGATAAAGTAGTTGGCTTAGTAACTATTAGACCAACAGGTGAGATCACATCACTTCGGAAAAACATTTGGAAATACTGGGGTGGATCAATCTTCCTAAGAGACGGTAGCATTTCCATGCCTAAAGACTTCGATATCGAGATCAAGGATGTGAATTCGGAGATTGTGAAAGCCATTGAGAATAAAGCGAGGAACAATATTGAGCTCACTCTTGACGGTGTGATCGACTTCCTGAATAACCGCCACAGTGACCTGCCTTCAGATTATAAGGTTTATAAGGAACAGTTTGTACTGTGTTGGGCCGGTATTCCAAAGCAAGTTAAGGGAAGCACTTATTATTCAAGGGTGGATATCGAACTCATAAACGAACAGGTGCGTTTGTTCTATTCAGCATTGGACGAAGTGAGTATCGAATACGATGACGACCATTTTAAAACACTGGAATATGTGAATCTGGGACTAAACCAACAAACCAAATACTACCCGCTGGAAGAGCTAACCATCGAATTCAGGGAAAATGGTTCCTATGCGATGAATTCTGAATTGGTCTTCGAACCACCGCGATTCAATAAAAAGACTCTGTACCACATATATAACGCCAATAACGCTCTGGTGGAAAAGCTTCAGAAGAAAATCCCTTTGAATCCTTCGGAAGAAAAAGACCTGGTGCAATTACCGGAGACCTACCTCATTTGTTATCTCAATGATTTCGGGGATGCGATGGAAAATTTGTTGGAAGCTCGGCCTTACCTGAAACAAATAGGAGGAAATGCATACCAATCGTTTAAAGAGGCGCAACGGATACTGAGGAAGGTGAAGTATAGTTGAGGTATATTTTTATGTCAAATCTAATGCTGGGCAATAGCATGTGAAATATCCTCGGAATCTAATCTTTAATCGTATTAGTCTTAAGATTTGGGTTTCCGTACAAATGCAAACAGGCCCAAGCTGCAGGTGTAGGGTACTTATCATATACTTTCATGTTAGCATTGAACAATGATTCAGATATGGTTAATTGTGCATCCAGAGACCTTAAAAACTCCGGTAGCCAATACCTAGGAATGGTAACATCTAGTGCCCAAAACGGTGCAATAACAGCCTCGTAGCCCTGAGCAATAAATCTTTTGACCATTGAGGTAACATTGTTTCTGAAAAACTCAGATTTCATTGAGCCAGAATAGCAAACAAAGAATATAAGAATTTTTCCTGCTCCAATTACCTTGCTAAGATTATAGGTAGGCTCATCTTCCTGAAATATAATTTGAGTTTCAGAAATGTTCTTAGACCCATGAGAACAAACAACATTGATGTCAGCTGCTATTGGTCTTTCTAATTCTACTTGCGTTAATACTTCAAAATCATTCTCTTTCAATGTATTCTCTATACCACTATATAACCAGTTTAATGCAATATCTCCGCTTTCAACTGGGATCCAAATGGATTTACTGTAAGTTGGAGCTAAAGGAGCAACATCATTTGTTTGGAGTAACCATTCCGTTGAAAGAACATTGGTGACTGGAATATGTTTGGCTAAGAAATCCCCGTCTTCATTTAAAAATAGATTGTGAGGATATTTGGATAACTCCATGTCCTTTACGAAGTAAATTTCCTCTGCGTGCTTAGCAACTGGCAATATCGCTATACTTAATTGCTTCGTTATTTCATTTTCTTCTTCTTTGAATTCTTCAGGTGATATTTGCCTTACTCCACCTTTGTCTTTTACTGCATCTTCAAATGTCAGATCAGTGAAATAATTATTCCGAACTAATTCTTTAAATGCATCAAAATTCCAGTCTGCTAATGCGGAAAATGAATATTCGCCATTATATAATTCAAGCTGATATAATTTCCCTTCCGAAAATGCCAACCAAATCATCGATATATCTGATTTAACAGGTAATGCTTCTATAAATTTTTCACTATTCTCGTAAAGTGTTTCTATGCTGTCAACATCTACTTCTGGCAGTATCAGTGGGGCAATCTCTTTTGATTCCTTTTGCTTGAATAAAATACTATAATCGGACTTTAGCATCATTGATAGTAGAAATGCGGCTGCATCCTTTTTCTTTGTGCTATATTCAATTAGACGGCTTGAAATTTTAATCGCACTTTCATTATCGTAAACAAAGTCAGTAGAATATCGAGTTTCATTTAGTTTAATCAGTGATTCTTTCAAGTGCTTTTTTAAGTCTTCGGAATCTGCTTCTATAACATCCTTATACTTCTTGACCGTATCTGCTGGAACCATTACTTCAAAAATGTCAAGAAAAAAACCAAAGCCGGCATTACTAAAATCTGCTTTTGGATAAAACCTTCTCACATTGTACAATGTCAAGAGCCAAGGAAGCGCTTCATTAACACCACCTACTAATATCTCCTCTCTTTCCTTGCGCAAATAATCCAATAACTTCTCCGGTAGAGAAGGGTCCGTCATCATAAGCAATACAGTAAAATAGCTGTGGTCTAGTGATCTCCTTTCATAATTGAGAAATTTTAATTCGACAGGTATTTCACTATATATCTTTGCCGCCCATGGATAGAGCTTAACATTTCTATAAAACTTTATGCCTTGCCAAACGATTTCTTTGCTGAACTTTTCGGAAAATGGAGGCCCCTTTTTCAAAATGCAGGTTAGACTAAGGTTAGCATACATTAAAGAAGCATGAATGCTGCCAACATGCGAATACAAACGAAACGAATTGAAATATCCTAACTCTGGTAAGCCATCCCTATAGGATGATAATATTACTTCTTCTGCTATATCGCGTCCTGACTGATAATATTCCGAAGAGGCTAACCTATCAATAAGTAATCCTACTGCATGGTAAAACAATTCTGAATTGTTAAGCGATTTCAATATTTGCCTTAAAAAGGTAAACTGCATCATAGTTACTTCCACCATATCTTTATCCCAATTCAATTGCTTGGAATCAACTTGAAGCTTACCTATTATAAGAGCCGCCATCTTTCTTTTGTCCTCAACAGATAGAGATGAAATATCAAAATTTTCTTCAGATAATCTTTGTTGATTATTTTTTGCAAATGAAGCTTCAAATATTGGTTTCATCCTTTCAAGCGTATCATTATCGACATCGTGACCCATTATGGACAGGTCGAAAAAACTGAAATGTTTTGAGTTCATAAGCTGCTCATACAACTCAAAGAATAATGAAATTGAATAAGAAATTGAGTGCGGGTTATTGCTTTCTAAACTCGATAAGAACATCGGGACGTGCCTTCTGTACTCATTATAATCCGCAGCCATCTCAGATAGAATTTCTTGATATAATCTTTTCAGCTCATTTTCATGGTTGTGATGTTCGTTAAGTCGCTCATCAGTCATTTTTTGCTGAAACTCTAATACTATTTTTTCATCCATAACTAAATCTGAAACTCAAGAGAATTATGATATCATAGCACATAATTCGTTATATGTCTTATTTTAAAATTACATGCCATGCCCCTAAAATGGATGCGCGACAAAGGGTTCCGTTAAAAAAAGGGGAGAATTACTCAAAGATAGCAAAAGTTGATCTTCGAATTGGGAGGGATTTCCGTAAAATTATACAGGCTTCCAAAAAAGTTGCTGCAGAAAAATCAATTTTCCGTAACCTACCTTATCTGTTATCTCAACGATTTTGGCGACGCCATGGAAAATTTAACCGAAGCGCGACCATATCTGCAACAATTAGGAGGCAATGCATATCAATCGTTTAAAGAGGCGCAGCGGATACTAAGGAAGGTGAAGTATAGTTAGTGCAGTGAAATCATTGATTATAACTCAAAATCCTGGCGTTGATTTATAGCCCCTATTAGGTTCTGGGTATAGACTATACGATTTTCAATTTAGGGTTGGTTTCACGAATGAATCGTTGTTGAAATTCTCTGACATTCAAGTTGATAAATTTAGCCAAATCTTCTATTGAATAATTCAATTCTGTAATATGAAGTTTTACAACTTCCTTTATAACAAAAGGAATTTCTTTTGGGACTGGAATAGGTTCGCTCTTGTTGAGTCCTCTTTTAGAAAAACCAATTTGAAAATTTCTATAATCGTTTTGACTTATAGAACCAAGATCTCTAGCACGTCGTACCAATGCTCTCATCGAAACTTTCCAATATCTTTTTAGATCAGAAAGTTTATTAAAAGTCAGATTTCTTAGAGAACTCTTAATTTCATTTTCTGGCATTAAGAACTCTGAAGCGAAGCGATCAGCCTCTTTTTCAATAAAGGATGGATCAGAATTGAATCTAAAATGCATGATGAGATGTCCCAACTCGTGTGCAAGCGAAAACCTTTGTCTGTCTTGGGGCATACGCTCATTTAGATAGATAATATGAGTTCCATTATCACTGATCGTTGATACTGCGTCTGTTTTTTCATTAAACAGATCAGTAGTCACTATGACTATTCCATTTTTTTCCAATGTATTTACCAAATTTTCAACCGGACCTTTGCCAATATTCAGTTTCAAGCGAGCTTTGCGAGCAATTTGCTCCGGAGTTTCGACATTTGGGTCGCAGAACGGGATATTAAGATTTGGTAGTTCGATGGAATTCATAAGCGCATCAATATTCTGTCGAAATATTTTAATATTGGCTTCCATCTTCGATATAATTTTGTTGGAGATTGTAATTCTCTTCCGATAGTATAGATGACTTACCGGTGATGACGGTGTTGGTTGGTAAAAGAATTGTAAGGGATATTCTAATACTTGAGCTAATTTATAGAGTATATCATCACCAATGGTCTGCTCTCCTTTTTCTACTTTAGACAGCTTACCCTGTGAAATTGAGATGACTTTTGATAATTCAGTTTGAGAAAGACCTCTGGATTCCCGTGCCAGGCTGATCATTCTCGGGTTTAAATCATAAAGCATAGTTTATTGCGCCTGTTTATTAATTTTAGCGGAGTTCTTAACTTTAACGATAGGAGAATCTGGTTCAGGGGCTTTCAATTCTAAAACTCTAGAATCCCCCTTGTCTGTTATGTCAAAAGTATAAATAATATTCCTCGGAGAGGAGTAATATCGAAATTCTATTTTTCGAATCTCACTCCAATATTCGTCAACATCATATGTTAAAAACAATACATGCTTATCCAAATTTTGATGTTTGATTAGGTCATCCTGATATGTTCGTACATTTGAAACAGGAGATTTCTTAAAAAGGAGGACGTATTTATCATCTAAAATTCCAATCGATCTTCTAGTATAAGATAGTGATTGGACAAAATTAAAGCTTCTATGAGTGCAGTTCTTTTCAATACAGTGAATTATTGCGTCATTTAACATATTGGCCTTACTTGTTTTATGATAAAAGTGCTTATTACTTTCGTGAAATTGATTCCAGCCTTCGTATACACTTGTTGCTACTTGATCAAAAAAGAATGGATTTGATGGGTTTTCAAAATCTGAAGAGTCGAAACTTTCCTTTGAAGGGAAAAATTGTAATTGTTCTATTGTCATCTTAGGTAAATAATAATTAATGCAACAAACATAATAATATTATTCCAAAATGATTCCAAAACAATTCCTGAGATTTCAACATTTTTATTAACACCTGCCTATTTTTTCCTTGTGCATGCCGCCCACGGCAATGAATTCGGCGATTTGACGGCTGCTATGGATAAGTTTTTGGCACCCAAAAGAATCGGTGCGTTAAGTCAAATTTTCAGTGGACTTTTTTTTAAAACCTGAATTAAATCAACTCGGAACGAATTAAGCTGATTTATCTCCTTTATTGTAGCCAGTTAATTTAGAGAGGTATATCTTCTCCGTCATCTTCAATATCATCGTTTTCGTCAAATAATTCTTCGAAGGCTCTAAAAAAGCTATCATCTTCGTCTGGATCATAATCATAATAAGCAAGATTAATAAACTCGTAGTTTGGGTCTATCAATTCATCAAGTAATTCAAGCCCTAGTTCGGGATCGTTTGATTTTAGGTTAAAATTTCCTTCTTTATATTTTTCTTGTAATCTATCAGAATAGAGTTCCCCAAATACTCCCCAAGAATGAAACGAAATTAAATCTGATCTACCTAGCATTGTCTGTTTAAGTATGTCCCAAGTATGAAAACCTTCCATTCTAGGTTCGCAAAATTCCTCTAAAAATTCTCGTCCAGTTTCTGTTATAGATAGTAATGACTCGCCATGCCCATTGGGATCAAAATCTTTAATGATGTCCACAAATCTTTCTGTGATTGAATTTGGTTCGAAGTTCTCATCATGAAATAATCTTTCAAGGGATTGAAATGGTGAAAAATTTATTATTGTTATACTATACGGTGCAAGACTTAATTCCCAATTGTCCTTCCATAAGAATGCGAACCCGTGGTTTCTTTGTGAATTCCCTTTTGTCGCCATAGCGCTGATTGCTGTATTCATTTGTTCTAAATGAGCGTCCAATCTAGTTCTGTTATCTGGTTCTGAATATAAATTGTAGTCGTACAAACACAGCTGATACCCTCCCAAATGTTGATACCCAATTTTTAAAGATAAATTATCTTCTATGATAGAATCTATGTCGACTATTTTCAATTTTATTTTATCATCAATTTTTACAGGTTCAAGACAGATCAAATTTCTTTGAACCCAAAAGATTTCATGAAAAACATAGTGCCGAATTAACGTAGGCCATTCAGGAGATATTATGACGTTAACAATATCTCCATCTGAAATAAATGGCACATAAGATTTTACTTCACTCGCATATGCGCCTAATTCTGTGCCTCCTTCTCTAGTAGCATGTCCTGAATTTTTTATTTCAACAATAACTACACTTTCAGTTTCGAGTGCATACAATAAAAAATCTGGTTTTAGAGAATCTCCAATTTTGAATGAAATATTCTCATCTTCGGAAATTACTGAAGTATTATATAGTGATTTTAGAGAATGTGAGAAGCTTTGAAATATCTTTTTAGCAGCCAAAGAGTATGCTACGTATTCTTCAAAATCTTCAATATTTTGAATAAGGTCAGCTAATTGTGTTTTACTAGAAAATTCATCACTTAACCATTTTTGCATTTCTTTTTCCGAACTGAAAAATTCCTTACCCATATTTTTAATTGGTTACAACTTGTTATTTCATTAAATCAATTAACATTATCCGTTTCAAAATATGGGATATGCGTGTAGAGATAACCGTATGATCAAGGGGAGAATTACTCAAAGATAGCAAAAGTTGGACTTCGAAGCAGGAAGGTTTTCCCTAAAATTATAAACACTTTCACTAAAGTTGTTCCTGAAACATAAAATTCCCGAAAATGACCATTTTTTGTCTAGTTTAAGTCAAATTCACTCCCATTTGACTGTTTTTTAGTGAAAATAGGGGTGTTTCTGCCATTTTTACACATTTCCGATTTGTCGAATTGACACCAAACATATTGTGTTCATGGTTCGTTGTTTGTTATTCGGATTGTGCCATTTTTTATATGTTTTTATCAAAGATGAGTGTTTTTTGGCTCAATTTTGGGGTTTTTGAAGCGAAATCGGTCAATTTTGAGAGAAATGCTTAACTCGACGATTCATAATCTCTTTCAGAATAGAAAAACATCCTGTAGTTCCAATTGAAACATTTACCTGAAAATTCAGACCCATAGACGAAATATAAAATTATGGTAACAGGGCATCGCCCAAATTTCCTATCTTTAATATTCAATTTTCAAAACATCACTACATGGGACTTTTCGATAAAATAAAAGAAAAACTTAGTAACGAGTTCATCGACATCGTCGAGTGGCTGGATTACACGGATGATACCATCTGTCATCGTTTCGAACGCTACCAAAACGAGATCAAGAACAACGCCAAACTCATAGTCCGCGAAGGGCAGACGGCTGTCTTTGTCAATGAGGGTAAGCTGGCGGACGTTTTCGAGGCTGGAACTTATACGCTGAACACGCAAAACCTTCCGATCCTCACCACACTGAAAGGATGGAAATACGGCTTCGATAGCCCGTTCAAAGCTGAAGTGTATTTCGTAAATACACATTTGTTCACCGATGAGAAATGGGGCACCAAGAACCCCATCACTTTGAACGATGAACGTTTCGGACTGGTTGAGATCCGCGCCTTCGGAACCTATGCTTTCCGAATTAGTGATCCCGGGAAATTCATCGTGGACATTGTTGGAACCGACAATAACTTTACCAATTTCGAGATCAACGAACACCTGAAAAGTTTGATCGCTACGCGATTCACAGACACGGTGGGAGAAGCCAATCTGCCTATCGAGCTCTACGCTGCAAATACTACCGAACTGAGTGAAACCTGTAAAGAGGTGATGCAGCCGGAATTTGAGAGTGTTGGGATCGCCCTCGAGAAATTCTTTATAGAGAACGTTTCCATGCCGGAAGATCTTAAAAAGGAGATCTTTGAGTATAGCAGGATCGACAAGCTGGACCTTGACAAATTGACCAAATTCAAAACCGCCAAAGCCATCGAAGCCGCTGCCACAAACGAAGGCGGAACGGCTGGTGCCGGAATGGGAATGGGAATGGGCTTTGTCCTTGCACAGCAAATGGGTGGTATGATGTCGCCTCAAATGGGCGGACAGCAAATGCCACCTCAACAACAGGCGGCTGTACCTCCTCCGGTTCCACAAGCGGTTCAGTATTTTTATGCTATTAACGGACATCAATCCGGACCTGTAAGTTTTGAGCAGTTAAGTGCACTATTTGCCAACCGAACCGTGAATCGAGATTCATTGATCTGGAAGCAGGGAATGTCCGGCTGGACTCCTTTAAAAGATGTGGAAGAATTGAAAGCCTTCCTGGGAGGAAGTACACCTCCACCGCTTCCGGGAGCCTAAGAGCTTATGCAGCAAGCACCTGAGAAAAAAGCCGAGTTAAAGAAATCCTGCGTCAACTGCGGGGCGGAATTGCTGTATGCGCCCGGAACCACAGAACTAAAATGTGAATACTGCGGTCATTCCCAGGACATCCCTGAAAATGAACTTGGTTTCGAAGAACTCGAGCTGAATACCTACCTCGATTCTCTGGGCCATCATTCGCATAGCCAGTCCATACTCATGCTTCAATGTAAGAGTTGTGGAGCCAACCAGCACATAGAGGAAAACTACAAATCACTTCATTGTGTGTATTGCAATTCTCCTTTGATCATCGAGGACGCTCAGAAGGAAGAATGGATACTGCCAGGTGCAGTATTACCCTTCCAGATCGACCAGGGAAAGGCGCATCAGATATTTCAGAAATGGGTAAAAAAATTGTGGTGGGCCCCGAATAAACTGAAAAAGGCAAGCCTGGATCCCCAGAATACCAAAGGTCTTTATTCACCATACTGGACCTTCGACGCACAGTTGTTTGCTACCTATACAGGTCAGCGAGGCGATTATTACTACGTAAGTGTTCCGTATACCACAGTCGTGAATGGTAAGAACGTTACAAAAATGCGACAGGAAAGAAGAACTCGTTGGACTCCGGCTAGTGGAAGTATCTCGGGCTTTATCGATGATACACTGATCAAAGCATCCAAACAGCAATCCGGGAAAATACCCAGGAAAGTTGCACGCTGGGATCTTGGCAAATTAGTACCCTTCGACAGCAGTTACCTTGCTGGTTTTGTTACTGAAAAGTATACCATTTCGTTGAAAGACGGGCACCTGGACGCGACCAAGGAAGCAGAGCGCATAGCCGATCGCTGGGCCCGACGGGACATTGGAGGGGATACGCAACGCGTTAGCTCAATCGATATGAAGTTAAGTGATGAGACCTTTAAGCACATTCTGTTACCGGTTTATATTTCTGCTTACAGGTACAATGGTAAACGCTATAACTTCTTCGTAAACGGTCAATCCGGTGTCTTATCCGGTCAGCGGCCGTATTCGTTCTGGAAGATTTTCTTCTTTGTTTTAACCATCCTTGCCGTGTTGGCGGCTATCATTTATTTCACCAACCAGGGATGAGGACATTAGTGGTTGGAGACATACACGGAGGGTTAAGAGCTTTAGAACAGGTCCTGGAGCGGGCGCAGGTTTCTTCAAATGATAAGGTGATCTTCGTAGGAGATTATGTAGATGGCTGGAGTGAAAATGCTGAAACCATTCGGTTCCTGATGAATTTTTCCGAATCCTATTCCTGTGTTTTCCTTAGGGGAAATCACGATGAACTGGTGTATAATTTTCTGAAAAAAGGAGATGACCGAGCCATGTGGCTGGCACACGGAGGTCAGGCATCCAAGGACAGTTATGCAAAGCTTTCCGAAGAAGAAATAGAGAAACACATCGCTTTCTACGAAGCCCTGGAGTACTACCATATAGACAAAGAGAACAGGTTGTTCCTGCATGCCGGTTTTACCAATATGCATGGTCCGCAACACGAGTATTATCCGAATATGGTATACTGGGATAGAACGCTCTGGGAAATGGCTTGTAGTTTAGATCCTGATATATCATCGGATAATCCGTTTTATCCAAGGCGATTAACGCTATTCCGTGAGATCTACATTGGACATACGCCGGTTACCCGGATTGGAGAAATCACTCCCCAACAAAAAGCCAATGTGTGGAATGTGGATACGGGGGCTGCTTTCAAAGGGCTGCTTTCTATCATAGATGCGGACAGCAAAGAATTCTGGCAAAGCGATCCGGTGTGGACGCTATACCCCGATGAAAAAGGCCGGAATTAAGCTTCGATATATTCTTTGTAAACCGCGATAGGAATTAGCGCCGTCCACCCGCAAAAATCTTTCTTTGCCGGCATTCCATAGGAAACCAGGTCCGGGGCATAATTCTCCCAGAAGGTGCCGGTAGCTTCAAAAACAGTGGCCACATTTCGGTAGATCTTACCAGCCAGGTCCTTGGCGAGTTCATCTTCTCCGTATTCGGATAGTCCTCTTAACACCATATAAGCTGTGGGTGCCCATACGCCTCCCAGCCAGTAATCACCCCAGCCAACATAGTCTGGATCGGCTGCGGATAATGCAGGAAGTGGTGTTTTTCGGTAGAACTCATCCGGATTACGAAGGTGTTCAAGGAAGGATTTCAATCGATCTTTGGGAACTACTTTTCCAAGCAATGCCCAGTACATTCCAATATGCCTGCGCGGTACTTGCTTATCGAAACCGAGGTCGTAGTAAAATTTATCCTTGTCGTTCCAGCATTTATCGTTAACCGCTTTTTTAATTCGAGCGTGAATATCTTCGTATTGTGAAACATCAGCTTCATTACCGGTAAGGGTTGCCATTTCTTTTAGCTGAACCGCATACATCGCCATCTGGCAAGAGAAATCAACCAATCTCGCTTGTTTGTTCCATACTCCCTGCTTCGTCTCAACGTACTCTGCAATAAATGCATTTAATCTTTCTTCCCCTGAGACATTCATTCTACCTAGCTTTTCTCCAAGTTCATGATGGGTCATTCCGTTACCTTCTTGAGGCTCCCAATCGCGGGGTGCGCGAGGGATATTATCCATTCCCATTCCAAGGGTATCTCCGTAGAAAAGGTTGTCCTCCATCATATAGGTTTTCACATGGAACTCGAAGTTCTTTTTCAGTATTGGATATACCTTTTTGAGTCGGAGCATATCCTTTGAAACCTTGTATATCTCCCATTCCGCAAAGGCCAGAAGTGGTGGATTGATGGAAACCGGGTGATCTTTAGACCAGAGTGGGCGACCATCCTGCCTGTATTCGCGACAGATATAACCATCTTCCTCCATTTGCTCGTAGAAATTATCGAGTGCCTGGTAGACCGGGAGTTCGCTAAGGTGATACTTTGCAAAGCAGCACATAAAACAGGTGTCCCAGAGAAAAATATTCGGGGAGAAGGCCGCATCTATAAACGGTTTTTTGAAAAAGGGTTCTGCAACGCCGCCTCTCACCTTGGATTTGGTAATTTCCAGGGCTTTGGCATACATGGTGTCTGCCAGTTCCTTGGAAACTGTACTCTTATTTGTGTTATTTGTTTCTTCGGAAGGGTCCTCGGTTTGCTGTTCGCAGGCTGAAAGCATTCCCAGCCCAATCACTCCCCCGGCGATTGAGAGATTTTTGGCAAAGTCTCTTCGTTTCATAAGCAAGCGGTTTTAAAGCAAGATACCAATAAAATAAAAACCGCCTCGAATGAGGCGGTTTCTTATCTATGTAGATGCAATTACAGATCGAATTTGATCCCCTGAGCAAGAGGTAATTCAGTAGTGTAATTGATGGTATTCGTCTGGCGTCTCATGTAGATCTTCCAGGCATCACTTCCGCTTTCACGTCCGCCACCGGTTTCCTTTTCACCTCCGAAGGCACCACCAATCTCGGCTCCACTCGTACCGATATTTACGTTCGCGATACCACAATCACTTCCGGCATGGCTGAGGAAACGTTCGGCTTCCCTCAGGTTATTCGTCATAATAGCTGAAGAAAGACCTTGCACCACTCCATTCTGGATGTCGATCGCATTTTCAACATCCCCGGAGTATTTCAGTAAGTATAAAATTGGCGCAAAAGTTTCGTGTTGTACGATCTCGTAAGTATTATCCGCTTCAGCAATCGCTGGCTTCACATAACATCCGCTTTCGTATCCTTCTCCTTCAAGTACACCACCTTCAACAACCAGGTTTCCACCTTCTTCAACTACCCTCTTCAATGCGTCCTGATACATGGCAACAGCATCTTTATCGATAAGTGGGCCAACGTGGTTATTCTCATCCAGTGGATTTCCAATTCTGAGTTGTCCGTAGGCAGCCACTACAGCGTCTTTTACTTTGTCGTATACACTTTCATGGATGATCAATCTTCGTGTAGAAGTACAGCGTTGTCCGCAGGTTCCTACCGCGCCAAATACCGCTCCGATCACCGTCATTTTGATATCGGCATCGGGAGTTACGATGATGGCATTGTTTCCACCAAGTTCTAGCAATGACTTCCCGAGTCGTTCACCAACAGTTTTCGCAACAATCTTACCCATACGGGTGGATCCCGTTGCAGAAATAAGAGGAACTCGCTTGTCGGTGGTCATGTATTCCCCTACTTTGTAATCTCCATTGATCAGACAAGAAATACCTTCAGGCAGGTTGTTATCTGCAAAGACTTTTGCTGCTATCTTCTGACAGGCAATTCCGCATAGCGGCGCTTTTTCCGAAGGTTTCCAAACACAAACATCTCCACATATCCAGGCAAGAGCTGTGTTCCAGCTCCAAACAGCTACAGGGAAGTTAAAGGCAGAAATGATACCTACAACTCCCAGCGGGTGATATTGTTCATACATTCTGTGTCCGGGTCGCTCACTGTGCATGGTAAATCCGTGCAACTGACGCGAAAGACCCACTGCGAAATCACAGATGTCTATCATTTCCTGTACCTCGCCAAGTCCCTCCTGGTAACTTTTACCCATTTCATAGGAAACCAATTTACCAAGTGGTTCTTTTAAACGACGAAGTTCTTCGCCAAACTGGCGAACGATCTCCCCTCGCTGAGGTGCCGGCATAACACGCCAGGATTTAAAGGCCTCCAAAGCCGTTTTCATCATCTGTTCGTATTCATCTTTGGTGGTCGTTGTGACCTTCCCAATAAGCTTTCCGTCTACTGGAGAATAGGAAGCAATGGTCTCTTCGCCCGGCATCCAATTCGAGCCTGTGGAGGTGCCGTAATTTACCTCCTGAACACCTAATTTCTCAAGGGCTTCTTCAATTCCGAAGGAAGTTGCTGCAGTTATCATATTGTATAATTTTTTATGCTGAATTTAATACTGCGAAGGTACGTAATCCCTTCGGAAATAGAAATGATATTCAGGGCTTTCGTCTAGAGATCAGGGTTGGATCATTTTCATTTCCCATCCATCATTTTTCTTGCTGAATACTTTACGGAAATGCAACCTTGTTTTCCTGAACTCCATGAATTCGTAGCGAAAGGGTTCAATCTGAAAACCACTCCAATGCTCTGGCCTTTGGATTTCTTTATCCTTCATATCCTCGAGCATAATTCGATATCTCCCTTCCAGCATCTCCCAGGATAAAAGTTCAGCCCCCTGTTCACTTATTAAGCTTACCACCTGAGCCTCCTTACGTCTGTCCTGGAAGAGGAAGTTGGAGGTTTCATCATTTGCTTTCGAAACAACGCCTTGAATTCTCACTTGCCTCATGGATTCTTCCCACCAGAATGTGAGTGCTACATTTTTATTTGCATCAATCTCCTTTGCTTTTAGAGAACTAGTGGGAGAACCAAATATAAGGTAGGGGTATTCGAGTCCTTTTATTGAAATGTTACGTGCATTGGGTAAGCCATCCTCACCCACAGTCGATAAGACGCAGGCTCCGGTGAATTTGCTATTTGATTTTGAACTGTACTCGTGAAACCAATGGGTAAAAACCAAAAATGGGTGTGGCTGCTCTTCCGGTTCTAAATCCTTCATCAGTCCTCGCTCACAAACCTTGGATCGGCTTCCATCACATGACCGCAATTATTACAGGTTCGCATATCTTCAGAACCATAGAATTCTTTAAAATGCTTCAGAAAATCCTTCTCGATGTCGTGAAGTGGAAAATAGACTTCGTGAAGTTTGTTATTGCAGTTGTCACAGAACCACAGCAGACCGTCCTTGGCATCCATGTCGTCTCGTTTTCGCTCAACAACCAAACCTATGGATCCCTCGCTGCGGTTCGGAGAATGCGGAACTTTAGCCGGATGAAGGTACATATCTCCAGGGCCTAATGGCATGACTTTGCGTTCACCATCTTCCTGAATGATGACCTCAATATTCCCTTCTAACTGGTAGAAAAGTTCCTCCGTTTCGTTGTAGTGGTAGTCCTTTCTTGCATTCGGACCGGCAACTATCATTACGATATAGTCGTCGGACTCTTTGTAAAGGTTCTTATTCCCCACAGGAGGTTTCAACAGGTCTCTGTTCTGTTCTACCCATTGATTTAAATTGAAAGGTTTTGGAATAGCCATTGCCGTACTTTATATGTGCAAACATAAAAGTACGGCAATTGCTTAACTTATAAAAAAAGTAATGTTATTTTCTATAGAACAGCTGGGTGAAGTAAAAATCCCCACGTTCGTTAGCGATGATCCCAAAACCGGAATGAGTAAACAATCCTTCAATGATCTTTCTGTGTCCGGGACTGTTTAGCCAGGCATGAACCACATCCTCGGCGGTTTCGTAACCGTAGGCTACGTTCTCACCAACGATCTTCGCACCTCTGTCTTTCAGAGCTTGCGAACGCACACCGAAGTTATCGTGACTCAGGCGTGACTTTTCAATCATATACTGGGTGTGTTCCACAGCATAGGCTGAAGCATACGTCTGATCTCTTTTGATTGCCGGCAAATCGAGCGTTGCACGGTGTTGGTTCACCAGGTCGAGAACGGCATCGGCCAACTCCCAATCGGTTTCCATGGCAAGGTTAAGATCAATAGTGTAATTGGCTTCTTCAACAACGACAGATTCGTCTTTGGAGCATGAGACTACGGTAGCAAATAATACCATAGCCAGTAGGCTGGTTTTTACAAGTTTCATAAGCGGGGGGCATCAAATTTGGGGCATGATGCTTCGTCAAATATAGAAAAAAAATCATTAAAAATGTATTTCAGCGTATTTTTTATGCACTTTATCGATGAAATGCACGCTCTGTGTAAGATTTAAATGACTGAAAATTCAATCTCACCTTCGGAAAACAGGGCCTTTTTTGGTATATTCGGAACTCAATATAAAAAAGAGTCGATGTCCAGAATTTTTATTCTCCTAAGTCTTGTTTCCCTGCTATTTAGCTGTGAAAACAACCCAAAAACCACTGAAAATGACAGCACTTCTTCCGAAAATGTGGCTGAAGCAGCACCAACTTTCGGGATCGTGATCCATGGAGGAGCAGGAACCATCCTAAAGAAAAATATGTCTGATTCTATGGAAACGGCCTACAAGCAAAAACTGGAGGAAGCCATTCGAGTGGGCCATGAAATTCTAGTAAACGGTGGTACAGCTATGGAAGCCGTGACGAGGACGATCAATGTCATGGAGGACTCACCGCTTTTCAATGCTGGAAAAGGATCTGTTTTTACACACGATGAAACCAACGAAATGGACGCTTCGGTGATGGACGGTGCTACCCTGAACGCCGGTGCGGTAGCGGGGGTTACCCGGGTAAGAAACCCTATCGACCTCGCTGTTGAAGTCATGGACAATTCTCCCCACGTTATGCTTGCGGGAAAGGGTGCCGAATCCTTTGCTGAAGAAAGGGGTATCGAACTAGTAGAACCTTCTTATTTCTATACCGAACGTCGATTCCAGTCGCTTCAGAGGATTAAGAAAATTGAAAAGGATCGACAGGTATCGGCTACTTTTGAGGATCCCTTTATAAAAGATTCGAAATTCGGAACGGTAGGTTGTGCCGCCCTGGACAAGAATGGCAACCTGGCTGCGGGAACTTCAACTGGCGGGATGACCAACAAACGGTGGAACCGAATTGGAGATGCCCCTATCATCGGTGCAGGCACCTACGCCAACAACACTACCTGCGCGGTATCTTCAACAGGATGGGGAGAGTATTTCATCCGGGCGATGGTAGCGCATGATATTTCCGCCATGATGGAGTACAAAGGAGTTAGCCTACAGGAGGCTGCTTCAGAAGTAATTCAGAAAAAAGTACCGGACCTGGGAGGTGATGGGGGAATTGTTGCCATCGATAAGGACGGAAATGTCGCCATGGAATTCAACACAGCGGGAATGTACCGAGCCCACATGAACGCAGATGGGGAACTAAGCATTGGAATCTACAAAAACGAATAAGATGTCCTATTACGCCGTCATTTTTACCAATGAACTTTCGGAGGACACGGAAGGGTATACCGAGATGGCAACAAAAATGGAAGAACTCGCCAAACAGCAACCCGGTTACCTGGGCTTCGAAAGCGCCAGGGACGGACTGGGGATATCCATCAGCTATTGGGAAAGCCTTGAAGACATTAAAAACTGGAAGGAAAACATAGATCATTTGGAAGCACAATCTACAGGCCGTAATCGCTGGTATCAATGGTATAAAACGCGTATCTGCAAGATAGAACGCGAGTATGAGTTTCGAAGAGGAACATAGCCTTTTTGTTAAACTTCTGATAAATGTTAAAATTCAGTATACCAAGACAACAAAGCAGCTCGTTTTAAAGGCAACCCTTACCCACCCAGCAGACGAATTTACGTTATCAACGAATTGAGATATTTCCCAGTTTGCTGACGAGACCGCCTTTGTGCTACCACCCTTTTATCGTACCTTTAATTAGTAAAACCATCACCTATGAAATCACTGCTTCGCCTAGGTATCCTGGCTGTAGTTGTCCTCTTTTCTGCCTGTAAGGACAAATCCGAAACCGCCCAAACCGACAACCTTTTTAAGTTTAAAGATTACATTTCTCATCATTCCTACGGAAACCAAAGTATCGCGGAATCCATCCGTATCGAACTGGCCCAGCCTCTTGAACAATACGAGGTCACCGAGGAGATCGACTCAAAATTTCTGAAGATCGTCCCAGCCACCAAAGGAAAACTATCTATTGAGAATAGCACCACGCTTATCTTTGATCCCGACGAATTCCTGAAACCCGATACCGAATATTCGGTCACGGTTAAACTGGCCGATCTCTATAGCGACATCGACAAGGAATTCCGAAACTATACCTTCGCTTTCAAGACAATTACCCCGAATTTCAAAGTGGATCTCGGGAATCTTCAGTCGTACAGCAAAGAATGGCAATACGTCTCCGGAACCATAACCTCAGCCGATTTGATTACCCATGACCAGGTTCAGAAGCTCATAACGGTAAGTCAGGGTGGAAAGTCTCTACCCCTTAAGTGGTCCGACGGGATAGACAACTCTAAATTCTACGATTTTGTTATCGATAGTATCCAACGAAAAGTAGACGACACGGAGATTCTTATCGAATGGGACGGTAAAGCCATCGCAGCGGAGTCCAAAGGCTCCAACACTTTCGCTATCCCGGGGCAAAACAATTTTAAGGTAGTTGACGTGAAAAGCAGTCATTCCCCACAGGCGTCGCTCACTTTTAATTTTTCCGATCCTCTGGAACCAAACCAGGATTTCGCCGGCCTTGTCACCATCGAGAATGCCTCTGACCTTCGATTTGAAACCGATGGAAATGTGCTAACTGTTTATCCGAACACACGGCTAACGGGCACCTCACGAGTCACATTATTTAACGGGATCAAGAATGTGGATGGCTTCCGACTTAAGACCGAATTCTCAGAACTGATCTCCTTCGAACAACTCAAGCCGGCTGTTCGTTTGCTTTCTTCAGGCGTAATACTCCCCAATGCGGCCTCTACTCCCCTTTATTTTGAAGCGGTGAATCTGAAGTCGGTAGACATTCGGGTGGTCAAGATCTTTGAAGATAATATGCTTCAGTTCCTGCAAACTTCCAACCTAAATAACACGAGTAACTACAACATCCGAAGAGTGGGCCGAAGAGTTGCCACCAAGACCATTTCACTAGTAGAAGAAGGTATTCCAGCCGATGGCTTGTGGAAAGCGCATGCTATTAATCTCTCTGAATTTTTTCAGGCCGATCCGGGCGCCCTCTACCAGGTGGAATTTAGTTTCAAGAAGGAAAATGCACTCTACGACTGTTCCGGTTCTGAAGAAGGAAACCCGGAGGACGATTACGTGGAGTACGCGGATGCTTCCGACCTGGACGAAGCGGAACGCGAGGAACGATACTGGGACAATGAGATCTATCGTTGGCGCACCTTTACCTACAACTGGAGCGAACGCGACAACCCCTGTCACGCCGCCTACTATAACGAAGACCGCAACGTGACATTGAATGTAATGGGTAGCGATCTTGGACTGATCGCGAAAAAAAGCAAGAACCGGGCATATCATTTTGCTACTTCGAATTTGATCACCTCACAGCCGGAACCTTCGGTGAAGATCAAATTGTACAATTTCCAGCAGCAAATGATACATACGACAACTACCGACGGAGAAGGTCTTACCGTGTACGATAGCGAAAAGAACATAGCCTTTGCCGTTGCACAAAAAGGTTCGAATTACGCCTATGTGAAACTGGATGATGGAAACGCATTGTCACTTAGTAATTTCGATGTGTCCGGAAAAGAACTTCAGAAAGGATTAAAGGGGTTTATTTATACTGAAAGGGGGGTTCACAGACCCGGTGATAGCATCCATCTTACTTTTGTACTGAACGACCTGTCGAATCCACTTCCGAAAGACCATCCTGTAACCCTTCAGCTGAAGGATGCAAGAGGCAAATTAGTAGAAAGAAGAGTGCTGAACGGAGCCTCACTATCAAGTGGAATTTCCGAAGAGAACTTCTACTATTTTCCGCTGGCGACAGATGCTTCCGCACCCACAGGAAACTGGAATGCAAGTGTAAATGTTGGTGGTGTGAATTTCAGTAAAACATTGAGGGTGGCCACCGTTAAACCCAACCGGTTAAAGATCAAGCTCGATTTCGACGACGAGATCCTGGACGCAAGCAAGGCGGTGAGTGGCAGTGCCGAAGCCATGTGGCTGCATGGCGCTCCGGCGAGAAACATGAAGATAGAGATGGACGCCACTTTGCGATCTACTTCTACGGCCTTTGAGAAATTCAAAGGATACACCTTCAACGACCCGGTGCGACGGTTTGATGAAGTTGAGGTCCCGGTACTCAGCACACAATTATCTGAAAACGGAAAAGTGACGTTTTCTGAAAAATTCAATATCAGCAAAAAAGCCCCGGGAATGCTGAACGCGACATTCCTCACCAAGGTGTTTGAGGGGGGTGGTGACTTTTCCATCGATGTGTTCACGAAACAATTATCACCTTATTCACATTTTGCAGGGCTGCGATCTCCGGAACCGCATCGTTACGGTTCCTATTATACCAATGAAAAGACAACTTTTAACGTAGCATCTGTGGATGCACAGGGTAATGCGGCAGGAAACCGTAAACTGGAGGTGCAGGTCTTTAAGATCGAATGGCGCTGGTGGTGGAGTCGCGGAAGGGACAACTTATCGCGCTATGAGAATGCGAGGGTGCATCGTCCGGTTCAAAATTTTACCATAACCACAGGGAATAATGGAAAAGGGAATTTTGACCTCACCATTCCTGAAGAGGAAAGAGGGCGATATCTCATACGGGTAATGGACAAGGCTTCGGGTCACGCCACGGGAACGGTCACTTACTTCTACCGAAATTGGTGGCGACAGCCGGTTGATGGTGATTCCGAAAGTGCCAAAATGTTGATCTTTTCTTCCGATAAGGAATCCTACCTGGTAGGTGACAAGGCAAAAATCACTTTCCCATCAGGCAGCGAAGGCAAAGCCCTGATCAGTGTGGAAAGCGGAACGGAAGTGCTCTCCACTCAATGGATCGATACAAAGAAAGGCGAAACGGTTGCAACCGTAGAACTTACCAAGGAAATGACGCCGAACGTTTTCGTGAACATTTCACTGCTTCAGCCTCATGAGCAAACCAAAAATGATCTGCCCATCCGACTCTACGGAGTGATCCCGATGCTGGTTGAAGACCCGGCTACAAAACTGGAGCCTATGCTCGATATGCCTAAGGTGCTGAAACCGGAAGAAACCTTCACAGTAGAAGTTTCCGAAGAAAACAACAAAGCCATGACCTATACCATAGCCATGGTGGATGAAGGATTGCTGGATCTTACTCGATTTAAAACTCCCGAGATCCATAAAGCGTTCTACACTCGGGAAGCGCTGGGTGTAAAAACCTTCGATATTTACGATTATATCATCGGGGCGTATTCAGGAAGTGTGGATAATATTTATGCCGTGGGTGGTGGCGATGATGCCGCGGGGGCAAAAAATCGAAAAGCAGACCGATTTAAGCCCGTGGTAAAATTCTTAGGCCCGTTTACCCTTAAAAAAGGCAAGACCGCCAAACACGATATTACCATGCCGAATTATGTAGGTTCTGTACGCACTATGATCGTTGCGGGAGATAATTCAAAAGGTGCCTACGGCAAGAACGAGGTAACTACTCCGGTTAGAAAACCGTTGATGGTTCTCGCATCGCTTCCCAGAAAGCTTTCGCCTGGTGAAAAAGTGACGCTCCCAGTCACCGTATTCGCCATGGAGAAGAAGGTTAAGAACGCAACGATCACTGTGAAAACCGGTGATGCTCTAAAACCATTGAACGGTACTTCTAAACAGGTCTCATTCCCTGAAATAGGCGAACAGATAGTGAACTTTGAGTTCGAGGTCCTGCCTGCTTCAGAATTTCAAACCATAGAGGTAACGGCTTCAGGAAATGGAGAAAAAGCGACTTACAATGTTGAGATCGATGTTGAAAATCCGAATCCGATCTCCCAGCGAGCACGGCTCTATACCTTAGATCCAAACCAGGCCCAGTCGATTAATTTCGACACTTACGGTGTGGCTGGCACCAATTCAGCTGCCATTGAATTTTCAACACTACCACCAATGGACTTCAACAAGCGAATGGGGTATTTGATCCATTATCCTCACGGTTGTATCGAACAAACCACTTCGGGAGCTTTTCCGCAGTTATACCTAGCAGATATTTTCGATCTAACCTACGACAAGAAACAGAAGATGGAGAGCAACGTAAAAGCTGCGATCAAAAGGTTGAATAATTTCCAACGCGCGAGTGGCGGACTTAGTTACTGGCCGGGTGAATCTGAGATCAATGTTTGGGGAACCAACTACGCCGGTCATTTTATGCTGGAGGCCAAGAAAAAGGGCTATGCCCTGCCGATCACATTCCTGGACAACTGGTTGCGCTACCAGAAGAATGCCGCGAGACAATGGAGAAGTAACAGTACTTCCTATAATTCCAGTCTCACACAGGCCTATCGATTATTTACCCTGGCGCTTGCAGGTCAGCCAGAACTGGCAGCCATGAACCGTTTGCGCGAATCCGGACGCCTCAGTAACGATGCCAAATGGCGACTGGCAGCAGCCTACGCCCTGGCAGGTAAAACAAAGGTTGCGGAGGATATCGCAAAATCGGCTAATATCAACTTTAAGTCGGAGCGCTACAATTATTACACTTATGGCTCGGTGTTCAGGAACCAGGCCATGGCCCTGGAAACTATGATCGAACTCGGTGACGATCGTCGACGACAGTTATCCGTTTCACTGGCAAAAGGACTCTCGTCCTCCAAGTGGTACAGCACACAGGAAACAGCCTATGCATTACTGTCCTTGTCGAAAATGATCTCTAAGAATGGAGGGAAGGACATCGACGTCGCTTATACTATGAATGGTAACGCCTTTGACGTGAAATCCGATCGCGCCATGGCTGAAAGGGACCTTGATGTTCGTATGGGATCCAATAGTTTGAACATTACGAATAAGAAAGGAAACGTGATCTACGTTTCCGTATCCCAACAAGGTAAATTACCACTGGGAGAAGAACTGGCAGAGCAGAGGAATCTCGCGGTTAAAACCCAGTACCTCGATGGAGAAGGAAAGACCATGGATGTTTCACAATTGAGACAAACCACGGAGATCAACCTGAAGATAGCTGTTACCAACACTTCCAATGATTACGTGGACAACCTGGCACTTACGCAAATACTGCCAAGTGGGTGGGAGATCTTGAATACCAGCTTCACAGAACTTGGAGGCGGTGCTTCCGGTTCGGCGCGATATACGGATATTCGGGATGACAGGGTGAATTATTATTTCGATCTGAAACGGCGATCCACCAAGACCTTTACCGTTAAAGTGAATGCTTCTTACCTTGGTAATTACTATCTGCCAGGCACACAGGTTGAGGCAATGTACGACAACACCTATTACGCCCGAAACAAGGGCCAGTGGGTAACTGTAGAACAGTAGATGACCCTGGGGACACAGCATATTATTCAGAAGGTGAAACGCCATAAGCGCAAATTAGTAGCGCTTGTGGTGCTTTTCCTGTTATGGTTGTTTTGTTTGCCTTCGGAATTGTTTAAAGATCCTACTTCTACCGTGGTTGAAAGCAGGGAAGGGATCATGCTGGGCGCTCGAATAGCCGAAGATAGCCAGTGGCGATTCCCTGAAATGGATTCCGTCCCCAGCCGTTTTGAACAGTGTATTCTTCATTTCGAAGATGAATATTTTTATTCCCATCCAGGGTTCAATCCGGTTTCTATGGGAAAGGCCCTATGGCAGAATCTCACCACGGATAAACGTCGGGGTGGAAGTACGCTTACTCAGCAGGTGATCCGACTTTCACGAAAGAACAAAAAACGAACCTACTTCGAGAAAGGGATAGAGATCGTTATGGCTACCCGACTTGAAGCGGGATTTTCTAAAGAGGAAATCCTGAGTCTTTATGCTTCGCATGCTCCTTTCGGAGGGAATGTAGTGGGATTGGAAACAGCTTCCTGGAGATATTTCGGTTTGCCTTCTTCGGAACTGAGCTGGGGACAGTCGGCCGCCCTTGCTATTCTCCCGAACGCCCCTTCCTTGATCTTCCCTGGCAAGAACGAAGCAATTCTGAAACAAAAACGAGACAGCTTACTGAAGAAATTGCTGGATAAAGGCATAATTGATGAAACTACTTATGAACTGGCACTGGCAGAAGCACTCCCGGGGAAACCCTATCCTCTTCCCGACATCGCGTTTCACCTTACCGAAAGATTGAAAAAAGAGTATCCGGGTGAGCGAAAAGTGAGTACTATTTCCTATGAACTTCAGAATAAATTAAATCGAATCGTGAGCCGCCATCACTTCGAATTAAAGCAAAACGGCATCCACAATATGGCCGTACTTGTTTTGGATGTAGACACTCGCGAGGTGCTTGGTTATGTTGGCAACGCTCCAACAACTTCAGAAAACAATAAATATGTTGATATTATCAACAAGAGTCGCAGTACAGGAAGTGTATTAAAGCCTTTCCTCTTCGCTTCCATGCTGAACAGCGGAGAGTTATTGCCCAACACCCTTGTTGCTGATGTCCCTACGGTTATAAACGGCTACAATCCGGAAAATTTCGATGGAGAGTTCAACGGGGCGGTTCCCGCAAGTGTGGCACTATCACGCTCACTGAATATCCCGGCTGTTCGAATGTTGCGTTCTTACGGACTCGAACGATTCCACAAGCGTTTGAAAGAACTCGATTTCAAAGGAATCGACAAACCTTCGAGTCAATACGGACTTTCCCTGATTCTCGGTGGTGCGGAGAGTTCTCTTTGGGAAGTGACCAATGCCTATGCCGGTATGGCTGCTACACTGAATTATTTCAATCGAACCTCCAGCGAATACAACCAAAATAGCTTGAGATCACCCCTAATGGTCAACGGTAAAAACCCAACTCCAAACAAAAGAGAACAAGATCCTATAGTGTTTGATGCTGGAGCCATCTTTAAGACCCTGGATGCTTTACAACAAGTGAACCGGCCAGCTGGGGAGGAAAACTGGAGTTTTTTCAGCAATTCACAACCTATCGCCTGGAAGACGGGGACAAGTTTTGGTTTCAAAGATGCCTGGGCAGTTGGAGTTACTCCCAAATACGCTATTGGGGTGTGGGTAGGAAATGCCGATGGGGAAGGAAGGCCCGGACTCACAGGAATACAGGCAGCAGCTCCCGCTTTGTTCAGTGTGCTGGATGTCCTGCCGAAAAGTCGTTGGTTCGACATTCCTTACGACGAGCTCACCGAAGCGGAACTCTGCGCAACGAGTGGTCACCTGGCTGGAGTTCATTGCGATGATATTGTTACTGAATTTATCCCTGTCAAAGGCATAAGGACTACTCCATGTACCTATCACCAGAGGGTCTTCCTGGACGCCAGCGAAACCTTCCAGGTTAACTCTTCCTGCTATTCCCTGGCGGAAATGAAACAGCAGCAACGATTTGTGCTTCCTCCTACTATAGAATACTACTATTCTAAAAAACACCCGGAGTACGTTCCCTTGCCGCCGTTCAGAAACGACTGCTTAAGGGACGGGGAACAACTGATGGAGTTCATTTATCCGAAGCCAAATGAAGCGATTTTACTGGCAAAGGACTTCGATGAGAATATCAATGATATCATCTTTAAAGTGGCCCATAGAAACGAAGACAGTAAACTCTACTGGTACCTCGATGAGAGCTTCATTGGTGTTACCGAAATCTTCCACGAAATTGCGGTACAACCTGTTCCGGGGGAATATATGCTCACGGTTGTGGACCAGGAGGGAAATCAACTCAAACAACGGCTCGTCATCACCAAACCCACCACCTGAATCGCTACAATTATTTAGTAACTTAGGGCGTAGATTACGATTGTATGAACCGACCACTGTTTTCTCTCGCTATAGGATTTCTTTTATTTCTGAATTTTTCCTGTTCGGATACACCCGAATCAGTCTCCGAAGTAGCTCCCACCATCATCCCGAAACCATCTTCTCTGGAATTAGGTGAAGGATATTTTGAACTTGACGGCAGCACTGCGATCCACGCACCGGATGAATTTCGAAGTTCCGTGGATTTCCTTCGGAACTATGTACAGAATGGAGCCGGGCTTCCATTAGAAGATAGCAAAGCGTCTTCGGCAGAGATTGTGATCGAAATGACAGACTCAATACCTCCGGAAGGATATGAACTCACCGTTTCTGAAAAACAAATAAGGATTCAAGCATCTGAAGCCGCAGGAGCATTCTATGCGGTTCAAAGTTTGAGGCAACTGTTACCTCCGGAAATGGAACGGATCAATTCCTTCGGAAAAGAGTCTATCCAAATTCCAGTAATCACTATCCGGGATGCACCTGAATTCGCCTACCGCGGCATGCACCTGGATGTAGCCCGGCATTTCTTTCCGAAGGAATTCGTTAAGGAATACATCTCCCATTTGGCCATGCTTAAGATGAATTATTTCCACTGGCACCTCACCGAAGACCAGGGGTGGCGAATCGAGATAGAGCAGTTTCCCAGACTCACTTCTCACGCTGCCTATCGCAATGAGACCCTGGTGGGACATTACAACGATCAACCACAGCATTTTGATGGTGAGCGATACGGAGGATTCTACACCAAAGAGGACATTCGCGAGATCGTTGAACATGCGAGAAAGCATCATATCACGATTGTCCCTGAGATCGAAATGCCCGGTCATGCACAGGCGGCCATCAGCGCTTATCCCGAGCTTGGATGTACGGGTGAGCAGATCCCCGTAGCCACCAAATGGGGCGTATTTGAAGATATCTACTGTCCGAACCAAAAGACCTTCGCCTTTCTGAAGGGCGTGCTGTCTGAAGTGATCGAATTGTTCCCCGGAGAGTACGTTCATATAGGAGGAGATGAAGCACCCAAAACACGCTGGAAAGAGTGCAATCATTGTCAGAAACTGATCCGCGAGTTAGGCCTGGCCGACGAACATGAGCTGCAGAGTTGGTTCATAAAAGAGATCGAAACCTTCCTGAACAGTAAAGGCAAAAAGATGATCGGATGGGATGAGATACTGGAGGGTGGCCTAGCTCCTAATGCAACGGTAATGTCGTGGCGAGGAGTGCAAGGTGGTATCGAAGCGGCGAAGGCGGGACATAATGTGATCATGACGCCTACTTCCCATGCCTATTTCGATTACTATCAAAGTGACAACCCAAACGAACCATTGGCCATTGGGGGATTCCTTCCTTTGGAAAAGGTATACGGCTTTAATCCTATTCCTTCGGAACTAAATGCTGAAGAAGCCAAATATGTTCTGGGTGCCCAGGGAAATGTCTGGACGGAATACATGAAAACCGAGCAACAATTGGAGTATATGATCTTCCCTCGTATGCTCGCCATGAGTGAAGTGGTGTGGAACGGGCCCACAAATGATTTTGACAACGACTATCGGGAGTTTGTGAATCGCGTTGAATGGTTTCATTCCAGGCTTGATGTTTTAGGTGTCAATTACGCCAATCATTTATACACCATAGATGGGAAAGTGCTGAAGGAAGAAAGTGGTGTGAAATTTCAGCTGCAAACACCAACGCAGGGGAAAGAGATTCGGTATCGTTTGAATGGCAGTGAATGGCTCGATTATGAAACTCCATTAGAAATTCGAGAAGATTCGGAAATTGAAGCTTTGGTATTTAAGGAAAACAAAAAGCTGAGCGATACCTTCAAACAGAAGATCATGTTTCACAAAGGAATTAACGGTAAAATTTCAATCAATAAAGAACCTAATCCCTCCTATTCAGCAGGTGGAAGAGAGGCTTTGATCAACGGCATTTCAGGAAGTGATACTCGATATGGGGATAGTGAATGGTTAGGGTTTTGGGGAGAGGACTTGGAGATCGAGATCGATCTGGGTGACTCCCTGGAAATTTCCGGGATCAGGACCCGATTCTACCACGCTCCTGGTCAGTGGATCTATGCCCCAAAAATTATGTCCGTTTCAGGAACCTTGAAGGATGGACAAATGTTTGTAACGACAAACAGGTTAGAGCGGGATGCATCTGAGAATTTTTTAAGGGCACACATTGACCTTTCACATCTTGCGGATTACAGCTTGGGCGAATTGAAAATTCGTATCCCAAACTACGGAACTATCCCAGAGGGTGCGCAAGGCGCCGGAAACAAGGCCTGGACGTTTATTGATGAAATCATCATAGAATGATAGTAGAGATATGTGCGTCTAATTTCGAAAGTGCCAGGATCGCCCAGGAATGTGGTGCAGATCGCATTGAATTGTGCACGGATCTCGGTGTTGGCGGACTCACCCCCTCCAGAGAATCAATTCAAAAAGTGACCACAGAATTAGATATCCCCATAAATGTTCTGGTACGTCCCAGGAAAGGGAATTTTGTTTATTCTGAAGTCGAATTTCATGAAATGCTGGATACGATCGAATTCTGCCGCGAACTCAATTGTGCAGGCGTGGTGAGTGGCGTGCTAACGCAGGAAAACGAGATCGACTTCGAACGAACAAAACATTTGGTCAAGGCTTCGGAAGGTATGGAATTTACTTTTCACAGGGCCTTCGATGAAGTAGCAGATCCCATTTCAGCATTAAACTCATTGATAGCACTTGGTGTGGATCGCCTTTTAAGCTCCGGCCTGGAATTGAATGCGGCGGATGGAATTCCTTTACTGAAACAGCTCCAGGAACATTCGGCTGGTAGGATAGAGATCATGCCGGGAGCTGGAATAAACGAAACCAATGCCCAACTTTTTAAAGTTGCCGGTTTTCAGAGCATTCACCTTTCAGCAATAAAAAAGGGAATAGCAATTAACTCAATGTTTGAGACAGGTGTTGAAGGGGTGTCAGATTCAGAAATAATAAAAAAGGTGATCACGATAGTTCGTTAGCGTAGAGGAAACCCTTTTGCCGCCCACCAGGGATGGACTTCGATCTCCAAACGTCCAGCTTTTACCGAAGGGTCCATATTTGCGAGGCTATCGGCCATTTCCAAGGTGGGAACATTGTAGATCGTTATCCCGCGGATGTCACCATCATCTCCGAAGGGGCCTGAAATATCCGCGTATCCCTTTTCATACATTTCACCCAGATGCTTCAAGTGTGCCTCTTGTAACTTAGCTGCTTCTATCGAATCCTGGGATCGTACAGAGCCCCGCTTTAAAAATGCAATAAAATACTGCTGCATGAGGATAGTGTCACCCGTTTTAGAATCTATATAATCGAATATCTGGAACCCCGCGTCCGTTAACTCTTTCTTTTGCTTAGCAACCGATTTGGTTTCGTGCTTGTGAAGCTCGTCATCGTCATGGCCGTTGTGGTCAACCTCTTTTTGATGTAGTTCATGACCCTCTTTATCACCGTGATGTTCTTCCTTACAGGCCACCAAATTAATCGCAACTAAGAATAGAATTAATAACGTGCTACGCTTCATCTTTCCAATATTTAAAAGGTTGTTTTGCCAGATTCGAATTATAATATCGTACGTCCCCGGTGACCTCCGTTCCCAACCATTTGGGTTTTGGAAAGTCCTCATTCTCACTTTCCAATTCTATCTCCGCCATTACCAGGCCTTCGTTTTCACCGTGAAATTCATCTATTTCGTAGGTGTGATCACCAATCACAACTTCGTATCGTGTCTTTTCGATGATGCCGGGTTCACAGATCTTCAGCAATGCCTTGGCATCGGACAAATTAAGCTCGTCTTCCCATTCAAATCGTGTGGTGCCGGAATCGTTTGATATTCCTTTTACGGTTATATATCCAATCTCCCCGTGAATTCTTATCCGTACCGTCCGTTCAGGGTCTGTGTTCAGAAACCCCTGTACCATGGTGGTCTTTGAAGAACACTCTTCCCGATAAGCCATTGATTTCACTAAAAATTTACGTTCGATCTCGATCATACGCCTTCTTTTCTCCAGGGTGGATATTTTCTGTTCCTTCCGGCATTAAAAATAATCAATTGATTCCCATCGGGGTCACGAAGTCGTGCTTCGGTCCATAACCAGGATTGTTCCTCAATATCCGTATCGAATTCAAACCCTTTTTCTTTTAATTCGGTCACTGTCTTTTTCACATCATCCACCTCAAAATACACGATTACACCATTACCTTCAGGAAGTTCATCCACTTCGTGGATCGAAAAAGTCGCATCACCATCGGGTAGTTCGAACCGTGCATAGCGATCGTGCGTATGTACAATTAGTCTGAGTCCGAGTTTTTCGTAGAACTCAATTGCCCTGGGGACATTCTTTGAAGGTATGGTAATTTGGTTGAGATTCATTTTATACTGAAAGACTCACTAAGATATCATAATTTTATAGGATGGCTGAAGCTTTTCCCATACGAAAGATCATTCATGTGGACATGGACGCTTTTTACGCTTCCGTGGAGCAATTGGACAATCCGGATCTCGTGGGAAAACCGGTTGCCGTAGGAGGGGGAGGGAAAAGAGGTGTCGTTAGCGCGGCAAGCTACGAAGCCAGGAAATTTGGTGTGCGCTCTGCCATGAGTGGGGTTCTGGCGAGGCAACGTTGCCCGGAGCTCATATTCGTTAGACCAAGATTTGATCGCTACAAGGAGATATCGACAGCCATCCATAAGATCTTTCACGAATACACAGACCTGGTAGAACCACTGTCCCTGGATGAAGCTTACCTGGATGTTACTGAGAACAAAAAAGGGAATCCGAGTGCTACCCTGGTGGCAAGGGATATTCGCGACCGCATCAAGGAAAAAACCGGGCTCAATGCTTCTGCGGGTATTTCGGTGAATAAATTCGTCGCTAAAGTTGCCAGTGATATCAATAAACCCAACGGCCAGAAAACGGTTCCGCCTGAGGAGGTAATCGAATTCCTGGAAGGATTGGATATCAAGAAGTTCTATGGAGTGGGAAAAGTGATGAAGGAAAAGATGTATCGGCTTGGGATCTTTACCGGCAAGGATCTTAAATCGAAGCCTATAGAGTTCCTGGAAGAGCACTTCGGAAAGAGTGGCGCTTACTATTTCAATATTGTAAGAGGAATTCAAAACAGCCAGGTAAAGCCCACTCGTACAAGAAAATCGCTGGCGGCCGAACGAACTTTTAGCGAGAATATTTCCAGCGAGGTTTTCATGCTGGAAAGATTAGAGGATATAGCAGCGGAAGTAGAGCGCCGATTAAAAAAGAGTAAGGTAGCCGGTAAGACCATCACACTAAAGATAAAATACAGCGATTTTACCCTTCAAACCCGCAGTAGAACCCTGCCCTACTTCGTTTCAACAAAGGAATTACTCATGGAAAACGTTAAAGATTTGTTATTCCAAGACAAAATGCGGGAATCGGTACGTTTGTTGGGTATAAGCTTATCAAACCTCAATAACGAGGACAAGACAAAGGAGGATAAACCTCCACCCGAAAATTCAATAGACGTACAACTTAAACTCGACTTCTAGCTTGTGAAATGAAATTACTTTAATCATTATTAACTAAATCCTTTACAATCATGAAAAAAGTAGTTTTAACACTAGCTGCCATCGTCTTAACAGCAACACTAATTTCCTGTAAGAATGACGCCAAAGAGGTTACTTCAGAAGTAAACCCTGAACAAGACATAACCCAAATTCAGTCCGAAGATATTGCTCTTGCCGATGTAAATGCGGAAACCATGGCAGGTGGCGATTATGTATACGTATTAGCCCCCAGCGGCTTAAGCCTGAGGGAATATGGAAATCTCCAGAGCGACAAACTTGCTAAAATGCCTTATGGTACTAAGGTTAAAGTAATCAATGCTGAAGACAAAGCCACCATGACTGTGGGCGGAATCAAAGGAGGCATGGATGAGGTTGAATTCAATCATAAGAAAGGTTATGCTTTCAACGGTTACCTATCGAAATATTTCCCTCCTGAATTGAATATCACAGCAAAAGGCTATGCTTCAGAATTAAACCAGTTCTTCCCTGAAGTTGTTTATTCTGAAGAGAACGGGGGAACGGTTAGTAGTCCGGAAAATACCGAATCCATTCTTTTACCAGAAGCAGACTGGCATGATGCTTTCTTTATTGCACAGCGATTGTTCGATTTTCCGAAAGAATTCGATTTTCCGAACCCGAAAGGCAAGGACGAGCAAACTGTGGCCGACAGCAAGCCTAAGAAGGACGTTTGGACGAGCGAGTTGGATATCAGAAGAAAAGAAAATACGCTTGAAAGGATCTCTTATGTATATAAATCGAAGAAACTCGACAACCTGGTCGTAATTGAAAAAACCGACAAAGGCATGAAGATCTCGAAGACGGAAAAGATCAAGTAATACGTAAATTGATCATAAAAAAATGCGACTCTCATTAGGTCGCATTTTTTATTTTATTCTGAATTTCTTATTGCTTCGCAACTCGTTTTGTGGTGGTTCCTTTTTCAGTGGTAATTTCTACAAGATACATTCCTGAAGCAAGTTCTCTGAGATCGAGTTGGGCCTCGTTGCCTGAGATCTGCGAAATTAATTTAACTACTCGCCCGTTGAGATCAACCACGGTGATCTGATCGATCTCTGCAAATGAACTTTGAACATTCAGCACATCGCTAACTGGATTTGGATAAACCGCGATCTCCTTATCCAGGTCAAATTGCTCATTGCCTAGTATCACAGATTCCGCCGTTAGAACAAGTTCGTTGTCATTTCTGCATACCACTGAAAATGTATACTGGTTAAATCCATTCTGTCCGGTTACTGTAGCCGGAAGATTACAGGTGTTTATCGCACCCGTAGTTGTTGCAATCACAAATTCATCATCGATCTCCGGATCAAAACCTAATAAAACATCGATGGTTCCATTGAATTCTGCATTACCCACTATTTCGAGCAGGTCGTACTCGTCGCCCTGCATATTTCCATCCAGTTCAACTTCTAAAACCGATGTGGATTCACTGTCAAAATTTCCCTGGAACGTCAGCACCCCCGGCGATGAACCTGGTGCGTAGGTTCCGCTATTCACGTAGTTTGAATTGGCGGTAAAATCGAAAATTCCATTCCCTTTCACAACGCCGTTAGCGGTGTTTGTAAAGGGTAAAGCACTGCTCTTTATGATTTCACCTGTGGCTATATCAATTACCCCATTATTGAATAATTCGGGGACGATTGTTGTGAAAGATCCTGAAGTTCTCTCAATCAATCCATTATTAATTATTAAACGGTTATCGGCCATTGCTCCTCCGGCTCCGATCTGATAATTACCTCCATCCAACATAATAACTCCATCCTCATCATTCTCCAAAACACCGTCGGTAATTGTAAGTGCGTGCGACAATTTCAATTCTCCCTCATTGCGAAAGGTGGTATTGTCTATAATAGCTTTATTACCTCCTCCGGTCCACATCTCGCTTCTGTTGGTGAAAATTCCACCTCCGCCTAATGTGGCCTGATTCCAACTCACATAACCTTGTCCTGTGAAATTGAACGATGCGGAATTCGGCACTATCATAGGCGCAGTCCAAACTAAGGCATCATTCCCTGCAAGATTTCCATCCAGGAACCCTGAGACTGTAAAAGCATCTCCGATGAATTCTATTTGTCCCGTGGATAAAGTGTTGAAAGTTCCGTTGTTATATAATCCGGGATTATTGAGAATGACTGTTGTATCGGAAGCGGCTGCAGATATGGTACCATCATCATTTTCCAGCGGCACCAATATAGATGCGTTTTGGGCTCCCACGGTAATGGTAGATTGTATCAATCCTTTATTAATAAGTAAACCATTTCCTCCTATAAGGGTAGTATTCTTGAAGTCGATAGTTCCGCTCAATCTATTTTCCACCGTTCCCGTAATGATGAAATTACCTCCTTCAAAAAGATTGATAGTGCCTTCATTAACCCAAGTGGAAGCCCCACCTCCAATCTCGTGAATACTTGCAGAAAGTAAGTTAATAGTTCCAGAATTATTGAGTGTTCCCCCTCCACCAAAAGCGCCGGCAGACCAGTTAATTGAAGCATTATTCTGTATATCTGAATTTGTGTCCACGACACCCCACCTGCCTTCTACATTCAGCACAGCGTTTCCAAGCATGGTTATTGACTGTACAGCCAATGTGTCCAAAGGATCGGGATTAGCTCTGATCTTTGAGATTGATCCATTAGGTAGTATTACATCACTATTGATATCAGGAATTCCAACCGGATCCCAGTTTTGGGAATCACGCCAGCGGTTGTCTGCACCGGCTCCAATGAAGGTATAGGTTTGCGCTATCCCAGAAAGGCTCACTAGTAAAACGAGGCCAAGAAGTATATTTTTTGTTTTCATAATGGTATAGATTTTTTGGTTTATACCATTACATCGAACTAATATCTAAATGTGAGCAATAATATCGTTCTTTGAAGTGAAATGCTATTGTATATGAGACACCCTCAGGGTATTCACCATACCTTTATCCACTATGGGCATAGCCGCCAGGTTTATAAGATAATCTCCTTTCTTCACAAAGCCGTTTTTAAGGGCAATTTGATTGACATCCTCCACTGTTTCATCCGTACTTACGTACTTGTCGTAATAAAAGGATCGAACACCCCAAAGCAGATTGAGTCTAGACAGAATACGTTTGTTCGATGTGAAAACTAAAATGTGTGAATCGGGCCTCCAGGCCGAGATCTGGAAGGCTGTATATCCACTATTAGTAAGTGTACAAATGGCTGTTGCTTCAATCTCGTCAGCCATTTTCGCTGCGTGAAAGCAAACCGCCTTAGTGATATATCGATTGGTGCGGACATGAGGTGGCTCGTGTGGTACACGGATCAGTTCACTATTTTCGACCTGCTTACAGATATTGGTCATGGTTTTGATAACCTCTACAGGGTATTTCCCTACCGAAGTCTCTCCGGAAAGCATTACCGCATCGGCCCCGTCCATTACGGAATTGGCAACATCGTTCACCTCAGCCCTGGTAGGCGTGAGCGAGCCGATCATGGTCTCCATCATCTGGGTTGCTATGATGACCGGGATTCGGGATCGTTTGGCTGTAAGCACCAACTGTTTCTGAATAAGCGGCACTTCTTCAGCAGGCACTTCAACTCCCAGGTCTCCCCGAGCTACCATAAGACCATCGCAATATGGGACGATTCTTTCAATATTCTCAACGGCCTCGGGTTTTTCAATCTTCGCAATTATGGGGATCTTGTATTCACTGTGAGCTTCTATCAAAGCCTGAAGTTCTTTGAGGTCCGCTTCATGACGAACAAAGGACAGAGCGATCCAGTCCACTTCTTGCTTTACTGCAAAAATTGCGTCTTTCTTGTCCTTGGCGGTAAGGGCCGGTAATGAGATCTTTGTATTTGGCAGGTTCACTCCCTTTTTGGAGCGAAGTGGTCCGCCCTGAAGCACCACAGCCTGAACTTCATTTTCGTTGTTTGTAGTCTCTACTTCGAAGATCAGTTTTCCATCGTCCAGCAGAATGCGTTCACCAGGGTTTACATCCTTTGGAAAGTTGCCATAATTCATATAAACTCGCTCTTTCGACCCTTCGAATTCCTCACCTGTGCAAAAAGTGATCTTATCACCAGGCTCCACGATAACTTCTTCTTTCATTACACCAACCCGTAGTTTCGGTCCCTGGAGGTCAGCCAATATAGCCGTAGAGCGATTCAATTCTTCAGCTAACTCTCTTATATACTTAATCCGCTGTTCGACATCCTCATAATTTGCATGAGAAAAATTTATGCGGAATACATCAGTACCTTCCAGGATCATTTCTTTGATCACATGTTTTTCTGAAGACGCAGGCCCTAATGTGGCTACAATTTTTGTTCTTTTTTGGTTTGGCATTAGTCGAAAATTAAGTTATGCTTGGATTTAAGCTGATCGATCTCAACAGTATACACTGAAATAACTTCGTTAATTTCATTGATGCTCTGCGCCATTTTGCGCAAAGGAAGTTGCAGGGAATCGGAAGATATTTTTAAAAAGTAATCGACGTTCCTAAGTTCGGGAATGAGGTTTTCCGTTACCATCTCTTCTGAATCCTCTTCACCGAATAGTCCACCGCTGGCCACTGTTCTGGCACCTACTGTTCTAAATTTATTAGATAGGAGATCATAAGTGGTATATTCCTGTTCATCTTCGAATTCAAACCAGGGAAAAGAAATTTCCAGTCCCTGTTTCGAAAAATCCAGGTCTGTTCTTCTTCTGTGTAATTTCAATCCGAGGTATCGATTTAAAAGATAAGCCATCTTATAAGCATCCGCGCTGCAATGGATCGCCAATAACGAGAAATCGGTGTTGAAATCTTCCTCTAAGATCAGTTTATAGTTGGCCATACTTTAATATTCAGCTTAAAAATAGACATTGTTTTGCGTTCCCTGTGTTTACTTAGCTTAAAATTTATGAATACAGCAAGCGAAAACGTTTGCGGTTAATAAGTTGTTTCCAACTTACGCAAGGTCTCGTTGGATCTCGGTCTGAAGTTTATAGAAAGCCCGTTTGGCAGCCCTTTCCTCTGCTTTCTTCTTGGATGTCGCCCTGGCTTTAGCAACGATATTATCTTCTAGTTGTAGCTTCACGGCGAAGTGTTTCAGTTCATCGGCACCCGTATCATCATAAACAATGAACTTGAATGGTTTTTTATTCTTCTGGCACCATTCGATGAAAAGACTCTTATAGCTAATGATCTTTCCTTCTAGTCTTTCGATATCAACATAAGGCTTTATAACCCTCCGATGAATAAACTTTTCACAATATCTGTATCCCCTGTCGAGGTAAATGGCTCCTACTAAAGCCTCGAATACGTTGCCATGAATATTTCCGCCAAACTGATCCAAAGGGATCGATGTTTTTAAGAGTTTCAGCAGGTTCAGGTCTCGTCCCAATTCATTTAAGTGCTCCCTACTTACTACCTTGGACCGCATTTTTGTTAGATACCCTTCGTCTCCCGATGGTACTTCCATAAAGAGATGAGAGGCGATCACTGCTCCCAACATGGCATCACCCAGGAACTCCAGTCGCTCGTAATTCTGTCGCTGACCATCACTATTTGTTTCGTTCATCGACCGGTGCGTAAAAGCCTCTTCGTAAATGCTGATATCTCTCGGTTTAAAACCGAGTATCTTCTTAATCGCCACAAAAAAATCCTCGTCCCTTTCGGCACGAGGATTAAATATGTCTTTTATTGAAGCCATCTACATGAGTTAGTCTTCTAGTTTTCTGAATAAGATACAAGCATTGTGCCCCCCAAATCCGAAGGTATTACTCATAGCTGCCTTCACTTCGCGGTGCTGCGCCTTGTTAAGCGTTAGGTTGAAAGATGGGTCAATTTCTTCATCCACCGTTGTATGATTGATTGTAGGAGGAACTGTGGAGTTCTCCATCGCTAAAATAGAAGCGATTGCCTCAATAGCTCCCGCGGCACCCAGGAGGTGACCGGTCATGGATTTGGTAGAATTGATATTGATGTTTTCGGAATGTTCACCAAAAACTTTTGAGATCGCCTTTAATTCGGCGGTGTCACCTAACGGTGTAGAAGTTCCATGAGTGTTAATATGGTCTACTTCATCCGGATTCATGTTCGCATCGCGCAAGCAATTCAGCATTACACGTTCAACACCTATACCATCTGGATGAGGTGCCGTCATGTGATATGCATCACTAGACATTCCTCCACCTACAACTTCAGCATAGATCTTTGCTCCTCTTTTCTTCGCGTGTTCGTATTCTTCCAGGATCAGTGCTCCTGCACCTTCTCCCAGGACGAATCCGTCGCGGGTTGCATCGAAAGGACGTGAGGCGGTTTCAGGACTATCATTTCGTGTGGAAAGGGCATGCATGGCATTAAAACCACCCATTCCAGCTTTGGTCACTGCAGCTTCACTACCTCCTGTAACAATGATATCGCAATGGCCCAAACGAATATAGTTGAGTGCATCGATCATTGCATTCGCAGAGGAAGCACATGCTGAGACCGTTGTATAGTTCGGCCCCATAAAGCCGTGCTTGATAGAGATATTACCCGGGGCAATATCCGCTATCATTTTAGGAATAAAGAAGGGGTTGAAACGCGGTGTTCCATCCCCTTCTGCAAAATTTATAACTTCATTTTGAAAGGTCTCCAGCCCACCAATTCCTGCACCCCATATAACCCCTACCCGAAATTTATCAATTTCGTCGAGATTTATTCCGGCGTCCTTTATGGCTTCGTCTGAGGATACCAAGGCATACTGGGCAAATTTGTCCAGCTTACGCGCTTCTTTCCTGTCAAAATGGTCTTTAGGATCGTAATTTTTAATTTCACAAGCGAATTTGGTTTTGAACTTTTCAGTATCAAAATAGGTAATAGGCGCGCATCCGCTTTTTCCATTTTTCAGACCGTCCCAATATTCGGAAACGGTGTTACCAATGGGAGTTAGGGCACCAAGACCTGTAACAACAACTCGCTTAAGTTCCATACGGAAGTATATTTACTTGGCCTCTTCGATGTATGAGATAGCCTGACCTACAGTGGCTATGTTTTCGGCCTGATCGTCTGGGATCTGAATATCGAATTCTTTTTCGAATTCCATGATAAGCTCAACTGTATCAAGGGAATCTGCCCCAAGGTCGTTGGTGAAGCTAGCTTCATTAACTACTTCATTTTCGTCAACGCCTAATTTGTCTACGATGATTGCTTTTACTCTTGATGCAATGTCTGACATAATGTTTGAATTTAGAATTTAATTAAGTGGCAAAAATAAAATATTTTAAATTAATACCCCACTTTAACTAAGAAATGTGATAAGCAATTTAGCAATTTTTGAGCGAAGTAAAACTCCTTTGCCTTACTTTTGTTATTTATAATTTACTTCTACGAACAACGACCCCTAGCTAATGAAGAAGCGCATCGCGATTTTTGCCTCTGGCGCCGGTACCAACGCACAGAATATAATTCGATACTTTAAGACCTCATCTGTTGGAGAGGTTGTCCTTGTGCTCTCTAACAAGAGGCATGCCAAGGTTCTCGAAAAAGCTGAAAATGAAGATATTAAATCTCTATTCTTTGATAAGGTCGACTTATACGAAACTGGTCGCGTACTCGACATCCTCGAAAGCAATGAGGTCGATCTTATCGTTCTCGCAGGTTTTCTTCTGAAATTTCCCGATCATATTTTGCACGAATACCCAAACAGAGTGATCAATCTCCATCCGGCACTTTTACCTAAATACGGCGGTAAAGGAATGTATGGTAAATATGTGCACGAAGCGATTATCGCCAATGGTGAAAAAGAAAGTGGTATTACGATACACTATGTTAATGAGCATTATGACGAGGGGACGATTATTTTCCAGGCCAGTACGGCCGTGAGTTCAGAAGATAATCCGGATTCACTTGCTGAGAAAATCCACGAACTTGAATACAAGCATTTTCCGAAAGTAATCGAGACACTGCTAGAAACTGAATAAGATGGCGAAGAAACAGAAATTCTATGTTGTTTGGTTTGGAAATCCAGCAGGAATCTTCGGGAGCTGGGAGGAATGTCAGCGTTCTATTAAAGGTGTGAAAGGAGCACAGTATAAATCTTTTGAGACCTTTGCCGAAGCAAAAACCGCCTACAACAAAGAGTATGCAGACTATAAAGGAAAGGGCAAGAAAAAGACGCGTCTTTCCCCTGAAGAGCTAGAGAAAATCGGTGATCCAGACCTGTATACCATATCCGTAGATGCCGCTTCAAGCGGTAATCCCGGTAAAATGGAATACAGGGGGGTTGACACGCAAACGCACAAGGAGCTATTTCGCCAGGGACCTTTTGAACAAGGCACAAACAATGTTGGTGAATTCCTGGCATTGGTTCATGGGATCGCTTACCTGAAAGAAAAAGAAAGCGACCGCAATATCTACAGCGATAGCAGAATTGCTATGGGATGGGTAAAAAGAAAGAAATGCAATACCAAACTCAAACAGACGGCTAAAAACAAAAAGCTCTTTGAACTGATCGCTCGTGCCGAAAAATGGCTTCGGAATAATAAATACGAGACTAAGATCATAAAATGGGAAACCAAGGCCTGGGGTGAGATCCCCGCCGACTTCGGAAGAAAATAAAAACCCCCTGCTCGAAATCAGGGGGTTTATCGTACTTTAAAACCGTCTTGAATATGGTCCCAATCTATGAAGTATGATGTAGTTCTAAAGTACTTTTTTCAGAATTTGATTTAGTTAGTTGTATTAGGCGAACTCTTCGCCTTACAAAATCAAGATTAAATGTAGGAATTTTCTTTCTTACTGTTGTGTGAATTACAATTTATTAGTTAAGCAGCGAATATTTTCGATAAACTGCCAACTCCGACTTCCTAATCACCTCTCTTTTAACATTCATCATCCATATTTTCAAGTTCAAAACTATCAGTTGTCTCTCTTTTAATAAGGATTTAGTTTTCAATTAAAATACCTAACTTTGCATCTTTCAAAACAGGCCTTTAATGAGCAAGCTCGTAATCGTTGGAACCGTCGCGTTCGACGCTATTGAAACACCATTCGGCAAGACCGATAAAATCCTGGGAGGAGCAGCCACTTTTATAGGCTTGGCCGCTTCCCAATTCGATGCAGATGGTGCCATCGTATCGGTGGTAGGCGGGGACTTCCCTCAAGAATATATCGACCTTTTAATTTCCAGGGATCTGGATGTTTCCGGATTGGAGATCGTGGAATGGGGAAAAACATTCTTCTGGAGTGGAAAATATCACAACGACATGAATTCTCGCGACACCCTGGTCACAGAATTAAACGTATTGGAATCCTTTAGTCCCAGGGTGCCTGAGGCATACGTGGATTCCGAAGTGGTTATGCTTGGAAACTTACACCCGGCCGTTCAGTTGAGCGTGATCGAGCAAATGAAAGATCCGAAGTTGATCGTTCTGGACACCATGAACTTCTGGATGGATAATACACTGGAAGAATTGATGGATGTGGTCTCTAAAGCGCATGTGATCACCATCAACGATGAAGAGGCGCGACAATTGACTCATGAGTATTCGCTGGTGGTAGCCGCAAAAAAGATTATGGAGATGGGTCCTAAATACGTGGTGATCAAGAAAGGAGAGCACGGCGCCTTGTTGTTCCATGAAAACGATATTTTCTTTGCTCCGGCACTGCCATTAGAAGAAGTATTTGACCCTACTGGCGCGGGTGATACATTCGCTGGAGGTTTTACCGGTTATCTGGCGAAAACGGGAGACTACAGTTTTGAAGGAATGAAAAACGCCATTATTTATGGTTCTGCCCTGGCTTCTTTCTGTGTTGAGAAATTCGGAACGGAACGTTTGCTGAACCTTACATCCAAAGAAGTGCATCAGCGTCTGAAGCAATTTCAGAACCTGACACAATTTGATATAGAATTAACCTAACCACTCGCCCTGAAATTCGGGGCGTTTTTGGTTCTCATACCTTAAAGCATGAGCGACGCTTTAAAACATGAATGCGGGATTGCAATGATCCGCTTACTGAAACCACTCGAATATTATCGTGAAAAATACGGTACGGCTTTTTATGGGGTAAACAAAATGTACCTCATGATGGAAAAGCAGCACAATCGTGGGCAGGATGGTGCCGGCTTTGCCAGTATCAAACTTGATGTTTCCCCCGGGGAACGATATATCAGCAGGGTGCGCAGTAACCAGTCCCAACCCATTCAAGATATCTTTTCGCAGATCAATGAGCGTATTAATTCTGAATTCATTGCTCATCCCGAGTATTCGGGAGATGTTGCTGCCCAAAAGAAGAACATTCCTTATATAGGTGAATTGATTTTAGGCCATGTGCGCTATGGTACCTTCGGAATAAATAGCGTAGAAAATGTTCATCCTTTCCTGCGACAGAACAACTGGATGCACCGTAACCTTATCATCGCCGGAAACTTCAACATGACGAACACGGCCGAACTCTTTGAGAATTTGATCAAACTGGGAATGCATCCGAAGGAGAAAGCAGATACTATCACGGTGATGGAAAAGATCGGTCACTTCCTGGACGATGCCGTAAGAAAGTTATACAAGCAGGCAAAACAAAAAGGACTGAACAAAATGGAGGCTTCTCCTTTTATTGTTGACCACATCAATGTGGCCAAAATCCTAAAAAAATCTTCAAAGGACTGGGATGGAGGTTATGCCATGGCGGGAATGCTGGGGCATGGAGATGCATTCGTACTAAGAGATCCTGCCGGGATTCGACCGGCCTATTATTATTCTGATGATGAGGTAGCAGTAATCGCTTCGGAGCGTCCGGCGATTCAAACGGTATTTAATGTTCCTTTTGAATCCATTCATGAAGTAAAACCAGGTCATGCGGTAATCATAAAGAAGAGTGGTGAACTTTCAGAGGAGCTGATCCTGGAGCCGCTGGAAAGAAAATCCTGCTCTTTCGAACGCATCTATTTTTCTCGCGGAAGTGATGCGGAGATCTACGAAGAGCGAAAGGAACTGGGCAGACTCGTAATGCCAAAAGTCTTGGACGCCATCGATCGTGATACTGAAAATACTGTCTTTTCCTTTATTCCGAATACAGCGGAAACTTCCTTTTACGGAATGCTGGACGCCGCCCAGAATGAGTTGAACAAGCAAAAGAATGAAGCCATATTAGAAGAAGGTGCAGACCTTACCAACGAACGCTTAGAAGAAATTCAGGCTCACAAAATCCGAACCGAGAAAATCGCCATTAAGGATGTAAAACTCCGAACGTTTATTACCGAGGATAGCAGCCGTGACGATTTAGTAGCTCACGTTTACGACGTTACCTACGGAGTGGTGAAATCTGATGACAACCTGGTGATCATCGATGATAGCATTGTAAGGGGTACTACGCTTCGAAAAAGTATACTTAAGATGTTGGATCGGTTAAACCCTAAACAGATCATCGTTGTTTCTTCAGCTCCTCAAATACGATATCCGGATTGTTATGGGATTGATATGGCACGTCTTGAACATCTCATTGCTTTTCAGGCGGCACTGCAGTTGCACAAGGATAGAGGAACATATGACATAGTAGAGGAGATCTATCACAAAGCTAAGGCTGTGATAGAAGATGAAAATGTGCCCGTTGTTAATCATGTAAAGGAATTGTACGATCCGTTTACTGATGAAGAACTTTCCGACAAGATTGCTGAAATCGTTAGTAACAATAACATCAATTCAGAAGTAAAAGTGATATTCCAATCGGTTGACGACCTGCACAAAGCCTGTCCGAAAAACCTGGGCGATTGGTACTTTACCGGAGACTATCCAACAGAGGGAGGTAAGAAAGTGGTAAACCGCGCCTATGTTCACTTCTTCGAGGGCAACCCTGAAAGGGCGTACTAGGCTGTTAATTTCCTATAGAAAATATAGCAGATCGTGCACTTCAACGATTTATTCACAACCTTTATCTAAAAGTAGGAAAAGTCTGAATCCGGTTCGAGAAATTCATCTATATTTGACTCATACCATAGCATAAGTAGGTTAAGTTCATGGTAAGATTTGGGGCAAAAAAGGTGAGCGCAAGCTCGCCTTTTTTATTGCCCCAAATCTAAGGGGTGGTGAGCTGCGTTAGCAGCGAACCGTATCCTACTATCACCTCGTTAAGCTCGCCAATTATTCACAAATCCATGGGGTGGCGACGAAATTCTTTTTTGTAAAATAGTGAAAACAAAAAAGATTGAGGAGCCGTTTTACATCCTATTGATCATGCTCGTCTATTTTGTTTCTTATCAACCAAATCTATAGAGTTTGATGCCTGCCGCTCGTGCGGGTATCTTCACCAAATGTCCACACTTCGACAAGCTCAGCGACCGCAGAACATTCGGTTTTTTTCACAAAAACGATCGAGGAACCGTTTCAAATCTCTCGAATAGGGATCCAAAATCGCATTTCGGGAAATCTTACTGTTAAGTGATTACAGGTATAGGAACGTTTGAATTTAACTATAAAAACCTTAACTTTTGCGAGAGTATTCGTCTCAAAATGCCCGCTATGAAAGAGAATTCCTATCAAAAGTTGCATTTTAACGAAAAAAGCGGGTTTTGGTCTAAAACTTTGGATTTTGAAAAATATAAACCTATATATTTGACTCATACCATAGCATAAGTAGGTTAAGTTCATGGTAGATTTGGGGCAAAAAAAGGTGAATTCTCATTCACCTTTTTTTATTGGCCCAAATCGAAGGGGTGGCGAGCTGCGTCAGCAGCGAGGCGTATTCCATCTTTCAGAATTCTCAACTCATATTCTACCCGATCCAATGTTAATTACGCAGTTGAACGTACGAGAAGCGTTGCGTTTCAATTCTACACTTACTCCTGATGCATTTCATTATACCCCAA
>NZ_JAFMTQ010000018.1 GCF_026126405.1 Aureitalea sp. L0-47
GCATTCCCAAGAGGATTCAGATATCCTGTAGACGAAGTAGAAAACAACCCGAACATCCAACAGCGTCAGCTAACCGACCAGGTATTCTGGGATAATAACCCTGGCGGATTTATTGACTAAACAATTTTATTTATTTGAAGAGAAAAGCCCCTTTCCAGGGGCTTTTTTTATTCGAAGAATCTAAATCCATATACCTTCTCTATCTCTGGAGAAGTGTCAAGGTTTACTATATATGGTATTTTCTTTCCACTACTGAAAACCATGTAAGACTGAAACTGATACGCGGTTCCTTTCGCATCGCTTAATTCGGCTATGCCAAACGGCTCGTAGCCAATAATGCTACCATATTTATCCTTGTACTTGGTAATGGTGATCATAAGTCGTTCCCCAATAGGTTCCGGTATGCTTTCCGTATCACGGATCTCGTCTATTTTTCCTCCATCTCCATTCATAACACTTTCAGAGAACGCTTCAAAGACAGGCGATTTAGCTGCAACTTTCGCAATTGCAGGCACTGGATACGTATAATCTGCAGTATCTCCTTCTTTATTCACCATCTGGACAAAAATATTGTTGTACTTGTCCTTCTCGTCTTCCTCAAATCCCTGGTATACCAGCAGTGCGATATTGGAAGATGTGACATTTGGATTAAGACTGTCTATAAGGTTACTTTCGGAAACCTTTGCGGTGAAATTTCGGATTGTCTCCTTACCTGCTGCACTGCTAAATCCTTTAGAGTAGGAGGTCTTCGCATCGTAGATCTCGGCAATTCGGTCCAGGCTTTTTTGCTCCGATTCCGAAGCACAACTCACCAGTCCGATCGTTGCAATAATTAGTAGTAGTTTTTTCATGATGTTTGTATTAGTTAATTGTGAAGTTCATATTCAAGAGCAATTCGTACGAGTCCGGCCGTATTTCGTGCACCCGTTTTGATTAGCATATTTCTTCGGTGTGTTTCAACCGTTCCGAAACTGATAAAAAGTTTTTCTGCGATCTCATGGGTAGTATGTTCTTTCAGAATTAACTGAAGTATTTCTTTTTCACGTCGCGATAAGGTAGGGAAGGGGCTGCTCGATTTTTTGTCCTGTCCCGAGGCCACACTATTTACCACGATCTCGTTTACTGTTTCATCCAGGTACATTTTACCTGAGTGTACCTTTTTAATGGCTTCGATAACTTCATCCTGACCTGCATTTTTAAGTACATAGCCCTTTGCTCCGCTTGAAAGCATTAGTTTGATAAGGCTGCTTTCCTTGTGCATGGAGATGGCAACTACTTTAAGGTCGGGATTGATCTCCAAGAGTTTCTTGCATGTGTCAATGCCATTCATGTCTGGCATATTGATATCCAGCAGGACCACATCCGGTTGTTCCTGCGGAATTCGATCCAATGCTTCCTGGCCACTCAAAGCCGAACCCAAGACCTGAATGTCGTCCTCATTCTGAAGTAATAATTGCAATCCTTCAATGACCATTTTATGGTCGTCTACTATATATACCTGTATCATAATGGAATATTTATACTTATCGAGGTTCCATCTCCCGGCTTACTGTCCCATTCAATGTTACCATCCAGGAATTCTGCTCGGCTGTTGATGCTCTTGATTCCCAGACCGTCTTTCTCAAGGGCCTTTACGTAATCAAATCCATCTCCATTGTCCTCGATAATCAAGTTTAGTTTATTGTCGTATGGAAGCAATTGAAGCAATATGGTCTTTGCATTCGCATGCTTTCGTATGTTGGAGATGACCTCCTGCATTAAGCGATAGATCATTACCTTTTTCGTATTCTCGATTTCGGGGAGATCACTCATTTCAAGGGTAACTTTGTATCCTTCTTCCCTAAGGTTCTCAGCCATGTCTTCAACAGCGCCCTTAAGTCCGGAAATACTTAAGGCATGAGGCATCATGTTGTGAGAGATTCGTCTTACTTCTATGCAGGCCTCATCGATAAGTTCGTTGGTGCGTTCTGTAAGGTTTAGTTTGGCAAGTTGCTGAATTTCCTTTTGAATGGATACGAAATGTGCTTTTACACTACTAAGCAGTCCTCCCAGGCTGTCGTGAAGATCCTTTGCAATTCGTAGCCGCTCTGCTTCCTGGCCTTCAATCATACTGCTCAATGCAAGAAGCTTGTTCTTTTGCTGAAGTTCGGTTATCTTTTGAAGTTGCAAAGAAGCGTTCTGTTCTGCGATAGTTTTTTGGTATTGAAGTCGCTTTCGAAAGAAGAAATACAATATGATTGCGAACATTATCGCCGAGATCAAACCGAACAGGATACGGTTTTTCTGTCGTGCATTCTTTTCAATCGTTAAGGCCTGCTCCAGCAATGCTTTGTCTTTCTTCTCCGCTTCGTATTTCTGAAGGGCTTCCGTTAAGCTTTTTTCTTTTTCCGAATTAAATATGGAGTCCTTAGCCTCAGAATACTCGTAAAAAAGGTTCATGCCTTTTCGGGTCTGATCATTCTCGTAATAAGCATCGATAAGAAAGGGCATAGTTTCCAGTTTCTCATCCGCAAACCCATGTGCCCTAAAAGCATCATAGGCACGTTCATAGTAGCGTAATCCTCTGCGCTTATCTCCTTCCTGGGTATACACACCACCAAGTCCGCGCAATAAAGTGGCGTAATGAAAGATATCGGCTGTCGTATCTATCCTCGGTAGGGTGTTCAGGAAAATTTCCTTGGCCTTCTGAGGGCGTTCATAATCGGAATAACCATTGGCCAGGTTAATACTTATAGGGATGTAATATTTGGCAAAAGCCGGCTCCGAAAGTATTTCCCGCGAACGTTCAAGATATTCGATGGCTGTGACGAGATCGCCGCGATTTCTATAAATGTTACTAATATTGTTGAGCGCAATTCCCATTCGTTTTCCGTCCTCTTGCTCCTCGCTAATCTCATAGGATTTGGTAAAATACATTAAGGAAAGTGAGTCGATTCCATGTTTTTCATATGCCGCAGCAATTCCGTTATACACCGAACTCAACCTTCCGGGATCATCGGAATTTTCAAAATAATTGGCGGCTTTCAAATAATTTGGGAGGGCCTCCTGATAATTCCCCAGTGTGAGATCGGCATTTCCCAGGTAATAACTACACAAGGCGATATGGAACGAATCTCTATTTCGTTCTGCTACTTTGAGATACTCCTGGGTATAATTTTTGGACACTTCCGGTTCATTATAATAAGTGGCCTTGCGCAATTCGTTATAAAGAGTCATTCGAATGGAATCATTCGTAGTTTGCGAAAGCACCACCTTTAAACTGTCCTCAAGCTGGTTGCTTTGCCCCAATGACTGTGCGATAAAAGTGCAGATCAATATTATTGTGAGCAAGATGCTTTTGCGTAGTTGTATGTTACAAATGGTCTGCATTTACTGGTTGGGTATTTCGATAGTTATAGACGTTCCTCTTCCAAGTTCCGAATCCCAATCGATCTGTCCGTCTAGAAACTGAACCCTGCTGTTTATACTTTTCAAGCCCAGTCCACCTTTCGATAAAGCCTGCTCGTAGTCAAATCCTTTCCCATTATCCTCGATAAGAATATTTAGACCGTTTTCAATGGGAAGCAGCTGGATAAGAATAGTATTAGCCTCCGCGTGCTTTCGAATATTCGATATGATCTCCTGAAGTAATCGGTAGACCACAACTTCACGCGTATTTTCCATTTTGGGAAGATCCTTAAGCTCGAGTGTTACCTCATAGCCTTCCTCTCTCAAATTCGTGCTAAGATCTTCCACCGCTCCTCCTAAACCCGAAATACTCAGAGCATGAGGCATCATATTATGTGAGATCCGTCTTACTTCAATACATGCTTCGTCGATCAGGGAATTGGTCTTTTCCGTGATATTTAGCTTTTCGAGCTGTTCTATTTCTTTCTGAATTGCACTAAAATGTGCTTTAACTGTGCTTAGTAGGCCTCCAAGACTGTCGTGCAGGTCTTTCGCGATGCGCAATCGCTCGGCTTCCTGTCCTTCTATCATACTATTCAACGCCAATAACTTGTTCTGCTGTTGTAATTCCACGATCTGCTGTTGCTGTATAGCTTCCTTCTGTTTCGCGATAGTCCGCTGATACTTCAATCGATTTCTGAAGAAAATAGAAGTGATGATAAGCAGAATTCCTAGCGCTGCTAACCCGATGAGGACCTGGTTCTTCTGTCGCTCTTCTTTTTCGATCACGAGATTCTGCTGGGCGATTTTTCTTTCCTTTTGTTCAGTATCGAATTTTACTTCCAGTTCAGCAATGTTGTGCTGCATGCGTTCCGATTTTATACTATCACGCATTGCGGTTTCCTTACGCAAAAAGTTGAACGCTTCCTGGTACTCCGACGCCTGGGCACTTATTCTACTAACTTCAGAATAAAGATCCAGTTTTAGTTGAGGTTTATCGGTGGATTCGATCTTCTGAATGGCCTTCTTAAGAACTGAAATTCCCTCGAAAGGCCTCCCCATTTTTTCGTAGGTCTTTGCCAGGGCGATTGAGGAAAACGTAAGTGAGTTTACACTATTCAAACTGTCACTAATCCGGATGGATTTTATCAATGATGGAATATTTGATGGATCCGAACGCTTCTCGAAGATCGCCTTTATCGGCATATGACCTTCAGGTGTATTTGGATTTGCCTCTTCGTACAAAGCCGAAAGCTCCTCGGTATATTTGGCAAGCTCTTCAGGATAATCTGTCTGACTTAAAAAATCTACTAAAACATAGAGATAAAAACGTTTGGTGGGATTATTTTTAAATTCGCTGGCATACTGCCACATTTTTAGGTAATTGTAATGCTGACCTTCAACATTTTCCAACAAATTTTCTAATAAACCCCGGTTGTAGTATATGCCTGCATTATAGTGTTCGAATTCTTCCTTTTCGGCCAAAACTTGTGCTTTGTTTATGTGAAATAACGCCTTGTCCGGAAGATTTTGATAGATATACAGATTGCCGATATCGTTATTGTAAACAAGTATAAAATGCTCTTCATTCAATTTCTCCGCTAATTCAAGCCCCCGCTTTTTAATTTTGAGTGCCTCGTTGGTATTCCCCCTGCGGGAGAAAACAATCGACATGGATTCATAAAAGACCATCTTTGCCTGGTCTGAACTGTCTTTAGAAAGCGCATATCTGAAAAGTGATTCGGAATTTTCCCCGCCACTTTTCATTATTAACTTATTGATGGCGAAATAAGATGATTCCCGAGCTTCGGAATCCTTTCCTTTCAGTGATGATATAATGCTATCGATACGCTGTTTTTCGTTTTCCTGTGAAAACGCATATTGCGGCTTTGTTAGCAAAGCCGCAAATGCGATAAAAAAAACAAACAGTTGATTAGTGGATAGCATACATAAAAGATATAAATATTTTTTATCCTTATCTGCCTTTGGTATTTATAACCAGTGTGAAATCACCCTCGTCCAATTCCTCGGCTCCAACAACACCAATAACGATGCGGTAAGGCCGTGTAATAGCAACCATATATTTTACGTTTCGGGTGTGGTCCTGAGTTTTTCCGGCATAACTTCTGTCCCATTTATGGTCAGCTTCACACCTGATACAGGAAGCCAGGTTAGGAGGAAGGGCATCGTTGTTCACACCTACTTCATAGGCGTAAAGACTGAAGTTTGCCTCCGGATCCTTTGGAATTACGGTGACTGTCGATTCACTGTAAGCAGGTAAAATACCTGTAAAGAATACGTGATTACCTGTGAACTTGTGATATTGAGTGGCTGGGAAACAGGCGTTGTTACTTTGCCATGCCCATGACAGATCTTCGATCTTTTGTCCCTGGTTGAGGTTTCCTTCGTATCGAACCTCCTGGTTGGATACAGGTTCAATTTGAAATACGGTTGGTGGTTCTTGTGCCATGATTATTGATGGTATCAATGCGATAAATGTTAATAGAATTTTCATTTTTTGAAGTATTAGGATTTAATTTTTATGTCGAATGTCTTTGTGCTTCCCATTTGGTCACCCTTGTAGTATACATTGAATTGCAGCCTTATGGATGTTTCATCGGAAACCTTTGGGGCTTTTATGCTCCCACTTACGTACTTGGATTCTCCTGATTTCATGTCAATGCCATCAAGCTCAATGTCGAATACACCCCTGGGGGGACGGTAGTTGGAAGGCTTCAGTGAACGGGTCTTGCATTTAATTACCCAATCGTCACCGTTAGCCATTACCTCTCCATAGTTCTTCATGTCTATGCGCAATTTATAGGTCTTGCCGGTAACCATATCATCTTCCAGTGTTACCCTTCCAATGTTAAGTTCGGGCAGTAGTTCAACGATCTCATAGCTCACTGTCTCTTCACCACCTTCCATATCGGCCGATTTACCATCCTTCATGATCTCGTATTTCACTTCAACTCGTCCGGGAATTGAGGGAACAGTGATGTCGTCAAAGCTTACATCATCGCTATCACCTATCTCCATTTCATCACCATCAAATTTTACATCTTGCTCGAAAATATCATCGTCAAGGTCGTTTGATGGCTTTCTTACCACGGTCGATTTCAGGCTATAGCTCCCTTCTTCCCATTGTACATTGCCGGAATTTTTGATAGTAAAAGAAACCGAATATGTCTTTTCAGGATATAACTTCGTAGTTACCTTCCTGGAAATATCGGCCTCCGGTTCTTCGATCTTCACATAGGTGTCCTTTCTGATCGTTCCGTTCTTTGCATCGAATTTCTTTCCGTCCTTGTAGATGCTTACTTCAATACTGTATGCTCCACCGGTGGAGGGTGTCTCCAGTTTTTCAGCGAATCCAATGCTTACAGAACCTCCGGGAGCCAGGTTAGATAGATCCATTTTTTCTTCGAACTCGAATGCTTCTTCATCTTCGTCTTCTGCTTCGGATGGTGCCCCTGTTACTTCTCCCTTGAGTTCATATTCACCTTCCGGCCACTGCGTCTTACCGCTATTTTTCACGGTCGCACTCATTGGAGGGTATTTCTTTTCGGGTTCCAGGCTAATGGGAAGATTTACGGATACGTCTGCCGTAAAGTCTTCATCTATGGTCACCGAAAGATCCTTGCTAGCCAGCGAATTGCTTCCATTCATAAGTGCTAGTTTTACTTTGTAGGTTCCGGGAACTATGGGGGATTCCATACTCCATTTGAACGAAAACTCTTTGCCGGGATCGATGTTGGTTATTAAGTCTCTAGTCACTTCAAAAGCTTCACCAGCTTCAGCATCAGGTCCGCTCACATAGCTCATCTGCAGCTTGCAGTTGCTTCTGTTTAGTACGGCATCTCCTGTATTTTTCATGGTGAGATCCAACTGGTACGTGTTCGATGGATTCATTTTACTGGGAACATCAAATGCCGAGATCTCAGCTTTATACTGAGACCATCCGGTCCATGTAGACCCTATAAGGAGTAAGATTAGGATGTATTTTTTCATGATGGTTGTTTATTGATTGTGCCGGGGACTGTATTGTAATTTTTTATTGTGTTCGCGTTGCTTCGGTAAATGGTTTTGATACCAATAAAGTATCTCTCGCGTTTGAAAGCTGCTCAATTAATTTCACTACAGTTTCGATATGAAGTTTTAATCGAGCAGCTATTGCCTGATAATTATTTCTTCTTGGCGTTAATTCGGTATTTGAATTTATTACCCACCGACTTATTCCTCATTGCTACGATGATAATCTTACCTTTCACATTATTCAAAGTGAATTTTTTCACTTTTCCGTTCTTGCCGTTGGGGAATTCATAGGTAGCACGCTGCTGTGTAACTCCATTTCTACCCTGAACACAAATCACAACCCCTGTTTTCGCCTTTCCATCGTATTTGTTGATGGTGATCTCAACCTTTTCGTAAAAGGAAGGAGGTGTTACAAACGTACGCTTGGTTTGACCGGCGATGCTTCCTTGTTCGTTTCCTCCATCTAATTCAAGAAAACGTGGGCCTATGTTCGCTCCACCGTTCGAGGCGATCCAGTTCCAAACATTTTTTATTTTATTGACTTCGTTTTTGAAAGGGATCAACTGGATATTTGGTTTCCATGGCCCCCATTTCTCCCAGGTTTTCTGAGCCAGTTTGGCTCCCTGGTTACAGTTCTGTGCTTCTGCCTGGTAGCTGAAAGCAAACAAGGCTATTACGATAATGGTAATGAGTTTTTTCATGTTTCGTTGAATTGTATTGTTAGTTGTTGAATTTGATAGTAGTTCTTTTCACTATTTTTAATCATTTCTAAGGTATTGTTATTCAGTTTAGAAGAGCTAAAAGAATTCCCGTAGCATTTAAAAATCTATGAATTCATAGAGGTCGATTCTCAACCGAAATCGGTCCCCGGAAATCAGGAGACCGATAATTACCTATTGAAGTGCCATATTAGTTAGCAGCAAGTGCGTTCATAACATAGCTAAGGGTGTTTCCCACAGATACATTACGAAGTTCTACCTTCAGTTTTTTGTTTGAGTTCACAACGAAGATCTTTTTGTCCTGGTTCTTTTCGAAAGTGTAGGTGTGGTTGTTCATCAACGACCATGAGCTACCGTTCTTTTGCCATACGCGGATATTACCCCTGGCTTTCCCATTGGTTCTTCTTACGATAATTCTCGCTTTACCGGTGCAGGATGCTTTTGTGTAAATGGTCTTGTTGGTCTGTCCCATTAGCCTACCCGTCGACTTGTCTCCGGAAGTGGTAATGTTGCTGCTCTTTCCTTCGATCTTAGCACTGTACTTGAAAGTATTGGCAACGGACTGATTAACTATCTGAACTTTGATCTGCTTTCCGCTTACATTGTTCAATGTCCTGGTCTTCGTACGTGTATAATTGCCGTTATCAAATTCAATTGGGTTTGGCTGCATTACATTATTAACGTAGATGTTTACCTGAGTTTCAGCGCGTCCACCGGTCTTACTTATCTTCACTACCGCCTGGTTCGAGGTAGCTGTAGTGATGATTGTTGCCGGATTTGCTGAATACACAGTTCCGTTTTTCGATTTTAACACCGTTGAACAGGTCTGTGCCGATGTCGTAAATGGAATAGCACAAAAGGCTATTAGCGCGATAAGGATACTTACTTTTTTCATAATTGAAATTATTTAGGTTATTGATTATTAGATAATTTTATTTTATTCATCGTCTTCGAAGACCCGCTCCATCTGCATGAGATGCATTCTTAGTCTTGAACTCAATGCTGGTTTTTCCGTGCCGGGATGCGTTTTACGGGCATTTTTAACAGATTTAGGAAGGATTAAATTCTTTCCGGCACCGTTTAAAACCGCCTTTTCATACTCCATTATGGTCTTTTTGGCCATCTGGATCTCGAATTGCAGAAGGCCTTTAGGGGGAAGATGCTCGCCTAATTTTGCCAAGGCGATTGCTTTTTGTTTAAAAGCGGAGTTCCAACTGGCCTCTTTTTTGATCGATTCGATAATGATCCAGGGCGAGCCTTCTTTTCGCTCTTTCTGTGCATGAGTCGTTCCCATTACCATTACGGCTGCGAGGATTAGGATGATTTTTACTGATTTCATGTTGATGTTATTAAGTGAATGATTCATTGATACCGCTAAACTACACAGAGCTAACGCGCTCATTATCAAAGAAATCAGCTAGGAATTGAAAATGTATGAATTCAGGTAGGGTGAATTTCTATGCCCAAATTCAGAAGAGAAGTTGAAAGGAGAAGTTAGGTGTAATACCGATAGATGAGGTCCTCACCTGGCTTACCGAGGTATTTCCGGAACCATCGTCGACAAGCGAGTATCTAATATTAAGAGTATTTCGCGTATCCAAAACATTTAGCACCGCAAGGTTGATCTTGGCTTCAATCTTATCAGAAAGCTGCCATAAATATTCTGCGGAAGCGTCAAGGCGATAGTAGTCCGGTAATCGCTCTTCATTTGGATCATCGTATAGGATGATTTGTGAGAGGCCGTCGAATGTTGTTTCCTCTTCCTCCATCGGAATAGTGAAGGGCTTTCCTGTATGATAGTTAAGTCCAACCGCGATCTTTAATCTTTCCATAGGTGAATAAGAGCCGGCAACCGTAGCAGTATGTGTGACATCCAGGTTGTGCGGAAAGATCGATGGATCAAATGTCCCGAAATCGTATTCATTGTTCAGGTATGAATAACTCACCCAAATACTATATGTTTTTTCCCTGCGGTTGATGATCAATTCACCCCCGGTAGCCGTATAGTTTCCAATCGCATTCGAGAACTGAAACTGATTTTGAAACCCCTGATTCCTGGAGGTTATACCCTCAACCATTTTGTAGAAACCTTCTGCATTCACAAACCATCCCTTTCGGTCGAACACAAGACCTACAGAACCCTGCTTGCTGTTAATTACAGGAATATTTTCTTCATCGGCCAGGATCCATCGCCTTTTTTCAACACCCAAAAAATCACTATCGAAATCGATTCGCTGAGTGGTAGCCTGGCTCTTAATTTCTCCAAGTGCTTCGACCGAGAAGCCATTTCCTAAGTTCTGATGAACCGATATTCTCGGTTCCACCACAATCTTTTCAAACTTGTCGAAATAGTTAGCCCGAACTCCTGTAGAAATGTTTGTTTTTTCATTGTCCGACTTATACGTTAGACCCATAAAAACCGAATGCGTTCTGAGAACGTCCTTATCTAAATCGAGGAATCGTGGTAAATTAACTTCCTGTTCATTGGTAATGCCAGTTTCCACAAATTGATACCCCCCGGTTAGCGAAACATTATTGGACAACAGTAAATGACCATCTGCTTTAATACCGGTCTCTAGCACATCGTTCTCCTGGAAAACCTCCTGGGTTGTAAGAAGATCGAGATTCAATGCACGGAGATAGTAGGTAGTGACATATCCCAGTACTTTGGTACGGAAGGTATCGTTCCACTGGCGTTCCCAGCTCACTCCTCCAAGAAGACTGCGTAAATTTAACTCACTTGTCTTGGAATTCCTCAGTGATGGGATGGTTTCTGTGAACTCCAGGGTATTGTTCATGGCGAGGAAATTGAGTCGGAACTTATCTCGCTCATTCAGATCCCACAATACCCTAGTGCTGAAATCGTAGAATGAAAAGTCCTCCTCGGCTGCAATGTCAAGGCCGGCTTCAGCAGCGTTTGTGTTGGTGATCTCGGTGTCTTGAAAAACCTTTTCCGAGTACGTTCGATATACAGGGGATTCCCACAAGCTATTCAGTGAGATACGCCCCGAAAATTGCATACTCGCATTCTCCGAAACGGGTACCATCCCAAAGGCACTTCCATTGATCAGGTTGATCGCTGCCCCGCCTTTGAATTGAGTGTCGATTTCGTCTCGGGAATTCATGGAAATCACACCTGATACTCCATCACCGTACCTGGCCGGTGTTCCGTTCTTGTAGATATCTACGTCTGCAGTAATATCAGGATTAAAAGCCGAGATGAGACCAAAAAAGTGCCCGCTTTGATATGTTTTTATATCGTTCCAAAGGATGAGGTTTTCATCGTGAGTGCCCCCCCGCACATTTATATTGGAAACGGTTTCATTTACACTTTGAATTCCCGGTAATGCCTGAGTGACGAAGAGAATGTCATTTTCAACCTGCCCCGGCAGCAATCCGAATTCGGAAGTATTCAAGTGGATCGATCCATTCAGGGTCTTTTCGATACCCTGTACAAGATAATTTGTGACAAACACAGTTTCCAGAGTAGATACTTCCGTAGGAATTAAAAAATTTTCACAGTCTTCGGATAATGATGAAACTGAAATTTCCCAGGGTTGATAACCTATATACCTTATCACTAAGCCTTCCTGGCCTATATACTTCGGAATATAGAAAGTACCATCTGAGCTGGCAATCGTACCATATGCGCTAAGTGTGGAAACTATACTGGCACCAGCAAGCGGTTGGCCCGTATCGGCGGCGATCAATTTACCGCACACATATTCTGAAACATTCCGAACAATAGATATATAGCGTTCATCGAGCTTATTGAATTGAACAGGTAGTTTTTGAATCAATTGGTCGAGCGCCTCATCAAGAGTTTCGACATCCTCGAATGCTATAGCCAGGTTCTCCAGTTCATCTGCAGCATAGGAAAAACGTATGTTGAAGGTGTCCTCTAATTGTTGTAGAACCGCGATCAGATCCTCGTTCTGAAGGTCCTGGCCCGTTCCTATCTGAATGGAACAAACCCACAAGAATAACCACAGCAGTTGGTTGCGCCAATTCCGTTTACTTAACATAGAGGGTCACTTCATCCCCTCCAACGGTATAACCAAGTCGGAGCGGATCGCAAATAGAACGGAGTGCTAACTCCAGGTTGTCATGCGTAAAGCTACCAGTAAAACGTTTGTTGGCTATATTTTCAGGTGAGGTTATATTTATTGGATATTGCTGTTCTAATTCATTTATTACTTCGGAAAGAGTAGCGTTCTCAAAACTGCTCTCATTGGCTATCCAACTGGGCGCGCTATTACTGATGGCAGTATGAACAACTATTTTATTATTCTGGACTTGCAATTTATTTCCGGCGGGGAGTTTAATAAGTGTATCATTGAACGCAACACTAACTAAGCCTTCGTAGCAGTTTATGCTGAAATTGCTCTCCCTTGAGAATACGTTGAATTGAGTTCCTAAAACCTTTACAGTTCCCTGGCTTGTTTCTACGCTGAAGGTATTTCCCTTGGTTACTTTAAAGTAGGCTTCTCCATCTAAAGCGAGGGATCGATTTTTGTCCCAACTTCTTTTCTTATATCGAATCTCGGAGGAAGCATTTAGTTGTACTTCGGAATTGTCTGGTAAAGTGAAACTTTCTTTTTGTGCGACGCCTGTTCGCACACTAGTATCTACGGAGTTTATGAACACATAACTTACCACAACTAACACGACCATTGCAGCTATTTGAAGTATCCTCTTATAGCTGGATCTATTCGAAGTACCGATTCTTTTCAGTTTTTCCTTCTGAATGGCTTCAAAGTTTGATTCTGCCTTGAATTCCGGTGGTTCAAATTCTGAAGTGCTTTCTGCTATCCGGGTATATTCGGCATATTCAGGATCAGAACGAAGGACCACAATATCCTCCGCAGAAGCATCGCCGTTAAGATATTTGTGTAGTAGGTAATCTTTTTCCATAATTCTGATAATTCATAGGTATAACAGTCATCTGGGATTTTACCCTACCTTAAATATTTTTAAATTCAGTTCGCAGCGCTTTCAGGGCCTGGCTCATCCGCTTTTCAACCGCTTTTACACTAATATTTAAATGTTCTGCTATCTCAGTATATTTCATACCTTCAATTCTATTCAAAAGAAATGCCGTACGTTGTGCTTCACTCAAATTAGCTATGGCATCCTGTAATTTCTTATGATATTGTTTCTCCTCCAGCACGAATTCGGGAGATTGGTTATCCACCTTACTCGGACTTAGCTGTGCGTGTTTCAGGACTACTTTTTTATGAGCTACTTCGTTTAGAAAAGCATTATTGGCTACTGTAAATAAAAATGACTTGGCTTTATCCTTGGTTACCTTTGCACAATTGTTCCATAATTTTATAAAAGCCTCCTGCACCAGATCATCCGCCTGTGCTTCATCTCCGCATTTAAAATATACGAATCTCCAGACAGACTGACTAATATCATTGTAGATGCTGCTGAATACCATTTCATTGCAAACTGATTTTTGATCCAATATTTTGTTTTATAAAGTGGTTCAATCAAATATATCAAAAAAAAATCCATAAAGTAGGGTAGGGTATTTTGATCGAAGCCTGTTTAACATCCAAAGAACCTAAATAGAAAGACATGAAAAAATTTGCACGATTACCATTACTCCTTATTCTTGCCCTAACCTTCCTGGCTACTTCTTGCCAGAAGGAAGAGGAAATGTTTATTGATGAAACCAACGAAGAAACGATAACTGCCAATTCTGTGCTGGCCAACCTTCTGTTACGCACCTCGCAAAACGCCGGTGATCTGGACGACATTATTGACGGGAGCAGTTGTTTCTCGGTTAAATTTCCTATTACCGTGATTGCGAACGGTCAGCAAGTTACCTTACTCGATGAGGATGATCTGGATATAATCGAAGCTATTTTCGATCAATTTCCTAACGACATTGATACTCTGGAGATCGTATTCCCCATTACGGTGATCTTAGATGATTATACCGAACTGGTCTTGAATAGCCAGGACGAACTTGATGCTCTTATTGCAGCCTGTGAGAATGATGGATTCCCCGACTCTATTAGTTGTCTGGATTTCGAATACCCGATCACATTCTTCACATTCGATAACAACCAGCAACAAACGGGTACCGTGACCGTGAATAACGATATGGAACTATATCAGTTCCTGAGTAATATTGGCGATGATGATTTCTTCAGCATCGATTATCCTATCAATGTGATCCTACAGGACGGTACTGTAGTGCAGGTCAATTCTAATTCGGAACTCGAAGCGCAGATCGAAGCGTGTGAAAACAGCAGTGGTGGAGGAAACCCCATCGATCCTGCAGTATTTGAACAAAACCTTACCACGGGTGTATGGTATATCACTTATTTCTTTGACGATTTCGACGAAACATCAAACTACAACAGTTACGAATTTACTTTCGAAACTGATAATACTGCCCAGGCTACTAATGGAACCAATACTGTTCCGGGAACATGGATGTTCGAGGGTGGAAATACACCGGACCTTACGTTGTTCTTCGGAACGAACGACCCCTTCGACGAATTGGATGACGACTGGGATATAATCGAAGCAACTAATGAGATCATTCGTCTGCGTGACGTAAGCGGCGATGGAAGTATAGACTATCTCACATTTGAACGCACGCCAGCCACAGGTGGAGGAGGAACAGGAACTAACGACCTGATCAATGAGTTAACCGATGGAGTTTGGTATGTAAACTTACTGGATGACGATGGTGAGATCGAAACCTGTGACTACGTAGAGTATGTATTCACTTACAACCTGAATGGTACCGCAACAGCCGTAAGTGCCACAACCACGGTTAATGGTTTCTGGAGCGTTCAACTAGATGATGGAATGCTCGATCTTGTACTGAATTTTGACATTACAGCCGACCCTAATTTTGAAGACATCAACGACGACTGGGATGTTACCTCCTTTAGTTCAGAACTGATAAGCCTCTTAGATGTAAGTGGTGGAAATGGCGGAACAGATGTTCTCGAGTTCGGAAGAATGCCAGCCACAGGATGTGGTGGAGGTGGCGGTGGATCTGCCCAGGCTCTAAATGATGCCTTGCTCGACGGACTTTGGTTCGTAGCCGAATACCTGGACGACGGATTCGATGAAACCGGAATATACAACGGATATCAATTGGATTTCAGTGCCGGAGGATCGGTAACTGCTTCCAATGGCGGCAATAACTTCAACGGAACCTGGTCTGTGATCGACACCGGAGGTGATCTTGATCTGATGCTAGACTTCGGAACACAAATACCCTTCGATGAGTTCAATGACGACTGGGATGTGCTGAATTTTACCACTACCCTTGTAGAACTGGAAGATGTTAGTGGTGGCGGTGGTGGAACCGATAACCTAACACTTCAAAAACTTTAAAAATAACCCTTACAGAAAATAGTAAATGATGAAAACGCAAATCTTAAAGACAGTTTTAGCCCTATTTGTTTCCTTAATGCTGGTTGGATGTTCCGATGATGATTCGAACGATACTAATACCAACAACAACTCAAATCTGGTTGCCGAGGCGAATCAGGTAGCCCAAAGCGGAAGTTGGAGAATCTCTTACTTCTGGGATTCAAACAAGGATGAAACCTCAAATTTCACAGGATATGTATTCAATTTCAATAGTGATGGTACTCTGGTAGCTACGCGAAACAATGACACGGTGAATGGAACATGGTCTGTAACTGACAGTAGTAGCAGTAGCTCATCGAGCAGTAACGATGTTGACTTCAATATCTTCTTCAATGTGCCTCAGAGTAGCGATTTTGAAGATCTGAATGACGACTGGGATATCGTTTCCGTTACAAATACTATGATCGAACTCACGGATGTTAGTGGAGGAAACGGGGATACGGACTTCCTGACATTTGTAAAGATCTAATGAGTTTGGTTAGTTGACGGAGAGGTCTCCCGATCAGGGATTCGGAAAATTTAGGCAAACGATTTATCGTAATGAAATAGCCATGAAAAAGAAAAGTCCAGGTGACTTCCGTTTCCGGACGAGATCTGACCAGGCGGCCTCTCCTTCCTTAACCAGGAATTAGCTCCTCCTTTTTGCCCCACTAAAAAGCCATCCAAATTAAACTGGATGGCTTTTTATTGTATTTGTATGTCCTTTATTCTTTGTGTTTCTGAAGTAGGGATTCTAACTCAGTTCTCATTTCGGAACGCTTAAGAATAAAAGCGCTTTCCTTTCTGTCATCTACCAATGTCAATACCGAAGTTAGCATTTCCCGTTTATTCGATTTTCCTTCGGGATCATTGGCGATCTTTTGAGCAAGGTTCATTATTTCCTCGTATTCTGAAGGTTCCAGGGAAACCCTGAAAGCTTCTCCTCCGGAATATACCCCGGAAGAGCTCTCTCTTTCGGTTATGGGATCATAGGAAAGAGCATCGGAGGATACTACATAGACATTATTGTTCTGGTCCGAATAAACTAATTTCATAGGGTTACTGCTTGTACAATTCAGAAAAAAGAAAACGCCTAATACCGCTACAACTTGAATGGTCCGTTTCATTATTTATCGTATAATGCTTTACCTGCTTCCTCGTATTTATCTCCGCTAACCCAGAAGGGACTGGTGCTGTCGTTAGCAATATTCCTACCTGCCAAAACATAGGCGCTGAAAAACTTAACTAAGTAATCGTAATCCATTGAATCTGCATGGTCGCCCGGCTGGTGGTAGTATTTCGTCACTTCACCATCGAAGGAAGAGAATCCCATGGAAAAAGTAGGAGCGGGGATCCCTTTAGCCGCGAAGTGAACATTATCACTCCGATCGAACAAACCCTGTTCCGGGGCCGGATCTTCTATGGCCTTAAGTCCGAAGGCAGCAGAAGCATCAATGATATTCTTCTCGGCTGTAGTTCTTGTAAGTCCGACAATGGTCGTGAGAGAGGTGTCATTATAGCCACCATTGTCGCTGTTGAAGCAATACACCATCTGTTCGAGCGGTAAAACCGGGTTTTCTACGTAATATTTGCTTCCCAGTAATCCTTCTTCCTCAGCAGTAAACATAATGAACAAGGCAGATCTCTTGGTTGGATACTTTGCCAGGTTTTCCGCCATGCTAAGCACGGTTGTCGTCCCAACGGCATTGTCCCTTGCGCCGTTATAGATTTTGTCTCCACTTGCATCGGGACTTCCAATACCCACATGGTCATAATGCGCGGAATAGATGATATATTCGTTCTTTAACACCGGATCGGTTCCTTCAACAACACCAATCACGTTCTGAGATGAGATTATCTCGCTTTTACTTGGTAGCATTTCCACTTTAACTGTTGAGGTAGGAGATTCTTCGAATTGGGAGGTCATTTTTCCACCTTCGTCCCTCAACCAAACGTATCCAAATGAGGGATCGTCTTTTTTAGATTCTTCACCAACCAATTCCAATCGCGGGCCACTCATCCAATGTTCCACGCGGTTCCACATTCCCTGGTCCACATCCATTAATTCTAACACCCCCAAAGCACCATTGGCCTTTGCCAGGGCTTCTTTTTGTCCTCTTAATCCAAAAGCCGAGCGAATCCCTGGGGACTTTTCGCTACCCGCTTTTACTACAACGAACTTCTTCCGTACATCCTTTCCTTTATAATCGGACTCCATCCCGTGGCCGAGGTAAACTGCCTGAGTTGTGACTTTCAACTGGGCAGGATTCACCACAAGTTTGTACTTGTATTCTTTCCCGTCGAAAGAAAGGAACATGGGCGCTGCGGCCTCTGTCTTTTTTAGAGGAACTTTTTGGTAATAATCACCTGTTTTGGGGTTAGGCTCTACACCATAACTCCTAAGAGAATTTGCAAGATAGGCCGCCGCGATTTTATTCTCCGGGGTTCCGGTTTTGCGCCCTTTTAGAAGATCATCTGCAAGGAAATAGATGTGGCCCTCAATGTCACCCTTGTTCACCGTTGTCTCAACTTTTTCGATTTCCGATTGAGCGAAAGCTCCGGAGACCAATAGCAGTCCCAGGAAAGAAAGAAATACTTTTTTCATATGATTGTTTTACGTTTTTTGATTTGGTTAAAGATAGGGATTTGTCTCAGAAATTAATTCTGAAGGTGGCATTTGGAGTAAACGCAAGCGAATTCTCCCTTACCTTTTCCGGATCCCCGTCATTATTGAGCCTGTAGAAGCTATTCAGCTCATTCCGGGTATCGAGTAAATTCCAGAATGAAATACCGGCGAAGGCGTCCATGTTTTTTCCGAAGGGAAACTTGTAAGTACCCGAAATATCAACACGGATGTAATCGTCGATATTGGCAGCATTAGGGGCGTCGAAATTCAATTGTCCGTCTACAATTTCGTTGCCCGGAACCAGCAAGGTGATCGGTTTACCACTGTGCCAGTTAAATCCTCCGGAAATGTTGAATTCGTTTAAACTGTAATTGATTCCGTAGGTAAACGTATGGCGAATGTCCAGATTGTTCGGAAAGGAAGAGGGTGAAAGGTTGTCAAAGGTATAATCGTTCTCAGCGTAGGAATAGCTCAACCAGGTATTCACTTTCTTGAAACGTTTATTAACCAAAACATCAACTCCTTTAACTGTATAGCTGCCATGGGTTCTTGCTGTTTCAAATTGATTCTGAAAACCCTGGCTTTGAGTAGTGATCCCGTCTATTTCTTTTATATAAGGTTCTACGTTGATCAACCAACCGTTCCTGCTATAATCGATCCCAACTGAAAGTTGTTCGCTCTTCAAAATAGGTATTTCACCTTCCCGGGCTAGCACCCATCGGCGATTTTCCACACCCAGGAAATCATTTTGAAGATCTATTATCTGAGAAGTGGTCTGACTCTTTAACTCTCCTGCGATGTCTATGGAAAAGTACTTCAGGAAGCGATAATTAAAGCTCAATCTCGGCTCAAACAGGAATTCGTTGAATTTACTCACGTGATTAACCCTAACTCCACCTGTGATAGTGGTATTCGAATTCTTAGGTTGCAAGCTGGCCTGAACAAAACCGCTGTTGGTGCGGATCACTTGCTTGTCTGTTCTTTCAAAGAATGGATTGTTGATCTGTTCGAAATTGGTGATGCCGGTTTCGTTAAACTGGTATCCGGCCATTAAAGATGTTGTGGAAGAGGGATTGTAAAACATTCTCGTTTTGAACCCATTTTCCAGTACATCATTGTTCTGAAGTAAACGCTGATTATTCAGAAGGTCAAAGTTTGTGGCCTGCAATGAGTAAGATGATCCGTAGAACTGTATGTCGGAAACAAAGGATTCGTTCCAGTTTCTTCGATAATAGAGTCCCCCTGAATAATTTTCCTGTGAAAGTTCACTCTGCCTGGACTGCCGGTCACCATCGATCAAAGCATTCTCCTGAAAACCCAACTGATTTCCGAGCAAGAGAAAGTTGGCCCTGAAGTAATCCTTGGAAGTAGGTTGATATACGAGTCTGAAATGTGTGTCGTAGAAGGTAAAGTCGTCATTTGAGGCCGATTGAGCAGCGGAGTTGGATACTACTTCGGTATTCTGAAAAGCCTTGTCGAAGTATTGGGAATAGGTGATGGTCTCGAAGAGGTTGTTGAACGATTTCCGACCGGCTATTTGGACAGAAGCTTTGGAACCCAAGGGAATATCAACATGGGCATCCGTACTAATGGCATTGATACCCCAGCCACCATTGAATTCAGTGGCAATAGTGTCGTCACCCATCATACTGATAATACCTGAAACCCCGTCTCCGTATTGGGAACTGCTACCGTTCTTAATTACTTTTACCTCGCTTGTAAGGAATGGATTAAAGGCGGATATCTGTCCGAAGAAATGCCCACTCTGGTACATCTTGATCCCATCCCATAGAATCAGGTTCTGGTCGTTGGTTCCCCCTCGTATGTTGATAAATGAAACCGTTTCATTAACGCTTTGAATTCCAGGTAAGGCCTGGATGGTTTGCAGTACGTCCGGTTCAATGAGACCGGGGAGGATGTCGAATTCTTTGTAATTAACATTTAGCGAACCATCCACATTTTTGGTGATACCCCGGGCCAGGTAATTTACCAGTGTAACCGTGTTTAGAAATTCTACTTTCCTCTGAAGGGGTACCGTATTACAATCGACCTCTATTAAGTTTTCGGGGAGGAGTGTAATCCGTTCATATCCGGTGTACGAGACCACAATAGGATCCTGGTTGTTAAGATATTCAACCGAAACCACTCCGTTCGCACCACTTGAAAGTTGCTGATATGGAGTAACAACTGATACATTTTCAAAGGGCTGATCGAATTCCGTAGTGATAGTAAGGCAACGAGAGGGTAGATTTTCTTTCTTGCCTACCGCAATGGTATTGTCTTCCAGTAGGGTGTAATTGAATAAGGTGGTAGCCGAAAGTTGCTGGACTAATTCGGTGAGATTATTTGCTTTGGGTATTTCTGAATAGTGATATTGGAGATCCAGGTCCTTGTAGGAGAAAGTACATTGATAGGTGGTCTCCAGGGAGCGGAATACATCACGCAGCGACTTCGGCTGTTCCGAAGATTGCCCCCATAAAAAACTCAAACTGAAAAATGTGAAAAGTAATGCTAACTTCCTTCCCTGGGTCACTCTTGGTTATTTTTTTAGAACCACGCTTTTACCATTAATAGAGTAAGACAAGTTAAGGGGAATTGTAATAGCCTGCAAGGCTGTGTCTAAATTTTGATTGGAAAAGCTTCCTGAGAATAAAGTGTTACTGGTTATGGCTTCGCCGGACACTTGCACATCAAATTGGCGCTCAAGTTCCTGAATCACTTCACGTATGGGCACGCTTTTAAAGACAGATTTATTTTCCAGCCAGCTCGGTTTACCAAGAGCTGTTTTTTCACTAACCACCATATCTCCGTATGCTTTAACGGCATCACCGGCGGCCAATTCATAGGTTTTACCTTCGAATTCCACACGAACCAAACCTTCATAGCAACTCACTTCAAAATAAGTGGAGCGATCTTTTACTTTAAATTGTGTTCCAAGGACAGTAACAACGCCTTGAGAACTATGAACACTGAATTTCTTCCCTTTTGCGACTTTAAAATATGCCTCACCCTCCAAATTAACTTCTCTGCTATCGTCCCAATTCTCTTCTTTAAAAGAGATGGAAGACCCTGCATTGAGTATCACTTCGGAAGTATCTGGTAAAACAAACTCCGTCCTGGCAGAATTCTCTGCAACGTATTCTGTAGATTGAGGAGAATTCAACAAGGCAAATAATCCGAACGCGACCACAAGGGTGGCAGCAATTCCTGAAATATAACCGTACAGAGGTCGAATCGACTTCTTTCGATTTCCGAGTTTATTTTTGAGATCCTGATAACTGGATTCAGTATTGAATTCAGGAGCTTTGAAGTACTTTGCAGCCCTGTCAATACGGTGATAGGAAGCGGAAACATCCAAGTTCTCGAATGTTTCCTTTTCCGTATCACTGAGGTTAAAGTTTAACCATTTAGAAATTAAATCCTTCTTTTTCATAATCAATTTCTATGTATATAACAATCGTGATCTGAAAATTCCTACCATGCAGGCAATTAAATCCCGTCGATCTCTTTCCGAAGTTTTTCTAAAGCCGAATAAATACGCTTCTCTACCGCCTTTCTGGATATGTTCAGCATTTCGGCAATTTCTTTATGACGCTTGCCTTCAACCCTATTCAGTAGGAAGGCAACGCGTTGTCCTTCCGTGAGTTTAGCAAGTGCCGCCTGGTATTTGGCGAGGTATTCGGCCTCCTCCATGATGAACTCAGGGGATTCATTGGTGTGTTGCTTCGGTTTGGATTGCTGGTATTTTAGAACAACCTTTTTATGCTTTAAATCGTTAAGAGTGATATTATTGATAACGGTGAACAGAAAACTTCTAGCTTTCTCGGGCGCAACTGTTTTGCAATTGCGCCATAATTTTATAAACGCTTCTTGTACCTTATCCTCTGGATTAACATGTTCGCCGTATTTGTAATATATGAAGTCGTGCAGATCTTTCGAATGCTCCTCATAGAGTTTCGAGAAATACTGTTCGTCACACACATTTTTAAAAAGAGGGGTTGACATGCTGCGAATTTCGACAAATATAAAAATATTAAAACGGGTAGGAATTTTCGTTTCAGAGTTGTTATATTATCAAAAAATGAAGATGAAGTACTTTTTGTACGTAATGTTGGCGTTAGCCTTTGTAAGTTGCCAGGAAGAAGAACTTACCGTAGTTCAGGCTCCCGATGATGAATCGTTCATACAAGATGGTCAGCTTAAAAAGTTGATCATGTCTGTCGTTTCTCACGACGGATCGTATGATGATATTGTAGACGATTCTTCCTGTTTCAGTATTAATTTCCCCTATATATGTATCTACAGAGGGAGAGAATACCCGGTGAACTCTATTGAGGCCCTCTCTGTATTTGGAGAAGGCGCCAATTTGATGCCCAAATTTCCTGTAACCGTTACCCTTGCAGATTACATAAGCGCAGAAGTACCGAATATCGAAGTCTATCGAGACCTTCAAAATGCCTGTGCGAACGGGACTTTATTCAACGATAGTATAACTTGTGTAGATATTAGCTACCCTGTGAATATCTCTATATACAATACAATAACATCTAATTTCGAAACCATTTCCTTCTTACACGACAAGCAGACCTTTCAAACGATAGAGGAGATGGACGAAAGCCTTATTGCCAATATTCAGTATCCAATAGAGATACTCTTACCTAATAACGTTGTTCTCACAATTGAATCGAATGATGTGCTTAAATCGGAAATTTTAAGCATGATACCTATTTGTGAGTAACCCGCTTATGTTTAGTTATGTTAATTTGACCCTCCACCCTGGAGGGTTATTTTATTTCTGTTTTTTGTTTAAACATTAACTTAAATAGTTAAACAAATATTAAAATCGGATTTTCCGGTAGTAGTTTCTATGAATGGGTTGTTTCATCCACAAATCATTAATCTAAACTATTGTTATGAAAAATCTATTTAAAATATCACTTCTAGCGTTCCTGATGATTTTCGCGACCGCTTGTAGTGACGATGATAACGGGGATACAACACCGGTAACGGAAGATACCATTGCTGTTTTTGTTCAGAACAACCCTGATTATTCTTCACTTCTTGCCGCTCTTGAAAGAGCTGGTCTTGTAGAAACATTAAACGGTTCAACCGAGTACACGGTATTCGCTCCGAACAATGATGCATTTGCTGCTTTCTTGAACGACAACGGGTTCGCCAGCCTGGACGATGTGCCGGTTGACCTTCTTACTAATGTATTATTAAACCACGTAGTTAACGGAACAAATAATTCCGGAGATCTCTCAACAGGGTACATTAACTCTCTGGCAACTTTCGGAACGACTGATTTTAACCTTAGCTTGTTCGTCGATACTAGCTCAGGAGTACGAGTAAATAACGTAGCTTCAGTGACTACACCGGACGTAGCGGTAAGCAATGGTGTAATCCATGCTGTAGATACAGTTATTGGTATTCCGACTATCGTGACTCAGGCAACTGCAAACCCAGATTTCTCTATTCTGGTAGAAGCATTAATCGCTGCTACTGACGCTAACACCGACTACGTAGCTCTATTATCCGGATCTACTTCTTCTCCATTCACAGTATTTGCGCCAACCAACGACGCATTTGCTAACCTATTGGCGACTTTAGGAGTAGCTTCTTTGGATGACATTCCACAGAATGTACTTCAATTGGTGCTAAACTATCACGTAATTGCTGGAGCAAACGTACGCGCCGGAGATCTTTCAGAAGGCCTTACAGCTACAACGTTCCAGGGTGAAGATATTACTATTTCCCTTGCAAACGGACCTCAAATAATCGACGCTACCGGTATGCCATCTAACATCATTGTTACCGATGTTCAAACGGGTAACGGAGTAGTTCACGCTATTGATAAAGTGATCCTTCCACAGGCAGTAATTGACATCATCGATCCTACGATTGCCGGACTTGCAATGATGACTGCAGACCTATCTACGCTGGCCGAAGCGCTTCAAATTACTGGATTAGACGCTGCTTTAAACGACAGATCTGCTGAGTTTACTGTATTTGCACCAGGAAATGCTGCATTCGATGCCTTCCTTTCAGACAATGGATTTGCGAATTTAGGTGAGGTGCCAGTAGATGTATTAACACAAGTTATTCTAAACCACGCCCTAACGGGAACAAATTTATCTACCAGCCTGTCAACTTCATATGATAATACACTGGCTACTTTCGGTACATCCGATGATAACCTAAGTATCTACATCAATACAGATAGTGGAGTAACGCTTAACGGAGTTTCTAACGTAGTAACCCCAGACGTTACAGCTGCCAATGGTGTAGTGCATATCGTTGACGCTGTGATCGGATTGCCAACAGTTGTGACTTTCGCAGTAGCCGATCCAACATTCGAAACACTTGTTGCGGCCCTAACACGTCCGGACCAACCAGACTTCGTCTCTGTTCTTAGCACTGCTAACGGAACAAGTCCAGCTCCGTTCACAGTATTTGCTCCAACAAATGCTGCCTTCGGAGACTTACTAGTCGAATTAGGAATTGGAAGTCTTGACGATATCGATACAGCTACGCTAACAGCTACCCTGAATACGCACGTAATTCCGGAAGCTAATGTTAGAGCTGAAGATCTAGTTGATGGACCGGTTTCAACTCTTGGTGACGATATCACTATCGACGCTACAAACGGCACCATTACCGACCAAAATGGACGCGTAAGTACTATAATCGTTGTGAATGTTCAGGCAGCCAACGGTGTAGTTCACGCTATAGACACAGTACTATTGCCTCAATAGAGCAAAGTTTGTTTGAATTTAGTTAGTTGTTAATCAGGAAACCGTCTCTGTATGCTCACGCAGGGACGGTTTCTGCTTTATAGATAACACTGCTAGTAGTCCTGTAAACTTTCGAAAGTCACCTTGGTAGAAACGAGGGTTTCCCCGTCGATCACCACAGTTTTTTTCTGAATCTTTGCCAGGAGGCTGTCGCTTCGGGTTTGCGTATCAGTAGTTAACTTAAAACTGAATTTTATCCTGGATTCCAGGGAATCTGAGATACCTTCTGTAGACTCCAATACCTGTATCTCTGAAATCTGCACTATCTCGGAATTGCCAATATCCAGTATACTCTCCTGAGACAATGAAAGAAGCTGCTCGCGAAGATCTGTTTCGAATTCCGGATGTGTATTGATCAATTCCTGAAGCTCTGCGTATTCCTGTAATTTTTCAGAAACAATACCCTGATAATTAAGTTCAGAAACTACTGGCATTGCTTCATCGATATCCATCTCTGCGGCAGACACAGTTTCTTCGGCCTCCATGGCTTCGGTAGATTTCATGGCATCCGTCTCCATCCCGCTGTTGCAGGCCATTAACCAAAATAAACTCAGTATGATTATCAATTCCTTTCTCATTGTGTACTGAATTTGAGTTTCACGATCTTTCCATCGGCATAGCGTTTGTCCAGAATCCTAATATTTTTCAAACTACTTGTGGGAATGGTTAGCTTGTTGATGAATTCTTCTTTGGAATACATCTCAATGCCCGAAGAGTTTGGATAGACCTGGAATATCTGGGCCTCATCGGATATAAGATTTGCCAGTTGTTTTCTCCTTTTCTGAAGTTCATTGGTATTCCCAGAACTATAATACTTCAGGATAACAGCGTAATCATCGGTTGCCACAGGTACTATTGCATTCTTGTTCGATTCAATATGCCGAACGATGGTGTCTGTTTTGTGATAAGGAGACTGTATTACGAATCGAATCGTCTTTTCAGAAGTTGTATACTGAAAACACCCAGTACTGTCGGTTTTCATATAAATTGGCGACTCACCCTCCACCAGGACCTTAATGCTAAGGGCTATTTCTGAAATAGGCTCCCCGTAATCCTCGTCTACCATACAGAACTCGTAGGTGTGATCGAAATCGATGAGGCTATAGACGATAAATGCTAAGGGGATAATGGCAAGAGAGTACCAAAGTTTTAACCCTGTTCGATTCGTTCCCGACTTAACCTCGCTATTCGCTTGCTTAAAATCATTCCAGTTTTTATACCCGGCATATCCGCTCAGCAAGTTAAGCATATCGATTCGCGGTAGCTTATCTGCATCGTTCTTAAAATAGGTGTAGAACCATTTTTCACTAACACGACCCTTTGTCTTTTCAAAAAGGTCTTCCTGGAACCCGGTTATCTCCTCTCCTTTCCAATTTCCAATATCCTCAGGGGCACTATGCGTCTCCAAATAGGTCCTGGAAACAGCCTCCCTGAGTAATTCGAAAAGTTTTTTTTGTGCTGAATCCAAGCTTTTAGTAATTGAAAATCAAATAGTTAAAAATTGTAAAACAATTTACAAGGGGTTTACAAGTCATTTGCAACCGTTTCGGTTAAAGCGGGCCTAGGTTTGTTGCTGTAAAACCTAAAAGTATAAAATTATGAGAACAATTAATTCAAAGATCATATCGAAAGCAAGTTGGTTACTCCTTGTGTTTACCCTTTTATTTTCCTGTCATGAAGGTGCCAACTATAGCGAAGAGCTCAAAATGTCTGAAGTAGACGTTGACGAAAGCTTCGAAGCGGTAGAAACTATGGGTGCAGAGGAAACCCCTATAATGAGTTTCAAACCTGATGCAACTCTTACTAAAACGCCCACCAATCTTAAGATCATTAAAACAGCATCGGCCAGGTATAAGGTAAAGGATGTAAAGGTGGCTACCGGACAAATCAGGGCCATTAGCTTGAAATACGATGCTTATATCAGCGACCTGCGGTACGAGAATAACCTCTATCAGAAAGAGAATCGATTAACCATCAAAGTACCCCAGCAGCATTTTGATATGATGATGGATTCAATAGGAAAAGTGGTTGAATTCGTGGAATATGAAAATATCACTACCAAGGATGTTACCGAAGAATATGTCGACCTGCAAGGCCGCCTGGCTACAAAACTGGAGGTAAAGAAACGTTATGAGGAGATCCTTAGAAAAAATGCGAAGACCGTTAAGGATATTCTCGACACCGAGGAGAAGTTACGCGTACTCCAGGAGGAGATCGAATCGGCACAAGGTAGGTTGAAATACCTAACAAACAGGGTTGCCTACAGCACGATCCAGATCGATCTTTACGAGACAGTTGAGTATACTGAAGAGCCTACAAGTTATAAGAAAACCTTTGGTGATAAGACCAAGGAAGGATTGTCATTTGGATGGAATATGATTGAAGCGATAGTATTATTCTTTATCCACATCTGGCCCTTGATTCTCTTCGGATTGATCCTGGCATTCCTCATAAGACGTTGGCTTAAGAAATAGAACCGAAACTGGGTTGGTTACGGGGTTCCCCAATGCGTGAAGACTTTTTCAACTTCGAGAAGTTCCGATCGGTTGGGGAATTCCCTTTTCAACTCTTCCACTAAGGTTTTACCTTTCTCGCAGCCCGTGAACTCATATTGGCATTGATAGCTGTAAGCAATGGCAATGCGATACCTGGCATCGTAATCCCCTGGATACAATTCAAGCGCTTTGTTATACTGAAATAGCGCATTGTGGTAATGCCATTTCTTCAACCAGGCATCACCATCATTGATATAAAAAATAAATTCTTTACTAAGATCCCGAGCGGAATTCTCTTTTACAGTTAGTGCCGGAAGTCCGAAACTAAAATTATGGAACGTCTTGTACCCCAAATAAAAGATCACTGGTAATGCAACTATTAGAAAGGCGGCAAATTTTAAACGCCTTCGACCTCTTTCGCGTATGGTCCTTTCGCGTATCCTGCGGAGCACTATTGGATCGACTCCTTCATTCGGAATAGCTCCTTTTCCTCCAAAATCAAGGGGTTTGTTGTCAAACATAGACCGGGATTTTTTGAACAGTTTCTTCTTGCGCAACAACCTGGCGTTATTGCGAATAACCGACATCATACCGGGAAAAGAACCTGTGACGGACATAAGAAGGATTTAATATATGTTGAAAAATTGCCCAAAAAGTTACCGAGTTCAAATTTCAGAAATAAAAAAAGCCACGGGAGAACCGTGGCTTCAACATAATTTAGAGGAATCTTACTGTTCAGATTCTTCCGCGCCTTCTTCGGCTGCTTGTTCCATGCCTTCTTCAGAAGCGTCCTCAGACGCAGCCGCAGTCAGTGCCGCTACCAAAGCAGCCGTATCCCAATAGCCGTATTCCTCAACAACTTTACCATCCACAAACTGCGCGGTAACATGCACAGGAATCATCATTTCTGTGCCCGTGGAAGCGATTGTCCCTTTCCAAAGCCCCCAGTAATTCACCCAGGTCTCACCTTTGTCTGTAGTTACCATCTCCACATCCCCTTTATCAGATACGAATCCATAGGAGGATAATCCGGACGTGGTCGTTTTATGTGCTTCAACCGTTTCTGCCGGGGTCATCGATTTATCATCTGTGTTGTGATATACCTTGGCGGTATCTGCAAATTTTGCCGTGTAATTTTCCCAGTCGGCCGCTTCATAAGCCGCGATCACTTCTTTGAAAGTGTCAATTTCAGCGGAACTTTGAGTATAGCGCTCAGGACATTCTTCGCAGGCAATAAAAGTACATGCCAGGACAATTATTAATGCTAGTTTTTTCATTTTGAGATTATTTGGTTATAATTTTTTAGTTAGCTGAATAGCTTAGGTCCGGACGCATCCACCCCTGCATTGTTTCCATTTTATCAATTATGGATAGAAGTTCCTTCTGCAATGCAGCTCCTTCTTCGCCCAATAATTGATCGTTTTCAGATTGCAATTGCTCAAACGCCGCAGGATTTTCGGCAGCAACAGCTACAAGGAAGAAAGTACCGTCTGCTCCAAATCCACTGCGGTATACCCTGTAATGCATTTTTGATCCTTTCTGGGCAAATAGCTTCTTGTATTTCTTGGCTATCTCGTTGGCCTTAGCGTAATTTTCAGGAGAAACATAGTACTTCACATTGTTTCTGTACATTTTTCCTTGAGGCATCTGGTTAATACCTGTAGGTTGATAAGATAGTTCCTTGTCCATGGTAATTATATAATCCCTGTGGTCGGTGTAATACTTGTCCATCCTATTGAACATGTCACCAAATGCTTCTTCACCCATTCCTTCTGCCAGTTCCGAGAATATATTGTCATCAAGGTCTGCCATTTTATTTAATGGAGTTATATACGTATAAACAAATTCCGAAGTGGACAGAGTCATCCATGAGGTCTTTGTCACACCGTGCTTTTTACTGTGGCCTACCATTTCTTTGCAGATGGCTTCATATTCACCTATCATGGAAGGTTTTACATAATCTTCATGAATAGCAAATGATTGATAATTCTTGTCTTGCGCGAATCCCGTCACAGACAGTAATAAGATAAGGGCGATTGAAATGTTGAAAATGTTCCTAGTTTTCATTTTATATTGGTTTGGTTAATAACAAATCTGTTTGGTTTCAAAATGAACCCAAGTCAATTACCAGCAAGCAATAAGTGTAGACAAAGGGGAGAGGAGAAATAAATAATTGATAAACAATTAGTTAAAGTTACAACAATTATATTTGGAAAAGTTGAATGAATTTTCTTGCAGAATAAAATTTATATGTTGATCTGCGTTTTCAGAAAGGTTTTATCGGCCGGGCCACTTTGCCACAAGCACTTCAATTTGTATCTTTGCCTCTCTTAAAACTGAAGGAATTCCATGTTCGATAATTTAACCGACAAACTCGATAAAGCCTTACACGTTCTGAAAGGACACGGTAGTATTACCGAAGTTAACGTGGCCGAAACCCTGAAAGAGGTGCGCAGAGCATTACTGGATGCAGATGTTAACTTTAAAACGGCCAAAGAGTTTACCAATAGGGTGAAGGAAAAGGCCCTGGGTCAGAATGTACTGACCACCCTTCAGCCGGGTCAGCTCATGGTGAAGATCGTAAAAGACGAACTCACCGAGTTAATGGGAGGTGATACCGCCGGGCTAGACCTAAGCGGTTCGCCTAGCGTGATCCTTATGTCCGGACTTCAGGGTAGTGGTAAAACTACCTTCTCCGGTAAACTGGCCAACTTCCTTAAAACAAAAAAAACTCGCAAACCACTTTTGGTGGCTTGTGATGTATACCGTCCTGCCGCGATCAACCAGCTACATGTAGTTGGAGATCAGGTTGGTGTTGAGGTCTATTCCGAAGAAGGAAATATGGACCCTGTGGCAATTGCAACCAGCGCTATCGCTCATGCAAAACAGAACGGGTTTAACGTGGTTATTGTCGATACCGCGGGTCGATTAGCGGTGGACGAGGAAATGATGACGGAGATCGCCAATATTCACGCTGCTATCAAACCGAACGAGACACTGTTCGTGGTGGATTCGATGACAGGTCAGGATGCGGTAAATACCGCAAAAGCATTTAACGACAGACTGAATTTTGAAGGTGTTGTCCTTACTAAATTAGATGGTGATACCCGGGGTGGTGCGGCGATCTCGATCAAGAGCGTTGTAGATAAACCTATTAAATTCATCGGTACCGGTGAAAAGATGGATGCCATCGATGTGTTTCACCCTGCCCGTATGGCCGACCGAATCCTGGGAATGGGAGATGTGGTTTCCCTTGTGGAACGCGCCCAGGAGCAATACGACGAGGAAGAGGCCAGGAAACTTCAGAAGAAGATCGCTAAAAACCAGTTTGGTTTCGACGACTTCATGAAGCAGATCCAGCAGGTGAAGAAGATGGGTAGCATGAAAGACCTGGTAGGAATGATACCCGGAGCGGGAAAAGCACTGAAAGATGTTGATATAGACGATGATGCCTTTAAGGGAATTGAGGCGATCATCAACTCTATGACCCCGGATGAACGATCGACTCCTGCACTGATAAATGGAAGCCGCAAAAAGCGTATCGCCAAAGGAAGCGGTACTTCGGTCCAGGAAGTTAACCAACTGCTGAAACAATTCAACCAAATGGCCAAGATGATGAAGATGATGCAAGGTGGCGGAGGCCGCAAGATGATGCAGATGATGAATAAAATGCGATAACCCAAAAACAAGCAACCATGACCATCCTCGACGGAAGAAAAATAAGCAACGACATTAAGGACGAGATCAAGGAAACCGTTGATCAAATGAAAGCCAATGGAGAAAAGGTGCCACACCTGGCGGCTGTCCTTGTTGGGGATGATGGTGCAAGTTTAACCTATGTTGGCAGTAAGGTACGTGCTTGCGAACGCATTGGCTTCGAATCTACGCTGGTACATCTTCCCGATAGTACCACCGAAGAGGAATTACTGGACAAAGTACACGAACTCAATAACAACGACGATATCGATGGATATATCGTGCAGTTACCTCTGCCGAAGCAAATCGATTCTCAAAAAGTACTTCTGGCCGTTGACCCAAAGAAAGATGTGGATGGATTCCACCCAACGAATTTCGGGAATATGGCACTGGATATGCCCACTTTTATCCCGGCAACCCCTTTCGGTATCATGGAATTGCTGGAGCGCTTCGATGTTGAAACCAGCGGAAAACATGCGGTGGTAATAGGCAGGAGTCATATTGTAGGCCGACCAATGAGTATCCTTATGAGCCAGAAAGCGAAACGCGGAAACTGCACAGTTACCCTTACCCATAGCCGCACAAAGGATATTGAGAAATTCACCAAAGATGCTGATATCATTATCTCTGCCTTAGGTGTACCAAACTTTCTGAAAGCCGATATGGTGAAGGATGGTGTGGTAATTATCGATGTGGGGATCACAAGAGTTCCGGACGAAAGTAAACCAAGAGGCTATGCCATTACCGGGGATGTCGACTTTGAAAGTGTAAGTAAAAAAGCTTCTTTTATCACCCCGGTTCCGGGTGGAGTAGGGCCGATGACTATTGCCATGCTACTCAAGAATACTTTACTGGCCAGAGAGAATAGAAGAGCTTAGGACTCCTTTTTTTCGTCTTCTTTTGTAGTTGCTATTGCTTCTGAAATCTCTTCGGAATTGTTATTGTTCGAAAGATATTCCTTTCGGTAAATATTCACGATCACGAGAAATAGACTAATCAGTAGCGGTCCGAAGATCAGCCCAATGAATCCGAAGAGCGGCACTCCCACGATCACACCGATCAAAGTGATGAGTGGATGTACGTTATCCAATCGCTTCAGAACATACAACCGAATGATATTATCGGTAGAACCAACCACGATAAGGCCGTAGAGTAATATTCCCCAGGCCGCAAAGTTATTTCCGGTGGATAGTTCTAAAATGAACACAGGTAATATCCCGATGAGGGTCCCCACGAAAGGGATCATGGAACCGATGGTAACTATCACAAACCAGAAGAAAGGATCCTGAATTCCGAAGATAAAGAAACCGATGAGCGCAATGATTCCCTGGGCCAGGGCCACCAGAGGAATTCCCAGGGCGTTAGAACGAACCATTGCCTGGATCTCTCTGCCAATCACCTTTAAATTGGATTTGCTGATGGGGAGATAGTCGCCTACAGAATTATGTACCAGTCTACGGTTCGTGAACATATAGAACAATATAAAGTACATTAGTCCGAGTGCGATCACTATATCAAAAGTACTTCCCGCCACACTCTGTAAATTGCTGGAAAGCCAGTTCGAAATCGCACCTACGTCAATCTCTGAGGCGAGGTTGAAATTGTATTTTGTCTCTAAATCAACCAGCTCACCCTTTAAAGCTGTTATTACTTTTTCTGAATTCTGTACGGCATTCCCGATCTTGTTACCTAGCATCACGATAACTCCGGACACGGGTAATACGATACCAACAATGGAAGCGAAAATGAGCAAGCTTGCAGCCAGGTTTGAATTCCATCCCTTACGCACCAAACGAAGCATCCAGCCACGCATCAGAACATAAATTGTGATGGCTCCAAGAACTCCCGAGAAATAGGGCATGAGTTCCCTGAAGATCAGTCCCCCTATGAGTATGATCAGAAGCAGTACGAAGATCTGCTGTATGATATGCTGCGGAATAGGCTTGTGCATATGAAAATATAATTAAGCGTAAAGATACATTTTTAAGCTATTAATCCTCGAAAATCATGTTTATCGAGTTTCCGGACTGTTTATCTATTTTATTACTGAAATGGATTAGAAATTGCTACATTAACACGACCAAATTAAATGATCGATATTATGAAAAGAGTAGTTTTAATTATCGCAGTATTGGCGATTGGACTTGTTTCACTAGCCGCATTCAACAAAGATGAGGGGCCTAAGGTAACTATATGCCATATCCCACCAGGGAATCCGGACAACGCTCATTCTATCACTATTAGTATTAATGCTTTGCCGGCACACCTTGCACATGGAGATAGTGAAGGAGCCTGTGATACTCAATGTACATTGGAGACCGATCCGGAGTGCTATTGCGCATTATTTCCTAACGATCCGGAATGTAATTAGCGATAATCGCTTACTTCGCGAATAAGTGATCTAAATTCTTAAAGGCTTTAAATTCCAGGGCATTCCCGCTGGGATCTTTAAAGAACATGGTGGCCTGTTCTCCAACTTCGCCTTCAAAGCGAATGTATGGGTCGATAATGAATTTAATATTCTGCTCTCTAAGTGATTCCGATAGCTGCTTAAAATCTTCCATTGTTAGCACCACACCAAAATGTGGAACGGGTACATCTTTTCCATCCACGGGATTGGTATGTGCGTCTTCTTTCTCTTGTTCCTTAAGGTGGATCACCAGTTGATGTCCGAAGAAATCGAAATCCACCCAATGGTCACTGCTTCTACCTTCGCTACATCCCAAAATGTCCCTGTAAAAAGCGCGGTTCTTGGGTATCTCATTAACAGGAATTGCAAGGTGAAAAGGTCGAATATTATTTTTCATTTCAGTTGTTCACGGTTAAATAATGTATGCTTACTGTTGCCAATTCATTGTTCGGGAATTTTGAAAAATGTGCCGGATCCGAACGCAATCCAACATCCGCTAATATCCGGCTAAAAACGTCCAATTCCAAAATATACTGATCGCTGAATCCATGTGTTGCATCGTATGCAGTGGCCGCTGTCTTTCCAATATTCTGAGCAGCAATACTCGAATCTATCGTATGCAGTTCGATCAGCAACAAACCGAACTTACCAATAAAACGTTTCCAGTTCTCAAAATGCTCCCGAAGATTTTGCTCAACCGCAGCATTGTGAAGCCGCTTACCCGAATCTGAGAAAGCCCCTGTCGAGGTGCTAATTGCTTTTGCTTCTGTATTTTCCGGGTCACTCCACGGCCGATTGTGGTCCAGGAACGTACGAACATTCAGCAGGTCGTTCAATTCAATATCGTAACTCTCCTGAATGTCCTTTTCCAGTTGTTCGGGGTTACCTATATCTCCCCAGATCACCTTGGCCCAGATATCGGCTTTTACCAGGTTGGCTCGGGTCACTTTTAATGCCGCCCTGTTGTAATCCACACCTACCAAAAATAATGGATATTCTTCAAGCAACGTTCCGCGGTGGGTTCGTTGTTCGATGACCTCAAAGAGGTGAATCAAGAAGGCGCCATTACCACATCCCATGTCCAGTATGCCTTTCGGCTGTTCTTCTATGGGTTTGTTAAAAAGTGAAATGATTATATCATCGATCTTTTTAAAATAGGCAGAATGTGCACCACCACTTCCCCAGACATTCATTTCCCGGTCTACATGTATTTCACTCACACTGGAAGAAGAACTTTTAAAGATCAATGCATTTCCGAACATAAGCTCATCTACTCGCCGGAAGGTTGGGATGTATGAGACTGTAACACCATAGGCAGTGGACCTCCGGGCGAAGAATAATCCTTTGTTGGTAAATCGGTAATGCTCATTGTTTTTTGAAAACCATTCGAGGTGAGTAAAGAAGTCCAGAATTTTACTGAAACTAACCGGATCCTCATGAAATTCATCTGCGCTGAACGAAGCTTCCATGAAATATTTGTGAAACATCCCGTCCATTCCCAGCATCACGGTAATAGGCCCTACCAATACCCCTTCAATGTGTTTTTGAATTTGATATTCCACTTCCCGTGCTGCGGTTTCTTCGGAAGTAGGATCGTATTCGCCGGATTTGTATTTGTTCAGAATTCGATTGAGTGCTGTAAATTGTTCTCGTTCAAAATGGCGAGGATGAAATTCCGTGGAGATCTTCATAAAATCCACCACCTCCCTGTATTGTTTGGCTCTTTGGAAAGCAATCGGACTTCGTTTGTTAGTACTTAGATCAACACTATTACTTTTTGCATCTACTTCATACTCCAACCAGCCCTGGGATGCGATCATTCTCAAACCGATATTGAGATAACCCTCATTGCCATCGAAGGATTCATTTAGTTCAGATAGAGTGACCTGATTCTTTTTCATAAGGAAGTCAAGAACTCCCTGTTTTTTCAGAGCATAAATAACGGGTGCGATGGCGATACCGTCCAGATGTCGAAATAGTTCGGCACGATACGCAGATTTTTCCTTGGAAGACAGCATGGTTTACGGTTGTGTTCTACGTAAATATAGCCCTTTTTAACCGTTTTGATTTTACCGTATTAGTTTCGGTTCCAAATATCGAGAAGAATTTTCCAGGCTCCGTTTTCCTTTCGCCAGACAATAAGATATTTCCCTTCGAAATCGGTTTTCTTACCCTTTTTATTTGTAATGCTTCCTTCGTAATAACCGTAGTCATAGGCGTAGTTCCTGAATATTCGAATTTCCAGTGGTGTTATCTTGTGATACATGTTCTTTGAGCCTTCCGGAAAGTTCCAGTAACTCAGTATACCGTCGCTACCTTCAACGATATCCCTGCCACCAGGAAATAGTTTCCCATCGGAGGTGTAAAAACTCGCAATTTGTGCCGCATCGCCATTCATATAGGCTGCGGAGAATGCCTTGATGTTTTCCCTTATCCTATCTTCTTCTGAAAATGCAAGTCGTTTTTTACAATCAATAGTCCATGTTGGATATTGAATATTTTCAGCAGTGTCCACCCATTCTCCCAGCCATTTGAAACCTGTTTCCGTCATATTACTGAATGTGATCCTATAGAACCCATCCATACCATTTGGTGCTTGCTGTTCTTTATACAGAACAATACTGTCCCCTCTTTTTCCACCTTCCCAGGCTGGTAAAACTGTGGTAGGGCCCCTATTGGAATAATAATGCACGTACCATTTGCTGCTATCGGCGATAAACTGCCGTATGCTGCCCGCCTGGGTTCCGTCTTCCAGCCAGGTCTCGTCCTGAACGGCAGTACCATTCATTATGTATTTCCATTTCCAGGTTAAATGCTGTGATTCTGCCCAGCTCCCATCCGGATTCCTGCTGGTGGAGACGCAGTCACATGTGCCAATTAGAGGTGCGAAATCAGCCACTTCCTGTGGTGCCTCGGGATTAAGCCTTCCGTAAGGGTAATTAACAGATACTTCGTATGAATCCGGTACCTGAGAAAAACAAGTCAGGGGAACCAGTAAAATGAGGATTAAATTTTTCATGGTTGATTGTTTTATTTTGAAATGTACTTAGAAACAACCCATAAAAAAAGCCTCTTAACAGAGGCTTAAGATAAATTTGTAAGCTACTTATTCTTCTAAAGTTTCTTCCACTTCACCGTCCCAACCTACCATAAAGTATTTGAAGGTAGCTGTTTCAGGGATTTGTGTAGCTTCTACTTTGGCTGAGAAATTGTAACGAAGGTTCTCAGGAAGTTGTTTTTTGTCTATAGTGATAAAGACATCACTGTCTTTCAGAAATACAACAATAGAGTTGATCGCATTCTCTATGGCGACAATTTCGTAATTGAGTTTTACGTCCGCAAAAGTACTTCCAAGTCCAAGGCCTTTGTCGGTTATGTAACGCTCGTCAAAGATTTGGATATTGGTGATACGGGAATTGGGATCATCTTCGTTTTCCGGAGAGAGCAACATTAGCTTCTTTCCGCCTTTTTCGTAGATCTCTACTTCTCCTCTCGTTTCAGGGGCTTCCTCAAGCTCGGTAAGAGAGACGATAGAATCATTTGCGAAAATAGAATCCAGTTGACGCATCTGGGTTGTTTTATTTATCGGGCCAATACTGTCCTTTGAAATCAGGAAGGGATCGCTGTCTTTACCGCATTGGGTAAGTAGCAATAGGCAAATCGTGGATAGTAATAGTAATTTTTTCATCTATTTATAAACTTGAATTTAGGTTGTGGTATTGTCTTATTTTAAAATTTTTGTGAGGATTCCGAGTACGCTTCGTATAACAGTTGGACTGGTAAGCACCTTTTCCAGCGGACTTCTGGAGGTGCGTCTTCGTCTACTTCGGCTGCGCCCCGAAGAAGATCTGCTGGCCGCTTCCTTTTCCTTTCTGGCCTTTTCCTTGGCTTCTTCCTGGTTGGCTGTTTCAATCTTTTCATTCAGCAACTCATAGGCACTTTCCCTGTCGAGTTCTTTATTGTACTTAGAAATAAGTTTAGACTCACCCAAAAGGTCTGTTAGTTCGTCGTCTTCCAACACATCCATTCGGCTCATTGGTGCACGTAGCAAGGTAGCGGCAAGTGGGGTAGGTATACCTTTTTCATTCAGTGCCGAAACCAACGCTTCGCCAATACCCAAAGAGGTAAGTACTTCGTCTGTCTTGTAATATTCTGAAATGGGGTAATTCTCAGCAGTGAGTTTTATTGCCTTCCGATCCTTGGCTGTGAAGGCACGAAGCGCGTGCTGGACTTTCAATCCTAACTGACTCAAAACCGCATCCGGTACATCGGTTGGATTTTGAGTTACAAAGTAAAGACCTACACCTTTTGAGCGAATCAGTTTTACGATACTTTCTATTTGGTCCAGTAATGCGTCGCTTGCCTCTTTGAATATAAGGTGAGCTTCGTCTATAAAGATCACTAGTTCAGGTCGGCCACTATCTCCTTGTTCCGGAAAGGTACTGTAGACTTCAGCAAGCAAACAAAGCATAAAGGTTGAGAACAACTTTGGCCGGTCCTGTATATCGGTAAGCCGAACAATGTTGATATATCCCATACCGTTCTCGTCTACCCGTAACAGGTCGTCAGTGTCAAAGGACTTTTCTCCAAAGAAAAGGTCTCCGCCCTGCTGCTCCAATTCAACGATCTTCCGAAGGATAGCTCCGGAGGAAGCAGGTGAAATCCGTCCGTATTCTTTCGCTATCTCCGCTTTTCCCTCTTCGGTTGAATACTGAAGGATCTTCTTGAAATCCTTAAGATCGAGCAACGGAAGTTTATTGTCGTCGCAATATTTGAAAAGTATGGAAATGATTCCCGCCTGGGTTTCAGAAACCCCTAGTATCCTCGAGATCAATACCGGTCCGAATTCACTTACAGTTGCTCTTAGTCTAACGCCGTCCTGTTCGGACAATGATAGGATCTCAACGGGAAATTTCTTTGGTTCGAAAGGAATTCCGATCTTTTCGTGACGTTCGTCGATCTTTGGATGTCCCGGACTGGGTTGCGCTATTCCACTCAGGTCACCTTTCATATCCATAAGTAGCACAGGCACACCTTTCTCGGAAAGGTTTTCCGCTAGGATCTGTAGAGTTTTCGTCTTACCGGTACCGGTGGCACCAGCGATAAGCCCATGACGGTTCATAGTCTTGAGAGGAATCTTAACCAGCGCGTTTGTAACAGCTTCGCCATCCAGCATGGCTGCTCCAAGTGTTATGAAGTCACCCTTGGTTTTATAGCCTTCATTGATATGATCGAAGAATACCTGCGTATCTGCCATATTTCTAATTTTCGATAAAAATAGGAATTGTGAAGAAGCTTGTGAAATATTACGTATTTTAAATTGAAAATAACGTATTTATGATACTATATACTCGTCAAATCTTGTTTCTTCTATCTGTTATGCTTCTGTTTGCTTGCAATTCTTCTTCAGAGGAACACTTGATAAGTAACGATCTTGTATTTCACCCTTCGCACGAGCCTTCGAGAGCCGACAAGCCATTCAGTGATGCGGTTCAGGCAGGTAGTACATTTTACCTCACAGGCCAGATAGGGCTCGATCATTCAACAGGAAAATTGGTTGAGGGCGGAATCGAAGCAGAAACCCGGCAAACCCTCGAGAATATCAAGGATGTACTGGCATATCACAATATGGAGATGAACGATGTTGTGAAGGCTACAGTGATCCTTGATAGTATTGGTGATTTCTCAGCTTTTAATTCCATCTATATACACTATTTTCCCAACAAACCAGCCAGAACCACCTTTGCAGCGGAATCCATTGCCAGAAATGCTAAAATTGAGATTGAAGTAGTTGCTTTTAGACCTGATTAGCTAATAACTTTGGACGTTGATGATTTCAAAACAAAAGAAAACATCCTCCCAACCAGAGTGAGGAGGATGCTTTAAATTTAAATTTGTGTTCTGTTATTACTTAGTAAACGGAACTTTTACACGAGTATTACCCCATCCAAGGTGCATATCTACACCATTATCACTTTCGTCAAAAGCGATAGAAAATGCCTCAAGGCTTTCTTTAGCCGTTCCTGTGGGTACTGTAATCCTGGCGACATCATTCGCCTCATTGTAGGAATAGGATCCCCAAACATTCACATCGCTGTTGATGATAGCTGTCCATTCGGTTTCACCCGGAATGGTAAAGAAAGAATACGTACCGGCCTTCACCGTCGTGTTGCCTAGTTTCATGTCGGTGTACAAAGTAAGCTCGGCCGCCTCGTTGGCACCGGTTCGCCATACCTTGTCCGGTTGCGCTAGGGATTCTACCGTACGACCCTTTAATTGGGGTCGGCTGTAAGCTATTTTTATCGCCTTTTCTGAAACCCGGTAACTTGACGGAAAGGATGCTACGTCCATCGGACTTTTATCAAGATCTGAGAATTTTTGGGCGTATAACGAATCTGAAATTGCAACGCTTAGTGCAAGTGCTAAAAAAAGTAAGAATTTTTGTTTCATAAATCTGTTTTTTAAGAAATGGAAAGTTACGTTTTTTAAGAATCGACTATCCATAAAGTTTTGTGAAAATTTTGAAGGAGTTGAATACGTATTTTGTCGCGAATTGATAAGAAAGCTTACCGGAAAAAATTAATCAGAAAATTCCTTAATTTTGGGACAATTTTTTTCACAAAAATTTGTTAATAACTTAATAGCTCAAATATGCCGAAACCCTAGATTTTATGAGGGGTTTTGTTATATTTGTTTGTTAGTGAAATTTTGTAAAATCTACCTATTTTATGAGTGACGAAAAGAAGGACGAAAAAGAGATAAAAGTTTACGGTGCGGATAGTATTCAGGCACTGGAAGGAATGGAGCATGTACGCATGCGTCCATCCATGTATATCGGGGATGTAGGTGTACGCGGTTTGCACCACCTTGTTTATGAAGTTGTAGATAACTCCATCGATGAGGCAATGGCGGGGTATTGCGATACTATCGACGTATGGATCAACGAGGACAATTCCGTAACCGTAAAGGATAACGGTAGGGGTATTCCGGTAGATATGCACAAGAAGGAAGGAGTTTCCGCCCTGGAGGTAGTAATGACGAAGATCGGTGCCGGGGGAAAGTTCGACAAAGATTCCTATAAAGTTTCGGGAGGACTTCACGGAGTGGGGGTTTCCGTAGTAAACGCGTTGTCGGGTAGTCTAAAGGCTACGGTTCACCGCGATGGAAAAATGTGGGAACAGGAGTATGAACGTGGAAAGACACTTTATCCGGTTAAATCGGTTGGTGAGACAGATTATCGTGGTACTGTCGTGACCTTTAAGCCGGATCACGAAATATTTAAAGAAAGTCAGGTATATAATTACGAAACCCTGGCAAACCGACTTCGGGAACTTTCTTTCCTGAACAAGGGACTTACAATATCAATTACCGACAAGCGGAATAAAGACGAGAAAGGGGAGTTTGTGCATGAGACTTTCCATTCTGAAGAAGGATTAAAGGAATTCATCCGTTACCTGGATGGTAATCGTGAGCCACTGATAAGTGAAGTGATCTCCATGGAAGGTGAGAAGAACGATATTCCTGTGGAAGTAGCTATGGTCTACAACACTTCGTTCAACGAGAATTTACATTCCTATGTGAATAATATCAACACCCACGAGGGGGGAACCCACCTTTCCGGTTTCAGAAGAGGTCTAACCACTATGTTGAAGCGCTATGCCGATAATTCCGGGATGCTGGACAAGTTGAAGTTCGACATTTCCGGAGATGACTTCCGCGAAGGGCTAACCGCGATTGTTTCGGTAAAGGTTGCTGAACCCCAGTTCGAGGGTCAGACCAAGACAAAACTCGGAAATCGCGAGGTGAGTTCAGCAGTGAGCCAGGCCGTTTCAGAAATGCTTGAGAACTACCTGGAGGAACACCCCAGTGATGCTAAAATCATCGTTCAGAAGGTTATTCTTGCAGCTCAGGCACGTCATGCGGCGCGCAAAGCCCGTGAGATGGTACAGCGCAAGACCGTGATGAGTGGAGGAGGACTACCCGGGAAATTGTCGGATTGCTCCGAACAAGATCCGGAAAAATGCGAAGTATTCCTCGTGGAGGGAGACTCGGCAGGAGGAACTGCCAAACAAGGTCGTGACAGAAAATTCCAGGCCATTTTACCCCTACGTGGTAAGATACTGAATGTGGAAAAAGCTATGCAACACAAGGTGTTTGAGAACGAAGAGATTCGGAATATCTTCACAGCTTTAGGGGTCACTATAGGCACCGAGGAAGACAGTAAAGCGTTAAACCTTGAAAAATTACGATACCACAAAATCGTGATCATGTGTGATGCGGATGTGGATGGTAGCCATATCGCAACTTTGATCCTCACCTTCTTCTTCCGTTATATGAAAGACCTTATAGAAGCCGGCCACGTTTATATTGCCACTCCGCCATTGTATCTTGTCAAGAAGGGCAATAAAAAGGCATACGCCTGGAATGATAAGGAACGCGATGAGTTGAACGAATCCTATGGAGGTAGCGCTACCATTCAGCGGTATAAAGGTCTTGGAGAGATGAATGCCGAGCAGTTATGGGTTACCACGATGAAGCCTGAAAACCGCACGCTTCGTCAGGTAACCATTGATAATGGAACCGAGGCTGATCGTGTATTCTCAATGCTAATGGGTGATGAAGTTCCGCCAAGGCGTGAGTTTATTGAGAAGAATGCGGTCTACGCAAATATTGATGCCTAAGATTTCTTCGGAATAAAACGTAGCCCCGCCATAGTGCGGGGCTTTATATTTTAGGATATTCAGAATTGAAAATCAAATAGATAATTGTATTTTTGCAGCTCGAAATTCAATCATCAAATTTAAAATTTAATTTCATGAAAGTAACTGTAGTTGGAGCGGGAGCAGTAGGTGCAAGTTGTGCCGAATATATCGCCATTAAAGACTTCGCGAGTGAAGTAGTATTGTTGGATATCAAAGAAGGTTATGCCGAAGGGAAAGCTATGGACCTGATGCAAACGGCATCACTCAATGGTTTCGATACTAAGATAACCGGTACTACAAACGACTATTCCAAAACTGCAAACAGTGACATTTGTGTGATCACAAGTGGAATCCCACGCAAGCCCGGAATGACTCGAGAAGAGCTAATTGGGATCAACGCAGGTATTGTGAAATCTGTTTCTTCCAGCCTTATTGAACATTCTCCAAATACGATCATGATCGTGGTGAGTAACCCTATGGATACTATGACTTACCTGGTTCATAAAACTACAGACCTTCCCAAAAACCGAATCATTGGTATGGGTGGAGCATTAGATAGTGCACGCTTTAAATATCGCCTTGCAGAGGCCTTAGGAGCGCCTATCAGCGATGTTGATGGAATGGTGATTGGTGGACACAGCGACAAAGGAATGCTGCCATTAACGCGTCTCGCAACGCGTAATAGTGTAGCAGTTTCTAAGTTTATTTCCGAAGAGAGATTACAACAAGTTATGGAGGATACCAAGGTAGGAGGGGCGACACTTACCAAGTTGCTAGGGACTTCAGCCTGGTATGCACCGGGAGCGGCAGTATCCGGACTAGTGCAAGCTATAGCAATGGATCTTAAGAAAATGTTCCCATGTTCTGCCTTGCTGGACGGACAATACGGTCTGAATGACCTTTGTATTGGCGTTCCGGTTATTCTAGGTAGAAATGGAATTGAAGAGATAGTGGAGATCGAACTCACAGATGCCGAGATGGCCAAAATGGCCGAAAGTGCTGAAGGAGTTAGCAAAACGAATGGGCTTTTAGATGTCTAAATCAGGTCGTTAAATCAAACAAAAAGGCCGCTGCAACGGCCTTTTTTTATTGGTCATTTTCAAAGGAAAATAATTGTCATTTCCTTTTTGAAAACCTATATTTGCACGTTTTTAAAATCATCTAAATACCTATAGAATGCAAAATAAAGGACTAGTTACCGTATTTGCGATCATCTTTGGGTTGGTGTGTTTGTACCAACTTTCTTTCACTTTTGTCGCGAATAAGGTAGAGGGTGAAGCTGAGGCTTATGCGAAAGGATTATACGATGCCTCTCAACCGGACGAGCGTATTGAAGCTGAAGCGAAGTACCTGGACTCAGTGGCTAACACCCCGGTTTTCGCCGGAATCACCTACAGCGATTCCAAGGAGAAAGAACTAAATAAGGGACTTGACCTTAAAGGAGGAATCAACGTGATTCTTCAGGTGTCTGTACGTGACATCCTTGAAGGCCTTGCCAATAACTCTAAAGATCCTGCATTCAACCAGGCATTGAACAATGCTGAAGAACTTCAGAAGAACAGTCAGGAACCCTACCTGGAAGACTTCTTTACTGCCTTCGAGGCAATTCCCGGGGATAACAAACTGGCGTCAACCAGTATTTTCTTCAATAAGAACCTGGAAGACGATATAAGCCGTGATGATACCAACGGGGATGTACAGCAGGTGCTTAGACGTAAAGTTGACGAAGCCATGGTTTCTGCCTTTGAAGTACTTCGTAAGCGTATCGATAAATTCGGTGTTACTCAACCAAACCTGCAACGTTTAGGTAATTCAGGAAGGATACTTGTAGAACTTCCCGGGGCAAAAGATATAGAAAGAACTAAAGACCTTATTACACAAACCGCTCAGCTTGAATTCTGGGATGTGTATAAAGCACAGGAGGTGCAATCTTTCCTCTTAACCGCAGATGCAACCTTGAAGGGAATCCTTTCTCCGGAAACGGATGAGGAAGTAGCCGATTCTACCGATACGGAGAACGAAGTGATTGAAGATATTCTCGGAGGTGAAGAAGTAGATGAAGAAGCAGATCCTGCCAAGGAAAACCCTTTGATGTCTAAATTAGTCGACTTCGGAAGACCAGATGGTCCGGTGATCGCGACAGCATTGGCTTCAGATACTGATATCGTCTTACAATACCTGGAAACTCCTCAGGTAAGAGCGCAGCTACCGAATGATCTACGCTATATTAAATTCGCTTGGGGCGTTGAGAGAGAAGTAGAAACCACCGAAGGTGAAACAGTATCGCTTCAGGATCTTTATGGTATTAAAGGAAACCGCGACATGGTGCCTCCATTGAGTGGAGGTGTTGTAGTGGATGCAGCACAATCCTATGATCCTTCCGGCCGCGTGTCTGTAGATATGCAGATGAACGGTAAAGGAGCTAAAGTATGGGAAGACATGACAGGCGCTGCTTACACCAATGGTAGTCAGATTGCCATCGTTCTTGATGACATAGTATATTCGGCACCAGGTGTAACAACCGGAGCTATTGCGGGTGGACGTAGTTCCATTACCGGTGATTTCACTATTAACGAAGGACAGGATTTAGCAAACGTATTAAGAGCAGGTAAATTACCCGCTTCTGCAGATATTATTCAAGCTGAGATCGTAGGGCCAACCCTCGGTCAGGAGGCAATCGATAGTGGTGTACTCTCGTTCCTTATCGCCTTAGGATTTGTACTGGTATGGATGGTGTTTTATTACGGTAGAGCCGGTCTTTTTGCCGACGTTGCCCTTGTAGTGAACATTCTATTCATTTTTGGTGTACTAGCCGGACTAGGTGCAGTATTGACCTTACCTGGTATTGCCGGTATTGTACTTACGATTGGTATCTCGGTTGATGCAAACGTACTGATCTTCGAAAGGATCAGGGAAGAGCTGGCCAAAGGGAAAGCGCAGAAGGATGCGATCAAGGATGGTTTCAACAACGCCTTGTCATCCATTCTCGATGCGAACATCACAACAGGTCTTACAGGTCTGATACTTCTTGTATTCGGAACAGGGCCGATTCAAGGTTTCGCGACCACGCTACTTATAGGTATCCTTACGTCCTTGTTCACGGCGATCTTTATCACGAGATTGTTCATCGACCGATACACTAAGAATGGTAAACCGCTTCCTTGTTCTACTTCATTTACCAAGAATCTGTTTAAAAACGTAAATATCAATTTCCTAGGAAAGAGAAAAGTGGCTTATGTGATCTCAGGATTGTTGATCATCGCCAGTTTAGGTTCGTTATTTACAGTTGGTCTTAACCAGGGTGTTGATTTCGTTGGTGGTAGAACGTATACGGTACGTTTTGATAAAGACGTGAATGCGACCGATATCCAGAATGACATGATCGCTGTTTTCGGAAGTGCCGAGGCAAAGACATACGGTGGTGACAACCAGCTTAAAATTACAACTAAATACAAGGTTGACGATACTGGTGAAGAAGTGGATGCCGAGATCGAGCAAATGCTTTTCGAGGGATTGCAGAAAAACCTGCCTGCCGGAATCACATACCAGGATTTTATTAGTGATGATGAAGGCAAGGAAGTAGGGCGTATGCAATATTACAAGGTAAGTCCGACAATTGCGGATGATATCAAGAAAGCTTCCTTCTGGGCGGTACTTGGATCTCTGGCAGTAGTATTCCTCTACATCCTGTTGCGTTTCCGTAGATGGCAATTCAGTTTGGGAGCCGTTGCCGCAGTATTCCACGATGTCTTGATCGTATTGGGAATCTTCTCACTTACATACAAGATCATGCCGTTCAACATGGAGATCGACCAGTCGTTCATCGCGGCGATCTTAACGGTGATTGGTTACTCGCTGAACGATACAGTGGTTGTATTCGACCGTATCCGTGAGTTCTTTAACGAGCATTCAAGTTGGAAGATGAATCGTATCATTAACAGTGCATTGAATAGTACCTTGAGTAGAACATTGAACACCTCGATGACCACACTTATCGTACTTCTTACGATCTTTATCCTGGGAGCAGAATCCATTCGTGGATTGATCTTCGCCCTGATCATCGGTGTGCTTGTAGGTACTTACTCATCGCTTTTCATCGCGACTCCGGTATTCTTCGATACAGTGAAGAAACGAGGTATTGATCTTAGCGATAAGAAAGACGAAGAAGAGGAAGAAGAGAAGAAATAGTCTTCAGAAGATATTAAATAAAAAACCCACGAATCTCGTGGGTTTTTTATTTTTTAGAATTAAGACTTTGTCATTCTGAATTTAATTCAGAATCTGAAGCGAGTTCAGATTGACAAGATTGCACTTACAAATGGGTTTTTATCAACTAAATCACTGCTTGCTCCAGTCCACTCTATCTCCAGCCGCTAGCGTCCATTTGTCGCTGAGTCCGGCATTCACTTCCAGTACATATTTGGCAGGCGCTTCTGAAGGGAGCGAAGTTTGATCGAGTGGTTTAGCATTCTTCTGTATGCTTACCACTTCGTTATCGGCATTGATGAAGATGATGTCAATTGAAAATTCCGTGTTCTTCATGTAGAATGACCTGGGCGTCTCATTTTCAAAAATGAACAGCATTCCTCGGTTGTCTTGCATGCTTTTACGGTACATGAGTCCCGTTTGTGTTTCGTATTCACCTTCTGCGATCTCTATGTCGATGGTAGCGATCAGCGAGTCGGATTCGGCTTTCATCAACTTCAACTCTCCTTCTTTCTTGAAGGTCACTTCCTTGGTAATTGACTCTACCTTCTTGTTCTCGTTACAGCTTTCAGTAGTAAATAAGAGGCCCAGAGCCAGGGCGCTTATCAAGATTCTTTTCATGGGGTAAACGTCTTATTTTTCGATTTCATTAAAATATAGATCCCGGCAATGATAAACGGTATGCTTAATAACTGACCCGTATTGAGAATCCATTCTTCTCTGCCCGGCACCTGTACTTCCTTGAAGAATTCCACGATCAGACGGGTGGAAAATAAGAGGATGAGGAACCAGCCGAAAATAAATCCGGGATGCTGTTTTTTATTTGTCTTCCAATAAATGTACCAAAGCACAAGGAATGTGATAACATATCCGAAAGCTTCATAGAGCTGAGCAGGATGTCGGAATGGAATGGATGCCAGTATTTCAGCGAACTGAGGATCGCCTGCAATCGCATTATAGGCTTCGTTCGGGTTCTTTAAACCAGTTAAGCGCATTGCTGTCTCCGGATGCATGTCGTCTGCATTCCGAACGAGACGGACTCCCAACGGGAAATCACCCGATGGTCTTCCAACGATCTCGGAATTCATAAAATTACCCAAACGCACGAAGGCACCACCTATTGCTACAGTGATAACTACCCTGTCGAAGATCCACAATACAGGGTATTGAAGTTTCTTTCGGTTAAAATAGATTAGTGCTATGATTATTCCGATGGCCGCTCCATGACTCGCCAATCCCCTGAAGCCGGTAAATTCAAATTCGGGGACCGTCCTTATTGGCAAGAACACCGAGATCGGATCTTCCAGGAACAATTCAGCTTCATAGAAAATCACATGTCCAAGACGTGCCCCCAAGAGGATGGCAACCACCATAAAAATGAAGAGACTGTCCAGTTTTTCCATTGGGATCTTCTCGTTCTTGAAGAATCGTTTCATGATGAACCACCCAATAACAAAGGCGATCACGTAAGAAAGACTGTAAAAACGAATCATGAAAAACCCAAGGTCGATTCCTTCGATAGGATTCCAGGTGAAAGTCAGGAATTGCATATTCAGAAATTAGAAAAGGTTGCGTAAAGATAGAAAAGCATGACTGAACGAATGTTAAATATTTCTTTTCTTTTCTGAACCGGGAACAGGGTCGTAACCACTACCTCCCCACGGATTACAACTTAGAATTCTCTTGGTCGCCAACCAGCCACCTTTGAACAATCCGTGCAGCTGTAACGCCTCAATAGTGTAGTGCGAACAGGTAGGAGTATACCGGCAAGTAGAAGGAAATAAAGGCGAAATATATCGCTGATAGCCACGAATCAGGAGTACGAACGGGTATATCAGGATTTTTTTCAATGACAAAAGTTTCGAGTTTAAAGATTTTATGATTTCGGACTTCCGACTTTCAACTCAAAGAATAAGTCGTTCCTTCTTTCCCATCCTTAAGCTGGATACCAACTTCTTTCAGCTCATCGCGTATCTTGTCGCTGGTCTCAAAGTCTTTGTTCGCCCTGGCTTTGTTCCTTAGATCTATCAATAGTTCGATAGCGCCGGAGAGCTTCCCGGAGTCATTGTTTCCTTCTGAAGAGATATCCAATAGTCCGAGCACATCGAAGATGAATCCGTGCATAGTAGCCTTGAGCAATTCAAGGTCTGCTTCGGAAATAGTTGCTTTTCCTTCCTTCACTGCGTTTACATGCTTGGCCGCTTCAAATAGTTGGGCAATGAGGATCGGACTGTTAAAATCGTCGTTCATTGCATCGTAGCAGGACTTCCTCCATGCGGCTACGTCGAAAGTACTTTCTGAAGCAGTAGGCAGGTTTCTAAGGTTTCGGTATGCATCCATCAACCTGTTATATCCTTTTTCTGAAGCCTCCAGTGCATCGTTAGAGAAATCGAGAATACTTCGGTAGTGCGCCTGGTACATGAAAAATTTGGCTACGATAGGGGAAAAGGCCTTGCTTAAAACGTCGTTTTCTCCCGAAAACAATTCATTAGGCAGGATGTTGTTTCCCGTAGACTTTGCCATTTTCTTACCGTTCAAAGTAAGCATGTTGGCATGCATCCAATAGTTTACCGGACTCTCGTGATTGCAGGCCTCTGCCTGGGCGATCTCACACTCGTGGTGAGGGAATTTCAGGTCCATTCCACCTCCGTGGATATCGAATTTGTTCCCAAGGTATTTGGTGCTCATGGCTGTACACTCGAGGTGCCAGCCCGGAAATCCGTCGCTCCAGGGTGATGGCCAGCGCATAATATGCTGTGGTTCCGCCTTCTTCCATAGTGCAAAGTCCTGGGGATTCTTCTTCTCGCTCTGAGCAGCTAGTTCACGGGTATTTGTGATCATTTCTTCCAGCTGACGCCCGCTCAGTTTACCGTATTCATTGTCTTCATTGAATTTCAGCACATCAAAGTACACAGAACCGTTTTTTTCGTAACCATATCCTTCTTCAATGATTTTCTCTACAATTCGGATCTGTTCGATAATATGACCGGTAGCAGTGGGTTCGATGCTTGGAGGGAATGCGTTGAAACGCGACATAACGTTGTGAAAGTCCACCGAATACTTTTGAACAACTTCCATAGGCTCAAGCTGCTCGATTCGTGCTTTTCTAAGAATCGGATCCTCGCCACTCTCACCATCGTTTTCGAGGTGCCCGGCATCGGTGATATTCCGCACATAGCGAACCTTGAACCCAAGGTGTTTCAGGTATCTGTAAACCAAATCGAACGAAAGAAAGGTCCTGCAATTACCCATGTGAACATTACTGTATACGGTAGGTCCACAGACATACATACCAACGGCACCGTCGTGAATAGGAGTGAATTTTTCTTTCTTTTTTGAAAGAGAATTGTAGATGAACAATTCCTGTTGTTCGTATAATTTCATTTCAGATGGTTTCACTTTAGGTGAAAATAGTTGTGGAATCTTACCCTTAGAATTCAGTCTCTAATTTAATATAATCCAGGAAATCCCTTCGTACTTCAGGATCTTTAAATTTCCCGCCAAATTCACTGGTTACAGTACTGCTATCAATATCGCGAATTCCCCTTGAATTCACGCATAAATGCTTGGCGTCGATCACACAGGCTACATCTTCGGTTTTTAGTATCTTCTGAAGTTCCTTAACCACCTGCATCGTCAATCTTTCCTGTACCTGAGGTCGTTTCGCGAAATAATCCACGATACGGTTCATTTTGGAAAGGCCAACGACAGTTCCGTTAGATATATATGCAATATGGGCTTTTCCAACGATAGGAAGTAAATGGTGTTCGCAGGTAGAGTAGAGGGTGATGTTCTTCTCAACCAGCATTTCACCATATTTGTATTTATTCTCGAAGGTGGAAGCTTTCGGCTTGCGTTCTGGATGTAATCCTGCAAACAATTCCTGAACGAACATCTTTGCTACTCTGGTAGGCGTTCCTTTCAAGCTGTCATCAGTAAGGTCCAGCCCCAGAGTTTGCATGATATTTTTGATATCTTCTTTGATCCTGGCGATCTTTTCGATATCGCTTAACTCAAAGGCATCATCTCGCATGGGAGTATCCGTCGAGCTGCCCACATGATCATTGCCCATTGCTTCAGTTTCTTTGAGTTGTTTCTCCAAATCCATTCGGTTTAAATTTAAACGAAGTGCAAAGATACATATTCGTCGATTGCTATGAAAAAGCCAGTTCAGCTATTTTCAGTCGATTAAAATAACAATTTCCTAAATTTTTCTTAATTTTCGCCCACATACCCCTAATCCTATGAAGAAGTCTTACCCCACAAAACTGCTTACGCTTCTCGCGATACTATTTCTCTCGTTAAACGCTACTGCCCAAGGGCCCGGTTCCCTGTTCGTTGATGCAGGTCCGGATGTACTTGCCGACTGTGCCAACGGAGGATGTGCCGATATTACGGCAACCTTTCTGGAAACATTCGATACTTCAGGATTAACCTATACCGTTAATTCTATTCCCTACAACCCACCATTCCCATTCAACGGACTGGCCAACTCCCTGAATCCGAATATCGACGACGCATGGTCTGGTGTGGATACTTTACCATTTGATTTTTGTTTCTTCGGAAACCTGGAGACCCAGTTCCAGGTGGGTTCTAATGGGGTGATTCGATTCGATGTAGATCCCGGAGACACTTCCAACGGCTGGTCTTTTACGGAAAACCTGCCTAACAATACCAATCCAACATTGGGCGAAGCCAATGTATTCACCCCCGGACATGATATCGATCCAAGTGTATCCACAACGGAGGAAATTGCTTATGAGGTATTAGGCACCTTTCCAAATAGGGTTCTGGTGGTTTCGTATTTCGAAGTTCCGATGTACTCCGGAACATGTAACAGTTTGCTGGCAACACATATGGCGGTGTTCTATGAATTCAGCAATGTTATTGAAATATATATGCAGGATAAACCTTCCTGTCCGTCCTGGAATAGTGGAAACGCCGCTTTAGGAATTCAGAATGATGCCGGCGATACCGCCTATGTTCCTCCCGGAAGGAATACTTCGGATTCACCCTGGACGGCTACGAATGAAGCATGGAGCTTCTCTCCGGATGGCCCACCTACTTACGTTTTCGGATGGTATGATAGTATGGGTACTTTTATTTCCAACAGCCCGACCATAAATGTTTGTGTCTCAGGGACAGAGACCTTCGAAGCGCGTGTTACATGGACAAATACCTGTAATGGTGAAGTGGTAACCTTGTCGGATTTTGTAGATGTTACTTCAAACGCACCTTTCACCATCGATCTTGGGCCGGATGTAGCTACTTGCAATCAAAGTGATATTACACTGGATGCAGACCCAGGTATTCCAGGGCTTTCATACGAATGGTTCATAAATGGTGTGTCTCAGGGACCTTCCACTATTAACGATAATACGTTCACTGTAACAGCTCCAAATTCCGCCACAGTGTCTGTTGAGGTTTTCGATCCTGCTGACCCTACTTGCATAACCGGAGACTCCGTACAAATTGATTTCCTGGTACAGCCTGCAGCATTTCCGCCGGACGATTTGTTCCAATGCGATGACGGTGTGAATATGGGTATTTTCGATCTCACAGTCAATGACGCCGTTGTGATTGGCGGTCAAAACCCTGCACTTTTTAATATAACATACCACAATTCCTTGTTGGAGGCGAATACTGGTGCCAATCCTATAGCCACACCAACTGCCTATATGATCGTGACGCCTCCTATAGAAACAGTTTGGGTGCGAATTGAAGATTTAACAGGCACTTGTTTTGAAGTGGAAGAGTTCCTTATCCAGTTTCAATCGGCGATGGCGGGACCCATGACCGATATCGTGGTGTGTGATGATGACGCTAATGGAATAGTTACTTTAGATTTAGTATTACTGAAAAATCCTGAAGCTTTAGGAGCACAGAGTCCGTCGTTATTTTCGGTTTCATATCACCCCACCCAGGGAGATGCCGATGCAAATACGAATGCGCATCCTAATCCATACGATGCTACGGCACCTTCTGAAACAATCTACGTTCGCGTAGAAAATAATGCAACTCCGGCTTGTTATGCAACCGATAGTTTTGTAGTGGATATTTTCGAAGTTCCTCCGGTAATTATTCCTACTCCTTTGGAAGTGTGTGATGAAATACCGAATGATGGTTTTGCTGAATTTGATCTTACCTCTAAAGATGCCGAGATAACAGGAGGTAATCCGAATGCTTCGGTAACCTACCATTTAAGTTTTATGAGTGCTCAGGCGGCAACTTTCCCCCTTGCTAGCCCGTATACGAATGCAACAGCGGGTTTCCAGACGGTATTTGCACGTGTTGAAAACATAAATAATCCCGATTGCTTCGACATTGTTCCCTTGGATCTACAGGTGAACGATTCTCCTGCCATCACGGATCCTATTTCGGATTATTTCCTTTGCGACAATGACCAGGATGGTATTGAGGTATTTGATCTAACGAC
>NZ_JAFMTQ010000019.1 GCF_026126405.1 Aureitalea sp. L0-47
TTTTCTCGGTCGGGGTGGCAGGATTCGAACCTGCGACCTCCTGCTCCCAAAGCAGGCGCGATAACCGGGCTACGCTACACCCCGAGTAAACAGCTTCCGCTGCAAAAAACAATATTCAAATCCCAAATTCCAATAAACTACCAATCCAAGTAGCCCGGGAACCGAGCGGAGTTTATCCGTAGTCTTCATTAGGATATGACTCCTTTTTGAAGTGTGCAAATATATTCTAAATTTTGAAACAGAGAAGTTTTTATAAAGAATTTCCTGCTCAGAGTTTCGCTAGTTTCGGGAGCATGTGTTCGTTCTTCTCATGGAAACGCTCCATATCGATCAAAATGGTATTGAGCAGCCTAATAGCATCAAGGATGTATGCTCCTTTATTCAGCATGACACATTCTGCCCGAAGTGAGGAAGTTGCATCGGTAATTTCAGAACGTGAAGGCAATCCTTTTTTAGCCAGGTTCTCAAGCACCTGTGTGGCCCAAACTACCGGGATATGGGCTGCTTCGCAAAGGGAAAGAATCTCGTTTTGGACCTGGCCAATACGGTCCCAGCCAATTTCCACGGCAAGGTCTCCCCGGGCAATCATGACTCCGATATATCGAGATCTCATGGCTTCAAACAAAATATCTTTTAAATTCTGATAGGCCATTTTGGTTTCAATCTTTAAAATTACACTGATGTCTTCTAAAGCATTCAACGATTTCAATTCGGCGAACAGTTCTCGGACATCTTCAGCATTATTCACAAATGAAAAGTTCACTATATCCGCATGTTTTGCCACAAATTTCAGGTCTTCTCGGTCTTTTTGTGATAATCCATTGATATTCAATTGACTCTGCGGGAAATTCATTCCTTTTTCTGCACGAAGCTTGGTTCCATTATCAAGTGAACGTGTAATGCGAACGATGAAATAATCTGAAGTACATTCAATAATCTTTCCCTCTATCTTACCATCGTCAAAAAGAACGGTCTCCCCTATTCCTACTTGATCTATCAATTCTGGTGTGAGACAAGAGACACGGGCTGGTTCGATCACCTTTCCTTCAGTATCCAATCTGGCTGGGATCCCGGGTAATTGTTCCCTGGTAATGTAAATTTCATCACCAACATTAAGCAATATAGCCTGTTCCATGGCGGGAAGTGTGCCTACTAAGGTGCTCGGAAGATTTATGTTCTTCGGAATAATTCGGGTTCCCGTACTGATATAGCAGGTTTTATATGTTTCTACCAGCACCCGTTCTCCCGTTTCAATGACGTGGAGGCGACGCTTCTTGTCCCTGGTATCAACAAGTTTTAACTTATCTCCTTTTTGCAGTTTTCTCAACCAGGCCGCATCTACCACCAACTCTTTTTGGTTACTGGTTCCCGATAGTTCCTTTACCAACTGAATCAAAGCAGGTTTGAGTATGTGCCCTGATTCATCCCTTTTAGGTGTGAACTTTCGAATTCGCGGTCCCGGTTCAATTGGACCTGTACGAATTTTAGGGCCCGCAAGATCCATGGCGATCTTTACATTCCTTCCAACCATTGCTGCCGCTGCATTCACATTCTTAATTATCTTAAGCCAGGTTTCTTCATTATCATGCGCGCAATTGATTCTTGCGCAATCCATTCCCGAAGACACCATATTTTGCACCATTTCGTAGTTTGTAGCAGCTTCACTGGGTAGAGTGACCATTATTCGAACTCGTCGCTTGTCTTTAATTTCTCCTAATAGGTCGATAGTTCGAGACCTGAGCATTAACTTTCCCACTTGAATCGGGAGACGATTGGGCGATTCGAGCCCCGGTTGTTCCCCTAGAAGTCGCTTCAGGATCAAGATTGTATTCAATAGGCTGGATTCAAGATGGCTTCCAGCATTTGCCAAACGTGAAAGGGCCAAATTTCGTAGTATCTTCTGTATTTCTCTCAGATCCTTCTCCCTAAAGGCATCGTAATGCACCATGTTAATGGCACTATCCCTGTAATAGGGATCCACATTATCTATTCTCAATCTCTCCGCAAGCTCTCTCTGATGAATGTGATCAACTATCGTTTCAATTCTTTTTACGAGATCAGCAACCTGGGATCGATCAATCTTCATTTTCCACCTATTTTGATTAGTAATATTTTGTTAATTCAAGCTTGAATTTGCTGAAAATGTTATAAATTTCAGTTATACTAAGATACGGCTCAGCGCCCTAAAAATCAATGAATACATGTTAAGCTATGAATAAATTTCATTTGAACTATTTCACGCTTTTCTTTTTGATATTTAGCCTGTTAACGTCTTGTAATGACATTAGGAATGAGAATGATATAGCGGTAAGATCTGAGGCACAGAGAACCTACTCGACAGAACGGATTGTTGATAATCTTGACAATCCATGGGGTATGACCTGGTTACCCGACGGTAGTATGCTCATTACCGAAAAAAGGGGAGATATCATTCGTTTCAAGAATGGAACAAAGACCAAAATTGAAAACGTTCCCGGCATCTATGTTCGAGGACAGGGAGGGCTCCTCGACATTGAATTGCATCCCGATTACAAACAGCACCCATGGATCTATTTCACCTACGTATCTTCAGAAGGAAAAGGAAGCGGCGGTAACACTAAAATATCCCGGGCAAAACTGCGAGGGAACTCGCTGGTTGAAATAGAAGATCTTTATAAAGCTTCTCCTAACAGCAGCAGGGGGCAACATTTCGGGTCGAGGATCGAATTCGACGACGAAGGCTACCTTTATTTTAGCATTGGAGACCGAGGAGATCGCGATGTGAATCCGCAGGATATAACTCGCGATGGCGGTAAGATCTATCGCCTGGAAGATGATGGAACCATCCCTTCTTCCAATCCTTTTGTTGGAGATCCCAATGCTAAACACGCTATTTTTACCTATGGAAACAGAAATCCCCAGGGTATGGCGAAACATCCGGAGACCGGAGAAATTTGGATCCACGAACACGGACCAAAAGGGGGTGATGAGATAAATATTGTAAAAAAGGGAACCAACTTCGGTTGGCCTGTAATATCCTACGGAATTAACTACAGTGGTACAAAATTCACCGAAGAAACAAAGCGGGAAGGGATGGCACAGCCCGTCTATTACTGGGTGCCATCAATAGCTCCCTGCGGAATGACCTTTGTTACCGGCAACAGATATCCCGAATGGAAAGGCCACTTACTTGTGGGGTCATTAAAATTCAATTATGTGGAATTAGTAAAACTGGACGGTGATAAAGTAATCGGAAGGGAAAAAATTGCCGAAGATATTGGACGAGTAAGAAATGTAAAACAAGGACCTGATGGTTATATATATATCGCAGTGGAAGGCGATGGAATTTATAAAGTAGTCCCGAATTAATATTAAATATGCGAATACTTATTTCTTTTATAGTCGTAGTACTTCTCTTTGGTTGTGAGTCGAAGCCTAAAAAGCGTGCTTCAGCAGCACAATTGAAACCAGATAGTGCCGAACAACTAGCGGCCAGTATCGAACGTGGTGGGATATTATACACGGATTTCTGTATGCAATGTCATATGGCCAACGGAAAGGGTATTGAAGGAACCTTTCCGCCACTTGCCGGATCGGATTGGCTAACCGATAAGCGATCCGAGAGCATTCATGCTGTAAAATACGGCCAATCCGGAGAGATCGTAGTGAATGGAAAAACCTATAACAGCGTAATGGTAGCCATGGGGTTGAGCGACAAGGAGGTGGCAGATGCTCTGAACTACGTGATGAACTCATGGGGAAACACCCAGCAAAAAATGGTCACTGCAGCGGAGGTTTCGAAAGTAACAGAATAGAGGCTATTGTTAAATAGGACGTGCGTCATGTTTTCGCTTTAACATTATTGCTACTTTTGTACAAACCGTAAAGCCTATGCTTACTATTGGTATTGCCGGGGGTACCGGTAGCGGTAAGACAACCGTTGTCCAACAGATTATCGATCAATTGCCCGAGGGCGAGGTTTGTATTATTTCACAAGATTCATACTATAAAGATACCAGTCATCTAACCTATGACGAGCGTGTGGATATCAACTTCGATCACCCTCAGGCCATCGATTTCGACTTACTCGTTCAACAGCTCAAAGAACTTCAGCAAGGAAAGTCGATAGAACAACCTGTTTATTCTTTCGTTGAACATAACCGAACCAAAGAGACATTAACAACACACCCAAAGAAGGTCGTTATCGTTGAAGGCATTCTGATACTTACACATCCCGAGATACGAGACTTGTTCGACCTGAAGATATATGTTCATGCAGATAGCGATGAACGATTGATCAGACGATTAAAACGGGATATCATGGAACGTGGCAGAGACCTTGACGAAGTGCTAAACCGCTATCAAACTACGCTGAAACCAATGCACCAGGAATTCATCGAACCTACCAAAGAATACGCCGATATCATCATTCCTACGAACCGTTATAATACCGTTGCCGTTCAACTCATAAGGAATATCATTAACCAGAAACTGGAGGACAAAGCGTGAAATTTTCCGAATTAAAAAAGAACAAATGGTTTTTGGTTATCAGCAGTACCTATGTGCTGATACTCATCTTTTTTATCGTGTGGATGATCTTTTTCGACACCAATTCATACTTTATTCATCGCGAACTTGACGAGGATATAAAGGGCCTGGAAGAGAATAAGGAATTCTATAAAAAGGAGATTGAGAAAGACAAGGCATTCATAGAGAAAATGAAGGACAGTTCGGAAATGGAGAAATTCGCACGCGAGAAATATTACCTTAAAAAGGAGAACGAAGATATTTATATCATAGAGGACGAGGACAGCCTTAAAAACAGTAAGGACAATGAGTAAACTATTTGAAGAATTTGAAGGTGTTTCCGCAAAAGCCTGGAAGCAGAAAATTCAGATGGACCTGAAAGGAGCCGATTACAACGAGACATTGATCTGGCAATCTCCTGAAGGTATTCATGTTAAACCATTCTACCATCGTGACGACTTCAAGAATGAATTCAGCCCTGTGCCGGGTCATCCGGATGAATGGCAGGTAATGCAGCAGGTGCATGTAGACGATGTCAAAATAGCAAACAAATTAACCCTGGATGCACTAGACCGCGGTGCCGAAGCGATCTTCTTTACTGCGAATAAAAGCTTCATCATCAATACGCTTTTTGATAAATTCGATTTCAGCAGATGTGCGCTATACTTCAGTTTAGATTTCCTGGATGCTGATTTCATACATTCTCTTGTTTCATTTCTGAAAGGGAATCATGCAAGGGCATTTTACAACGTCGATATCATAGGCCACCTGGCAAGATCCGGTAACTGGTTTGAAAACCTGCAGTCGGACCACACTGTCCTTGATAAACTGATGTCTACATTTCCTTCGGAAAATATACTGGGTGTAAACTCAGGGATATACCAGGAAGCAGGCGCGAATTTAGTGCAGCAACTTGCTTACACCCTCGCACATGCCAATGAATACCTGAATCACTTTCAGCAACAAAAATCAGTGCGAATTAACTTCGGCATTGCTGTTGGGAACAACTATTTCTTCGAAATTGCCAAAATAAGAGCCCTGCGGAAGCTCTACGCAATTGTAGCGCAAGAGTATGGTATGCCTACCGAATGCAATGTGCAGGCAGTGCCTTCGCGAAGGAACAAATCGATCTACGATTACAACGTAAATATGCTGAGAACAACTACCGAATGCATGAGTGCCGTTCTGGGAGGTGCAAATGCAATTAGTAATCTACCTTACGATGCTCTCTATCATAAAAGCAATGAATTCGGTGAACGTATTTCTCGAAATCAATTACTTATTCTGAAATCGGAAAGCTATTTTGATACTGTTTCAAATCCCGCAGACGGCACCTATTATATCGAATCCCTTACGGATCAACTAGCAGAAGCTGCCCTCAAGTTATTCAAGGAGATCGAAGCTTCAGGCGGATTTCTGAAAGCCCTGAAAGAAGGAACCATTCAGAAAAAAATAAAGGAAAGTGCCAATAAAGAGCAGCAAGCATTCGACAATGGGGAAATCGTACTACTGGGAACCAACAAGCACCCCAATCCGGATGATAGAATGGAGGACCAACTAGAACTATATCCCTTTGTAAAAATGGATCCCAGAAAAACATTGATCGAACCGATAATCCCTCGCAGACTAGCCGAAAACCTTGAAAAAGAACGCATCGCTGGCGAAGCAAAGTAAAATAGTATTGCAATCATCCAACAAAATTTGGAAATGATGAGTAGAAAAAACCTGGAACATTTAAACCTGAAAAATATTCCTAACAAAACCTCCGGAAGTGAAGCAAGAAGCAGCTCAACTGCCGAGGATATTAAGATAAAGGGTGAATACAGTGCATCGGATCTTTCTGAATTGGACCATCTTGATTTCGTTGCTGGCATCGCCCCTAACCTCCGCGGTCCATACGCTACCATGTATGTAAGGAGGCCCTGGACGATTCGCCAGTATGCAGGATTTTCAACGGCCGAAGATAGTAATGCATTCTACCGAAGGAATCTAGCGGCCGGTCAGAAGGGTCTATCCGTAGCTTTCGACCTTGCAACCCACCGTGGCTACGACAGTGATCACGAACGGGTAGTTGGAGATGTTGGGAAGGCCGGCGTAGCTATCGATAGTGTTGAGGACATGAAGATACTCTTCGATCAGATCCCGCTTGATAAAATGAGTGTTTCCATGACTATGAATGGCGCCGTTTTACCAATCATGGCATTTTATATCATTGCTGCTGAAGAACAAGGTGTAGCCCCCGAAGCACTAGCAGGAACCATTCAGAATGACATCTTGAAGGAATTTATGGTGAGAAACACATATATCTATCCACCTACTCCTTCCATGAAGATCATAAGCGATATTTTTGAATACACTTCCAGGAAGATGCCGAGGTTCAACTCCATCTCTATTTCCGGATACCATATGCAGGAAGCCGGAGCTACATGTGACATAGAATTGGCTTATACTCTCGCAGACGGTTTAGAATACATCCGTACTGGTTTGGAAGCAGGTATGGATATCGACAGTTTCGCTCCCCGTCTTTCGTTTTTCTGGGCAATTGGAATGAATCATTTCATGGAAATTGCGAAGATGCGAGCTGCTCGTATGCTATGGGCTAAACTGGTGAAGCAATTCAATCCGGAGAATCCAAAATCCTTATCGCTTCGCACGCATAGTCAGACAAGCGGATGGAGCCTTACGGAACAAGATCCTTTCAATAACGTTGCCCGAACCTGTATCGAGGCAGCAGCGGCAGCTTTCGGCGGAACACAGTCGCTTCACACCAATGCACTGGATGAAGCCATTGCCTTACCCACCGACTTTTCTGCCAGGATCGCGAGGAATACGCAGATCTACCTTCAGGAAGAAACCCATATCACTCGTACCGTTGACCCATGGGCGGGAAGTTATTATGTAGAATCACTCACTAATGAGATCGCCGAAAAGGCATGGGCACTTATTCAGGAAGTGGAGGAACTCGGTGGCATGACCAAGGCAATCGAGGCTGGAATTCCGAAGTTGCGAATTGAAGAGGCTGCAGCGAGAAAACAGGCACGTATTGATAGCGGACAAGATGTGATCGTGGGTGTGAATAAATACAGGCTTGAGAAAGAGGATCCGCTTCATATCCTGGATGTCGATAATCAAAAAGTTCGGTTGGGACAGATCGAGCGGCTTAACCGGATCAAGAAAGAAAGAAACAATGAGGCTGTTTCAAAGGCCTTGGATAAATTAACCGAATGCGCCAGCACGGGTGAAGGAAATTTACTAGATTTAGCGGTAGAAGCAGCCCGTGAAAGAGCTACTCTCGGCGAGATCTCCGATGCGCTGGAAACGAAATTCGGAAGGTATAAAGCACAAATTCGATCCTTTAGCGGCGTGTACAGTAAAGAAATTAAGAAAGACCCATCCTTCGAGAAAGCGAGGGAAATGGCAGATAAGTTTTCAGAAATGGAAGGTCGTCGACCCAGGATCATGATTGCCAAAATGGGACAGGATGGCCACGACCGTGGTGCCAAAGTAGTGGCCACTGGATATGCCGATGTTGGCTTCGATGTAGATATTGGCCCATTATTCCAGACGCCATTTGAGGCAGCTAAGCAAGCCATGGAGAACGACGTCCATGTCCTTGGGGTATCATCCCTGGCGGCCGGACACAAAACACTGGTTCCTCAGGTAATTGAAGAATTAAAGAAGCAAGGCCGTGATGATATCATGGTGATCGTTGGTGGCGTAATTCCTCACCAGGATTATCAGTTTCTATTTGACGCTGGCGCAGTGGCTGTATATGGCCCGGGTACTAAGATCAGTGAAGCGGCAATTGAAATGCTGGAAATCCTTATCGATTCTGTAGCATAAAAAAAAGCTGTCTTTCGACAGCTTTTTTTCGAATTTTAGTTCTTCAATTTATCATCCTTGGAGACTTCTAGCATATTCTTAAAGTCACCAGCGTTTACAACTGTCCATTCGGTGATTGGTTTGAAGTATTTTTTGATAATCGCATTGACATCTTCAACGGTGAGTTTTTTCACCTTTTCTTCTATTCCTTTTTGGAACATCATATCGCGCTCGAAGAAAATATTGTTGTTGATGGCACTTGCTAATTCATTATCCTTAGCTCGTCCAACTGCTTGTGCTTCCACCCAACCATTAATGGCATTGTCTAATTCTTCCTGGGTGATACCGTCGGCTATGAACCTATCGATCTCCTCCTTGAATCCCAGCTGAACTTTATCTTCATTGTCAGGTGCGTAGATAGCATATATAGACATTGATGAGTTTTTCTCTTTATTACTATCGTCTACGGTCACGTCTCCTCCGGCTCCATAGCTCACACCATCTTTCTGACGCAGGCGTTCCGCTATCCTCGAATTTAAAAATCCTCCACCAAAGATGGAACCTGCGATTTGCAAGGCTGGATAATCATCATTGTACTGATTGCATTCAAACGTCAAGGTTCCAACGGTAATAGCATTTTTCTTGTCCGGTGTCTTGATCTTTTCGTTTGCTGGTTTAACGGGATGGAAATTCTGAGGAATCTGTGTGAATGGCTTATCCGACTTGAAACCTGAAAATTCTGTATCAAAGAAATTCTTTAGCTTTTCTTCATCGTAGTTACCAATGGCAATCACTGTCGCGTTATTGGATATTCCGTAAAAGTCGGAATGATATTTCTTCATATCCTCGATAGTAACTGCCTTTATTGCTTCTTCTCTCTCCTCTGTGGTCATATTGTATAAGGGGTGCCCTTTAGGGTAATTCTGGTTAATTTGTCCCATTCGAACAGATGCCTGGTATCCTGGTTCACTTTTATTCATTTCAATATTTGCCAGGTCCTGTACACGTATCTTTTCCAGTTCTTCCTCAGGGAAGGCGGGATTTTTCAACATATCCGCTGCCAATGCCAGGGTTTCCATCAGGTTTTCTTCTTTCGAATTTATATAAGTAAATATTTTGCCGTTGTTTCCACCGAAATAAATGGAAGACTTCAATTCGCTTAATTTATCTTCGATCTCCTGCCGTGTTTTGGTTTTAGTTCCTTTGTTCAGCATACTGGCGACATAGGATGCCGTCATTCCCTTGTTCATAAGATCGTCAACCGTTCCGTTTCGCATGGCGAAATTCAAATAAACCGTCTTACCTCGGTTGTCTTTTTTGATCAAGCCATAGTCTATACCGCTCTTTTCCCATTTGCCCTGCTCCAGGCGTTGTTGAATGTTATCATAGGAAACATCAAAGGCTTCTCCGGCGGCATATCCTTCACGGCCTTTGTAGTTGGCCACTAACTCGTCCAATCCATCTGTATGAGGAATTCCAACCCTGACCGGGTTTTTGGTAGGAACAAATCTTCCTACGGTGCGGTTGGTTGGAATAAAATATTTTTTTAAGGCATTGTTTATCTGTTCTAAAGTAGCTTCCTCTACCCTGTCACGGTGTATAAATGCCAATCGCCAATCACCAGCACCAATAAACTCACTCATATAGGTTCCCAGATAGGAAGAATTACGGAATATCTCGTCCATCTCTTTCAGCAAATTAGCTTTGGCTCGTTTTAATTCTTCTTGTGTGATTGGGTTATCCTTTAGTTCATCGAATAATGTCAACATCGTCTTTTCAGCCTCTTCATACGATTTCTCCGAAGGAATATCCATATTGAAATACATAAACGATGGCTCTTTGGTAAATGGTGCAAACGACCAAATAGACGAAGCTTTCTGAGAATCGATCAGGGCTTTGTAAAGTCTGCCCGAAGGTTGATCCGTCAGCACATTTTCAATGATAGACAAGGCAGCATAGTCTTCATGAGACCCGGCCGGTGTGTGATAAAGAGCCGCCATCACCTGAAGGTCCCCTACTCTTTCCAATTTTACCATTCGCTCCCCGTCTTGCGGAGGTTCAATAGTAGGAACATCCCTGAGCGGTAGGGGTGGGTTTTTAAGTGGACCGAACTTCTTCTGAACCAATTCCAGGGTTTTGTTCTTATCGAATTTACCGGTGATCATTAGCACCGCATTATCCGGACGATAGTATTTCTTGTAGAAAGCTTTCAGGTTATCAATAGGTACACGTTCAATGTCGGATCGATTACCAATAGTGGATTGTCCGTAATTGTGCCAAAGGAAGGACGCGCTTATCACTTGCTTCATAAGTACATTGGTAGGTGAATTCTCGCCTGCTTCGAATTCGTTTCTCACTACCGAAAACTCAGATTCGAGGTCTTTTTTGGCGATATAGGAATTTACCATCCTGTCGGCTTCCAGGTCCAGGGCCCAATCGAGGTTTTCATCGGTTGCATTGAAGGTTTCAAAGTAATTGGTCCTGTCGTACCAGGTGGTGCCATTAGGCCGCGCCCCATGAGAGGTGAGTTCCTGTGGAATATCCGGGTGGTTGGGTGTCCCCTTGAAAACAAGGTGCTCCAGAAGGTGAGCCATACCTTTTTCTCCATATCCTTCGTGGCGTGAACCCACTTTATAGGTGATGTTCACCGTGATGGTCTGGGCCGAATTATCAGGGAACAACAATACTTTTAATCCATTGTCAAGCTGATATTCAGTAATACCTTCTACCGAGGCGGTTTGCTTTATTTGAGCGTAGGACACAAATGAAGCAATGAATAGCGTGATTAGAAATATTCGATTGATTGTCTTGAAGTTAGCTTTCATTTTTTATTGAAGTTGATGTTACCGATTAAAATTACACCAAAGACAAAAAAAGTCTAAATGAAAAGCGTTAAAAGTGTGTTAAGCAGGATTATACTGACAAAACCGTGGATTTATCCAACATACTTATTTCTGAAGTTATTCTTTTCTGAAAGAAATATATACATTAGTCAGATGGAATATGTTATTACAACCGAGCGCCTGGGATTACGCAATTGGAAAATTTCAGACGAAAAACCCTTTGCTGAAATGTGCGCGGATTCTGAAGTTATGAAGCATTTTCCTAAAGTACTTGCCAGGGACGAATCCATAGCTCTAATCCGAAGGCTACAGGCGCATTTTGAACTTTACGGTTATTGTTATTTTGCAGTCGATCTTTGGGAAACCGGAGAGTTCATTGGCTTCATAGGGCTTGCAAATCAAAACTGGGAAAGTGAATACACACCTTGTGTCGATATTGGCTGGCGAATGAAACGTTCTGCCTGGGGAAAGGGCTATGCCACCGAAGGGGCCATGGCCTGCATCGAGGCTGCGAAAGACAAATTCGGTATTGATGAAGTACTGGCTTTCGCAACGGATACAAACATCGGTTCACAAAAAGTGATGCAAAAGATCGGGATGAAGAAGATCGGAACTGTTCAGCATCCCCAAATAGAGGGAGATCCCAGATTTAAGCATTGTGTAGTTTATAAATCTATTATGCAAGCATAATAATTTTGATTTATTCCGTACTTTTATCATTCTTAAAATTCAATTCATGGATCTTCATGCTAAAATGCTTCGCGATGACGCACTCAAAGGAAAAACAATAGTTGTTACCGGCGGGGGTAGCGGACTCGGAAAATCGATGACGACCTACTTTCTGGAACTAGGTGCCAACGTAGTGATCACTTCACGTAACCTGGAAAAACTGGAAACGGTGAAGGCAGAACTGGAGGCCCAAACGGGTGGAAAGGTCTTGGCTGTGCAATGTGATGTTCGTCACTACGACCAGGTGGAGGCCTTGCTGGAAGCTTCTGTAAAGGAATTTGGCTCCGTGGATGTACTTCTGAATAATGCCGCGGGTAATTTTATATCTCCTACCGAAAGATTATCGGCCAACGCCTTCGACACTATCATTGACATTGTTCTTAAAGGAACAAAGAATTGTACGCTGGCATTTGGTAAGCATTGGATCGAGAAGAAGGAAACTAACAAAGTCGTGCTCAACATTGTCACCACTTACGCCTGGACCGGATCTGCCTATGTAGTACCTAGTGCCACCGCTAAGGCTGGAGTATTGGCTATGACTCGCTCATTGGCAGTTGAATGGGCCAAATACGGTATGCGTTTTAATGCCATCGCGCCAGGCCCCTTCCCTACCAAAGGAGCCTGGGACCGACTATTACCTGGAGAACTAAAAGAAAAATTCGACCCTGCTAAGAAAGTGCCGGTAAAACGTGTAGGTGAACACCAGGAACTGGCGAATCTCGCGGCCTATATGGTATCCGACTTCTCCTCATACCTCAATGGAGAGGTTATCACCATAGACGGCGGAGAATGGCTTAAAGGCGCAGGACAAATGAACCTACTGGAAGAAGTACCACAACAAATGTGGGATATGCTGGAAGCGATGATCCGCTCTAAGAAAAAGTCCTAGTTAAGATAATTAGTCGATTGAAGGTGCTCATCCATCTCCCTGTCGTACACATACATAAACAGCACTGCCATCATATCCCTAAATTCATCCGAAGGATTGTTTGTAAGTAATTGTAATTCATATTGGTGATCGACGTAGATGGGAATCCCTTCAACACTTGAATAGGAAGAAACGTTTTTGAGTCCGATCTTCTCCTCGTAATTCTCGCATTCGATGGTGTACACCTCCTTATCGGCAGTTAGATCGTAGAGTGTAAATCGCTGGGCATCGGGATGCAAGTGAGCAGTCATGGCATGAATAGTTGTATCCTCTTCAAAGTGAAGTTGATAAGTAACGTCGAATTTGTAGAGGTGTTCTCCCTTAGGTAGTACCCAATGGCCTGCTAATCGAACACCTTCGGCATCTGGGAATGAATGATTTTTAAGATCCAGCGGTAAGCAAAGATTAGGATCGTCGCTTCGCTCCGGGTGATCGGGGTTATCACGGTTGAAATCCTGTAGCAGTACCAGGGCTTTAGGAACCAATGGTTTTAACTGTTTTTCGGCAGGTTCGATTCTAAATTCAATATTATGCTTCACTTTGAAGAAGGCGTCCTCAATATTGTGATTCAGAGTACGGGAAGCGATGATAAATGCATCTTTGCCTGTTATGGGAAAGCCAAATCCTTCCGGAAAATTAACTTCATTAATACCATTGGATAAAGTACCCAGCCTGGGATATCGAACATTAATGCGCTTTGGAAGTTTTAGATTCTGGTAATGAATCCCACTAGAGAAATCGATATTGGTATGGCAAAGAAAATCATTGTTGTGTTCGTAAGTTCCCTCCCTAAACACCTCAGTCTTAAAACCCGTGATCCATTTTAAATTGTCGTCTTCGGGATTCAATTCCAGATTGAGTATGGCCTGGGGGCCATCCATGGATTGGTAAATGTTATCCACGAGCAGATCGGGAGACTCCAGTGCAATAGTGCTATCGGAATGTGAAATTTCCCAATCGTGATCAATAATCCGAAGGCCGTGCAGTAATGTAGTCTTTACAATCGCTTTATGGCGATTGGATAGTTGAGCGTACCAGATTCCTCCGGCAATGATTCCGAAGAGAACAATGCCAGCAATTATCTTAGGGCGGAATAAACTTTTCAACTTCATCAGGTACTTCTTAAAGGCTAAGATACGCAATAGACTGAGACAAACGGACACACTAATTGTTCACTTTCTGTTAACAAAATTGATTTCGATTCCCCGTAATTAATCGTATTTTTAGTGCTTAATTTCAACAAACCTAATGGGTAAAATAATTGCTGTCGCAAACCAGAAAGGAGGCGTGGGTAAGACCACTACATCGGTAAACCTCGCCGCTTCACTGGGAGTATTGGAGAAAAAGGTGCTATTGATTGATGCAGATCCCCAGGCAAATGCTACTTCGGGGCTGGGAATTGATGTGGAAAATGTGCAGCATGGAACCTACCATCTCATAGAACACACTGTTTCAGCAAAAGATGCCATAGTACAGACTTCCTCTCCAAATCTTGATCTTATTCCGGCCCATATAGACCTTGTGGCCATAGAGATCGAGCTCGTGGATAAGGACAATCGCGAATACATGCTGAAAACTGCCATTCGTGAATTAAAGGAGGATTACGACTATATCCTGATCGATTGTGCGCCATCTCTTGGGCTGCTTACCCTGAATGCACTTACTGCGGCAGATTCGGTTATAATTCCCATCCAGTGTGAATATTTCGCGCTGGAAGGCCTTGGCAAGCTTCTGAATACTGTAAAGAGCGTTCAAAAGATACACAATCCTGAACTCGACATTGAAGGTTTGTTACTCACTATGTACGACTCTAGGTTACGACTCTCAAACCAGGTTGTGGATGAAGTAAAAAAGCACTTCGATGAAATGGTTTTTAAAACAATCATTCAGAGGAATGTCCGTTTAAGTGAAGCACCCAGCTTTGGTGAAAGCATAATTAGTTATGACGCCAGTAGTAAAGGTGCCAATAATTACTTAAGTTTGGCAGAGGAATTAATAGAAAAATCCGCATAAGTTTTTATGGCGAAAGCGACGAAAAAACAAGCTCTGGGCCGAGGCCTTTCAGCGCTGCTGAAAGACCCTGCCAACGATATCCAGTCTGTTGAAGACAAAAACGCCGATAAGGTTGTTGGAAATATCGTTGAGCTTGAGCTGGCCAGTATCGAGGTGAATCCATTCCAGCCAAGGACGAGTTTTAATGAGGAAACCTTGAGAGAGTTGGCTTCTTCCATACGTGAATTAGGCGTCATCCAACCCATTACCGTTCGCAAGCTGGGTTTCAACAAATACCAGTTGGTGAGTGGTGAGCGCAGATTTCGTGCTTCCAAGCTTATAGGTCTCGAAACCATACCTGCATACATCCGCATTGCCAACGACCAGGAATCCCTGGAAATGGCGCTGGTTGAGAACATTCAACGGCAGGACCTGGATCCTATAGAGATCGCCTTATCCTATCAACGGCTCATCGAAGAAATACAGGTAACCCAGGAAGCCTTGAGCGATCGAGTTGGTAAGAATCGCTCCACCATCGCTAATTATTTACGACTTCTGAAATTGGATCCCATTATCCAAACCGGTATGCGGGATGGGTTTATTTCCATGGGACATGGACGGGCTCTGATAAATGTTGACAATACTGATACACAGCTGGACATTTACGAAAAGATACTCAGCAATAAGCTTTCCGTTAGGGAGACTGAAGCTATGGTACGAGCGCTAAAGGCGCCATCCACTACCACAACCAAGGCCGCTTCGAAAGCAATTCCTTCTTATGCACTGGACGCAAAAAATGAACTTTCCGAGTTCCTTAACAGCAAGGTCCAGGTGAAAGTCTCAGGCAAAGGAAACGGGCAGTTTGTTGTACCTTTTGCCAATAAAGAAGAATTCCTCCGAATACTGAATCGCATAAAAGGTGAAAAGTAGGCTCGTATATATCCTATTCATACTCTCGGCAACTTCGATCTTCGCTCAAACCACAGATTCCCTGAATGTTTCGAGGGAAGAAGTCCTTGTAGTGCGCGATTCTGTAACCACTAAACAGGTGTATGATCCCCTTGCTCCTTCCAGGGCAGCTTTCTATTCTGCAGTTTTGCCAGGCTTGGGACAAGCCTACAACAAAAAATACTGGAAGATACCAATCATATATGCCGGGATGGCTACCGGGGTCTACTTTTATATCCAAAACGATAATGATTACGATCGATTTCGCAATGCTTACAAACGAAGACTTGCCGGCTTTACTGACGATGAATTCTACGGTAATGGAGACTCTCCGGTGATATCTGATGAACGATTGATAGACGCTCAACGATCCGCTCAACGTAATAAAGATGTAAGCATCATTGTCTCTCTCGCCTTTTACCTGGTAAATATCATCGATGCTAATGTCGATGCGCATCTTAGTCAGTATAATGTGAGCGACGATCTTACTTTGAGTCCGAATCTTTATGTAGATCCGTTGAGTGCACAGGCAAATTACGGATTGTCCTTTAAACTGAATCTCAAATGAAAATTGCACTTCTTGGCTACGGTAAAATGGGTAAGACTATCGAAGCACTGGTAAAAGAAGCAGGGTATGAGGTAGTGTATACCTCAGACAAAGATCTTGAACGGGGAGTCTTTAAAGAGGCAGATGTAGCCATTGAATTCTCTACTCCGGAGGCAGCATTTGAGAATATTCAGAAGTGTTTGAAGGAAGGAATTCCCGTGGTGAGTGGTACAACCGGATGGTTGGACAAATACGATGAAGTGCTAAAACTATGTGAAGACCGTAACGGAAGTTTTATCTATGCGTCCAATTTCAGCATTGGGGTAAACCTCTTTTTCGGTTTGAATGAATATCTTGCAAAGCAGATGAAACAGCGATCCGAATACGATGTTCGGATTTCAGAAACACATCATACCCAAAAGAAGGATGCTCCCAGCGGCACGGCGATTACGCTTGTTGAGGATATACTCGAAAACCTGGGGTACAGCAATTGGTTTTTAGAAGGTACTACAGGAGACGGAGTTCCCATAAAAGCCAGGCGAGAGGGCGATGTGAAAGGAATTCACGAGATCGAATATCGTTCGGAAGTTGATAAAATCAGCATCCGTCATGAAGCGTTCAATAGAGACGGATTTGCTCGAGGAGCATTGTTGGCGGCCGAATGGCTTCAGAATAAAAAAGGAGTTTTCAGCATGAAAGATGTGCTGGGATTATAAAACAACAACATTAGAGGGAAAATTTCCTTCTGAAAAGGATACAAAATGACGTTAACTGGTTGGTTATTATTCGCATTAATATTACAGGTTGTTCACTTTCTGGGAACCTGGAAATTGTATGTCAAGGCAGGTAGGAAAGCATGGGAAGCTGCAGTGCCAGTGTACAATGCGGTTGTCCTGATGAAGATCATTAACCGCCCTTGGTGGTGGGTTATACTGCTGTTTATCCCTATTGTGAATCTTATCATGTTTCCGGTGGTTTGGGTGGAAACCATTCGGAGTTTCGGAAGGAATAATGCCACGGATACGGCCCTAGTGCTAATTACCCTGGGACTTTACATCTACTACATCAACTACACCCAGGATGTGACCTATATTGAAGATCGCGACCTAAAACCACGCACCAGTACCGGTGAATGGGTGAGCTCTGTACTATTTGCGGTTGTTGCTGCTACTATTGTACACACCTACATCATGCAGCCCTACACGATTCCAACTTCATCTCTTGAAAAAACGCTTCTTGTTGGAGACTTCCTGTTTGTGAGTAAATATCATTACGGAGCTAGGGCGCCGATAACACCGGTTTCACTCCCTATGGTACATGATACAATTCCCTTGGCGAAGACAAGGTCGTATTTCAAAGGTCCGGAATACCCTTATTTTCGTTTTCCCGGATTCGAAAATATCGACAGAAATGAGATCGTTGTATTCAGTTGGCCGGTGGATACATTGGTCGATATTGTACGGCCGTATAAAGGTACATACATCAAACCCATCGACAAGAAGACTAATTATGTGAAACGCTGTGTAGGTTTACCTGGTGACTCATTAGAGGTTAGAGATGGCTATGTGTTTATCAATGGCAAACAAAATGAACTTCCAGATCGGGCGAAATTGCAGTTCTCATATGTGGTAGAGTCTAAGAATATTTTGGTACTAGTCAGAGATGGTAAAGCAACGTCCACTCCTACTCCATTTATTGCCAATCGCTATGATATATCAGACGTTCAGTGGGCGGGACAGGATCCGAATACTCAAAATCATCTGCATATCGCCCAATTAACGGACGAAACCGCAGCAAAGTTGAAGAATAATCCGTCTATCGTAAGTATCGAAAGAAGGGTACAGGATTCTTCACAAAGTGACGCAAACACCTTTCCACAGCACCCTGCTTACGCCTGGAACACGGATAATTTCGGACCAGTTTACATACCGGAAGCTGGAAAAACGGTTGCCATAACCCCTGAGAGCATTCCTCTTTACAGGCAGATCATCGAAGTGTATGAAGGACGTGAATTGGGAATTGAAAACAAGATCAGCCAGAAAGGCAACCAGGTATTGCTCAACGGAGAGCCAATAACTGAGTATACTTTCAAAATGGATTATTACTGGATGATGGGTGATAACCGTTCGTACTCACAGGATGCAAGAGCCTGGGGGTATGTGCCGTTCAACCACGTAGTTGGAAAGCCGGTATTCGTCTGGTTCAGCTGGAACACTAATGGACAGGGAATAGCGAACAAGATCCGTTGGGAACGACTATTTACCACAGTTCATGGAGAAGGAAAACCTGTATCCTATTTTAAATATTTCGTTATTCTATTAGCGGGATGGTTTGTGTTTAATTTCTTCAGAAAAAGGAAGAAGAAAAAAGCGTAATTTCAAGTGAATATAAAAAGTAAAATTCTGATTTTTTCGGGCCTTGCTTTTATCATTGTACTTGTTGTTTTTTATCATTTTCAACATTTCTTCAGACAATACCATATTCCTACCAACTCTAATGAACCGGCATTGCCTGTAAATTCAACAATTTGGGCTTCAAGTTTTAAGGATTATGATCGATATGATTTTGTGATCTTTGAACAATCTGACACTACATATTATGTCTTCAGATTAATTGGCTTACCCGGAGAAACCATTACTTTCAAGAATGATGTGACCTATGTGAATGGCAGGAATGTGGATAGCCTTCTAACTTTAAAGCATGCCTATTTGGTAGATCGAAGTGAAATTGAAAACCCACAATACGGATATAATATCAGCCATTTTCCGATCAACGATTCAACCTATGTAAAATTTATGATAGATTCGATCGCACTAAAACGCAATTATAAAAAATGGAAGAATCCATCGGATTTGAACAAGATAGATCAAACCATCAAATTAGGTGATGATGAGATATACGTAATGGGCGACAATCGTGATAATGCAATGGATTCAAGGGAAATCGGTCCGGTAAAGACAAATAAGATAGTTAGTGTAGTATTAAATAAAAGATAGTTATCCAAACTCTATTAATCCATCCAAGCTATTTTCCATCCATCGCCCACATGGTTTCCATAGCTATTGCCGAAGAAGTGATCTTCGAAGTGGAAGACAATTACCAAAAGCAAACCTATCGGAACAGGTCCCATATCGCTCACACCAATGGACGCTTATTACTAAATGTACCTATCAAACACAGTAAGGATGGCAGAAGGCAAAAGACAAAAGATGTTTTTGTGGAAAACAGCTTTCCCTGGCAATCACAGCATTGGAAGTCACTTCAGACAGCCTACCGCACCTCACCTTATTTCGAATTTTACGAGGATGATCTGGAACCTCTGTTCAACAAACCGGTGGAAAAGCTAATGGATCACAACCTGGAGATTTTTAGTGTTATTTCAGAATTGATTGGGCTCGATGTGCACACTTCTCAAACTGATCAGTATGAAGTAAATACCAATTATTTTGACCTGCGCTCCCTTGTAGTTTCCAAAAGTGAAAAGGAGCAGAGTTTTTCTTCCTATACCCAGGTATTTCAGGCGAACCACGGCTTTTTGCCAAACCTATCCATCCTGGATCTCCTTTTTAACGAAGGGCCCAACACATTAGATTACCTGGAAGAACAGAAATTAGTGTTATGATCACTCCGTTCGCCTGGGCCACCCTAAGGTCGCGAAAACGGGCTTGTGATCAGAGAAGGAGGTTTCAAGCGTCTCAAAATTAATTACATCGAAAGAATTTTCTGAAGCCATGATATAGTCGATACGCATAGGGTAAAAATCGAATTTAAAGGTCGACCCTATTCCATTTCCCCTCACAAGAAAAGCATCCGTCATATCCTTCGTGAGCTTTCGGTAAATGTAGGAGAACGCGGTGTTGTTGAAATCACCAGCCATTAATACCGGATAAGGCGATGTAGCCTTGTGTTTCAAGATTTCTTCTACCTGTCCTTGTTGTTTCTTGAAATTACGCGCCATGCGCAACCTGATACGCTCCGTATCGCCATCCTGCAAATAACCTACATCGGGAAGAATGCCGATTGACTGTAGGTGCAAATTATAGACGCGAATAGTATCACTTCCTTTTGCTATATCGACATAAATGCTGTTGTTATAGGATTTATTAAAATCGAAAGCTCCCTTGTTTACAATTGGAAATTTGGAGAAGACAGCATGCCCTAATTTATTCCCTTTTTTAAAGTGAATGAAGCTGTAGGGGTAACTGCTGAAGTCGACGCTGTTTGGGTTATAGTACTCCTGAACCGCTATCACATCGGGTTGTTGTGTTGCGATCATTGTCGAGAGTACTTCTGAAACTTCGGCGGTGTCCACTTCTTTTTCATAGGCATTGAATAAGCGTACGTTGTAGGACGACAAAGACAGCGTTTCGCGGTATTCTTTCGTATCCCCTTCCGAAGAGAATTCAATGAACGGACCAAAATGCAAATAAGCGATAAATAGTACCAGGGCGGTTAAAATGCCTTTCTTCCATCGCTTAAGGAACCAGTAAATCAGGAAGATGATATTCAGAAAGATAAGGGGAGAAACCGCAAGACTCGCCATGGACAGATTGGGAAAACGTTCAGGAGCAAGAAAGGGAACAATGAAGGAAAGTGCCAGTAAAAGCACGGCAATTCTGCTGCCCCAAAGCATTAATCTGTAAAGCATCCCTATATTGGTTTCGTTTTAGTCTTCTTTTCCTGCCTTGAACAGGAAATCTTTTTCCGCCTTTGTCAGGCTATCATAACCACTCTTACTGATCTTATCCAAAATTGCATCCACTTTGCGCTGGTGGTCACTTTTATCCATTGACTTATCTCCGGCCGATCTTTTTGGCGTTCGATGAACTTTCTTAAACGGCTTTTGTTTTCTGGTTTTAAAGAGTCCGGCGAACCAATCCATAATGTTTTCGAACCACTTCCCAATATCGTTTCCTTTTGCCAGTTGAACGGCATACACATATCCGAAGATCGCTCCTCCTATATGCGCCAGCATGCCTCCCGCATTTTCACCGGTTGAAATACGAATAAGATCAGCCACAATAAGAAATACCGCAATTTGCCATAATTTTATATTGAATACAAAAAGCCGGAGCTGTGTATTGGGAGAATAGGTAGCCATGAAGGCTATTATCGCCATAACGGCACCTGATGCTCCTAAAAGATATCCATGTCGTTCGAATACCGGGAAAATATTATATGAAAGCACGTATAGCAGCCCTCCTGAAAAGGCTCCCAGCAAATAGATGGTGAGCAATTTTTTTTCAGAAAATAAATTTAAGATCATCTTTCCGAAAACATAGAGGAAGATCATATTGAATAAAATGTGGAATACTCCGAAGTGGATAAAACCGTAGGTAAAGAATGACCAGGGCTGTGTCACGAATTCCGATACATCATCAGGAAGAGTGAGCCAGGACGTGATATATTGAATATCCGCTTGCATGAAAAAACTCACCAACCGAAATGCCAGGAAGAGGATGGCGTTGATGATGATAAGCTTCATCAGCATATCCGCTGTTCTGTATTTATATGTAAGGGAAGTGGCTGCCATTCCTAATAAAGTCTTGTGTTGTCGAAACTATTCTTTTTCCAATACCACGCCATAATAAATCCAAAGATCGCCCCTCCTATGTGCGCCCAGTGAGCAATACCCATTTGCGTACCGGTAATACCAAATATAAGGTCCATTGCGATCAATCCGGGTACAAAATATTTGGCTTTTATTGGAACCGGAAGGAAAATAAGCATGAGTTCAATGTTTGGAAACATAATGGCAAAGGCTACGAGTATCCCGTAGATTGCCCCGGAAGCTCCTACAGCAGGTGTATGGAAACTTGACGCCATTTTGGTAATTGAATCCATTGGAACAGTTTCAAGTACGGCCCGGCTTCCACCCTCTCCGAAATTAAGATAGCCGGCTATTTCGGCCGGGCTCCATCCTCCCTGCAACAAGGCATCCGATACCGACGTAACATTGTAGTAATTCACTAGTGTATGGATCAATGCTGCTCCCAATCCTGCTGAAAAATAGAAGAACAGGAATTTTTTCCTGCCCCAGCGCATTTCCAAAGGAGTTCCAAAGGCCCATAGAGCATACATGTTAAACAGTATATGCATAAAACCACCATGCATGAACATGTGAGTAACCGGCTGCCATAACTGGAAATTAGGATTCTCAAAATAGTATAATGAGAAAAGCCTGAAAGAGACTTCTTCATTCATCAATGTGCCAATAAAAAACAGCGCATTGATAACGATAAGTACTTTTATAGTTTCCGAAATTCTTCCCATCTACTTAAATCGTTTATCCAGGTCGTTAACATCCAACGTAACTACTACAGGAGTATTGTCGGGAGAGACACTGGGTTCCTTGCAAGCGAATAATCTATTCACAAGATGTTCTCTTTCCTCTATATTTAGAACTGTCCCGGTTCTTACCGCCATTCCACGGGCCATACTTTTTGCTAGCAGGTCGTTCATACTAAAACTGGCATCAGGAACCTCGTTTTTAATATCAGCGATGAGTTGTTCCAGGAGTTCTCCAATGTCTCCGTGCTTAAGTGCTACGGGTGTACCAGCGATGGTTAGTTTCTCTTCTGAAAAAATATCGAACTGAAAACCGGTATTCTCCAGTGCTTCACGAACTTTGGATAGCACGTCCATGTCCGGTTTGCTGAATTCCAGCTCCAATGGAAACAACAGTTGCTGACTCACGGCTTCCTTTACGGTTATATTCTGAAGGAATTCCTCGTACAAAATACGCTGATGGGCCAGGTGCTGATGAATTACCATCAAACCACTTTTTATCGGACTTAAGATGTATTTATTCTGAAGCTGAAAGCTGAATTGCCCTTTTTCCGTTTCATTAGTATCGAAAAGACGACCGCTAACTTCCTCACTTTCGAATTCTATCTCGGTGGCGTCCACTCCCGAAGGCATGGTTCTAAATTCATCTTTCAAACCTACATAGAGCGACTCCCAATTAGCCGATTTATCCTTGAATTTCGTATATCCCCCGGCTCCTTTTCCTCCACCCGATTTGAATGGATTAAAATCCTGATCAACCTCTATGGTTGGCGCCACGGGCGACTTTTTACTGTACTCATAAGGTGTGTCGAAACTACTATCCTTGTCGAAATCGAGCACGGGTGCCACACTGAATTGCCCCAGGCTATGCTTAACCGTAGCCCTGAGCATGGCATATATGGCGTGCTCATCGTCAAATTTTATCTCGGTTTTGGTGGGGTGTATGTTGATATCGATTGAAGTAGGTTCTACTTCCAGGAAAAGAAAGTATCCGGGATGCATACCATCTTTGATCAAACCTTCAAAGGCCGAATTCACCGCATGGTGCAGATAAGGACTCTTAATAAAACGATCGTTTACAAAGAAAAACTGTTCTCCCCTGCTTTTACGCGCAAATTGAGGCTTCAATGCGAAACCACTCACTTTAACAATCTCGGTTTCTTCCGAAACTGGCACGAGTTTTTCGTTTGCTTTACTTCCAAAGATATTTACAATGCGCTGGCGTATGTTGCTTTCCGGTAAATTGAATACGGTGCTGCCGTTGTGGGTCATGTGGAAGGAAACCTGCGGATGTGCGAGGGCCACTCTGTGAAATTCATCAATGATATGACGCGTCTCAACAGGATTACTCTTAAGGAAGTTTCGCCTAGCCGGGATATTATAGAAAAGATTTTTTACTGAAATTGTAGTGCCTACCGGAACTACTTCAGGATCCTGGGATACCACCGAACTCCCCTCAATTGAGATCCTTGTTCCTACTTCTGCCTGCTCGGTCCTGGTTTTGAGTTCTACGTGGGCAATGGCCGCAATGGATGCCAGTGCTTCCCCCCTGAAACCTTTGGTGTGTAAATTGAAAAGATCCTCTGCCGATTTTATCTTGGAAGTTGCATGCCGTTCAAAACTTAACCGGGCATCCGTAGTGCTCATCCCACAACCATTATCGGTAACCTGGATAAGAGTTTTTCCGGCATCTTTTACAACGAGATTGATCTTTGTAGCACCAGAATCAATGGAGTTTTCCAGCAGTTCCTTCACTACGGAAGCAGGGCGTTGAACCACCTCTCCCGCTGCAATCTGGTTAGCAACATGATCCGGTAAAAGCTGAATAATGTCTGGCATCGACAGTTACTGTGTAAAAATTGATAGGTCGAAATCAATAATCCAGAGGAAAATAAATACGAGTACCATAACAATGATCAAAACAGTACGGTTGAGCTGGAAATTTCTCCGACTCCTCATATCTTTCCTCGCATCCCGCCAATGCGCACCAAAATCGTTTTTATTATAGGTGTCAGCAAACTTGTCGAACTTCGTACCAAACTCATACGGAGTGGTATCCTCGTCCTTTCCTTTGTAATACCGAGGTGTATAATTGTATCGATTATTGGGCTTAACGCGTTTTAGAAAACTGATTTTCATAGGAACGGAATTAGGTCAAAGGTACTTAAAAACCTGAAGTTTTTAACCTTCAATATACGGCTTCTTATCAACAATTACCGTACCGTAAATTGTTTGTCAGTCGGGCTCAGAAAGTAGAAGTAAAGATCAGAATCTGGCGTCCTTCCTGAGTTGCGCCATTTTTATGGCTGCTATGGCCGCCTCGGTACCTTTGTTACCATGCTTTCCACCACTGCGGTCTATGGCTTGCTGCATGGTGTTGTCGGTAAGCACACAAAAGATGACCGGAATATCTCCCTGAACGTTCAAGTCTTTGATTCCCTGGGATACAGCTTCACAAACGTAATCAAAGTGTTTGGTCTCACCCTGGATCACAGATCCAATGGCAATTACGGCATCCAGCATTTCGTAGGCTTCGGTCATTTTCTTGCATCCGTATACCAATTCGAAACTTCCCGGAACATTCCACCGAACGATGTTTTCTTTTATTCCACCACAATCGATGATGGCATCGAAGGCTCCCTGGAACATCCCCTGGGTGATATCCGAATTCCATTCAGAAACAACAATCCCAAACCGAAAGTTTTTCGCGTTTGGGATTTCTGTGTTATCGTAAGATGATAAATTTTTATTTTCAGTAGCCATTGCTATTGCATTGCCTCTGCCTGACCAACATAGATCTCGGCTCGAGCCGCTTCAGGTGCATCCGGGTGGTTGTCCTCGATTGTTTTGAAGTGCTTCAAAGCCACATCGGGCTTATTTAATTTAAGTGCGATGATTCCGGCTTTCAGAAGAAAACGAGGAGCCGTAACTCCATTAGCACTCATCGTAGCCGCTTCTTCGTAGTATTTCAGAGCTTCATCGTTTTGATTCAACTGAACAAAAGCATCACCTATAGCCCCTTTGGCAAGTGGGCCTGTCAATTCGTCTTTTCCTTTATACCCGTCCAGGTAGTTAATGGCATTCTGGTAATCATTGAGATTCAGGTAAGCCATTCCTGCATAGTACTTTGCCCTGTTACCGGCACTGGTTCCTCCGTAGTTATCGATGATATCAAGAAAACCATACTTCCCTTCTCCCCCATTCAAAGCAAGGTTATACAACGAGTCGGACGCAGTAGCATTCATTGCCTGCTCATAATATTGTTGTGCCTGGAAGATCTCGTTGGCAGCTTCCGCCTCCTTTGGTTCCTGGATAAATTGCTCGTAACCAATATATCCCAATACACAAATAGCGATGGCTCCAACAACCCCCAAAATGTACTTCTGATTCTTCTCAACCCAAGCCTCCGTTTTGGATGCACCAGTGTCCAGCGTTTTGAACACCTCTGCCGTTGTGCTTCCTTCCTCTATCTTCGCCTCCCGCTCAACTTTGGTTTTTGGTTTGTACCCTCGTTTCTTGTACGTTGCCATAATATCTTTTTTCTGAGGGGCAAAAATATAATTTTTATTAGAAATTTAAAGTGAAAAAAGTGCTTATTTTTCAATAATTTGCAGCCAGTTTTCCCAATTTCTTTGGCCTGAAAGCGACTTTCTAAAATATTCGCAACGCGCTCAGATTTATGATCTTACAGTCTTTGACCTTATTGAACTACAAAAATTTCGAGTCGGAAGCCTTCGACTTCGACCCTAGAATCAACTGTTTTGTGGGGAATAATGGTATTGGGAAGACCAACGTACTTGATGCTATTTATCATCTTTCCTTCGGAAAAAGTTACTTCAATCCTATTACAAGTCAGAATATTAGACATGGTACCGACTTCTTCGTTATAGAAGGCCTTTACGAAAAAGATGAAAAAGATGAAAAGATCGTGGTGAGTGCGAAAAAAGGGCAAAAGAAGATGATCAAACGAAATGGTAAGGCCTATGAGCGCTTTAGCGAACATATTGGATTTTTGCCTGTGGTGATCATTTCACCCGCAGACCGAGACCTCATTATTGAAGGAAGTGAAACCCGCAGGAAATTTATGGATGGCGTGATCTCCCAGGGTGATGCACAGTATCTACGTGACCTGATTACTTACAATAAAGTCCTAGCACAGCGAAATTCCCTGTTGAAATACTTTGCTGCGAACAATACTCACAACCAGGATACCCTCGATATTTACAATGAGCAAATGGATGCCCTGGCAACACCAATTCACGAAAAAAGAAAGGCGTTCCTCGAAGAGTTCACCCCTATCTTCCTTAAGCGTTACGAAACCATCAGCAAACAAAAAGAGGAAGTTGACCTGGTGTATAAGAGTCAGTTGGACGAATCCGGCCTCAAGCAATTGCTCGATGAGAATATCAACAAGGACAGGATCACCCAGTATACCAATTTTGGGATTCACAAGGACGACCTGTTGTTCCAGATCGAAGGCCATCCCGTGAAGAAATTCGGGTCCCAGGGACAGCAAAAAAGTTACCTCATCGCACTAAAATTGGCACAATTCGATTTTCTGAAAAGACACAGCGGTGTGCAACCGATTCTGTTACTGGACGATATTTTCGACAAGCTGGACGAACAGCGGGTTGGGCAGATCATTAGACTCGTGGACGAAGAGAATTTCGGACAACTATTTATCAGCGACACCCACCCGGAGCGAACAGAAGCTGTTGTTAAAGAGGTACATCAATCGTATAAGATGTTCAGACTATAGTGGTTAGTATATTAGTATGTTGGTATTTTAGTACGATAGTTGTCTGTTCGAGTGATCTGCCAGTGGTGGATTGTATCGAGAACCAATGCAAAACTTAATTTTTATGAAGAAACTATTAGTATTGATCGTCCTTTCATTTCTCCTCTCCTGTGGGCAAAACCCCGAAGAGATGAAAACTAAATTAGCCGGATACTGGGTCATTGAAAAAGTTGAAATGCCTGATGGAGCCGAGCGACAATTTCAGATGAGCAACACCATCGATTTCATTGAACTCACCGGCGATTCGGGGGTTCGGAAAAAAGTACAGCCAAGGTTAGACGGTGGATTTACAACCAGTGAATCTGCGGAACGTTTCAAACTAAAAATAGAGAATGATAGCCTGAACGTGTATTACACCACGCCTTACGATAATTGGAAGGAAAGTGTGTTAGAGGCTCGTGACAGCCTGCTAGTGGTTCGGAACAAAGACGGTAAGATCTATACCTACGCTAAATTCAAGGGTTTTTCCTTATCCGAATAATGGAAGAGATTATTTCTGAAATTCGCCGTCGGTTGAATGAGGAGGCTTCTTCAGAAACCAAAAATAATAGTCAGCGATTCTTTAAGGACGAGATCAAGTGCTATGGTGTGCGAAACCCCGCAGTTCACAGTATTGCCAAATCAGCTTTCAAAATATTCAATTCAACAAATAAGCAGGAGATCTTTGCGATATGCGAATCTTTGTTTCAGTCAGGTTACAATGAAGAAGCAATAATAGCGGCAGATTGGACATTTTTCGTAAAACGCAAGTATGAGATATCCGACATTCACATCTTCAAGCGATGGATAGACATGTATATTACCAACTGGGCCAGTTGCGACACCTTTTGCACAAAAAGTATAGGATATTTAATAGATAGATTTCCTGAAACTATTCAGGAGTTAAAGAGTTGGACTTCTTCGGAAAATAGATGGATGCGCAGGGCGGCCGCAGTATCTCTGGTAGCACCCGCCAGGCGAGGGAAGTTTCTACCCGATATCCTGGAAATTGCAAGTATTTTGCTCACAGATGAAGACGATCTGGTTCAGAAAGGTTATGGCTGGATGCTCAAGGAGGCCAGTAAGTCACAGCAGCAGGAAATATTCGACTTTGTAATACAACATAAAGATGAAATGCCACGCACAGCACTAAGGTATGCCATAGAAAAAATGCCTGACGAACGTAAGGCTTTGGCGATGGAAAAGTAATTTCTGGTAAAGGAAATTATTCTCCAACTCACTATCTTTATTCTGTAATCTATTGTATTAATGATCGTATGAATTATAAGAAGTCACAAACCGGATGGCTAATAGTGTTACTACTTGGCCCGATCTTAATCATGTTGTATTTCGCTTATGCGAATCAATGGGGAGACAACCCGCTGCCATTGACCCCATATATCATTATCTCTGCAGTTCTGTTATTTGCTATTGCGCTGTTTTACAAACTTACTATTGAAGTTGACCGGGCTTCTGTTAAGGTGACTTATGGCATTGGGTTGATACGCTTCAAATTTACCATTGATGAACTTCTCGGTACGCAGCTTATAAGAACTCCATGGTATTATGGATATGGAATCAGGATAACTCCTAAAGGCATGTTATATAATATTCAGGGATCTAAGGCGGTGGAAGTAAAATTTTTGTCGAAAGGAAAAAACAAAACGGTACTAATTGGTAGTGCGGAACCTGAAATACTACAGCGGGTCATTGAAGAAAACTTCAAAAAAAGAGGATGGAATTAAGCAGCCTGATGTCTATTTCCCATCGTTAAACAAAACTTTTCCCCTACCTTTACCCTATGCCAAAACGACAAGGTGAAAATACTTCCCTGGGTGAGGTTTTAAAGGAATTCATCCAGGCCAACAGGCTACAAACTGGTCTCGACAAGGTGTCTGTACAGGAGGCCTGGCATTCGGTGATGGGTGAGGCTATTTCAAAGTATACCACTGCTGTGAAATTAGACAGAGAAACGCTGCACGTTAATTTAACCTCTTCTGTTTTACGTGAAGAATTAAGCTATGGAAAAGAAAAGATCATCAAGCTGGTTAATGATGAACTGGGCAAGGACCTCATCAAAAAAATAGTCTTGCGATAAAAAAAACGCCTTTCGATTGAAAGGCGTTTTTAATTTATATAATTTCTACTTATTAAAAAGTATCGCGCCCTGAGAAGTGGAATGCACCTTCGATGGCAGCATTCTCGTCGCTGTCGCTTCCATGGATAGCATTCTCACCTATAGAAGCTGCGTATAATTTACGGATAGTTCCTTCAGCTGCATCGGCAGGATTGGTAGCACCGATCAAAGTTCTGAAATCCTCCACCGCGTTGTCTTTCTCCAGGATGGCTGCAACGATAGGACCTCTGGTCATATATTCTACCAATTCCCCGAAGAACGGACGCTCTTTGTGGATGGCATAGAACTCTTTAGCATCTGCCGTCGTCATATGCGTAAGCTTCATAGCTGCTATACGGAATCCCGCGGAATTGATCTTTTCAAGTATCGCACCGATATGGCCTTTTTCAACGGCATCGGGCTTGATCATGGTAAACGTTCTGTTTGTTCTCATCTGTGTGTTAAAATTTTGTGCAAAAATAGCCATTTGAAAACAGAAACCAAGCAATTAACGTTCATTTAATATTGCTGGGTGAAACGTTCGAAAATAAAGTTATCTTCCCCTCTTATTTCGAAGGTTACCGAATTTTTTTCAAAGTCGAAGAACAACACCCCGAAGTTGAGTCGTTTTATGATGTTACTTACCCGATATTCGTTTCCTTCCGTACTGAAATGCGGCCAGGTATGCGTCATCCCGCTAGTGGTAAAATCCACCAGAGGATAGCCCAATCCCGCGTCTTTATCTACAGAGATCTCTGCCATATGCCTGTCTCCGCTCAGGATCATAATATTTTTTGCCTTAGCATCCTTCAGCATAGACCTCATTTTTTCTACTTCGCCAGGGAAATTCATCCATTTCTCCCAGCCGTGTTCTTTACTTAGAAATTGAATACTACTTATTATAACGGTAAAATCTGCTGAGTCATCTTCAAGTTCCTTCTCCAACCAGTTCCATTGTGTCTCTCCCAGCATAGTCCCTCGGTGGTCCAGGGGCCAATCGTCGTATCGGCGTCCTTTGGTATCACTATTATTTAATTCAGTTCGGAAGTATCGCGTATCCAGCGAAATTAGTTTGATACTACCATTCTCGGTATCGATAATTCTGGAATAGTACACCCCTTCCCTGCTTCTCCTCGGGTCATCATTCGAAACATCCAGGAAGTCGAGCAGGATGTTCTTGGCTTCGTCTTTCTTTTCCCATTCCGCTCCGGCATCATTCTTTCCATAATCATGATCATCCCACGTCCCTTCGATCTCGGCCTGCGCCGCTATCTCAGTATAAAATTCATTCGACTTCACCTTTTCGTAGTCGGACTTCATTTTAGCCATGTCATCGGTATCCGCATACACATTGTCCCCTCCCCAAACAAACATATCAGGTGACACCTCTAAAATGGGCTGCCATAGTGGTTGCGGCCTATCCTGGTGATTACAACTGGCGAATACCATTACGTAATCCGCAGCTTGGTTCAATTCCTGGTCGTTATTTAAATTCTCAGCAGAGTTTACTTCTTGTTTTTCAGCACAGGATAGCAACAGAAACAAGGAAAAAATGGTGGCGATGGCTTTCATAAGATCAGCGATTAAGTTTAGGTCAAATTTAAGGAAATTGGACATGAAATTCGTATTAAGAAATTGTATCTTAGCCGCCTATGAATGAGGCCACCACTGCCAAAGTCAGGCAGCTTCTCGCTGTCCCTAAGAAAATTGTTGTTGTGGGTCACAAGAATCCCGACGGAGATGCCGTTGGTTCTTGCCTGGCGCTCGCGAAGGTGTTGAAAACCATGGGACACCATCCACAGGTGATCATGCCGAACGACTTCCCAAATTTTCTGAAATGGCTCCCGGATTGGGAAAGTATTTTAATTTACGACAAGAATGTGGATTCGAGCAATGCACTAATAGCTTCGGCCGAAATAATATGCACTCTTGATTTTAATGCCCTGAATCGTACAGGCGAAATGGAAGAGGCTCTTGAAAATGCTTCTGCCGACTTCATCCTTATTGACCACCATCAACAACCGGACGATTTTGCAGTAGTTCAGTACAGTGATACCAGTATGAGTTCCACTTGTGAGATGGTATATCACTTTCTGAAGGCATTGGATGCGGATCAACTGATTACTTCGGAAGTTTCTACACAATTATACACCGGGATAATGACGGACACCGGCTCATTTCGTTTTCCGGCTACCACCGCCACCACTCACAAGGTTATAGCAAAACTGATCGAATGTGGCGCAAAAAATTCAGAAATACATCAGAATATTTATGATACCAATACTCCGGATCGTCTGGCACTGCTTGGTGTGGCGCTTCGGAATATGAAGATCTTACCGGAATTTAGAGCAGCCTACATTACCTTATCTCAAAAGGAGTTGGACGATCACAACTTCCGGAAGGGCGACACAGAAGGATTTGTGAATTACGCCCTGTCCTTAGCCGGGGTGGTTTTTGCCGTCATATTCATTGAAAACAAACAGGAGAAGATAATCAAGATCTCTTTCAGGAGTAAAGGTGATTTCTCGGTGAATGAATTCGCCAGGAAATATTTCAATGGAGGTGGACATACAAATGCCGCGGGTGGCCGCTCCACAGACTCTTTAGCGAAAACTATTCGCTATTTTATTAGTATATTGCCGTCCCATAAAAATGAGCTTTCCCATGAATCCTAGATCTTTACTAATCATCGCGACAGGGATTTTTGCGCTTGTTTCCTGTAAAACACCGGAAGCACGCAGGCCGGTTCAGCAAAGTTCCGGAAGCTTCATTAAGCAGTCTGCAGAAAGAAACAAGGTTCTTTACAAAAAAGAAGAAGAGCGAATCGCTACCATCATGGAGGCCAATCCCGAGCAGGAGTACTTATCGTCTCCCAGTGGATTCTGGTACTATTACAATATCAAAGACAGCCTTGACATCCCAACACCTGAATACGGTGATATCGTGACCTTTACATACGATGTAAGATCATTAGAAGGCACCTCCATACTCACCGAAAGTGAAACCGGTTTGCAAATCTATAAAATAGACCAATCCAACCAGGATCTGATCTCCGGGTTAAGGGATGGGGTTAAACTTATGAAGGTAGGTGAACAGGTTACGTTCCTGTTTCCGTCCTATAAGGCATATGGTTACTACGGATTACAAGATAAATTGGGTACTAATGTTCCCATCCAAAGTACTGTTACTCTGAAATCAATTCAACAATCACAATAAATCTATATTTAAAATGAAGAAACTTTCCCTGTTATTGGTCCTTGCATTAGCTTTGGTCGTAACAACTGCATGTGAGGATAAGTATCCGGATCTTCCGGAAGGTGTTTATGCAGAATTCGTAACGAATAAAGGAACTTTTGTTGCAAAGCTCTACAACGAACAAACGCCAATTACCACTGCCAATTTTGTCACACTCGCCGAAGGTACCAACGATTTAGTAGACTCCGTTTATCTGGGCAAGCCTTATTTCAACGGGCTTATCTTTCACAGAGTGATCAAGGATTTCATGATCCAGGGTGGTGATCCTAATGGTGATGGGTCCGGTAGTCCTGGTTATCGTTTTCCGGACGAATTCGTGGATAGCCTAAAACACGATCGCAAAGGAATACTTTCCATGGCTAATTCGGGTCCCGAAACAAACGGGAGTCAATTCTTTATTACTCTTAAAGAAACACCCTGGCTGGATAATAAACACACAGTTTTTGGTGAAATCGTCTTAGGACAAGAGATTGTGGACACTATTGGTGTAACTCCAACTACTAAGCCAGGTGATAAACCCGTTGACGATGTAGTAATGCAAGAGGTAAATATTATCAAGAGAGGTAATGTTTCAGTTATCGCCTTTGCTGAAGAGATGCGACGGGTCGAAGCTGAAAGAGAAGAAGCTCGCAAGAAACTGGAGAGACTGGCGATTGATAAAGCCGTTTCCTTTGTAAATATGAAGCAGGAAGCTGAAACTTCAGAAACCGGACTTCAATATTTGTTCCAGGTAAGAGGCGAGGGTCCAAAACCGAAAGATGGTGAAGACATGTTGATCAATTATACTGGTTACTTCACTAACGGGCAGATGTTCAATACGAGCTATATGGAAGTTGCGGAATTATATCAAAATGTAAATCCGGGTAAGAGAGACAGAGGTCAATACACTCCTATAGTCACCAACACTAATGATCCACGTCTTATCCCTGGATTCAGAGAGGCATTACAGCTGTTACGTGTAGGTGATAAAATTACAGTTTTCATCCCTTCACACCTTGGATACGGAGAAGCTGGCAACAGGCCAATAATCCCGCCAAACACAGACTTGATCTTCGAATTGGAGTTACTTCCAAACGAAACAAACGAATAAATAAAAGCCCGGTTCAACCGGGCTTTTTCTTTTATGAAACCTTTTCGGGAATGTTCTCCAAGATCTCGAGGACGAACTTCCAGAATTTATGTGTGGAAGAAATACTGGCTCTTTCATCTGGCGAGTGAGCTCCCTTGATGGTTGGACCAAATGAGATCATATCCATTCCCGGGTAATTCTGGCCCAGGATACCACATTCTAATCCTGCGTGACATGCTGCTACATTAGCCTTTTCACCGTTCATCTCTTCGTAAAGTTTGTCCATTACTTTCAGAATGGGGCTATCCATGTTTGGTGCCCAACCCGGATACGAACCTGTAAAGGACACTTCATAGCCGGAGAGCTCAAAGGCAGCTCGTAAGGATTCTGCCTGGTCGAACTTTGAAGATTCTACTGAGGATCGTGTTAAGTTGTCAATCTGTATTTTTCCTTCGGAAACCATCACCTTGGCAATGTTGTTTGAAGTTTCAACTAGATCGGCTATAGCGGGGCTCATTCTGAACACTCCGTTATCCGCCGTGTGCAAACTTCGAAGCAATTTCATTTTATCTTCGGAAGACATCACCGCCGAAGGTACTGCTGTTTCCACAGTTGCTATTGAAAGCTCCTGCTCCAGCAATTTGTATTCATTCAGAATTGCCTCCTTCATAGTATTGAAAGTAGAGAGGAAACCTTCTTCAGCATCATTGGGAACCACCACAACAGCAAGACTCTCCCGGGGTATCGCGTTTCTAAGGCTTCCACCTTTGATCTCTGAAAGTTCCATGTAATTGGCAGTGGTATAAAGCAGACGGTTCATCATCTTATTAGCATTTCCCAGCCCTTTGTCGATATCCATACCACTGTGACCACCCTGAAGGCCTTTTACTTTGATGGTGTATCCTTTCGAATTCCCAGGAGCAGCCACACTTTGGTAGGTGCCTCTGGCAGTAACATCAACACCACCAGCGCAACCCACACCTATTTCGTCATCTTCTTCAGTATCGAGGTTAAGTAGGATCTCTCCTTTCAGCACACCTCCCTGCAATTCCATAGCGCCTGTCATTCCGGTTTCTTCATCAATGGTAAAAAGAGCTTCCAGATCCGGGTGTGGAATAGAATCACTTGCCAGGACTGCCATAATGGTTGCAACACCCAGGCCGTTGTCCGCTCCCAGCGTTGTGCCGTTGGCTCTCACCCAATCGCCGTCGATCAACATCTGTATTCCCTGGGTATCAAAATCGAATTCCGTATCGTTGTTCTTCTGATGTACCATGTCGAGGTGCGACTGCATGACGATGGCTTTTCGGTTCTCCATACCTGGAGTTGCCGGCTTTCGGATGATCACATTTCCGATGTGATCGACAACAGTTTCAAGATTCAGATTTTCTCCAAATTCCTTCATAAAGGCAATTACTCTTTCTTCCTTCTTGGAAGGTCTGGGAACCGCGTTGAGATCGGCAAAATAAGACCAAACTTCCTTGGGTTCGAGTTGGCGTATAGCTTCGTTCATTTCAGTATAATTTACACTTCAAATTTAAGGTTTTCAGAAGGGGAGAAAAAATATTAGATACAAGAATTCTTTGTATGTTTGGCACATGCCCAAAAAGAGGACAAGACTCATACTCGCCCTACTGCTGCCAGCTCAAATACTGCTGCTCCAGTTGTTGAAATTCTTCCCTGAGTTTGTAGAAACCTATTATAGCAGAGGGTTTTATCCAATCCTTTCCAAAGCATCCCGATACCTTTTTGGATGGATCCCCTTTTCCCTGGGGGATCTGTTCTACTTGCTAATAGGTATAATGGCGATTCGTTGGCTGATAAAGAATTTCAGACGATTATGGACAGAGCCCGTCCGTTTCCTAATTGATATAGTTGCTACCGTATCCATAGTTTATTTCATGTTCCATATACTCTGGGGACTCAATTATTACAGACAGCCTTTACACAAGACATTAGATCTGGACTACGACTATACCACAGAGCAATTGATTGAAACAACGAAACGACTAATTACAAAGTCGAACAACATGCACCGTGAGCTTGGTTACGCAGATAGTGTGAAAATCGACCTGCCTTATTCTCAAAAGGAGATCTTTAAAAAATCCCTGGATGGCTATGAGACTCTTTCAAAACAATACCCGGATCTGGCGTACAGTCCGAAAAGCCTTAAAAAAAGTGGTTGGAGCCTGGGGCTCACTTACATGGGATACAGCGGATACTACAACCCTTTTTCGGGAGAAGCACAGGTGAACAACCTCATTAAAACCTACAAATTCCCTGTTGTAAGTTGCCATGAAGAGGCTCACCAAATTGGCTTTGCCGCTGAGAATGAGGCAAATTTCATTGCTACCCTTGCCACAATTAATAATAGTGATCCCTACATACAGTACAGTGGATATATTTTTGCGCTTCGATACTGTGTGAACGAGATAGCGAGAAGGGATATTGACACTTATCACCAATTGATTGAGACTATTAATCCGGGGATATTGGCGAGCTATAAAGAAATGCGGGATTTCTGGCTGAGCTACGAAAATCCCTTTGAAAATATATCCAAGGGTTTTTGGGACCAGTTTCTGAAAGCAAATAACCAATCCAAAGGGATCATGAGTTACAGCTATATGGTGGCCCTGGTGGTGAACTACTTCGAAGACCGTCGGTTCTAGGGGTTTTCGGCTGTTAAAGGAAGGTTAAGAATTCAATACTTGCGATATCGCTTCCTTATCTTTAGCTTCTTTAATAAATCAACCAAATGAAAAAACACTATCTATTCTTAGTGGTGTTCTTCGCTTTTACTTTTGTTCACGCACAGGAATATTTTCCCAAAAATGACGGGGTAAAAGAGAAAAATACCAACTTCACTGCATTTACAAATGCCACAATTTACATTACTCCATCTCAGAAAATAGAGAATGGAACCTTACTCATCCGGGATGGAAAAGTAGTTGCTGCTGGTAAATCGGTTAGAATTCCCGGCAATGCCGTGACCACCAACCTTGATGGTAAATACATTTATCCTTCTTTCATAGATGCGTACACGGGCTTTGGAGTCGAAAAACCAAAACGAGCTGAAGGCCGGGGTAGGTCACCTCAGTATGATCCTTCCCGAGAAGGATTCTACTGGAACGACCATATCAAGTCGGAGCAGCAGGCCATTTCTAAGTTCAAATACGATAAGAAGAAAGCCGGTGATTTCCGAAAGGCCGGATTTGGAGTTCTGAATACTCACGTAATGGATGGAATTGCCAGGGGAACAGGAGTTCTTGTAGCGCTGAACGATGAAGACGACGCCGCAACACGCATCCTGGACGATGCTTCCGCTCAATTCTTTTCGTTCGATAAAAGTGTTACCAGCCGACAGTCATACCCTTCTTCCCTTATGGGTTCCTTGGCGCTACTTCGTCAGCTTCACTGGGATTTGGATTGGTACGAAAAAGGCAACTCTACTACCCGGGACAGGTCTTTGGAAGCTCTATTGGCCAACAAAGGACTCCCCGCAATCATAGAGGCGGGTGACAAAGGCAACAATTTAAGAGCCGATAAGATCAGTGATCAGTTCAATCGCAACTACATCATCGTTGGTGGTGGAGATGAGTATGAACTAATAGACGAGATCAAAGCGACGAATGCGAATTACATCATTCCTATCAATTTTCCCGATGCGTACGATGTAAGTGATCCGTTTGCGACAAAATATATTTCTCTTGAAGATATGCGTAACTGGAACCAGGCGCCGGGCAATCCTAAGGCCCTGACGGATAAAGGTGTGAATTTCGCATTAACTACTTTTGAATTGAAGTCACCTTCAGCCTTCAAAGGGAAGTTAATGAAGGCATTCGAATACGGCTACGACAAGACAAAAGCACTAGAGGCGCTAACTACCGTGCCGGCAGCAATACTGGGAAAAAGTGACGAAATAGGCACATTAGAAAAAGGAAAGTACGCCAACTTCCTGATTACCTCGGGACCTGTTTTTGAAAAAGAGACAACGCTCTACGAGAACTGGGTTCAGGGACGTAAACATGTGATCAATAACATGACCCAGAAGGACATTCGTGGAAAGTACAATTTAAATGGCGGAGGAAAGACCTATGAATTGACCTTGTCCGGGGAAGCTTCTAAACCTAAGGCAGAAGTGAAACTGGGAGAGAAAAAATTTCCAGCCAAACTCGAGTATAAAGATAACTGGCTCACCTTGTCCTTTAAGGATGATGAAAAGGGAGAATCGTATCGCACTAATGCAGTTATTCCCTCGGAGGGAAGCTCTTTCTCAGGAAAAATGGTTTTGCCTAGCGGAGTAGAGACTAGATTTAGCGCATCCAGAACCGGCGAGGCAGACCCTTCAGAAAAGAATGAAAAGAAAGATGAAAATGAAGCTCCTGAAATAGTTGCGGTTACCTATCCGAATGTGAGCTACGGATTCAAGTCGAAGCCCAGACCGCAAAACATGCTGTTTAAAAATGCAACCGTATGGACCGGTGAAGATGCAGGAGTTCTTAATAATACAGATGTTCTGGTTAAAAATGGAAAGATCGTTCAGGTAGGCAAAAACCTAAGCGCGTCAGGTGCTTTGGTGGTAGATGCCACAGGTAAACACCTTACAGCAGGTGTTATTGATGAGCATTCTCATATTGCGGCATTGTCCATTAACGAGTCGGGGCAGAATTCATCTGCAGAAGTATCCATAGAAGACGTTGTGGATCCCGAAGATATAGGCATCTACCGAAACCTCGCGGGCGGTGTTACATCCATACAGGTCCTTCACGGTTCGGCTAATCCAATTGGTGGGCGTTCTGCTATCTTAAAACTAAAATGGGGTGAGAGTGCCGATAAACTTATCTACGACAACAGTCCGAAGTTTATCAAATTCGCTCTGGGTGAAAACGTGAAACAATCGAACTGGGAAAGTTATTCGCGATTCCCTCAAACCCGTATGGGTGTGGAACAGCTGTATGTAAACTACTTCAACCGTGCCAAAGAATATGAAGCGAAAAAGAAAAGTGGACAACCCTACCGCTATGATGAAGAGATGGAAGTACTTGTTGAAATACTGAATGGCGAGCGCTTCATAAGTTGTCACTCCTATGTACAGAGTGAGATCAATATGTTGATGAAAGTTGCCGAGAAATTCAATTTCCGGGTGAACACGTTCACGCACATATTGGAAGGTTACAAGGTTGCAGATAAAATGGCGGCCCACGGTGTTGGCGGCTCTACCTTCAGTGACTGGTGGGCTTATAAATACGAAGTGAATGATGCCATTCCTTATAATGCGGCAATCATGGCGAGCCAGGGAGTGACTGTTGCCATCAACAGTGACGACTCAGAAATGTCCCGAAGGTTGAACCAGGAAGCGGCCAAAGGTGTAAAATATGGTGGAATGAGCGAAGAAGAAGCCTGGAAGATGGTAACCATCAATCCGGCTAAATTGCTACATATTGACGACAGAACCGGAAGTATCAAGGAAGGTAAAGACGCCGATCTTGTGCTGTGGAGCGATCATCCGCTTTCGGTATATGCAAAAGCTGAGAAGACCATCATCGATGGAACTGTTTATTTCGACATAGAACAAGACAAGGCAAAGCGACAGGCAATCAAAACTGAACGCACCAAGCTTATCAACATGATGCTTTCAGAAAAAAACGGAGGCGCAAAAACGAGACCTCCGAAAGGAAAAGACAAGATTCGTTTTGAATGTGAAACCATAAACTAATCCAACCATGAAAACAGTTAAACAAATTTTAGTAGCCTTAGTTGTGAGTGTTGGATTACAGACATTCGCGCAACAGACACCGGCCCCGGCTCAATCGGAGGCCATAACCATAACAGGTGCCGCCGCTCATATAGGTAACGGCTCTGTGATCGAGAACAGCGTGATCGTATTCGAAGATGGCGTTATTACTGCCATTGGCGGTTCAGGAACAGCCACGAAAGGAAGAGTAATAAATGCCACTGGAAAACATGTTTATCCGGGGTTCATTGCTCCCGGGAAGTCGCTGGGACTGGTAGAAGTAAATGCCGTAAGAGCGAGTAACGACCAGGATGAGATAGGGAATTTCATCCCAAATATACGTTCGCTTATCGCCTACAATGCGGAAAGCCGTGTGGTAGAGAGTATGCGTCCTAATGGGGTGCTATTGAGCCAGATAAGCCCAAAAGGTGGTAGGATCTCAGGGACCTCATCCATTGTGCAATTCGACGCATGGAACTGGGAAGACGCCGCTGTTAAAGTAGACGACGGCATCCACATGAACTGGCCGGGTAGCTTCTCCAGAGGGAGATGGTGGCTGGGTGAACCAAGAGGATGGAAACCGAATAAGAACTACAGTTCCAACCTCAGTGAAATAAGAGATTATCTGCGAAACTCGAAAGCCTATGGTATGAGCTCTAAGGAATCAATGAACGAAGGTTTTGAAGCCATGCAGGGATTGTTCGACGGCAGCAAGAAGTTATACATATACACCCAGGGAGAAAAAGAAATGACCGATGCAGTGACCCTGGTAAAGGAAGAAGGTGTGAAGGATGTGGTTATCGTAGGTGGTTATGAAGCTTATAAGATCATTCCATTCCTAAAACAACACAATATTCCTGTTTTAGTACGACAAACTCATTCTCTACCACTAAGGGCAGATGATGATTACGATTTACCTTTCAGACTACCTAAAATGCTTGTGGACGGAGGTTTATTAGTGGGGTTGCAGAATGCCAGTATGTCTAATTTCCAAACGAGAAACTTACCCTTCTATGCGGGTCAGCTAGTAGGTCAGGGTATGGATAAGGAGACAGCTCTGCAATTGATCACAGGAAATACCGCCAAAATCCTTGGGATAGATGACGCCTACGGTACACTGGAAACAGGGAAAAGTGCTACGCTATTTGTGAGCGAAGGAGATGCCCTGGATATGCGAACCAACCAGCTTTCCCATGCCTTTATCGATGGTAGGGAAATTTCCCTTGAAACCCACCAAACCGAGCTATGGCAACGGTATATGGAGAAATACTCACGTAAATAAAAGTAAATGCAAAGGCGGCCTTCGGGCCGCTTTTTTATTGAATTATTAGTTTTTCTGAAAATGATCCAAAGTAATTATCTTTATTGCTTAAGTTCTTAATATTCAGAAATGACCGAAAGAGAAAAGATCATTGAATGTATAAACAAGCTCTTTGTTTATACCGATGAACAAAATTGGAATGGCGAATACACTCCATGAAAAACAACCTTAAATACACCCAGGGCAATATGCTCCTTGATTAAACTCTTCACCTTATGAAAAAACAGCTGTTGGTTTTTGGGGCGATACTGCTTATTGCTGCTTCCTGTAATAAGGAAGAAAAGCAACTGTCCATTGCTGAAATCTTAAAGGACAGTCCCAGCATAGAAGGAAAAAAAGAATATTTGGCTTCACCCTATGTCACTGCGGGAGACCGGGTTTATATGGTAGGACAGCAGGACGGATCTTTTCCTGAATTAGGCTGGCATATCCAGGGTGAAATGAGTGGAATCTGGAACCATCCAATCAAATTAATGGATGGTTTTGAGATCGATATCATGGTAGACAGCACCCTGACGCGCTTAAACAAGGCTTCAAAATTCACCAATTTTCCCTACGCGAATCAACACGAATTTGACCTTAAGGAAATAGGCCTTAGTGCAACACGATCACAATTTGTTCCCGACGGAAAGCAAGGATTGGTGGTTCAGGTTGCAATTACCAATAGTGAATCCACCGCTAAAGATTTAAAGATCAGTTATCGGGCAAATGTTGATCTTCGGCCTACCTGGCTGGGAGAGCGCACCGAAATGAATGATGAAAGTGATACAGGTACGTATAACGCCATTGAAGAAACTATGACATTTAAGGATGGTGGCAATCCCTGGTATGTGAAATTCGGTGCGGATGTCAAGGCCACCACTGAAGCTTTTATGGCCCCTAACTACAAAGGAAAAGGTCAGGGTGGATTGCTGAATTACGAGCTGCCTCTAGGTGCAAACGAAACAAAGACCATTTCATTCTTTATAGCCGGTTCCTACCAATCAGAAAATGATTTGAACGCTACTTATAAGCAAATCAGTTCGAACTATGGCCGAATGATCAGGGCAAAAAAAGAACGCTATGAAGGCCTGGCAAGGCAAACGAAACTCACCGTGCCGGATAAAGAAATTGAACAAGCATTCGAATGGGTGAAGTACAACTGCGACTGGCTGGTTCGTTCTGTTCCCGAAGTGGGTACTGGTATCGGTGCCGGTATCCCCGATTATCCCTGGTGGTTCGGAGTGGATAGCGAATACGCACTGCAAGGCTATATGGCAATCGGTCAAAGAGATGCGGTTTACAATACGATTAAATTGCTGGACAGTGTTTCTGAAGCAGTAAATGGCAACGGCCGGATCATACATGAGATGTCTACCAACGGGGCAGTGTTTAATCCCGGGAACATCAATGAAACTCCCCAGTACGCAACCCTTATCTGGAAGATCTATCAATGGAATGGTGACAAGGAATTCCTCCAAAAATATTTCCCAACGATTAAAAAAGGGCTTAACTGGCTGATGACAGAAAAGGACGCCGATGGAAACCTATTCCCCGATGGTTTCGGGATGATGGAGATCCACGGACTCGACAGCGAGATGATCGATGTAGCCGCATACACCCAAAAAGCATTCAAGGATGCATCCTACATAGCTGATGCTCTGGGAGACTACAAATTAGCACAGGAGTATTTCGAGAAAGCCGAAGCAATTCAGAAGAAAATAAATGAAGAGTTCTGGAGTGAGGAGTTCAGATCGTACGCAGATTTCATCGGCACGGACGAACAGGCCCTTCATCTTATCGAAGATGCTATTGTAAGGGCAGACACTCTCGGCAAGCCCTGGGCCGTTGAAGAATTGAAACAAACAAGAGAGGCCATTAAAAAGAATCCTTCGTCTACAGCGCGGCCTTTTGTGCTCCACCATAACTGGGTGGTGAATACCCCAATGGAAGTTGGGTTGGCGACCGACGATAAAGCACAGCTAGCCCTGGTCACCGCAGAAAAATATGTAAATCCTTTTGGTGTATTTGTGACGGGGATAGACAGGGACGAGTCGGCAGGATCTGATGACGGTTCTTTCAAGGGGAGCAAGATATTCTCCTATACCGGTGCAGTGATGACCCTGCCCACAGGCGTACAGATCGTTTCTGAAAATAACTACGGAAGGCCTGATAAGGCCCTGAATTACCTTAAACGTATGACGCGCTCTTTCAGTTACGCCCTGCCCGGAAGTATTTACGAAGTTTCCCCGGATTACGGTATGATGACCCAGGCCTGGAATGTGTATAGTTATGCCGTTCCCATTGTGGAACAATTCTTCGGAATTCGCCCGGACGCCGCTAATAAAAAGGTAGTAATAGAACCAAAGCTGCCGTCCACCTGGAAGGTAGCTGCTTTGGAAAATGTACCCATTGGGGATAATGAGGTTTCTGTTTTCATTTCAGAAGGAAAAATAAAACTAATTCAAACTAAAAACGACTGGCTCGTCGAACTACGACTACCGATGACGGAAGATTCACAGATAAATCCTATTTTGGGTGAGGTCGATATAACGGAAGATTCCGAAGCAGGGGTCTATATAGTGAAATCGGTGAATGCCATGATTGAAGTTAATTACAACAACTAATCACCACCATGTACAAAGTCCTGTCTGCCCTATTTCTAATTGTCTTTATAGTTGGGTGTACTGATAATGATACTGAAATTAATAGTGAGGTTTATTCAGAAAGCCTTTATTCCGACATTCTCAAAAAAGAGATTCAATACAACCTCTATATTACGCATCGTGAGATGAAGAACATTCAGATGGAATCTCACATTATCTATTTACTTCACGGTCATGGTGGAGATCATAACGACTGGTTCCAGGAGGAAGAAGGAAATGTCGCTACATTGCTAGATTCTCTTTTTGTAATGGATGCGATTCCTCCACTAATCGCAGTTAGTATCAGTGCTGGAAATTCATGGTACGTGGATAGCGTAGAATCCATGGAGACCTTCTATTTGCAGGAGTTTATTCAAGAATTCGAGGAGCTGTATAACCTCAACCCCACGCGAAGAATTATCGCAGGTAATTCAGCTGGAGGCTATGGGACATTGCGTTTTTCGCTAGGGCGGCCTGAGTTATTTGAAAGCGTTATATTACTTAGCCCCGCGGCTTATGAGCCACTGCCACCGGCCGTTTCCTCCTCCCGGAAAGTAGAAGCCTTTGCAAAGGATGGAAATTTCAATGATTCTATATGGCGATCGTATTCGTACACCCGTCGAATCGAATCCTTTCTTCAGAAAAAACAAAAACCGAAATTCTACCTGTCGGTGGGCGATGACGACAATTACAATATCGTCCCTGTGGTATCAAAGCTTCAGCAATTATTTCTTGAAAACAATGTCCCTAATGAACTCAGGGTCATGGATGGAGGACATGACTGGACCTTCTGGAAGAAGTCCTTTGCAAATTTTCTTACGGAAATTTATACTGAATAAAATATTAATTCCTAATCACCTTAGTAGCACCCTCAGGCATTTCGAAAAAAGAGTCATTGATCTCAGTTTCTGAAAGCGTAACATTTTCGAAGTTTCGGTAATTCCGCGCCTGTATGGGTTTCCCATCCTGAATTGTATACCAGGTGAGGGTTTTTGGCAGCTTTAAACCGTTGACTTCCTGCCATTCGGAGTATTTGATATAGCGCCAGTCTTTGTTGGGCTGATCATCATTATAGGTCACTGTATACGCCAACCAGGTCATCATGTGGGTTTCGGGATGATAATAGAGAATATATTCGTCCTTAGATGAGTTACCAACTCCTTCGTTATAGCTAATCCTAATTCCCTCGAACACCTCACCTTCCAGCTCGGTAGCTTTTAATTCTTCATAGATAATACCTTCATCGGCCAGGACAAAGGGCATTGCGTAGAAATAGAACATTAGATTATAGTAGAACACAGGGTCACCTCGATACGCGTTTTGCGATTGTTCAAGTTTCCACACCTCGTTCCCATCAAAACCAATTGCCCATTGCTCGGCTTCGATCTTTGTTCTTCGATCCTTTAACGATATAGTATGTGTTTCAACTTTGTTTTGGTTTAACATGTCAAAAGTAAGGCTGCGCATATCAATCCATTGATCGATCCTTCCATGCGCTCTGAAGACCTGTTTCAATGAAACCGGATAGTCCAAAGCAGTTTTGTTTATATCGGAAATAGAAACTGTGTCGTGAATCACGGATTGATCATCTCTCTTTTGCTCATTGCAGGAGATATATAGCAAGCATACTACTAAAAGCAGACGGAGAGGATTCATTTAAGTCGGGTTTGAATGATAAATATAACAAACCAATAGCTTAGACTAAAATAATTATAAAAGGTTTAATATTTTGGAATCGCATGCCTTCAGTAAATAATTTGGCAACAAAATACTTCCGTACCTTTACCACATGATCAAATCCATTACCAGCCTTCAAAACCCCCTTGTAAAGCAGGTGATCCAACTCCTGGATAAGTCCCGGGAGCGCAGGAAAACAGGACTATTTGTTGCAGAGGGTAATCGGGAGATCGAATTGGCCCAAAAGGGTGGGTATTCAATGGAGACCGTAATGATCTGTCCTGAAATTTACGGTGAAATTCCTTCGGAAATGGATACAGAAAACCTAATTAACATTAGTATCGAGGTATATCAGAAACTGGCCTACCGAAAGACCACCGAGGGAATAATTGCAATACTGAAAACCAAAGTACACAATCTAGAAACGCTTCAGCTTAGAGATAATCCGCTCATACTTGTAGCCGAAGCCCCTGAAAAACCCGGAAATATCGGTGCGCTGCTTCGAACCGCGGACGCAGCCAACCTGGACGCGGTGATTATCGCAAATCCGAGAACGGACCTGTACAACCCCAACATCATACGAAGTAGTGTGGGCTGTCTCTTTACGAGACAAATAGCAACAGGAAGTACAGAGGAGATCATTTCATTTCTGAAAAAAAAGAACATTTCTATCTTTTCTGCGGCTCTTCAGGCATCGAAGCCATATCACAATTGCGACTATACCAATGCCACTGCTATCGTGGTTGGTACGGAAGCCGACGGACTTTCGGAAAAATGGCTGGAAAACAGCGACCAGAATATCATCATTCCCATGCGCGGTGAGATCGACAGCATGAATGTATCCGTAGCAGCAGGAATCCTTATCTTTGAGGCTGGCCGACAACGGAATTTTGAGTAAGTTCAGTGAGCAGTGAGCAGTGAGCAGTGAGCAGTGAGCAGTGAGCAGTGAGCAGTGAGCAGTTAGCAGTTAGCAGTTAGCAGTTAGCAGTTAGCAGTTAGCAGTTAGCAGTTAGCAGTTAGCAGTTAGCAGTTAGCAGTTAGCAGTTAGCA